>JAJEAG010000008.1 GCA_022824265.1 Candidatus Poribacteria bacterium | reverse complement strand
ACATCATTTTGATATACTGCTCTTTAGCAATCGGCATCGGTTGTGATTGATGCTGTGGTAGACAGTTAAGCAGTGAAACAATCACGTAAAAGCCTTGCGATTCAAGACTGCTAAAGTTCTTTGTAACATCTATTGCACGTTCAGGGAAAGCAGCATAATAGCTCATCTTGTCTAAATCACGTGTACTAATTGTTCTTAAGACCTCCTTTGGAGGTGCAGTTGGGGCATCAACTGTTGGAGTAGGCTTTGTCAGACTTTCTTCGAAAGCAAAGGTCGTTGATCCCACGATTACCAGTGTGGTTCGAAAGAATCACCAGTGCTTTAGCACGGTGAGTATGTCAATTATGATTCTATACCTGCTCGACACTCAGCATCGCCGGTTCACCGTTGAGTTTCTGCTCAAGACTGAAGGCATTTTCACCAAGAGATTCAACGACTTCTGTCGTCAAGGTTTCAGTGAGGATATAATCCCGATGTGTATCAAATGCTTCCGATACAAGTTCTGATGATGTATTCACACTGAGCTTAATCCTATCAGACACGTTGAAGTCGGCATCCTTCCGCATGTTCTGGATTTTGTTGACAAGTTCACGTGCCATTCCTTCAAGCACTAACTCGTGCGTCAATTCCGTTGAAAGTGCTACAAATTTCCTTGCGTCCACCTCAACAAAAAAGCCTTCCCGATTCTGTGTTTGCACGTCTATTTCTGATGTCTCAAGTGTATATGTTTCCCCTGATGCCTCAATCTGCAGACTTCCATTTGCTTCTAATTCCGCTTTCAATTGCATAGCGTCTGCGGTTGTGAGTGCTTTTGCAATTGCCTGTACACCTTTGCCGTATTTTGGTCCCAGGACCTTGAAATTTGGTTTGAGGGTGACTTGTGCATAAGTATGCAATTCCTCAGTAAAGACGATATCCTTAACATTCAATTCATCGTGAACAAAGGATGCCATGCGATTGATGGTTTCCTTTTCTTCGTCTGATAATCCACCGAGTGTGATTTCAGCAAGGGGTTGGCGCGTCTTAATACCAGAACGATTTCGAGCCGCGTGTCCCATACTGATTACCTCGCGTGTGAATTCCATATCCTTTTCTAATATTGAATCTATGAGTTCTGAATCTGCGACTGGGTATTCCGTAAGGTGAACGCTGATTGGTGCATCGGAGTCAAGCGAACCGACTAAGTTTCGGTAGAGTTCATCCGCTAAGAACGGAATGAACGGTGCAGCGAGTTTTGCTACGGTAACAAGCACCTCATACAAAGTGGCGTAAGCAGCTTGCTTATTGGGTCCTGACTCCGCACCCCAGAATCGGTCACGAGAACGGCGTACATACCAGTTACTAAGGTCGTCTACAAATGACTCAATAGCACGAGGGGCATTCGTGAGGTGGTAATTCTCCATGTCATCACGCACCTTGTCTATTAAGGTATGCAGGCGTGACAGAATCCATCTGTCTATGGTAGCACGTCCTGAAATAGGTGGCGCGTCTCCCATGACATCTACTTTTTCCAAATTGGCATACATCACGAAAAAACTATAAACATTTTGAAGCGTTCCCATAAACTTTTTCAATGCTTCGTCAACGCCTTCAATCTGGAAAGTAAGCTGTGTCCATGGTGGTGATGCTGTGAATAGATACCAACGTACCGCATCTGCCCCCTGCTCGTTCAATATAGTCCAGGGATCAACTGTATTGCCTCGACTTTTACTCATTTTTGATCCATCAGAAGCGAGGATCAGTTCAAGGCAGAGACAATTTTTGTATGCAGGTTTGTCGTATAGGAGTGTGCCTGTTGCTAATAGGCTATAGAACCATCCACGTGTTTGGTCAATTGCCTCTGAGATGAAATCTACCGGATAGGCACGTTCAAATAGTTCTTTGTTTTCAAATGGATAGTGCCATTGTGCGGTGTGTGCACACCCTGAGTCGAACCAGCAATCAATCACATCTTGTACACGATGCATTGTGCCGCTGCATTTCTCACAGGTCAGCACTACATCATCAACATAAGGTCGATGTAGTTCAATATCGTCTGGGACATCATTGCCGAGATCTTTTAATTCTGCGATACTACCAACACAGTGTTGGTGTCCACAATCATCACATATCCATACAGGGAGCGGTGTTCCCCAATAGCGTTCACGACTCAATCCCCAATCAATGTTATTCTCTAACCAATTACCGAACCTACCATCTTTGATATGTTCGGGATACCAGTTGATTTCTTGATTGTGTTGCCGCATCTGATCCCGGATGGCTGTTGTGCGGATAAACCACGATTCGCGAGCATAATAGAGCAGTGGATTATCGCATCGCCAACAAAACGGATATTGGTGTGTATACTCAGTTGCGTTGAACAACAAGCCGCGACTGTCCAAGTTTTCAATGATTTTTGGGTCAGCATTTTTGACATAATCACCCATCCATTCATCTTTAACTTCTGGGACAAATTTACCGTCATCTCCAACCAATTGCACAAACGGCAGATTGTGTTTCTGTCCAATATCGTAGTCATCTTGTCCGAATGCCGGAGCGATGTGGACTAATCCGCTGCCTTCTGTGGTCGTTACGAAATCAGCGGTGACTATGTAGTGAGACTTCTCATCATGTTGTCCACTGTCAAACAGTGGTTCGTATTCCCAATTGCGGAGGTCATTGCCTTTGTAGCTTTCAATGATTTTTGGTGGGGCATCAATAAATAAACTTGAGATACATTCCTTTGCAAGGATTAGTTTTCGTCCATTATCTTCAACTGCGACGTAATCATAATCTTCACCGACTGCCACTGCGAGGTTGGATGGCAATGTCCACGGGGTCGTTGTCCATACAAGTAGATAGGTATTTTCCTTATTCTTTAATGGAAAGCGGACAAAGATGGATGGGTCTGCGACCTCTTGGTAACCGAGTGCTACTTCATGGCTTGCTAAGGTTGTCCCACATCGGTAACAGTAAGGTTGCACCTTATGTCCTTGATATAGTAGTTTTTTATCCCATGCTTGTCGAAGAACCCACCATACGCTTTCAATGTAATCGTTTGACAACGTGATGTATGCCTCGTCTAAGTTAACCCAAAATCCGATCCGTTCCGTCATCTCCCGCCAATCCTGTTCGTATTGGAAGACGTTTTCTTTGCACTTCTCAATGAAATTCTGAACTCCGTAAGCCTCTAATTCCGCTTTATTGGTGATATTCAGTTGCTTCTCAACTTGATATTCGACGGGGAGTCCGTGTGTATCCCAACCTGCTTTTCTGTGGACATAATGTCCTGTCATCGTCTTATATCGGCAAACGGCATCCTTCATGATGCGTGCGAGGACGTGATGCACACCGGGAGGGGCATTTGCAAATGGAGGACCTTCGAGAAAAACAAAGGGTGGCGCGTCTTTGTGCATGTCCATACTCTTCTGAAAGATGTCGTTCTTCCGCCAGTATTCAAGGGTCTGTTTCTCTTTTTCAGCAAAGGTAAATTGTGGTGATACTTCTTCAAACATGCGATATTTCCTCATGTGCAGTCTATCTGATAAATCGTTTACTTGCATCTTTTGCAGAAAATCCTATCTTTATTGTAGGGGCGAGGTTGCCTCATCCGCAGACAGTAAAGGTGCTTCTAATCGGGCAGGGAAACCCCGCCCCTACAAGGATTTATGAGATACGTTTGGTCTTAAAAAACAAAACGCCCCACCGAAATGTCTGTTTCAGTGATGGGCGTTACAATAATACTTCTTATCTGCTTGCGATTAGCCCACCACAGCACGACGAATAGCAATAATAATTCGTATGGCGCGAAGGGAGTCTTGATGTGGGGTAGTATTGGGCTGCAATGTCTGTGTGGTAAGCAGTTGAAAAAACATCTGATGATCCTAATTGAAATTGCGTTTCTACGCTTATATGATACTATACGGGATGGTATCATGTCAAATCTTTTTGTATAAACCTTGAGTGATTTGGTGTATAATGGACATAGTAAAAAGGACAACGTTATGGAACAAGATAAATATCTGACTTTACAACAGATTGCTGAATATGCCTTAGTCAATTCTGTTGTTCGTTTAGAGTTATGGAAACCAACATCGTATAATGATTATGTTATATCTTTTGAGGTGGAAAACCCTACAAAATATCAACAGGAAGTAACTGATGAAGTTTCATCTGCTCAAATTATTGAAGAGCGTATAAGTTATGCAAGTGGTTTTTTCGTTGATAAGCACCTGATAGTCACTAATTTTCACGTTGTACAGGGGAGATCTTCCATTATCGCGAAACTTGGTGGAAAACAAGAAGGATTTCAGATAGAAAGTGTTGATGCATACGACATTGAAAATGACTTGATTCTGTTAACGGTTACTGGTGAAGGAGTTCCGCTTACGCTTGGTGATAGTGCTGAGATTAAGGATGAGAATTCTATATGTGCTGTTGGTTATCCCAATGGAAATGCTGAAATAATACACGGAGCTGTTGATGGTACCCGGAAAAGAGATCAGCGAATTCGCATGAAAATCGGCACTACTGGGGGTAGTAGTGGGAGTCCTATTTTCAATCATCATGGAGAGACCATAGGAGTAGATGCCTCCGGTGATGAAGTATATAGTTATTCGATCCCTTCAAACACCCTAAAGGAATTAATCAAAAACACTGGAGAATCAATACCGTTAAAGGAGTGGCAGAAATTACCACACATACGCACATTTACCGAAACCCAAGAAGGTGATAAATTGCAAAAACAGGGAGAATTCAGAAAGGCAATCGCGCACTATGATTCTGCAATTGAACTTAACCCAGAAATGATAAAAGCGTATGTAGGGCGCGCAGATGCAAGGATGGAGCTTTGGGCATTCGGCAGAGGATTAGTAGACTTGATCACTTTACGTCGTCTTGATCCCGTTTCATTCAGCTTGTCCAATTTCCGGAAGTATGTTTCATGGAAGCGGAGAGGTGTTTGGATTCGGGGTGGTTATCTTCTTATCCTGTTTCTAAGGACAATTTTCGGTAAATATGGCTGGTATAGATCTAAGGGACATGCAAAGATTGGTATTGCAAATTCAGAAGCGAAAAAAGGTGACAAAACTAAAGTTAAAATGATATATCAAGAGTCAATATCTGACTTTACAGAGGGTATTACTCTAAAACCGAAAGTAGCTGGAACCTATAATAGTCGTGGATGGGCAAAGTATCTGTTGGGTAAATTTGAAACTGAACACGGAAATCAAGTTGAAGCACAAGAACTATATCAAGAAACAATATCTGACGCAGAATCAGCACTTGAGTTGGCGACGAAGGATTCCAAATCTAAAGCTGCATACTATCATACTCGTGGTGCAGCCAAGGCTGGACTCGGTGATCACGACGGAGCGATTGCTGATTTTAGTCAATGCATACAACTGAGACCGAAGAAAGCATTATATTACCATGACCGTGGACTATCAAAACAAGCACTCGGACAGCAAAAGGCAGCAGAAGTGGACTTTGATAAAGCGAAGGAATTAGACCCAAAATTTCAAAATAAGTCTACACACGAATAGACAAAAGCAGATGAAACACTGATGGAAAAAGAAAGAGATAATCTATCCCAGCAAAACTTGGATAAAATTATAGGCACAACGGTTCTTATGGAATCGAAATATGAAAATGAAAATATAACAGCGATTGGTACTGGATTTTTCATTGAACCTGACAAAATTGTGACAAACGTTCATGTCCTCGCTGGTGCAACAACGGTCACTCCCAAAAGCATTGATACTGAAGCAGTTTATACCGTTGAAGGTATTACAGCCTTTGATGACATAAATGACTTGGCTATCCTGAAGATTGTTGAAGAAGGAACACCATTTCCAATTGGCGACAGCAAAAAGGTTCGGAAAGGTGAACATGTCTGTGTTATAGGTTATCCTGAGAAAAAAGTAAGCACCGTGGAAGGCAGTGTACACAGTATCCGAAATAGCGGTAAACACTTGTGGCTAAATTTTAAGCTTTCTGAAGGGAATAGCGGAGGTCCCGTGCTAAACGCAAAAGGTGAAGTAATAGCCATTGCCACGGCTGCAAGCATGTCTTTTGATAACAGCACAACGGATAAAAACAGAACCATTTCCTCAAAAGTTCTCAAGCTTCTGCTTAAAAAGATAGGAGGAGTGGAACCTCTTGATGTATGGCAAAGACGTTCACGGATACGTGCCTATATCAAAGCATATAAAGGAGATGAAACTCGAGAACAAGGTGAATATAAAGAGGCGATAGATCATTATGATTTTGCCCTCAAATTAAATCCATATTTAGAAAACATCTACAATAATCGAGCTGCAGCTAAGATTCTCGTAGGGAGATATGATGAAGCATATACAGATTTGCTTACAGCCCTCCGACTCAATCCAGAACGATTTAATTTTACTGGTATTGGGGTGTTCCTTGCCTGGAAGTGGGAAATTGTCAAGATATTTTCTTTTCGTTTATCCATCAAGTTTATAAGGAATGTATTAGGCAAAGGTGGTTGGTTTGCACTGCGAGGAGTTGTGAAGTTCCGTCTTGCCAAAGCAAGAGTTGAACAAGGGAATATAATGGAAGCTGGAAATTTATACCGAGCAGGGATTGATAACTTTACAGAAGCTATCAATCAAGAACCGAAGAGGGGAAAATTCTATAATACAAGAGGATGGATGAAATACTTCTTGGGAAAACTTGAAACTGAACAGGAAAACGAAAAAGAAGCACAGAGACTCTATCATGAAGCGATATCTGACGCTGATGAGGCACTGCATTTAAAAGCGAAGAATGCGAAATATAAGGCTGCTTACCACCATACACGCGGGGCTGCAAAAGCAAGTCTCAATGATCACAATGCGGCAATTGAAGATTTTGATGAATCCATACGACTTAGACCGAAGAAGGCATTATACTACCATGACCGCGGACTATCAAAACAAGCACTCGGACAACATGAAGCAGCAGAAGTGGACTTTGATAAAGCGAAGGAATTAGACCCGGAAATTGAAAAGTAAATATCATTAAGAAGTTTAGCAGTTGAGTGTAACGTGAGTTTGGGAACTCAGATTATTTGACTTGGCAGAATGGGCGTTTGGCATTTTGCATTGGTTAGGAAACCGCGCCATAGGCATCATTTTAGTGCGTAACGTTATTGCATCTGATACACCTGTCGCCCCTCTGGGGCTGCTTATACCATTTCTATAAATTATTGTCTCATTTACAGTCATTATGGTTGTAATCCTTCAGGACACAAACTAAAAGTTTGTGCTACAAAAGAGAGACATTATATCTTAGAAATGGTATTATTTAGAGATGGTATTACATTGGTTGCTTTGATATTCTCAAAAACGACGTAACAATTCTAAGCTCCAAAAGCGAGGTTCATTGACAAAACCTGTTAGATTATTGAAATCAATTCCACCTGTTGGAGAGGTATCATCAAGGATGTTCCGTCCTATAAGTGCTATTTCTGTGTCTCCATCAGGTAATTGGCAAGCAAGTCGGACACCACCCTCCAAGAGCCAATCATCGCTGTATTCCGCTGAGTCGTAGAGGAAAAACTGCACTCGGCTGCGATATGCCCAATCCGTAGATGCGACAATTCGAAAACCACCGGAAAGTTCAAGCATGTAACGCAATGTTACATCTGCGATCCAAGTAGGTGCCTGAGGGAGTCTATTGCCGTTTATGGAGAATGTACCCTCAACGGAACCGGGAGGATTCAGCACTTTACACGGTGCGCCGCAACCTGCTACTGCCAAATTTGGATCATCAATGTTTGTATAGTTGTAACTTACCCCTGCTGAAAGTTGCAGCGCGTTGACTGGAGCAAATAACAGTTCTGCTTCAACACCACGTCCTACGGTATTATCTGCATTTACCAACCGATTGAAATTGGTTTCTCCACCCACTGCTGTAAGTTGTTGATCTTGCATATTGTAGTTGAATGCTGCCAGATTTAGATGTAATCGTTGTTCCAACAGACGTAACTTTGTGCCGACTTCAACAGATAGTATCGTTTCTGTATCCGCGACCGTCACATCGTTGCCAAACAGTAAACGCCCTTGAATACTGGGTGCGCGGAATCCTCTTGCTGCGCGCAGATATGTCTGCATGCTGGGTGCAACCTGATAACGCAGACTCAAATCACCACTCCACACCGTATCTTCTGGATTTTGATGGATAGGATCAAGTGTGCCTGCTTCTGTAACAGCGGGTGCTTCCTCTCTCCAAGCAGTATAGTTTTTTGTATCATGAGATAACCGCACACCAGCACCTAACTCCAAATCTTCAAGCAATTGATAAGTTGTTGATGCATAGGCTGCTTGTGCTGTTGCTTTCTGTTCTTGTAGTGCCAAACCATCTTGAACTCCATCAGCCAAAGTATCGTAATTGTAATCCTCCATCTCCACGAGTTCATAAAAGTAGTACAACCCGAATTGATATGCGAGACGACTCTCTCCTGTACTCATCAATCGAATTTCTTGACTAAACTGATTTAGCAAGGGGATACCTGAAGCGGTTTCAGAAGGAAAAGGAATCACGCCAGGACCACTTGAAGGGAGGAACGCAGCACCGTATCCACCGTCAATATCTCCTCGCGAAAATGTTGTAAGACTTTCCAATCCAGTTAACGATATAAGTTGGAAGTTCCCTATATCGTAATTTATTTCTGTGGTTAATCCACCTGACCTTAGCGTCTGCTCATTTTGCCCATCGTGTGATACGTTGTCACGTGCGAAATCCTCCACCAGATCCCCCTCGTCTGGCACTAATATGTTTGCGCGAAACATGCGCGCGGTGCCATCAAGATCACGTGCATGGACCTTTACCCACGTCTTCAATTGCTGCATAGGTGTCCACAGTACTTGCAACCGTGCCGCAAAGTCACGATGTCCACCGAGAACATTCTCTTCATTAATATGTTCGTTGTCTATCCAATCTCCTCGGTGTTGCGCAAGCAATGAAAACCTTGCTGAGAGCACAGATGGCACAATCGGTCCGGATACTGCCCCTTCAAAATTGACACTATTGAACCGTCCATAACTGATGCGTCCATATCCATCTAATGTCTGGGTTGGACGCGCTGATTCAAGCTTAACGGTACCTGCAGGTGTATTCCTTCCAAATAGTGTGCCTTGAGGTCCGCGCAGTACCTCTATCCGTTGTAGGTCAAAAGCGGGAAATCCTTTTAAGTTTGCATTTTCCAACACAACCCCATCGTAGAGAACTGATACGGGTTGAGAAGCATTGAGATCAAAATCGGTATTGCCAAGTCCACGTATATAAAATCGTGGAAACACTCGACCAAATGATGATTCCATCTGTAGACTTGGAGTGCGGTTAGAGAGAAATCGTAGATCCATGCCAGATGATCGTATTGCATTGAATTTGTCACCGCTGATGGTCGAAACGGAGAATGGGACTTCAAAAGATAGCTGCTCACGTTTACGAGCAGTGACCACTATCTCTTCTAACATATATACATCGTCAGTTTCTTCTTCTGCAAATACTGTAAAAGATATAGAGAGTAAAACTGCAACAACTAAAATACATATCTGTTTACCTATGTCCATATTTTCCCCTTTGTCATAAAAATTAAGGTGTTGCTTAATTATGTCGAGTAATATATTGATATATTATACACTTCCGTGAATTTGAGGTGAATTCTTTCTTAGTATATCACATATTAATTCTATAATCAAAATCACCTTGATACCAATCAGAGTCATTCAATTGCCGATTTATCTGATGGAGAATTGTTTGTGCTTTTCTTGTAAATACATCGGTTATTTGCTCCTTCTAAAAACGTACCAAAAACGGGTGTTTTTCGGTTTTTGGTACGTTTTGTAATTTGAGGTTATGCCAGTCTGGAACTGGGTTTATAGAGGTTTTTGAAAATTCTGCAATTTTCATTTTTGGTACGTTTTTTATTTGCTCGGTTATGGTCGGTTTTTGGGTGGATGTTTTTTGGGTAACGGGTGACGGTTTTTGTTGATGGTATGGGTTGTAAGGGTTTTTTGTTTTTCATAGTGATAGTATTATAACAGATGTTAAGAGGGGATGGAAGGGGTGCTGGGGTTTGGAACAATATATATCCAATATGTTTCATGTCCGTTTCAGTTTTTTGGCTGTCGGCTATCGGCTGTCAAAGGTACGGGATGTGTAAATTGTCTGAACCAGGATTTACAGGATTACAAGATTTCCAGGATTAGGAGTTGGAGTCTATATATCCCGTTTCAAAGAGAAACGGCTACCTTTTGTAAGGGCACATTGAAATATCAACCTCTTATCCTACAAATCCTATAATCTTGTCCATCCTGGTTCAGACAGTAGACGATTCAGACAATTATGTCGGGAGGTTGCTACGTTCGCTCCGACCTACGTGTGTTAAATCAGACTTGGCACACGAGACCCAACATACGATGTGAACTCTTTGTAACAATCATCAATATAGATTCTTAAAACTAAATTATCCTGTCATTCATTATTTTAGGTTGCAAAAATGTTAAATGGTTGTTATGATTTATTAGTTTGATGATGAGATTAACAGGAGGAGAGAATTGTGTTGTATAGATTATTCACGGATAAAACTCGTTGGTGTTCCATTTTATCGTTATGCTATATTGGTGTTTTGTCTATGTTCTTAACTTTGATTACTTTGGATGTACATGCTGTTCCATCAAGACCGGATGCATATTGGAATTTTAACGACGGTACTGCCAAGGATAGTTCCAACAGGAGATTACATGGCACATTTATCGGAAAGCCAACATCGGTTAAGGGTATTAGTGGGAATGCGTTGAAGTTTGTTGGCGGACAAGGTATTAAAATACCGGATTCGCGCGGCATTAACACGGGTGGTACATTTTCTAACCGCACCGTTGGCGCGCTGTTTTACTGTGAAAATGCTGGTCAATCATCGAAACAAGTTATTTTTGAAGCAGGTGGTATTACGAAGGGTTTAGCCATATATGTTCATAAAAATAGGGTGTATGTTGGTGCTTGGAATGTTCCAGGTATCAACTGGAACGGAGCCTATATCTTTTCAACCATAAAGTCAAAAAGATGGTATTATGTTGCGTTAGTTATCCGTAGAGCTACGAATAAAGTTCAATCTGATAAGTTTGAGATGTGGATGGACGGAAGACTTATTGATAAAACGAAAGGGGCATATCTCCAAGCGCACGGACAGGATATAGGTATCGCGCACGTTAGCCAGCATACGAAATACCACGATGGTACTGGTAGAGGTAGAGATGTTGACTGGTTCGAAGGGTTAATTGATGAAATCGTTATCTACAATAGGGCTTTAAGTGAAGGAGACTTAACGATCTTGATGAATCCGCTCAAAGTTGAGCCGGAAGGGAAAGTTACTACGACTTGGGGAAATGTGAAAGAATCTTTATACTAATATGCTGATTTGTAATAATGGCGATACTCACGTCAAGAGGATTTGATTTTCTTTAATTTTCTTTTGGCACGCACCTCAGTAATTGCTTGTTCTATATCAGTTTGCGCCTCTTCTTCACCTACTCTTGGTACTCTTTTCTATATACTATCCAGCACAGAAAATGTATTCTCTTGTTGTTTTAACATCCGTTCATAGGCTTGGAATGGTACTATAGCAGCAAGTGGTTTGTCCTCTTGTTTGACTATCAACCGTTCCCCGTTTTTGTAGACTGCGTCAAGAAATTCACTAAGTTTCTGTTGTAACTCAATAGCGGAAATTTCCTTTCTCATTGCTCTCTCCTATAGTCATTTTTATGCAGCGTGCATATTGTATCATAAAGTATATCACAAAATTGTTGTATAATCAAAGTGACTCTTCCATTCCTGCATCTCAATAGGTTTGCTTAATCAATTCAATCTAAACATCTGTGCTTCCTATATGCTGCATCGGATCCTCTTTGGTGAGTTCTCCATTCGGTAGTTCATAGTAAAGGTGTCCGTTAATATCGTAGACATTAGGGATACCTTTTTTACGGTTTTCTTCTTGTGCTTTTTTGGCAGCACGATTTGCAATCTGTAGCATTTCATGTGCCCATTTGTAGGTTTTAAGGTTTAACTCGTCTTGGCGCATTACAAGTGCACTCCTCCAGTATTAATGTTTTGGATAAACATCTGAAAAAAATCATTATTTATAACCGTAAGTTGATTGCCTTCACCAAAAGCAACTTCTTGAGGGCGTTCACCAGAATTATAGATTAATTCCCAACGGTCTACCATATTTTTGTATATGTACCAAAAATTATGTTTACTCCTATAGAAACGTCTCACGATGTCTTCTGTTGGCACATGATGACCGCCAGCCCTTACCCGATTTCGGACGCGAGCGATGCACGTTTCAGCTGATTTAAGGAAAAGGAAGATGATTGTTAATGTGTATCCAGCATCTTTTAATTTTGAGGTTATTCGCTGAAATCCTTTCCCCGCAAGTGTTACCTCAACGATAAAATCTTTTTCTGCATCAATGAGACGGTGGATTTTGTCAAAAAATTGTCGTCCTGCTTGGATTCGGACTTTGCTAAACTCTTCTGGTGTAGATACGAGTTGTTCAGCGATTACGTCAGCACTGATGTATTCAGAAACTTCAGACGCGTGTAGATATTCAGAAGCAAATGTTGTTTTGCCAGAGCCGTTTGGACCGGCAATAATCACTACATTTTTTGACAAAGAACATCCTCTCTTCTGGTTTTGTTTTCTTTATACAATGTCTATATTTTCTTTGGTAAATGTGTCTCAAAGTATATCACAAAATTGTTGGAAAATCAAAGGTTATCGTTCCTCCAAAACCAAGGATATTTTGTATTAAGAATATTCAGTATTTTAAGTTTACTGAAAGTAAGTATGTACGATAAAAAGCAGTAATATTATTGTAATCTTTCAAACAGTCTGAATCACAGAAAGCACAGAAAACGCTGAAGACACAGAAGGTTTTAACCTCACAACACATCTCAACGGTAGGAGTGAGGTTCTCCATCAAATCTGTCATAACATAAAATTAGTGAACTTTTCTCCTTCAATGTGCAATTATCGCAAATACGGGCGGGGAGACCCTGCCCCTACGATGTGTATGGGTATCTGACATAGGGCAAAGCAAGAAGCGACCTAAATTGCATTAAGTTGAAATGGAAAAATATAAAAGAAAAACCGAAAACTAAATTTCCCTGCCAAGCCAACAAAAACCCTTTACATTCTCATTCATTTAATATACAATTCAACCAAAAAAATTGGAGAATTGTGTTCTATGCAGCTATATGAAGCCGTCAGTCCATTAGACTTTAGATATTATGGCGGCGATGAAACTTTTATGAAACGCCTCCTACCTTATGTTTCTGAGGCAGGATATGTTACCTATCAGGCAAAGGTGGAGGCAGCGTTGACACGCACACTTGCAAACTACGGAGTCTGTTCTGCAAAATTTGCAGATGAAGTGGAACAAGCAGTGGATCAGGTAACTGCGGAAGAGGTATATGAGGAACAGAAACGTATCCGACATAACATTCGATCCCTTGTCAACGTGATTCGCAGCAAAATTAGTCCAGAAGCACGACCTTATGTCCATCTGTTCGCTACCTCGGCTGATATTTTGGATACTGCGACATCAATGCGGTTCAAGGCACTCATTGAAAACGTTATTGTGCCAGACCTAATTGCACTTGAAAAGCAGCTGATAGCAATAGCACGAGAGCATGCAGAAACACCGCAAATCGGTAGGACACACGGACAACACGCAGAACCGATAACGTTCGGGTATGCGTTGGCACTCTACATCAGTCGACTCGGTACACGAACTGAGAAGATATACGAAGCGGGACAAAATCTACGCGGACAATTCTCTGGTGCAGTGGGAGCGTTTAACGGACTTTCACTGATACATGATAATCCAGAGCAAATTGAAAGAGATTTTCTGGAATTGCTTGATCTAAAGCCATCGGATACACATACCTCAACGCAATGTGTGGAACCAGAATTTATCTCAGATTTAGCGTATCAAGTTACTGCTGCATATACAGTGTTGGCTAACTTTGCTGATGATATGCGTCATCTCTACCGAACTGAAATCGCTGAAGTTGGTAGAAAATACAACCCACAATTGGTTGGATCTTCTACGATGCCGCACAAAGTCAATCCAGAGGCGTTCGAGAACATCAAGAGTCTGTGGAAAGCATTTGTTCCACGTATGCAGACCGTCTTTATGGATAGTATATTAGAACACCAACGTGATTTGACCAATTCCGCATCGAGTCGTTTCTTGACAGAATTGATTACTGCGTTTGATTATTCAATCTATCGGTTGCGACGTGCCTTAGATGAGATGGATGTCAAAGTGGAAAATATGCAACGCAATCTTGATATGAGCGCAGAGGACACTATCGCTGAACCGATCTATCTGTTGATGGCGTATTATGGGTTCCCAGATGCGTATGACCATACCCGTAAGTTGATAGCACAAGTTCATGAGACTGGAAAAAGTCTGACAACTCTACTATGGGAGGATGAGACCTTTAAACCGTTCTTGGATAAGTTGACAGAACCGCAACATGAGGCACTTAGCGCACCAACGAATTATATCGGTGCTTCAGTTAGACGCACGTACGCGACTTGTGATGAATGGGAAAGTAGGATAGACAATCTTTCAACAAGTCTTGATGTGCCTTGATTTTAGTAAATATAGATGATGTAGCGGGTATGGAACTTAGTCAATAGAACTAAGAAATGTCTCGTTTGACAGAAGTATGTTTGATATTGTCTATTTAGGAAAGAGATTTATCCATTTTATCAAACGCTACCCGCGTACATTCACAACAATAGGTTTTGTTATAATCTTCTGCGTTGGTATCTGGGTTGGTAGAGAAGTGCCTTTTGAAAAGATACCAAATTACTTTAAATCCTATACGGATCCTATAAAGACTGACGAAACAAAACAGGTAATGTCAGGTATCGTGCATAGACAGATATACGATGATGGTTTATTGACGAACATCCTTTCCATAAAGCCTGATGCGGTTGACATCCGTCTGTTTAGTGCCCTTAACGCTGCAATTGGCACTGAGAATTTACCCTCAATCGCGAAACGACACAAAGCCCTAATTGCAATAAATGGTGGGTTCTATGAAATGTCAGGAACTTACCGCGGAGAATCTGTCGGTGCGTTGAAAATGGATGGGGAATGGGTGAGTGAACCTGAACAAGGGAGAGTGGTTGTTGGGTTTAGAACCGTCAACGAGAAAATAGAAACTTATATTGATCGGATTTCACTGGAACACGACATCATTTTACCAAATGGAACAACATTGAATATTGACGGTATAAATCGCGGACGTATTTACAATGAATTGGTGATTTACCGTCCGATATTTCACAAGGTGACCTTGACGATGCACGATGGTGTTGAAGTTGTTGTACGCAACGACAAAGTAGTTGACATACACGATGGTCAGGGAAGCACACGTATTCCAGATGATGGGTATATCTTGTCAGCACATGGAAGGAAAAGAGGATTGCTGTTGAAAAATGTCGCTATTGGTGATTCTGTCAAAATCCGTGAGCAGATAGTTCCTGAACGTGTTGGAGACAGCAATTTGTGGGAAAGTATCACACATATTATTGGTGGTGGTCCCTTGTTACTAAGGAATGGCGTTGAGTCTACGAAAAAATCTTTTGAACAGGAGGGGTTCAAATCTTCATTTCATAGTTTTTGGCATCCTCGTACTGCAGTTGGTAAAAAAGAGGATGGCACACTGCTTTTTGTTACGATAACCGGTGCTGATCCTCGGGTTCGTCGTGGTGTCACCCTGTCGAAACTTGCCAAACTGTTTCAGGAGTGGGGAGCAACAGACGCTGCTAATTTGGATGGTGGGGGTTCATCAATGATGGTGATCCGCGATCAGGTTGTAAGTGTTAAACGGAAACCCCAACCTCGTTCTTCATCTAAGGATAGTGATAAACCTACCGAACCAGACAAGAAACCTGAGAAGAATGCTAAACCTACCGAACTTGATAAAAAACTAAAGATAGATGAAAAAACTGCTGCCCCAACAGACAAAGATGTAAAATCCACTACAAAAGATGATAAATCTGTTTCTCCAGATACTCAGAAGCCAAAACAAGCAGATCCTGAGAAGAGAACGATTACTGCCCGCGGCAACCGTAGGATACGACCTATGCCGCAGTATCAGGGACGTTCAATCTCTGATGCTATCTTAATATATCCTCGCAGTACAGATAATTCCAAATAAGTCGTTAGGTGTGCTTCCTGATCACATTGAAATGTCCGTACTGTCAAGGCACTGACGGAAACCATATACGTATCCACTTTGAACTCTTGCTTCTGTCATGCTGTGCTGTCTGAAGCACATAAACATCTGATATTAATTGTGTGGATATTTTTGAATAGACATGGTAAAATACCATTGAAGCAAGTAAATCAGAAAAAGGTCATCTCAACAAGAGGAAAAAGACATGATAAGTAAATCCATTTTGCGCTGTTGTAACATATCCAGAGGAAACCTGTATAAAGTCCTTCACCGTTTGCTTAAATACAACCTACTTTGTTTAATACTTTTATGTCTTGTGTTTTCAGCGAATGCACAAGAACGTTTTGCAGATGAAGTCGGTACCGTTGCCATTAATGAAGTCACATCAATCTCACCTTTAGTTGTTCCATATATTACTTGGGGTGGTGAATCTGCTTTGTTCCATGCCAACGGTGGATTGACAACCAAGGCTGGTACAATCATGGAGAAACAAGGACTGAATCTCAAATTGGTAGCAGGAGATAATTTTCAGCAGCAAGTACGTGACTATCTATCGGGTAAAACACCTATACTACGCGGTACATTCAGGATGATTGCACAGGCGAGTGAAGTTATCGGGAAAGATCCCCGCACTAAACCTGTTGTCTTTGGACAACTAACGTGGTCTGCTGGGGACCATTTTGTCGGACGCACAAATATACGAAAAATATCCGATCTCAGCGGGAAAAAGATCGCCATACAGAAGGGCGGACCTCATGTCGGAATGTTATACGATATGTTGAAAACTGCCCGACTCTCAAAAGCAAACGTGCAAATCGTGTGGGTAGATGAACTAACAGGAGCAAAAGGACCAGCCGAAAAGTTCCGTAATGATCCAACCATTGCAGGCTGTTTTGTTATCACACCTGATATGATTGGATTGACAGGGGGTCCCGACAATACAGGCACCGGGGCAGAAGGCACCGTGAAAGGTGCACATGTCGTCGTTAGCACTGCTACACTCTCACGTTCTATTGCAGATGTCTACGCCTGCCGTAAAGATTTTTACGATAAGTACAAGCCTTTTATTGAGCGATTTTTTGCTGGATATCTGAAAGGTGCTGAAGAAGTGGTTGCATTGAAAAAAGTTTATGAAAGAAGCGGTTCAGCACAATACAACGCATTGTTGACAATGATTCAGAGTATCTACGGAAAAGATGTCCTACCAACCCTTGAGGAGGATGCACACGGTTTAATCGCTGATTGCACTTTTGTTGGACAACCCGGTAATGTTGCCTTTTTCAATGACCCAAGTAATACGATTACTGGCTTTGAAGGTTTTAACAAAGCAGGGTTGGATATGGCAGTCAATTGGGGGTTTGCAAGTCAGCGATACGCGCTACTTCCCTCAGACCTAAATTTCAACTCAAAAGCCTTCAAGGACATACTCGCTACCACTGTAGATGCCCCAACCCAACTCAAACAGACGCGTTTCAAAAAGGAAACTGTCCGAGCAGAAATTGAAGCATTCAATGAAGATGCAGTACTAGACGAGAAAACACTCATTTCCTTTACTATCCAATTTGATGCAAATCAGGATACATTTAGTGCAACACAATATAGTTCTGAATTTGACAGGGTTGTAGAACTCGCATCAAAATATGGAAATGCTGCTATAGCAATTAAAGGACATAGTGATCCATCACGGACGTTAAGCATCTTAGTAAGAACTGGACTCTCTAAAGGATTCTTGAAACGTACAGGAACACGCGGAAATTACAGATATTTTCTGAATGGCAAACCCTTTAGTCTTGAAAATACCGCAGAACTGATCCGTCTCATTGACCAAAGAAAGTTTGAAGATGGAAATGGGGTTGAAAACCCATATCAAGTAATGCGTGCTGCACTCAAACTCTCAGAACAACGCGGGGAAGCAGTTAAACAGTCAATTATTGACTATGCTCGGAGTAAAAATGCACGCATTGATACAGACCAGATTGTACCCGTCGGTGTCGGTATTAAGGAACCTATAATACCCAAACCGACAAGTCCAGCAGAAGCTGCAGAAAACCGACGTGTTGAATTCGCTCTCATCAAGGTATCAGCGGAAGCTGTCGCTGCCTCCGATTTTGACTTTTAGTCAGGTAAATAGGAGTATCTCGTGAAACATGTAATTGCATCGTGTCTTTTCCTTATTCTATTATTTGCTTCAGTCCAGACAAGTTTTGCAGAGAGTGAACTTCATACAGACAATATTGTCGTTATTCTTGACGCATCAGGATCGATGAGAGACAAGTTTCGAGCAGACCAAACAAAGTCAAAGATGGATGCGGCTAAAGAGGCTTTAAGAGAAGTCCTTACAAAAGTTCCAGAGGATACCCATATCGGTTTGCTGGTATTCAGTGGTGAAAACATTGCAGATGAATGGGTATATCCATTGGGACCGAAGGATACAGATAGGTTGATGGCTGCAATTGATGTACCACAACCTGGTGGTGGAACTCCGCTCGGAAGATATATGCGTGTCGGAGCAAATCGGTTGCTGGAACAGCGGGAAAAGCAATATAACTACGGAAACTATCGATTATTGATTGTTACGGATGGAGAAGCAACAGATAAAGCCAAAGTCGCTCGGTATACCCCTGAAATCCTCAACCGACAAATACGTGTGGATGTCATCGGTGTTGACATGAAAACCGATCATAATTTGGCGAAAGATGCGGATAGTTATCGTAAGGCAGACAATCCGGGTGAACTTGTGGCAGCGGTATCACAAATCCTCGCAGAAACTGGTGGTACTGGAACTGACATAGATGGAGAAGATGCATTTGAAGATATTGCACCGCTAACCGAAGCGATTGCTGTAGACCTAATTCAACGGATTACAAAACCACCGAGTAACACTGCAATTGGTACGACGGCGCAGGTAAACACTACACCACAACAAAGGCAAATACCATCACAACAACCGCAACAGCAACAACCGATACGGCAACCTGTTCAAGATAGTGGCGGTGGGAATATGGTATGGCTTATTGTCGGTCTTGTTATCGTAATTGTAGGTTATATTATGTTTAGGCGAAGAGGAAGATAGCATTCAGTTCTCAGTAAATAAAGCCATTGCAATCATAAGATTTCTATCAATGTGAAGCCAATAAGGATTGGAACAAAAGTTATGGAAGCTAATACAAGAAGAAGAATACTCATGGTAGCGAGTTGGATGATTATCATTGGTATAATCGGACTCGTTTATAAGTTTGTCGTTGAACCACGTATTGGTGGTAGACGTGATAAACTCGTTGAAAATACAAGTACACAGCGGTACGATCACGAGATAAAAGTCGCGCACGACTCCTTTCCTGGATATGCTATTCTTCGTTCCGATGCTGTGAAGAATTTACTTGACCGGCAAGCAATTAAGCTTACCTTTGTTGACGATAAGGCGGATTATGTTCGAAGAGCCCGCGACCTAAAAAGTGGTAAGGTGCAGATGGCTGTCTTTACCATTGATGCTTACCTAAAGGCGGGTAATACTATCGGTGATTATCCCGGGTCAATTGTTCTCGTTATTGATGAATCCAAAGGCGCAGATGCAATTGTAGCACACAAGCGAGGTGTGCCAAATATCCCAAATTTGAGCAATCCAAATGCACGGATTGTTCTTACACCGGATTCACCGAGTGAAACGCTTGCACGCATAATGATTAACACGATGAGTTTGCCCAGTCTACCTTCTGATTGGTCATCAGACGCAAATGGTTCCGAGGATGTCTACAAAAAACTCAAATCTGCTGACCCTGATAAACCTACCGCCTATGTTTTGTGGGAACCTTATGTTACGAAAGCCCTTGCAATTGATGGCGTACATCTATTGTTAGACAGTTCAAAACTCAAAGGCTATATCGTTGATGTCTTAGTCGTTCAGCGGGAATTTTTAGATTCGCAACGTGAGCTTGTTACACATGTTGTACAAGCCTATCTCCGAGCGAACTATGATTACACCAATCAGACCGACGGCTTGCTTTCCATAATTGAAGCAGACGCAAAGCAATACGGAGATTCACTCAGTCGAAATGAAGCTAACCAACTTGTTAAAGGTATTGAATGGCGAAACACCGTTGAGAATTACGCTCACTTTGGGGTGATTACTGGTGCGGAAGCAAAAGACTCCGAGAAACTTGAAACGATGATTGGCAAGATTATGCAAGTACTCGTTAAGACGAAATCCCTACCTGCAGACCCGTTGGCAGGGAACTATGGAAATCTATTCTTTGAAGGAATATTACGTTCACTCCATCATGATAAATTTCATCCCGGTATGTTGAATCCAGGTGACTCTGCTGGGTTAGAAGATATCTTTGTTGATACAGCACCTGTGGTAGAGGAAAAGGTTCGTGAAGATGTTACCCTGAATCCTCTGACTGACGATAACTGGAACACACTTGCCCCTGTCGCAGCAATGAAAATAGAACCGATCCAATTCGGTAGGGGAAATGCACGAATACTGCCGGGTAGCAAACGTGCCCTTGCTGATATTGCATCAAACTTAAAGTCGTTTCCTCAGTATTATCTCAGGGTTGTTGGACACACGCGAAAAGAGGGAGACCCCGCGGCAAACAAGGTACTCGCGACACAACGTGCTGAAGCAGCAGCGAATGCTCTTAAACAACACGGCATCAAGAGCCATCGAATTCGGGCAATTGCAAGCACCCGCTCCTCAACGAAAATGCAAGGTGGTGCTGCACAGAGCGTTACGTTTGAACTATTGGGAAAACCTTATTAGAACATAGAACAACCTTAACTTTACAGATAATAGAAACTCAATCTAATATTCAGACCTAAGGAGGATATGGACATGTCAATCAACATAAACCAAACAGACAAACCCAAACGTCGTTTTTCACGTCGCACCTTCCTTAAGAGTTCAGTTGGACTTGCCACCTCCGCAGTTACCGCAGGTGGATTGCTCCATTCAGTTGAGGCACAGTCTCAGTTTAGTGAATATATCCCTTACGACCCTAAACGTGATATACACTATTCTTCACGTTACGGTAACATGGATATCATTGAACACAATCATCCGGGTATGGATCCGACTGGTGAAAAGTTCACTTTCGTTAGGTTAAAATATCCTGGTGGTGATTGGTGGACAAATATTGCCAACTATTATCGGTGGCAGTCGGACTTAAAGTTCTCGCAGGTTCTTGCAGCGAATTCCTCAATTGACGTTAACCTCAGAAGATATCCACAATACGTTGATATTGAAGATGATTGGTTGTTTTCGTATCCGTTTCTCTACATGACAGGACATGGCAGAACTCGTGGCGGAATGCGTTTGACAGATGTACATATACGCAAGTTGAGAGAATACTTTGAACGAGGTGGGTTCCTTTTAGTTGAGGATTGCGACATACGATACGAGCGGTTTTGGCCCCAAATAAAAGCAATGATGCGAAGGATTTATCCAGACAAAAAATTTGAACCACTTGATATTTCCCATACGGTTTATCGTACACTCTATAATCACGATGAATATCTTGGTGGGGATAAACTTGTGCCTGGGTATAAATATGATCAGGCTATTATGGATGGGGAGAAAATAATGGTCTACTTCTGTCCGAGCGATCTCAATTGTGCATGGGAAGGAAGAATCTGTGAACCGGGTGGCGAGGAACAGCGGAGATGGGCATTTGAACAAGGAATGAATATCGTAGCGTATGCCCTTACTCTATAAACTAAGGTAGAACACAACCATGGTAGGAGCGGTTTTCTAACCGCTCCTTTTTATATGCATGGGTGTCTGTGGCAAATGTGCGAACATTTTCTCTCGGATACGTTCATAAGCAAGATTGGCACCCGCTATGTTCCCTGAAGCAGGACCAATTTGAAGTTGTGCAGCAGTACCTGAGCCAAATAGATTCTCTATTGGGTAGAATTGTAAGTTGTCATCAAGTTTTGGAAAGCCACAGACAAGTGGAATTGGATACTGTTTAATTAACTCCGTCATAAAACCGTATCGTCGTAGGTTAAATCTATAGCCTGTTGCAAGGATAACACGAGACACATCTGCAATCATACCGTGGGACGTATTAATTTGTAAGTGATGTTTTGCGGAAGTAATAGACAATATATATGTGGCAGGATAGATATCAAGGTGTGGGGTGTTCTGGAGTGCTTCCATTACTTCAGGAGTAATGCTGCCTTCCCCTCTATTCTCCTGTATTACTTTGTAACGCTGTTGAAAATCGTCCTCGTTTGCAAATTCGGTAAGTGCTTTCGGTCCCAACCAGATAGGGGGAAAATCGAACTGTTCTGTTTTCAATTGCTTGCGTGTGATTAGTACTACTTGGTGTCCTTTTTCGCATAGACTTTTTGCAAGTGTTCCTGCTGTCAACCCACCACCGACGATCACGATTTTGCCGGTATCTTCTGACAACTGCTGACTATCAACCAAAAATTTGGATGAATGGATGATCCTATCGGGATATTGATGTTGCCAAGAAGTGAACTCAGATGGTATGTATGCACAATCATCAGACCCAATTGCAAGAATAACACAGCTGCTACGAAAACCCACGTTATTGGTCGAAATCAGACGGAAAGGGTGTTTATCTGCTCCCTTATCCCATCGCAATTTAGCCACTTCAAATTGATAATAGATGGGATATTGTGTTAGTTCAGTAAGTGCATCGTTGCAATAATCCCAAAAGAGTTTGGTAGATGGTTGTGAATATGGTGGTGCTAATTCATGCTGTCGGTTGTGATGTTCTGCATACTCAACGATACCTAAAGGATCCGGGGTAATATGATGCACCGCTGGTGATCGTAGAAATGTCATTCCTTGACGTTCAGTCTTCTGTCTCCATTGTGTGAGTGGTTCTGGATACCGATCTACGATTGCGATATGTCGTGCAGCTGAAGGCATCTCACGCAACAGTCGGAGCGCAATAGAGATACCGTGAATGCCTCCACCTATAATAGTAATCGGGATGTTACGATGAGCAAGTGTTTTCATATCCAGTCTGAAAACCTAATCTGTATGTGGTCCGGGAAGGTGAACACTTTTTAGCACATAGGTTTGTGTGTTGAATGTATCGGTAGCACGGTATTGGCTATATCTATACTGAACAATCCCTACTGAAGGCGCAACCCAGTATATTGCAGGAGGACTAATTAGACGGATTGATGGGTTTGCGCTGTCTCCATATACAACCTCTTCGTAAACGACATAGGTACTGTAAGTTCCTGCAGGAACGGTAACTACGACATTTTTCTCTGCAACGAAGCGCGACGCGGAAACAGGTATCCCTATATTTTTTTCAAACACAACCCATTCTTTTCCAACTTCCAACGGAAAATCCCATAGACGACGCGGTGGAAAGTGTTTCTGATGAAATACCGGATTATTTATCGGTAGGAAAATGTCAAACGCTGATTCTACTAATGCTTGTGGTGTTTTGTTGATGTAGGTTGCCAAAATTGGAAATGGGAATCCGCTAAAAAAGTCGGTGTCTATACGGAAATAGTAGGCATTTGCTACAAGATGGTCAACCGCTATAAGATTAGGTTCGTCGGGTTCAACAGGGGTGATAGTGCTGACAGTCATTTGGCGATGCGTTGTTCCGCTTATGTCACGAGTTCCACCAATGCGTACCGTATGTTCCTTCTCCGTGTCAAGGTTGATATATGTCCATGCCGATCCTGTATCTGTAGGAAAGTCAATTGCCTGTAGAGTCCCTGAGGTATCTGGAGGTATCAGATTTGTTTCACCATGTGGATCAATAAGTCCTTCATCACTACAGGCGATAAGGAGCAATACTAATACAAGCATGAGAGAACGAGATAGCGAAAACCGTTTGTGCTTCATTATTTCACCACCATAAGTGTCAATTTAAGGATACACCTTTCGCCCCGCTGGGGCTTTGGGTAATTATTATATCAGGTCTATACACCTTCCGCACCGCTGGTGCTAAATTCCGATTTTCCATACCTCGTAGAGGAGATAAGTGTATAGAAAGCGTTGGTCGTATAATAGCAAATTCAAGATGACAGAAAGTTGTATCAGACAAACTAATGATAGACACTAAATTGACGCTTATGTTGCTTCATTATTTCACCACAGAAAACTTGCCGGTACTTTGGTAACCGTTACCGTCGGTAGCACGGAAAAAGTATAGTCCTGTGCAGACCTTTTCTCCATTTTGATTTGTGCAATCCCAATTGGATGCATTTTCAATGACTTTGATACGATTTCCCGTAACATCGTAAATTTCAACGGTTAAGCCGTTTGGGTAGAAGGTTAGATGTTGGTTGCCTTGTCCTGCCCGAATGGGATTAGGAGATACTAAAACGGTTTTATTGATGTTATTTGCAACATAGTTGAAGATACGTCCTTGCCATATTTTATTTCCGATGATTCCAGAAGGTGTTTGTCCAGTAATCTTATAGAGATAGATACCTGTCTGTGGAAATCCGTTTGTGCGGAGTGTGCCTTTCCATTTTGTTGCAGATTCTTGCGTCAGAAAGATCGTATAATTATCTCTGTTTGGACTTTCTACTGTTAGTTGTGGGGCACTCTGCAGTGGATGTGTACTCTGGACTTCAACATGCCACTCTCCAGTACGATGTGGCTGCGTGTTAATAAAGAATGCGGGGGCACCGTTTGTAATACCAACATTGGGTTTGATGCTCTCTGGCACAATATTTGGTTTTCCCATAATACCTAAAGCGTCAACTGGAACAACTGCGTAATAGTAATGGACATCATTCGGTTCCGTAAATGCAACATCTATATCTTGAAAAACCGAAGTATCTTCAAACTGGGTTTGCGAAACACTCACGCGTCCAACGATATTGATAGTGTCTTCTGCGATACCGTCTCCATTACTGTCAACAGCGGCGCGAACTTCATCTGCATTTTGGAAGGGTTGTGGCATATCCGTTTCACTTAGCAACTCATAACGTTTTCTTACAATTACAACTTCCTGAATGCCAGTCGGGTCGTCAAGTGACCATCTGATAATCGGTCCTCTGGTGCCTTGTGAGACTTGAGCATTTGAAAGTTGACCTGTCGGTGGTGCACCTGCCATGATACTTACAGAACCACCAAAAGTGCCACCGGGAATAATAACCTGTTCCACATCGGGATGCATGTTAATGAGGATCAGGATTATCTCGCGTATTTCTCCGCCAAAGTCTGTGAATGTCATTTGTGCTTCTTGTGACCTTTGATAAGTGAATGCTTCTCTTACCTCTGTCGTGCCATTGTTTTTCTTGACAATGAATTTTGCAGCCCATCCGCGCAAGCCAGTATTAGTGTGCCTTCTGAGTTCTCTGTCAATGCTTATCCGATCAGCATTTGTTAGTTGACTCATATCAATTTGTGCGAGGTCTGCACCGTCTATTTTGATAGCAAATTCTGGCATAATTCCAGACGGACGGAAGACAAAATAGCGCGAGGCAAAGTGCTCTGGCATAGATTCTGAGTCGAAATCAGTACGGATAGGGTAAGCAGAATGGTAATCGTTGGGATGAATTGAAACAGGTGGAAACCGTTCCGCATTTCGATATCCCTGAATTTCTGTACTAGTATTGGCGCGAGTATGTGTGAAATAATTCCATACGGTGAATGTCTTGAATGCTTCAGCGAGGGTTGTTCCGTTATCAATAAAGACTTCATAGAAGTTGCCAAACTCTCGGTAACTACCATCAGTAGCGTTGTTAAAGAACTGCCTTATGATGTCGTAGCCAAACCTTTCCGCCATATATAATGCCCATATTACGGAACCGTATTCGTGGTCGCCAATGCGACTTTCAAGAGATATATCTGGAATCATAAACCAACGTCGTAGTTGGTGTATGTAGTAGTTATAGGAATTAGTTTCATTGATTTCGTCTGGATCGGGAAGTGTGTCTCCATCGTCAATTACGCCGCCATCGTAGGTCATTACTTCTATCCACGTTGCTGATGCTTCCATGAACCAAGTTGGCATATAGGCGTTGTATGCGAACTGAATACCGTGCAGGAATTCGTGTGCACAAGTGGTCTCAAGATAGCGGATACCTTCTGCTTTTCCAACATAATCGTATATGCGTGAATTGATCATGAAATAGGGTGCTACCGTCAAGGAAGTAGACAGCACGCGACCTTCAAACCAATCTGCTGTTGTGATACCAAGGGCAGGAAAAGTGAATAGGTAAACATCTATTTTATGATTGCCACCGTTTTGTGCCGCCCAGAAATCTATATACGGTTTCTTGAATTTCATTAGATCAATTTGAAGGCGATATGAGCGTTCCATAGCATCCGCACAGAGATCAACATAATCGGGGACACCGTTACGTGGGTGGAAATCCTCAAGCGGTGGGGCATGCGGTCCGATGCGTGTATAATGAAGTCTGAAGTGCGGTGTATCAAATTGTTCTGATAATTCTATGTCCCCGAAGAAACTACCGGGAAGTCCGGGACGTAGGAAAATAGGTTTCAGTTCATTGCGATATGTTGAAGGAAGGTTCTGCCAATTCTTTGCTATTGTGACAAAGCTGTCAGTAGCACATTCCACTATCTCGTTAGGGGTATATCTCGGTTTAAGGCGTGTGAAACTTCGTGCGGTTTCGATTGCCCTATGAAGTTCAGGGTCAGGTGGAAGTGCTTGTATAACAGGTAAAAAGACAATAAAGAGGACAATGGTGTAGATAAGGTATGATTTCATTTTGAGGTTTGTGGTGTGTTTAAATTCTTATGATATAGATGTTAAATGTGAGTGTAATTATTATACAATCAACCTGATGGTTTTTCAAGAAGAATAGGATAGGTTTATGGTAGATAGGTTATGCGAAATGGGTGGGTTTTCCATCAAGACTAACGTTGTTCTTTTCTTCCCAATATTCCTTTAAGCCTTCTTTACCTTTCTTTGCAGCCCACGTATTTAAATGTTCCCTCTCACCCACATAGTCGTAAAGAGGCACTGCCATACCGCATGAAGTTTGAACGAGATCGACTTTCAGGTCAAAGATTTGTCTTGCTCCGGGTATTGGTGGAAATAGTGGTGATAACAGTTGCCATTCTGTATCTTCGGTGTGGATAGCCTTTGCTTCTCCGTAGAGTCGAAGGATCATAGGGTTATCTTCAAATGCGGTGAACATTAGTGTCATGCGAGGGTTTTCTTGAACATGTGCAGCGGTTTCATTACCGCTCCCTGTAACATTTAACCAAATAACTCTGTTCTTGTTGACAACACGTAGAGAATCCATGCCCTTGGGAGAGAGATTGATTCTGCTGTCGGCGGTTGCTGTCGCAACGAAAAAGATTTTCTGGTCTTCAATAAACTGCTGTAGTTTTGGTGTGATACGTTTGTATAGTTTAGACATCTCTCTGTCAATCCTGACACCATCGTGTATGTGGTTTAGTCTTGGTTTTTTAGGGCAGCCCAAGTTGTTGCTAATTTGCCGATAGGTTTAACGGGATGCGGTTCAGCACCTTCGATATCTTGCACAAACTCACCTTCATATAGACGAACATGGTCAATCCACACATCAATCTTTTGTGTTCCCATGATTATACCTGCACGCGAATTGACATCATCCACAGGCATTTCAAAGGTGATGAAAAACTCTTTCCATTCTTCAGTAAGGTTAATTGATTTTGGAGCATATACCGTCCACGGGACACCTTGATGCATAATTCGCATTGTAACGTTTCTCGGTTTTTTGCTTTTTGCCCACAAACTGAAAGTATAGGTAGTATCTTTCTCTAAGGTGAATGGTTGCTGATAGAGTTGTATGTGTCCTAATGCGTTACCTTCTTTATTGATTTTGATATAAGCTACATTTTTCCCAACAATAGGTTCTGCTCTATTGCCTTCGGTTGTGAAAAGTGCATCGGCACTCTCGTGAGTCCAGTGGTGCCACTTATTAAGTAGATCCTCAAAATCCCCGTTTTGGAGGATGTTTTCGGGTAGTTTTTCTGAAAAAGCGTACGATGCAAAACCGAGTATCAACAACAGCAAAAATATGTGAATAGTTGTGGTATTGCCTCTACGTGTGTTCATCTCCATTTTCCCCATCATGTTCGCTATCACCTTCTTGGTCGTGTTCACTGTCACTATGTCCACCGTTGCTATGTTCATCACTACCGACTTCGGAACGTGCTATCCATCCATCAAAGTCTGTACTGGTTGCTACCGTGATCCACAGATGGTTTTGTAGTTCTTGAACAACCGATTACAACAAACATCAGTACAAGTATAATTACACTTACAATGCTATATTTCGGGTTCATTGTTGCATTTCTTGAGATATAGATGCGTGTTGAATATAATCAATAGTAGCACAAAAGAGATAGATCGTCAAGAGAAAAGGGCAGACATGTTGCCTGCCCTTTGGATAGGAATTCCGGCAGTGACCTACTTTCCCACGGGGTCGCCCCCGAAGTATCATCAGCGCTGAAGGGCTTAACTTCCGTGTTCGGAATGGGAACGGGTGGGTCCCCTTCGCTATAACCACCGGAAAGGTGTATAATTATGTTTGACAACTGAATAGATATTGAGGAACGGTAGAGAAAAATAAGTTATCAAGCCCTCGACTTATTAGTACCAGTTAGCTGAACCGCTTACACGGTGTACACATCTGGCCTATCAACCTCCTGATCTCGAAGGAGTCTTACCAACTTATCGTTGTGGGATATCTTATCTTGAGGTAGGTTTCACGCTTATATGCTTTCAGCGTTTCTCCTTTCCGCACATAGCTACCCAGCGGTGCCACTGGCGTGACAACTGGTTCACTAGAGGTACGTCCACCCCGGTCTTCTCATACTAGGGGCAGGTCCACTCAAATATCCTTCGCCCGTACCAGATAGGGACCGAACTGGCTTACGCCGTTCTAAACCCAGCTCGCGTGCCACTTTAATCGGAGGACAGCCAAACCCTTGGGACCTGCTGCAGCCCCAGGATGTGACGAGCCGACATCGAGGTGCCGAACCGCCCCGTAGCTGTGAGCGCTCGGGGGCGACTAGCCTGTTATCCCCGGAGTACCTTTTATCCAATGAGTTACGGCCTTTCCACACAGCACCGTAAGATCACTAAGCCCTGCTTTCGCATCTGCTTGACGTGTCCGTCTCGCAGTTAAGCTCCCTTCTGCCTTTACACTCTACGCGCGGTTTCCAATCGCGCTGAGGGAACCTTAGGGTGGCTCCGTTACGATTTAGGAGCCGACCATCCCAGCCAAACTACCCATCTGACACTGTTCTCAGTCCGGATTCACGGACCAAAGTTAGAATTCCAATACAACAAGAGTGGTATTTCAAGGACGACTCCATTGAAGCTGACGCCCCAATTTCCCAGTCTCCCACCTATCCTACACATGCAGCATTAAAACCCAATATCAAACTATAGTAAAGGTTCACGGGGTCTTTCCGTCTTGGTACGGGTAACCGGCATCTTCACCGGTATTACAATTTCGCCGAGTCTCTCGCCGAGACAGTGCCCATATCGTTACGCCATTCGTGCAGGTCGGAATTTACCCGACGAGGAATTTCGCTACCTTAGGACCGTTATAGTTACGGCCGCCGTTTACCAGGGCTTCAGTTCAGAGCTTCCGCTTGCGCTTCACTCCTTACCTTAACGTTTTGGCACCGGGCAGGCGTCAGTCCCTATACATCATCTTGCGATTTAGCAGAGACCTGTGTTTTTAGTAAACAGTCGCATGGGCCATTTCACTGCGGCTTTTTTCGGTTTCGCGTGCGAAACGCGGCAACTACTCAAAGCACCCCTTCTCCCGAAGTTACGGGGTCATTTTGCCGAGTTCCTTAGCGAGAGTTCTCTCGGGCGCCTTAGGATTCTCTCCTCGCCTACCTGTGTCGGTTTGCGGTACGGTCACCGTGGATCGTCCACTCGAGGTTCTTTTCTTGGCAAGCAACCGGAACAGTTTGCATCCTTTCGGAATCCTGTTCACCTCTCGGAGTATATTGCATCGGATTTGCCTGATGCACTCCGTCGGGCTTAACCCAGCATATCCATCAGCTGGTAGTTCCTAATGCTTGCGTCTCCCCTAGTTTCAATCTTTCCATGGTGGTGCAGGAATATTACGCCTGCTTCCCATCGCCTACGCCTTTCGGCCTCGGCTTAGGATCCGACTAACCCTGGGTGGAATTGCCTTGCCCAGGAACCCTTAGGCTTTCGGCGAACAAGCTTCTAACTTGTTTTATCGCTACTCATGCCGGCATAATCACTTCTAATTCGTCCAGAGCGCTTCACAGTTCTCCTTCAGTCCTACTATAGAACGCTCCCCTACCACACCTATGACCCTTAGGTCATAGACATCCACAGCTTCGGTAACACGCTTAGCCCCGGAAATTTTCGGTGCAAAATCGCTCAACCAGTGAGTTATTACACACTCTTTAAATGGTTGCCACTTCTACGCCAACATCCTGGCTGTCTCAGCAACAAAACATCCTTTACCACTTAGCGTGTATTTAGGGACCTTAGCTGGTGGTCTGGGCTGTTTCCCTTTTGTCAATGGAGCTTATCCCCCACTGACTGACTCCCATGCTTTAGACAATGGCATTTGCAGTTTAACTGGAGTTGCTAACCTGGTAGGGCCGCGAGTCCAATTAGAGCTCTACCACCACTGTCGAACACATAAGGCTAGCCCTAAAGCTATTTCGGGGAGAACCAGCTATCACCAGGTTTGATTAGCCTTTCACTCCGACCCACGGGTCATCCCCCAAGTTTTCAGCCTTGGTGGGTTCAGGCCTCCACATATTTTTACATATGCTTCACCTTGCCTATGGGTAGATCACCTGGTTTCGGGTCTACTCCATGCAACTGTGCGCCCTATTCAGACTCGCTTTCGCTCCGACTCCACATCATAAATGTTTAATCTGGCTACACAGAGTAAGTCACCGGCTCATTATGCAAAAGGCACGCGGTCATGCATGTCACTTTCGTGACTTAGCACTACCACAGATTGTAGGCTGTACGGTTTCAGGGACTTTTCACTTCCCTAACAGGGGAACTTTTCACCGCTTCCTTCACAGTACTTTGTTCACTATCGGTCGCCAGGGAGTATTTAGCCTTAGGAGGTGGTCCTCCTTGCTTCCCACAGGTTTGACCTATCCCGTGGTACTTGGGGTACCCATTACGAAGTGCGCCACCGCTTTCATTCACGGGACTTTTACCCTCTCTGGTTGCTCTTTCCAGAGGCATTAAGTTAGCGGCACGTTAACTTCTGGAGTGTCTGAACCCACTCCCAATGGACCCCGCAACCCCCGATATACAACGCGTTCAGGCTTGAACATATATCGGGTTTAGGCTGTTCCCTTTTCGCTCGCCGCTACTGGGGGAATCGAGGTTTTCTTTCTTTTCCTCAGGGTACTGAGATGTTTCACTTCTCCTGGTTATCTCTTGTGTTAGACACAAGTAGTAGGTATTAACCTACTCGGTTGCCCGATTCGGGAATCTCCGGATCACAGTTTACTATGCAACTCCCCGAAGCTTATCGCAGCCGGTCACGCCCTTCATCGTCTCCTGGCACCAAGGCATCCACCGTAAGCCCTTAGTAGCTTGATAAGGTGATATTTTTCTATTCTACCGATTTACCCTCTCTATTCAGTTGTCAAAGAACGCCGTCTATTTATGCAGAAGTGCAATTACTCCTGATAGACGATGGAGATGAGCGGAGTTGAACCGCTGACCTACTGCGTGCAAAGCAGTTGCTCTCCCAGCTGAGCTACACCCCCGTGCGTCTGGTATCTTTTGATACCCGTAAATTTGACATTCATCAAATTCTGTCAAATGGAAATAGTATTATATCACAGAATCTGGTCTAAGTCAAATTTATTTTCAAAGAACGGGATTAAACAAAACTTAACCCTTCAGCAGATTTAAAGTATATCATATTACGTGTTGTATGTCAAATAAATTTTACATAAATTTCTTAAAAAACACAAGAAAGTTTAAATAAACAGGTGAAAATGTGTGGTTGTTACATTATTCATATCATTATTTGTCCCAACATTTTCTTCGTATTGAAGAAGCATTGCTTCAGCTTTTTCTATGTCCATGATATACCTCTAATTCGTGTGACTTTTTGCACGTCACACTGACGTTTTCATGCTAAGCGGTACAAGGATTGTGACGCGTTTTTTCGTTTTTTATTTTTTCTTCTTTTTGGTTGATTTACCACTTCTCATGATGTTAAATGCAGGATAACAATTATTATGTGAATCTAATTACAACATTACAATTATTGTTTGTCAAGTAAAGTTTGAAATATTTACTTTATTCACGAATTTTCGGCAGATTTTCTTAATTATGGCATATTTTGAAGCGATTGAATCTTCTGGAATGGCGAGGTTAGGAAACCTTGCCTACCGTTGAATGTAAGAGGTACGATGAATTGCGTGACTACGAACGCATTACTTCCTTAAGTTGACACCCATGGATCGCTCCGATCTACACTGTTTTTGCTTGCTTGAAATTCGCTTAGGCAGTAAAATAGTGTTCTATATCATTATTATAATGCTGGTTGTGTGTCTACTGCGATGTAAAACAAGGAGAAAAAAATGAAATATATTGGTATTTTTGTGATTTTTGCCTTTTTTATTTTGTCTTTTACTGCTACGGCTAAACTTACGGATGGTCTACACATTTATATGCCTTTTGATGAAGGTGATGGTGATGTTGCGAAAGATATTGGTCCAAAGGGGTTTGAAGCGACTCTGCACGCGACTGCTAAATTTGTTGATGATGGTAAGTTGGGTGGTGCGATAGAATTCTTTGCTGGTTCCGCTAAGATTCCTGAACCTGGCGGGAAAAGTGATCTTTGGACAGAACATTTGACGGTTGCTGTTTGGATATATCCTTTTGAAATTTCGGAAGAAGTGCTCGCGAATGGACATGTCTATGGGAATATCTTTTTTCATAAGTCTGGTGCGAGTGATGATAATGTGGAATTTGGACTTGGTAGCGGACAGGGATTATATTGGTATATCAATTCCGGTCAAGATGGTATGGGACCATTTGATGGTGCTGATGTTGATACGACACTTTCGTTGCCTAACTTGGGTTTAAAGAAGAATAACTGGTATCACGTTGTGGGGACATTTGACGGTAAGGAGATTCGGATTTACCTTGATGGTGAACTTGCGGGTCAAAAACCTGTGCCTGCACACGGTCCTGTGATGATTTGGAACGATAATCCTCTTGAATTCGGTGGTCGTGGAACTGGTGAAAATGCTTATAAGGGTTTGATGGATGAGTTGTTGGTCTATGATCGGGCATTGACGGAGGAAGAGGTTGTGGATGTGAGTAACTTCAAAGATGTCTTTGCTGTGAATGCTGCTGGGAAGTTGGCGACTACATGGGGTGATTTGAAGGGAAGGTAATGTTAGCCTTACAAATGATTTGGGTTGGTATAACAACGGAAACCTATCGGTCAATTTAGGAACACATCTTTCACCCTTCTGGGGCTTGTAATTAATGGAATTAACGCTTGCTATACACCTTTCGTCTCTCTGAGGCTTCAGTGTTCATGTCGAAGGTCGCTTTGCTCGCTCCGACCTACGGGACTGTATGTGAGAATACGGGCGAGGAGACCTCGCCAATACGGAATGTAAGAGGCGCAATGAATTGCGCGACTACAAACGCATCTCCTCCTAAAATTGACGCTTATGGTTCGGTTAGGATACCGAATCTACCAAAGTGTATAAGTAATTACAAATTTTCCTATAATTGGCAGTAAAGGGTGTCACAAGAAACCTAACTTACAATCCAAACTATCAATATTACACATTATTTCGTGTTTATCTATATTATTGCGGGTGAGGATCTAATGTATCATGCATTTTCACTCGATTGTAAATGAAGAGAGGTATATAAACTCATGAATCTTAATTGGCAACACCATCCGTGGGCAGGTGTATTTCCTGCAACACTATGCCCTTTCCACCCAGATGAATCAATTGATGAAGAAGGTTTGCGTGAATATATGCAGGAACTTGCCAGTGTTGACGGTATAAAAGGCGTTGTGTGTAATGGACACACTGGTGAAATTATGGCACTCCGTCTCCATGAACGGCAACGCGTTACTCAAATCACTGCGGATGCAGTTGGTGATAAGGTTAAAGTCGTTTCAGGTGTTAGCGCAGAAGGGAGTTTGCCTGCAATTGACGATGCACTTGCTGCGAAGGAAGCAGGCGCAGATGCGATCCTGTTGATGCCTGCACATCACTGGTTACGTTTTGGAAGGACTCCTGAAACTGCCGTTGGTTATTTTCAAGATGTCGCTGAAGGTGCGGATATACCTATCATTGTGCATCAATATCCCGCTTGGACGAAGGCTGGATATACGCTTGAAGAGATGTTGGAGATGGTAAAAATCCCACAAGTTGTCTGTATAAAAATGGGTACCAGAGACATGGCGCGTTGGCGATGGGATTACGAACAACTGAAAGAAGCTGCTCCCGATGTGCCAATTTTAACCTGTCATGATGAATATCTACTTGCTTCGCTCTTGGAAGGTAGTGATGGTGCACTCATCGGATTTGCAGGATTTGTTCCTGAATTGATGGTGGCAGTAGTCCACGCAGCACTCAATAATGATCTGATTGGTGCGCGTAAAGCGCGTAATCAGGTGGATACGTTGGCGCGGATTGTCTACAACTTCGGTGAACCGAGTAGCGATGCACACCAAAGGATGAAGTGTGCCAGATGGTTGATGGGTAAATTTCCATCAATGACGATGCGGCGACCGTTACGTCAATTGTCTTCTGCTGAGATTGACAAAATTCGGGGTGAACTTGAGTCGGTTGGCTACAATTGCGTCAACTGAGGTACGATCTACCGCCATAAGCGTCAATTTAAGGATTATGCCTTTGTGTGAAAGTGTGTGATAATGTTAATTGTCTGAATCACTGAAAGCACTGAAGACGCGGAAGACACTGAAGGATTTTGGTATATCAATGTCTCTTTGTGCTTGTTCCGACCTACAGGACTGTATGTGAAGCATACGGGCGAGGAAACCTCGCCCCTACGATAATGTCCGAGGCGACAAATGCCATACGGGAATGCCAATGGCATTCATACCGTTGATTTGGCAATGAATTGCGCAACTACGAACGCGTTTCCTCCTTAAATTGACGTTTATGGTACAGTTGGGAAATCGCACCATAAATAGCAAATAACAACAACCTATGCAAAAAACACTTCTGCTGACGTTAGCATTTTGGTTAACAATACACACCGCTTCTCTAAACATCATTGCACAAGATGCGACTGATTGGCATCTACAGCACTTACCTGAAGGCACAAAAGTACGGATCGGGAAAGGTGGGATAACGGGCAATATCGCACTTTCCGATGATGGTAATCTATTAGCTGTAGCGTGTAATACTGGGATTTGGATCTACGACGTAAACACAGAAAAGGCACTCCACATGCTTGCAGAACATACCGATTCGGTTAGTTGTGTGGCTTTCAGTCCCGACAGTTCAATGATAGCAAGCGGAAGCAATGATAAATCCGTGCGTCTGTGGGATGTTCAGACCGGCTCACTACTTCACACAATGGCAGGACATGAAGGGAATACAGGAGGTGTTGCATTCAATCCTGATGGAAAGACATTGGCAAGTGGGAGTGAGGACACGACCATCCGTTTGTGGGATGTGGAAACAGGTGTACACCTTCAGACGTTAACAGGACATACGAATGATGTTACAAGTGTGGAATTCAGTCCAGATGGTAATACGCTGGCAAGCTCAAGTGATGATACGACCTTACGTATATGGGATGTGCAGACCAGCGAATCGATCCAGACGTTTACCGGACATACACGATATGTTATAGATGTTGCGTTCTCCGCCGATGGGAAAAAACTGGCAAGTGCTGGTGACGACAAAACCGTACGACTATGGGATGTACAGTCAGGTATTGAACTCCATCAGATGGGAGGATTTAAGTCTACTGCATTAAGCGTTACATTCAGTCCGGATGGACAGTTATTGGTAAGTTGTAACGGCGATGGAACAATCCGAATGTGGCATGTGGCAACAGGAACGCAACTTCAAGACTTAGAAGGACACCGTTCATGGGGATATAATGTTGTGTTTAATGCTGATGGTAAGACATTTTGGAGTTCAAGTCGGGATGGCTCCTTCCGTTTATGGGATGTGCAAACCGGAAAACAGATACGGATGTTTGGTAATCACACGCAGGAGGTATATAGCGTAGCATTTAGTCCGGATGGCAAAATGTTGGCAGTTGGGAAAAACGATCCTATTATCCAGTTGTGGGATACACAGACATTTGAACTGATTAGGGAGATAAAAGCGCATAGGTTCAGTGTTGTAAGTGTCGTGTTCAGCACAGATGGAAAGACATTGGCAAGTGGGAGTAATGATGATACCGTATGTTTGTGGGATATACCAACAAACGCTACACAACCAACTCTGGTTAGAGAAAGTGATTGGATACATAATGTTGCGCTCAGTCCTAATGGGAAAATATTAGCGTGTGGAAATCAATATGGTAACATCAATTTGTGGAAAGTGCCGACAGGAGAGAATCTCAACACGATTTCTGTGAATAAGGATGCTGTCCATAGTGTAGTGTTCAGTCCAGATGGAACTATGTTTGCAAGTGGAAGTGAGGATAAAAAAGTACGTATATGGGATGTACAGACCGGCACTTTACTTCTGACGTTGGAAGGACATACGCATTACGTGAAAGTTGTGGCTTATAGTCCTGATGGAAAGATGATCGCGAGTGGGAGTGAGGATAAAACCGTGCGCCTGTGGAATTCAAAATCCGGTGAAACTATTCGTGTGTTGAAAGGGCATCCGGATGGCGCGGAGAGTGTTGCGTTTAGTCCTGATGGTAAGACGTTAGCATGTGGCATGCTTTTTGGTAATACCATTTGGCTATGGAATGTGGATACAGGTACACATATAAAAACATTGCATGGACATAGGTATACAGTCTATAGTTTAGCGTTTAGTCCTGATGGTAAGACATTAGCGAGTGCGAGTGCGGATGGCACCGTGCTGTTGTGGGATCTTGATTTTGACAATTAAATGTATTTAACCTATGGTTCTGTTAAGTTTCATGTGGTAGTCGCGATTCGGAGATCGCTCCTACAGAACATCAAAAGAGAATATTGAACGGAGTAACTGAAAAATGTCACGACTAAAATACGCATTAATCGGTCATGGTCGACGGGGTTCAGCACATTTGTCAACAGCTGCTGCCCTAAAGGATACCTACGAAGTCGTCGCGGTATGTGATGCACACCAGGAATCAGCAGAAGCGGGTGCTGCGAGACTCGGTGTTAAAGCATATACCGATGTCCGAAAACTCGTTCAGGAAATGTCACCCGATGTTTGTGATGTTGTCGTGCCTGCACCACTACATCATATCGTCTCGTGTTATCTGTCTCGGTGTGGTATCTCACATAATGTAGAAACCCCTCTTGCACCTACACTCGGTTTGATGGATATGATGATAGCGGATGCTACTGAAAATGGGGTAAAACTCCAAACATCCGAGAACTTTCCCTTTGTTCCTGTTGAACAGTTTGTTTGCAAACTTATCAAGGAAGATGTTATCGGTAAGGTGCATAAGTGCTACAGGCTATTTTCCACGACTGGTTATCACGGACTTGCCGCGATACGGTGTCGGATGAATGCTGCGCCTACATCAGTCAGTAGCATTGGGCATTCAATGCCTGTTTCTCCTTATGTTGACAGGGCAAAGCGCGATTTCAACCGAGAAGGTTTGGAATTTTACGCTGTTGATTTTGATAACGGCGGACTCGGTATTGCGATGGTTGGTAATAAGAACGGATGTCTTGGGCGGAACAAACTGGTCGGTTTTGAGACGTGTGGTGAACGCGGTACGATTATCACAAACGGCAATCAAGGTGCATCTGGTGGTGAGACTGTCAACGTCTGTACAGATGAAGATATTAACCAACATGCAGGTAGAGCACAAACTTACGAATTTCAGAGAGAATATGGTGAGGATAAGGTTCTACAGCGTATCTTTGTTGAACTACCAAAATCTCTTGGAGGGACAGTTGAATGGCTAAACCCCTACCGACATGACAAAATCTCAGAGGGAGGTATTTCACTTGCGACAATGCTTGATGGAATTGGACGTGCGGTGAGAGAAGATACACAACCTATCTGGACAGGAGAAATGGGTAGGGCTGATCAGGAGATGGTTATCGCAGCACGTCGTTCTGTCCAGATGAAGCGTCAACCAATTCAACTCCCACTAAAATCTGATCCAGACGAAGAAGCTGCATTTGACCGTAATTTTGAGGAACAGTATGGAATTCATCCGCGTGACGATATTGAAAAGGCGTTACAAGTTAATTTTAAGGCGCGTTAGTTAAATCTGCTTATTATCCAAGAATTAGGATAATAAGCAGCTATAGATTTCTATTAACAGAAAGGAAAAATATGAAAGAAATTAAAATTGGTTTTATTGGTTCTGGTGGCAATGCGAATGGACACATGAATCGTTTGTCAGAAATGGAAGGTGCAAACGTCGTTGCGATTTGTGATATTGTTCCACAAAAGGCACAGAACGCAGCGGAAAAACATAATGCGGATCCGTATACAGAACATCGTGCAATGTTGGAACGAGATGATTTAGATGCAATCTATCTGAGTCTTCCCGTCTTTGTGCATGGACAACCTGAGTTAGATGTGATTGAACGCGGTTTACCGTTCTTTGTTGAGAAACCGGTAGCGATCAACATGGACATTGCACGTGAGGTTGAAGCTGCAGTTACAAAAGCTGGATTGATAACCTGTGTCGGTTATCAACTGCGTTATCTTGGTTCAACAAAAATAACCCAAGAAATCCTTGCAGGAAAAACGATTAATATGGTTGTTGGCAAGTACTGGTGCGGCACTGGACAAGGTAACCCGGATGGTTGGTTGCGTCAAATGGATAAGTCTGGTGGTCAATTAGTTGAGCAAGCCACACACACTTTTGATATGATGCGGAACTTACTTGGAGATGTGGATTCGGTTTATTCGAACCAAGCAAATCGCGTCCTGAAACAGATTGACTGTCCAGATAGCTATATTGTGTCACTACAATTTAGTAGCGGTGCCGTCGGTTCTATGACAACAGCATGGGCTTATGGCGGTGGTTGGGACAATGCTAATGTTTTAGACATCCTATATGAAGGTGACCTGCTGAATTGGAATCCTGCAAGAGTCCATTATAAAGAAGATGGTGAATGGGTAGAAAAAACTGAACCTGGTCCCACAATTGATGAAGTTTTTGTGAATGCTGTTCGTAGTGGTGATGCATCTCAGGTTTTGAGTCCATATACCGATGCAGTCAAAACGCTTGAAATATCGCTTGCAGCGAATCTTTCTGCACAGGAGAATAGACCTGTAGAGGTATCTTCACTATAAGGTGTGAGAACTATGGCAACAAAATATCGCGTGGCAATCGTTGGTTGTGGTGGTATTTCGTACGCACACAGCAACGCTTGGCGTAACGTTCCTGAAATTGAGATTGTGGGGGCATGTGATGAGAAATTTGAGTCGCTCTCCCGCTTTGCTACTGAGTTTGAAGTTGAGAACACCTACAACGATCTTCGGCAGATGTTGGAAAAACAGAACCCTGACATTCTTGTTGTTGCCACGTGGCCCTCAAGTCATCTCATAAATGTGCTGGAGGCAGTGCGGTGTGGTGTCAAGGGAATCCTCGTTGAAAAGCCTATCGCTGTCAATACATCGCAACTTGAACAGATGATTCAAGTTACAGAAAATGCAAACATCCTTTTGATGGAAGCGTTTATGTATCGACATCATCCGCTGACGTTGGCGGTAAAGCAAAAAGTTGAGGAGGGTGCAATTGGAGAGGTGCGATATGCTCGTTCCACTTTTTCAACGGGACTCACCGACAGAACAAATTGGCGGTTACGAGGGGACCTCGGCGGTGGTGCGGTAATGGATTTAGGGTGCTACTGCATCAACATCATCCGTCACCTCATTGGACGAGAACCGCAGTATGCTTGGGCAACAGGGAAGTTTGAACCGATTAACAATGTGTGGGAAACTCTCATCGGAACAATGGACTTTGGTGATGGTGTCACAGGTCAATTCGATTGCAGTTTCGGATGGACTTGGCGAGAAAACTATGAAGTTACTGGCACCAAAGGCACTATCTTTGTCCAGTCGGCATGGGGAAACAAAGAAGGAGAATCCAGTTTCACTGTCAATGGGGAAACATTCAGTGTTAATGGAGTGAATCCTTATGCTGCTGAACTATTAAATCTCTGTAAAGCAGTAGAAGATGGATTCTCACTCTTACTCCCAATATCAGATACGCTTGGGAATATGCGTGTCATTGATGCATTGCATGAATCTGCACATACTGGACAGCGAATTCGTGTGCTTGACTAAACCGATCCGTGATTAGATTGTCGGGTGAGATTCCTATATCCATCTTTGTCTGAACCAGGATTTACAGGATTAGACCATTTCTAATTGGTACAGTCTAATTCTGAGAGTCTGGAATTCGCTATTAGGTGAAGAATGTAAGAGGCGACAAATGCCAATAACATAAACGGGTGAACCTTTCTCCTACGATGTACATAGTGTCAATATAGGTGTTCATACGGGCGGGGAAACCCCGCCCCTACAATATGTATGAGGAATCTGACATAGTTCAAAAGACAGACCCAACCTATATTGCATTATTGAGATGTGAAGAATAAAGGAGAAAAACTGAAAACTAAGTAATCCTGCAAAATAGGTTGAACAACTACAACACTTAAATGTATAATAGTATGAACAAATAACAACATATAATCGTCACAATGCAAAATACCTTCTTTTTTCAGGATCATTCTGTTGGTAGAGGTTACATAAATAATGTTTGAACAACTCATGAAGTACCCGATTGATGTCTTTCGGGAAGGGGATTTCTCGTTTGGTATTCCAATACCGGGACTTCTTATCTTTGTCCTAATGGTCGCGCTTGTTGCAGCAACTATTTGGGCATATCGGAGTGCAAGAGGACGGTCTGGACGAGTATTCCGTGGATTTCTCATTGTGTTGCGTACTATTGTACTATGTTTCCTCGCCTTTTGCTTGCTCAAACCATTCCTCACTATTTATCAAAACAACCCTGATGACTCCTACCTTTTAGTAATGGTTGATCGTTCCAAGAGCATGCAGATAACCGATTCTGACGAAGGTGAATCCAGATTGAATAGAGCCAACCAACTGCTATTCGGTGATAATCCTGAAGATAGCAACGGACTACTAAAGGAATTGGATGCGAACAAATTTAAGGTTAGGTTATTCGGGTTTGATACGGATGCGCAACGGATACCAAATGCAGTTTTAGCAAACGCAGAAGGAGAAAATACAAATATTCCAAATGCGATAACTGAAGCACTTGATGATTTACAAGGTATTCCGCTTTCCGGTGTTGTCCTTTTTACCGATGGCGTAGATAGGAGCGGGACAGATATACAAAAACTTGTGATGCAAATCCGCGAAAGGAAAGTGCCTATTCATACAGTTGGCATTGGATCTGAAGATGGTGTCCCTGACCTTGAATTGGTAAAAGTAGATGCACCTCGTAACGCAGAAGAAGATTTTCCTGTTGAGATAACCGCTACCGTCAGACGTACTGGAAATGCACCGAAAAAGGCAACAATCCAACTAATTGAGAACGGACGTATTCTTGAATCGGTACCGATGTCCGTAAAAAACGACACAGTTCGCGTTCCCTTCAAATTTACACCTCGCCACCCAGGCACGCAAAAATATGAGGTGCAAATTCTGCCTGAAGCAGACGAAGCGATCCCACAAAACAATACCAAAACGTTCATTCTGAAAGTAGCCCCGACCAAACGTGTAAAGGTCTTATTCGTTTCTAATCCGTTTTGGGGATTTAAATTCATTAGGCGCGCTTTAGAAGATGACCCGAATATTGTATTGACTGTACGATTTACAACCAGTGATCGTAGTTTTGGTGGCACACAAGATAGTTCAACCCAACACTTCAATTTATATCCAGATACAAAAGAAGATCTCTTCAGATTTGATGCGATCATTTTTGGCAACATAGCTGCTTCCGAATTCACACGCACACAACTTGAGAATACGGTTGAATTTGTCCGCACACGTGGTGGTGGGTTTTTAATGTTAGGTGGTTTGAGGTCGTTAGGGAATCCAGCCGTAACAGGTTCATATCTCAACACACCAATAGCGGAATTACTTCCGGTTGAATTGGAGTTAGGGGAGCTCCCCAAAGCTATCCCCTCACACTTGTCACCTGCTCAAATTCCGCATCCGAAAGGGTTCAAATTAAAACTGACAACAGAGGGCAAAACGGAACAGTTGATGGAATTAACAGATGATCCCACTGATAATCAAAAACGTTGGGATCAGATGCCTGAGCTTTTCCGTTACAGTAAAGTCAAACGCGCAAAAGCAGGTGCAACAGTGCTTGCTGAACATCCAAGTGACCGAAATGAATTTGGCAATCGTATTCTCATGGCAACCCACAATTACAATGCAGGTCGTGTCATGGTGTTCACACCGCACAATACATTTCGGTGGCAAATGTCCCAAGAGAGTAAAGATGACAGCCATCACCGATTCTGGAGGCAAACAGCAAAATGGTTAACAACTGCCCACAAATCTGCTCTCAAACTTGACATCGCGAAAACCGCATATACATTGAAGGAACCCGTCATAATTGAAGTAACTGCAACGGATGAAACCTTTGCATTGACAAATGAGGCGAAGGTCCGTGCTGTCATTGTTGACGAGAAAGGCACACGAAAGGAACTACAGCTTGAACAAGTGTTAGGTAAAGATGGTTTATACACAGCACGATTTGTTCCAAATCAATATGGCGAATATACCGTCACTGCAACAGGAACGCTTGCGGGTGAAAACCTCGGCAAACAGCAGGCACTTTTTGAGGTAAAACCTTCTTATGCTGAGTTTAGCGATGCAGCACTCAATGTACCACTACTCACAAACCTTGCGACTATGAGTGGTGGCAAATATTATCCCATTGATGAGGCAAGCCAATTGGTCAATCAGATTTCGTTGGTTGAGAGTGCAACCTCAGAAATAACTGATGTTGACATCTGGGATTTGCCCTTGATTTTTGGAATAATCCTCTTGCTTCTCGGTCTTGAATGGTTCCTACGAAAACGTGCGGGATTAGTTTGACATACTCCCAAGCCTAAAGGCATGGGATTCTTCTATCATCAAAGACAGCCTGCCGTAGCAGGTGTTACGTCTTCTCCTGAAAAGGTTGATGCCCCAACCTTATGAATATTTATAGCAGCGTTTATATCTCGGTCAT
>JAJEAG010000088.1 GCA_022824265.1 Candidatus Poribacteria bacterium | reverse complement strand
ATCGTCTAACTCAACTGATGAGGCTAACTTGTATTTGTAGGTAAGCATTGTAACAGCCTTTAGCATTGTAATAGCCTTTAGTATCGTAACCGATAGCATACTACAAATACACGAAAAACTCAAGAGTTTTGATAGAACAAGAAACTTAGCCGTGTCTACATCCCAAAACTAAAGCATTGGGTTTTGACACGGAACGTTTGATAAATGAAAATAAGGACAGTCCGGCTTAGCATACAAACTTCCTCTTAAGCATTCGTTCTCTTAATTCTGTTAAAGCCTATCATACTTCAGTTTATTTGCCAATTTTAAAACTAAGCAATCTTGATTTATCTTGTCTATCACTTGTGTTAATGTTATTATAAACGCTAAGAAGCATCATTTAGGAGAATGTTTATGAAACTAACACAAGAACAGAAAGATACCTATCGAACACAAGGGGTCTTAATCGTTGAAAACGCATTGACTGACGAAGACACCCAACCGGTTATTGACGAAATTGAGGATTGGATTTCAGAACGGGCAGATGATCTCCTCGAACAAGGAAAGATAGAAAACCTGCATGAAGATGAACCTTTTGATAAGCGTTTCGGAAAACTTCTTGCACAGTCTGGTGAAATCGGTAGTGGAATGGATATAATGCACTATCGCGGCAAAGCCATATTTGAGTTCATGAAAAACGACAATCTGTTAGATGTCATTGAGGGAATTGTCGGTCCTGAAATAACCTGCAACCCCATCCAACATGTGCGCGCAAAACCACCAGTAGTTGACGGAAACGCGAGTTGGGCAGGTGGTGTGCCGTGGCACCAAGACGCTGGCGTTATGATGGAAGAGGCTGAAGGTTCGAATGTCGTCACGTGCTGGCTACCGTTAGGTGATAGCACAATCGAAATGGGATGTCTTGAAGCATTACCGGGCGTTACTGAAGACATCGGATACCTCACACATCAGAAAGAGGGTGGGACCATGATTGTACCAGATCTGATGCCAGATTTTGAACCGATGATGCTCGAATGTCATCGTGGGGATGTCATCCTACTAAGCCGTTTTACGCCGCACCGTTCGCAACCGAATAAATCCGACAGGTGTCGTTGGTCATTAGACCTGCGTTTCCAAACGACAGGACATCATACAGGCAGAACAGCACATCCAGATTTTGTCGTGCGCAGCCGTAAAAATCCTGAAAATGTTCTGAATGACCACGATGAATGGTGTAACCTGTGGATAGACGCATTTGCGAATCCGCGCGGTGTCGCAAAACATCGATCCATATAAACTTATTCCAGACTTTATGTACTGTGCCACAATTTTGTTGCCTTTTAATCTATTAACGTGATAAATTAACACCTATATTGATTTAAGAAATGTTGACCCAAGTAATAAGTGAACATGAAAATTAACTGCTGTTCAGTTAATTTACAGGTAATTCACAGGAGGTAGATTTTGTTTAGAATTATAATATTTGCTTTGAGTATACTGCTGATATTGAGTATCAGCATATCCGGTTTCGCAGAAATTTCAGAAGATACGATTGTTGCAGCGTGGTTATTTGATGGTGATGCTAAAGACATCTCCGTAAATGGTTTTGATGGTGAACCTCAAGGTGGAAAGTATGTTGATGGGATGATCGGACAAGCGATTGAACTAAACGGAACAAACGAATGGGTTAACATTACCAAGAAGATGGGTTCGTTTGAAGAAATCACGTTCACACACTGGGTAAAATCTACTGGTAGAGATGGGCAGTGGCGCGTTTTCTTTAATGTCAACGGTTGGAAAGCTGGTGATATCCATTATCAACTACATCCTGACAAAAGAGTGGAGTTCTCCATTCACACCAACCCTGGTGGAAATGATACATTCGCCAAGTTTGCAATAACTGGTGATCAAATGAACAAGTGGATTCATATCGCAACCGCCTACAGTGCAAAAGAAAAGAAGATTCGCTTTTATATTAACGGCGAACTTAATGCTGAAAACGATTGGGGCGGAAACCCTGGTGTCCTTGACCCCGGTAGAATTGGGGACTGGGGCGGTAGTCGTCAGTGGCAAGGTCTTATTGACGAATTCGCCATCTTCAATACCGTGTTAAGCGAAGGAGATATAAATTCTCTCATGAATGATGGATTGGAAAGCGGACTCGCTGTTGATCCCAAAGACAAAATTGCTGTCACTTGGGGTGGTCTAAAAAAATAGCGTATCAGAATAACCTAAACCCATACATTCATCCCGATCTCAAGTTAAGGGTGTATTTCCTCTCACCCTTAACTTTGTTGAAATATCATCATATTGTCGTTTACATCCTCTTCATTCTACCTTTCTACTAACAAATTATGAAAAAAGTAATTTATACTATTATAGGAATAATAATCGTTGTAATCTGTCTTTCAATTATAGTTGAAATTATGGAGGCTATTTTTGGATTTGCAATTTACATATCAATTATTATCATTATCGTTGGGGGAGCATTCCTAATTCTCAGAAAAATATTAAAAGGATAGATTATTGGTAAGGTAGCACAAATACTCAACCCACTTATAAAAAGGATTACTATCATGAATAACTATATCAAACATTCAATCAATATTAAAGTCTTCGCAGCTGTCTTCATAGTGTTTATGTTACTGCTCTGTATGATAGACATAACATTCGCAGCCAAACGTGATAAGGAGTATATCGCAAAACAGATTTCTAACATTAAAATTGACGGTGATATAAGCGAATGGGAACGCGCCGAAATAGTCGATTTTGACCAACTTAAAGATGCAGGAGCACAACTTCCTCCAGCAAAGGATTTTAGCGGTCAAGGGCGCGTAGCATGGAGTTCAGCAGACCCCACACGCATCTACTTTCTTGTTGAAATTACCGATGACAAACTACAAGACATCAATCCTGCGAACAGCAAATGGTGGGAAGATGACAGCGTTGAATTTATGTTTGATTTTGACAACGATGTCATAAGAGATTCACTCGTTCAATGGACACTTGGAGCAAATGGAGAAGACCTTTCTGCCGCAGCATCAAAGGACAACACCGAATGGAAACTTGTTGTGGACGGAAATGATTACATCTACGAAGTGGCACTTGACCCAACAGAACCACGCGGTCCAAACCCAGGGAACGCGAATAAAGGAATGGATTTTAAAGCCAAAGATGGACTAACTATTGGTTTCAGTTTTCACATGAACGATTGCGAAAACGGTAGTCGTGAACATCAGATCGGATGGATACCTGGTAACGCATGGGATCCGCTTGCATTCGGTGATCTCACTTTTGATAGAGAATTTCTGGATGTGGAACCTTCAGGAAAACTCGCATTAACATGGGGTGCTATTAAACAGTAATTGCTTGTCCTGATTCATTTGTCATAAACATAATCTCTCCAATCAAAATGTGAGTGACAAAGGAAACCCTCACAGTGTATAATCTAAATGGTAAAGTCGCGTTAGTGACAGGTGCAGGTGGTAAGAACGGTATTGGACGTGCTATTGCCATCCGCTTAGCAAAGGAGGGTGCAGATGTTGCTGTCAACGACATCACCGAGCACCCTTATGCAGCAGACAACACGGCATGGAATGGATTACCAGATGTCGTTAGCGAAATCAAAGCAATGAACCAACGTGCCATAAGTGTTGTTGCAGACGTTTCAGATGCAAAACAGGTTGCCGAAATGGTAAACAAAACCGTTTCTCATTTCGGAAAAATAGACATCCTCGTTAACAATGCTGGAACAAAGGCGGGGAAGGATCGCGTACCTGTCGTTGACCTGACAGAAGAAGATTGGGATCGTGTGCAGCGTGTCAACGTGAAAGGCGTATTTCTCTGCTGCCAAGCAGTAACTCGCCACCTTATTGCACAGAAAACTGGCGGAAAAATCATCAACATATCCTCTGTCCGAGGCAAACAAGGTGCAGCATCTTATGCAGCATATAGTGCTTCAAAGTTCGCTGTCATCGGTTTAACACAATCCCTCGCACATGAACTCGCGCCTCATAATATTAACGTCAACGCGCTCTGTCCAAGTCTTGTAGATACAGAACGTGTGGGACATTTAGCATCGGCACTAATGCCTGAAAACCTTTCTTCCGACGAACAACGTGCCGAATTCACACGACAATCAGAGGCAGTCGTACCGTTAGGACGACTCGCCGAAGGTGCAGATGTGGCTAATATGGCAGCATTCCTCGCCTCGGACGAAGCTGCTTATCTGACAGGACTGTCTATTACTGTGGCAGGCGGTTCATTGATGGATTAGTCCAAAATTTGTCGCTATTCTGTGTGTTTAAATAGAAACGTCTTTATTGATTGTTCACGTTCATATTCAATCCATTTTTCGGCAAAGTCAGCAAATTCAGGATTTATCTCTATGCCAAGAAATTCGACCCCTAACGTCTCTGCTACGACACACTCTGATCCAGATCCTGCAAATGGAATTAACACCTTACCTTCTTTTCCGTTGATGCGAGACAAGATAAGTCGTCTTGTCAATTCCATCGGTTTTTGCGTGGGATGTTTTAATATGTTGTGTTCGCGATGTTCAGATAGTTCTGCAGGAGGATAAATCTGGGACCCACACGTTTTACAAAGGAACCACCTTTCAGAACGACCTGCCCCACCTGCTAATGCAAGAATTTTGATAACATCTCTCGGCAAAGCACCATTTTTATGAGCGTTATAGATGGTCGTTTTACCTCGTGAACCATACCGAGAAGGTGTATCTTTTCGTATTTTACCTGCAGCGTTCTTTAGGAAGCTTTTGGTATAAGGCTCTCTAATTTGGTCTATCTCCAAATTGGTTCAGGGCATATTCGGTTTCCAGAGACATAATATCGTCTCGTGTGATCTTTGCCAAAATTTCAATGATGGAACCGTTTTGTTAGTATAATGCCACACCAACCAACGTTGTTCACGGATAGGAAAGCAGACAGAAATTCTCGCAATTATTTCTGGAACCCATACAAGTAAAGCAAACCATCATCTGTCAACAGGTGCAGACAGTCTTTTAACCATCCTTCTGTCCATTCAACATTATTTTTAATATTAAGCCTTCTTTTGTAGAAGCACTCTCCGAATCGCGACCTATTATCCTCAAAGTCCTGGTTCAGACAACACCGTAGCGGAGAAGTCACCCCACTCGTCCTTCTCTCTGAAACACTGAAAACACCTCATCATTCAGCGTCTTCAGCGTCTTCAGTGCGTTCAGCGATTCAGACAACAATACCCCGCGCTCTCCGAGATTCTGACAGCTGACAGCCGATAGCCAATAGCCAAGAATCTGAAAACTACCTCAAACATACATGAAACATATTGTTCCAATCCCCATAAACCCTTCCATCCCTTCTTAACACCTGTTATAATACTACCACTATGAAAAACAGAAACCGACTACATCTCACATTCTCAACAGAAACTACTACCCGTCACCCAAAAAATATCCACCTAAGAACCGACCATAAACAAGCAAATAAAAAACGTACACAAATGAAAATTTCAAAAAGTTTCGTACACACTGATAAACCCAGTCTCAGACTGGTATAACCCCAAAAGTCAAAACGTACACAGAAACGAAAAACGCCCTTTTTGTGTACGTTTTTAGAAGGAAGCAAAATCCAGAGAATTTGAAGACAAAACAAGGTTGATATAAAATCTTAAATTACTTGACAAATACCCAATAATCACTTAGAATTCACAAAAAATTCGGACTGGAGACGAAAATGAAACTCGCGATATGCAACGAAATGTTTGAAAATTGGAAAATTGATGATGTGTTCACTTATGCCGCAGAACTCGGCTATGAAGCAGTTGAAATAGCACCATTTACATTGGCGGATTCTGTATTGGATATCAGTGAAACTGAAAGAACACGAATACGGAAAGCTGCTAAAGATGCAAAAATAGAAATCGCAGGATTACACTGGCTGCTGGTTTCACCACCGGGACTTTATGTCAACCATCCAGAGGAAGAAATTAGGAACGAAACGAGGGATTACCTACTTGCCCTTATTGAACTCTGTGCGGATTTAGATGGGCAAATACTGGTTTTTGGCTCCCCGCAACAACGGAATGTCATGGAACCACTGACCTTTGAACAAGCATGGAACTACACAAAAGACACATTCACAGAAGGTGCAGAACTTGCTGGAGAAAGAGGAGTCGTATTGTGCATGGAACCACTGTCAAGTGATCAGACAAACTTTATATCACACCCCGACAAAGCCGTCGAAATGGTTGAAGCAGTGAACCATCCAAACTTTCAGATGATTTTGGATGTCTGTAGCACTGCAAAAGAGGGGTTGGACATGCCAACACAGATTCGTAACTGCGCTAAACATGTAGCACACTTCCATTCCAACGACGACAACGGATACCTACCCGGTTCCGGAAATGTAGACTACCCGCCAATCATTGAAGCATTGAAGGAAATTGATTATAAAGGTTATGTCTCAACAGAGGTATTCGATTTCAAACCAGATCCGAAAACTATCGCTAAAAAAAGTATTGATTTTTTGAACTCACTACTATGAAATCAGAAATACAAGAATCCTATAACGCATATAGCGCACTCAGATCAGATATGGGACGTTGGCTTAAACAGAGCATGCTGCTTGATCCTCCCGGTCCGAATAAAGGAGGCGAAGATGAGGCAAATTATGCACTTGCGTGGTTTCCGCACTATTTAATTACCGGTGATAAGACCGTCCTGCAACACTTTGAGACACTTAAGTCTGAACTTGTCGGTTGGGTAAAACGGGATTGTGTCCATGGTTACGAACCGAAGGCTGAAGCACACCACGGCACAGAACCTTTTCTACTATTCCTACCTCGCTATATAGCATTAAAACCAGATGATACCGAAGCGATTTCCCTACTATCAGATGCCGCAGAACACATCGGGAATTGGGTGCAGGAAATACCACCTTGGTACGATTATATAAAAGATACTTTTATCGGATACAATATCGGAACGAAATTTGTGGAAAACACAGAAAAGGATGCGTATGAACTTGCAGAACACTTCCGTTTTATTCACATAGCACTTGCTGCGTATCGTGTTACAGGTGAAAAGCGGTATGTTGAATGGGCATTGCAGTATGGACGCAAACGGGCTGAACGAATCATCGCTGCACCAGATCCAATGCCGTTACTCTGGGATTTGAACGGGAACGGGTTAAGCGAAGAAGATGTAAATGAAAAGAACCTTCACCGATTGGTAGCAAGTTCACACCACATTCCGGGTGATCCTTTGGCTGGTATTGAAAACCTGTTGGCTTCCGGAGCCATCTATGCCATGGGAGACCTCTATCTCTTGTCAGAAGAGGAGATTTTCCAAACCGCAGCAAAACGCATCGTTGAACCTCTGGTCACATCACTTGACAATCCGTATAACGATCCAGCATCCGCAGCCTTGAGTTATTATCGATGGACATTTAACGATACCTGTTTTGATGAGACGATCAGAGAGGGTTTAGAAAAATTACCTTCTACGCCACCCGAATTACTTGCACTTGTTTTCCCGCAACAAAACCGCCGCAGAGAACCCGGTGTCGGAAAACGCGCGGATATGGCATATTGGGGAGAATGGTCAGATGACGGTTCTGTAAAACCGATTAGAGAACCTTCAACGGCTACTCTAACCCTTGCCTATCAGGTAACTGGAGATGTTACTTATGCATTACGGGCTTTGCAAAGTGCTGCTACTCGTCTGAATATGGCACGACGCGTGCTACGAGGTGGACGCGAACACGCGGATATGGGTGGGGCAGTTTGCTCTGTTGCTGCAGGACACGGACGGAATTGGGGGCAAGGTGCAGTAACCGCTTGTTACGGTCCGCTGCTTCTTGGAACTCGCGAGGTATTAGGTAAAGTTTCTCCGCTGATCACCATCAAAAATGCCGATGGTAAAAATCAGATCCCATCAAACCTTCTCTCTTTGGTACGACCTCTTATCGGAAAAGATTATAATGTTGAAGTGATTTTCTATAATAGCGGCGATTCTCCTTTCACTTTTTCGTGGCAGTTTCACACACACGATGACGTACTGCAGTCAGCTAAAGAGACTTCATGGAATGAGGAAACACTTGAGGCAAGCGAAATACAAAAGCGGATTTTTTAGGTTGCGTTGAGAACAGTGAAATTCACACAGCGCATAGAGCATGCCTACTCTCATAACCAAATCTACGAACACTTCATTGATTAATTACGCATCAAAATTCTGCGCAATAAGTGTCAAATCCAGAATATTTACTTTCCCATCGTCATTAACATCCGCCTCCTCACTCTCCTCACCGAATCGAGAAGCTACAAATACAAGATCTAAAATATTGATAACACCATCACCTGTCACATCATAGATTGAGGTATCCGAAAGTAGGTTAGAACTAACCAATGTAAAAACGAGGTCTTGACTGTTCTCAAATTTAACGGGACCGAAATCAGGAGCAAGCCATTGGTACGATGTTGAGCGCGATATTGTCGCAGCTTGGCTTCTTGTGCGTATCTTGACTTTTATGCAATCTTCAAATATTCCTGCTGGAGTCATAACATCTTCCACCGCTACAACTTCGCTAACACTGGTGAATGTGACGAGACCGACAAAGTCAACCTCTGTTTCAGTCGTGTATTCCCACGGTTCGTTGAGTTGCGGTGATAATGGATAAAAGAGAATAGGTGGGTAGAATAAGCCAGTAGCTTCGCCGAATACTGAACCGAGTTCCACTACATATTTATATAATTGTATCCCTTCTTCGTCAAAATCTACAAAATACCTTTCGGTCAGAATAGAATCTGTACCTACAGTTTCAGACGTAATTTTTAGTAACGCCAGTTCTATACCGTTTATTGATTCTTCTGATGCTTCAATGCTATAAGTGATTCGTTCAGTTTTATCCTCGGTTTCTAACACCCATACATTGCCGAGATCTGTCGGATAATAATTCTGTGATGCTGCTTCCTTAGCAACAAAACATAGAGTTAGTAATAATGCAAATAATACTATGCATACGTTGTTTCTATACATCCAACTCTCCTTACTTGAATATATATGAGATTACCCAAGTTTGAATAAAATGAAAACGCCTTGATTCAGCAATTTCAAGCAATCTGTTATGCTATCGGATTGCTTGTAATATCAAGGCGTTTTGTCGTACAATCATCGCAGCAATACTTACTTAAGGATAACCATTCTGCGGATGGCAGAAAAATTCTCTGTTTTAAGTGAATAGAAATAGATACCACTCGAAACAGGTTCCCCCGCCTCATTCTTACCATCCCAATATGCTGCACTGGATCTCGTCAAGTATGCACCAATTGACTTATGACCGAGATTAAGCGTCCGAATCGAATGTCCAGAGAGATCAAATATCTGAATCGTTACGTTCGTGTCACGACTCAGTTGATAAGGTATCCAAGTCTCAGGATTGAAAGGATTCGGGAAGTTCTGTGCCAGAATTGTCTCTTTTGGTCGGACATCGCCGACACGCATCTGTACACTTAGATATGCATTGTCAATATCTGTAGCAGTAACAGTGCGTTGAAACGGACCGGACACGATTGTTCCATTTTCATCAACGAGCGCAACCTCAATCTTATCATCAACACTGATGACGCTCTTACGATTTAGATCTGCCCATACAGTTGAAACATATCCGTTATCATTGACAACTTTCTGTGTAGCAACAATACCGGTACGTAGGTTTTTAGCAACTAACGTGTAGGTTTTCCCTTTTGCTTCAGCTTGCAAATTACTTGTGATGACAAATGCCCACGCGCTTCTATTTGTGGTGATTTTTGGGGCAGCAGCCACATCATCAGCAGGTTTTTGCCATGCAGTACCAGTGAACGTCACTTTCCCACCATCAGGAGTGTTGATAATGTAACCGCTCATACCATCTATATCAAATCCATCCCCTTCTTCTGCAGCAGAGTAACCAACGAAACTCTGTTTATCCACATCTAACTTGATAACAACCGTAGAGCCCAACATCGTCGCAAGCGATTTTGCTGTGTAAGGTTCTGCTGGCATTAGTGGAATGGAGATAAGGTTTAGACCCGACACAAGGTTCATATTAAATCTGGATTCGGGTTCTGTCGGAGTTTCAGGTTCTGTTGGAGTTTCGGGTTCCGTCGGTGTCTCGGGTTCCGTCGGCGTTTCAGGCTCTGTTGGTGTCTCAGGTTCTGTTGGTGTCTCAGGTTCTGTCGGAGTTTCAGGTTCAGCTGGGGTCTCGGGTTCCGTTGGCGTTTCAGGTTCTGTCGGAGTTTCAGGTTCAGCTGGGGTCTCGGGTTCCGTTACTGAATCATCAACCAAGTTATAACTTTGTAATTCATATACAATCCCTTGATCATCCTCGTACTTGACAGGACCCAGATCAGGTCCCAACCACTGATATGAAATTGAACGAAGTGTTACGAGTGCTGTTACGACTTTTCTATTAATACTAAGTTTGACACAGTTCTTAAATGTTCCTATAGGAGTTTCTACGTCTTCAATAGCATCAACTGTTATTGTGCTTGTAGTGTTTGCTGTACCAACAAGGTTCAATTCCGTTGTTGTCATGACATCCCACGTCCGTCCGAGTGGCAGGTCTGCTGGAAAGAAAAGCCCGGGAGGATCAAGCATTGCTGCTGCAATACCAAATGTGCCTTCTTCTAACCTTGTTCTATGAAGTTTCAAATCCCCTTCATCATCAGAGATATAATAAACGTCGTCATCTACCGTATCTGTGCCGAGGGTCTCAGTATATATTCGCAGGATAATAATACCTTCAGCTTCATCGGTATCTGGTTCTTCAATGGAATATGTGCGTCGTTCAGTACCGTCGGCATTTAGGAAAACCCATGTATTGCCGATAGCCGTCGGGTAATAATCTTGTGCTGTTGCTGTAAGTGCTAAACAGCATACAAGGCTTAACACCAAAATCGGTTTCAGCCAAGATATAAATCTGGTTATTTTCATAAATTGTCTCCTTTTACATATAAAAATGCGCGATGTTGATAAGTCCGGAACATTATCAAAGTAGCAATATCGTTGGATATGTATTCGTGTCCATAAGGAAGTATTCTATGTAAGGTAGTTCATTTCGTGCTTGGTAATCAATATCATCCTGTTCAGATATATAACGGTATCCCAACCACATCCCGATTGCCATAAGTAGAATTGCAATAACTATAACAACTAATACCACTTTCCAAGTCACCATATCGGCTTTTCCACACGATTCGTGATAGTAGTAATATATTACCAGTTTAAAATTAACATTTCAAGATTAAATACCATTGATATTTAGTTTAAAGCAGTCTTAATTTTGAAACTTTACTACAAGTTTAGGTCTAAAGTAAGTATCCATTACGGTAGGTGCGATATTTTGGTATAAGTAACACATTTTTCTTACCGCGAACTCACGTTATAGTAATATTACAAAAGGACATCCTCAATTAATAGTCACATCAATAGTAACAGTCGTTCTTCCTCTATTATTTTCTGCGAAAAGGGTTATTCTACCTCTGATAGGTGCATTGGAAAAACGTCCTGCAACCCATAGATCTCGTTTTCTTTCAAAGTTTGTAGCGAACCCTGTTCCGTCACCTGGTGGCACAATATCTCCTGTAACGGATACTATTCCTAAATTCCCCACTTCCGTTACATAATCTTCTACATTTTCAAGAATCTTGGCATTGAGTATTTCACCCAAACGCGAACCAGTAACTTGATAATTGAGTGATGGAAGTTGCCATACTGGAGGATTCTGGGCATTAATAGGTGGTGGACCGACCAACTTTAAACTAACCATCTCAAAAACATGACCATCATTAGCCTCATATTTGATAGGACCTACATCAGGAGCTAACCATTGATAGGAAGTTGTTGTATCTATGTTTAACCGTTCACTCGTAATTGTGAATTTTAACTCAATTTTTGCACAGTTCTGAAATGTACCCGCAGGTGTAGTTATGTCTTCAAAGGCGACAATCTCAAAATCAGTAGTGCTTGTTACAGGAATATCCGGTCCACCAAGGTCTATTGTTGTATCTCCGACAACATCCCATCTATCCCCTAAAGTTAAGACTTTTGGAAAGAATATTACAGGTGCTGGGAAGTCGGCTGTGACATTTACTACACCTAGGACCTGTAGTATGGTTTTATGGAGTTTAATTCCTTCTTCGTCAGTAGATAAAAAGTATTTGTCCGTGTCAATAATTTTGTTTCTGTTTGGATTCTTAGTTTCAATTTTGAGGAGGATTAAATCTTTATCGGCAGGATCTTCAGGTTCCTCAAGCGAATAGGTGAGGTGTTGGTTTCCATCGGTTCTTTCCAGCACCCATTCATTACCGACATTTGCCGGATAATAATTCTGTGCAATCGCAGTGTAAGCAAAATTACATATAATACCTAATACCAAAAGCAACTTCATAAGATTCCAAAACAGCGTAGTTTTCATAGTTTAAATCCTTATACCTTTTGCAATGCATCTTGACTTTTTCAAGAACTCGTGTGATAATACCTATATGTTACTACAAAACACAGAACGTTTTCAAGAAGAAAAAATGTAGGCGAAAGAGAATCAAACTGCACTTGCTATAGTAAATAAGCAAAGGAGAACATTGATGCGATTGGAAGGGCGCGTTGCGATTGTAACGGGTGGTGGTGGCGGAATTGGAAAGGCGACATGCTTGGCATTCGCTCAAGAAGGGGCAGATATTGTCATCCCAGAAGTAAATATGAAGAATGTAGTGTCAGTATCAGAAGAGGTAACTGCTCTCGGAAGACGATGCAATGTGATTGAAACGGATGTTGCAGATGGTGAATCCGTTCGTGCAATGGTTAACATGACACTTGAAGAATTTGGACGGATTGACATTTTAGTCAATAACGCAGGGATTTTCAGTTACACCCGTATAGACGCATGCACCGAAGAAGAATGGGATAGGATGATGGCAGTTAACCTTAAAGGTCCGTTTCTCTGTTCGCAGGCGGTGATGGAAACGATGAAAACACAAAAGTTCGGACGGATCATCAATCTCGGTTCGTTAGCGGGACAGGTAGGCGGTTTAGTTGCATCAGCACCTTATTCTGCATCAAAAGCTGGTGTCATGTGCCTGACGAAATCGTTGGCAAGGGTTTTAGGTGAGTATGGAGTTACAGTCAATTCTATCGCACCTGGGATCGCGGCAACGGAGATGGCGAAAAATCATCCTGACATGACTGATCAGATTCCGCTTGGGCGTGTTGCTGACCCTTCTGAGGTAGCAAATGTAATCCTGTTCCTTGCTACAGAAGAGGGGCAGTACATCACGGGGGCAACACTTGATGTCAATGGCGGTATTCGGATGGCATAACATATTTGGAAGGAATGGACATGGAATATAGAACACTTGGACGTGCAGGAGTGAAGGTATCATCCTTATGCCTCGGAACGATGATGTTTGGCGGACCGACAAATGAAAAGGACTCCATCCGTATCATACACCACGCATTGGATGCGGGTATTAACTTTCTTGATACGGCTAATGTCTATAACGGTGGGGAATCAGAACGAGTCATCGGGAAAGCAATAAGTGAGAACCGAGAGAAATGGGTCATTGCTACAAAAGTTCACGGAACAATGGGGGATGATGTCAATGAGAGCGGTTCTCACCGATTTCATATCATGTCCGCAGTTGAAGCGAGTCTAAAACGTCTTGGGACTGACCATATTGATGTCTATTACCTACACCGTTGGGATGCTTCCACAAGAATTGCGGAATCTTTACGGGCACTGGACGATTGTGTTCGTCAGGGGAAGGTTCGCTACATCGCCTGTTCCAACTTTGAGGCGTGGCGTGTGTGTGAAGCACTCTGGACAAGTGAAAAATTGGGATTAGAAGAGTTCGTTTGTGTTCAACCGCTCTATAATATTGTGAATCGCGATGCTGAAGTAGAGCTGCTGCCGTTTTGTGAAAAGTATGAAGTGGGTGTTGTGCCTTATAGTCCGTTAGCGCGCGGTGTGTTGTCAGGTAAATATTTGCGTGGGGAGAAACCACCGAAGGGTTCACGGGCAGCGCGTCAGGATAGGCGGATGTTACAAACGGAACTACGGGATGAGAGTTTCGATGTGGCACAAGGATTGAAACCTTTGACAGATGCACACGGTAAAACATTGACGCAATTTGCATTGGCATGGGTGTTGGCAAATCCTACTATAACCTCTGTTATCATCGGTCCTCGGACAATGGAACAGTTAGAGGATAACTTGGGATGTTTAGATTGCACTATCACCGAAACAGATGAAATGGCAATTGATGCATTAGTGCCGCCTGGAGAACATACTGGTAAAGGGTATAATGACCCCGCGTATCCTGTGCTTGGGAGAAGTCCTCAAGATTAGTGTATAGTTTCGGATGGTTGAAAGAGCGCGGAAAACCTTAGTCGTCAATTTTTCATATAACACACCGTCTCTAACGATATTCCTGTCGCCCCGCTGGCACTGGGGTTAGATAAGACGTTCTATACACCTGTCACCTCTCCGAGGTTTCAGCAACCGTATATCATTACACCCATATACTGGGCAGAGATGTGATTTGTTTATCCCCACAACTCAAGACCTAACAACTTTTTTCCAAGTTCTGTTAATTCTGCAGTTTCACCAGTCTCATGTTCCTTTTCTGCACGCTCCCCACCAAAACCTGCCATTCTATTTTTCCATCCATTGATACGACGGTCTCGTGCTTCCTGATTTGCTTCACCTGTAGGTGTCATCGTGATGTATTGCGCAACGCGTGGAGCATCTGCTGTATTGATACCTGCACTGTGAGGTAAGGCACTATGCCATATAATCAGGTCACCCGCATTCGCTGGAACAGGAATCATGCCTAATGCTTCTAAATTCTGCTGACGAGGATCTGCATCCTCAGGAAGACTCTTTATCCACTCCTCTATTTTGTTGTGGAAACCTGGCACACATACAAACGCACCTTGGTTTGCAGCGGTATCTGTTAGGTAGAGTACACCTTGCACGTGGAAACGGACAGGAAGGTCTATGGACATGTCCCAGTGCAATCCAACACTTGTTCGTTCATATTTACCAGGAAGATTTGGCGGACTCATGCTTGCACGGTCGAAACTGACCCATAGTTTCTCCGTATCCCATATCTCTGCAAAAGCTTGATGTACACGTGGGTATTGTCGAGTAGCCCACAAAGCAGGATGTTGATAGATCTCCACCATAATACCGCGTGGTGGATCTGTATACCAACTCTCTGGAGAATCTGCATCCATCTCAAGGAAATCCCAAACTGCCTTCTCTGCGTTCTTGATTAACTCAGGTGGTGCAGCATTAGGAATAATGACATAACCTTTTTCTTTCCAAAATGCTATATCTTCTTTGCTTAAAACTGGCATTTGTTTGTTCCTTTATGAAATTATTATCAGATAGACAGTGTTAATATGATAAGCGGCGTAAGAACGCTGATAAAAAGATGATAATAAGTCCCAATATAATGATAATATTCAACCACGGTGCAGGCTTTTTCTGAAACCCTTCAAACACTGAATATGGGAACGTTAAGACAACCGCAAGCGTGTATACCAGAAATACGATAAAGAATTTGATAGCTAAGACAAAGATGTAAAGTGAATAATCTGCTTCACCGGTTTCTGCGGCGGTCCTCCGTGCCGTTCTAAAGAAACTGAGAAAGTTATACACTCCCGATACAAGTACCGTCAGTAGTGCCATCCATACGACTGCGCTGAAACGTTTGAGTGCAGATGCAATCAGCGTTTTTGTGTCGGGTAGACGGTTGGCAATTGGAATAAGAACAACGCGGAAGAAGAAGAAACCGCCTATCATCAAGACAACAGAACCGACGTGCACCCATTGTATCAAAGGTTTTAGCAACATTATCAAGATTCTAAAGTGAACAGAAAGTTATCGGTTATCAGAAAGATGATGGAATGCACGTTTGGCATTCCGCATGAACCGATAACAATATATGCGTATTACACCACCGGTTTTCCACCAATCGGACTGAAACATGGACGCGATTGTTTGCATGCGTTTGGCGATACAAACTGGTCGTCTGGTCCGACTACCTGCATCGTGCAATTGCACCAATAGTGTGTTGCAGGATTTTCCTCAACAAGGTTTTGCAGGTTTCCGCCGGGTATGTATATTGCCTTTGTCCGTAGGTCCTGGCATATAGGACGGTTAAAAATTGGAAGTGATTTTCCCTCTAACATGTTCGTTCATCCTCCTATTTGCTAACTGCCATCATCGCAGCACGACTGATAAGATTTTGGGTCAGTGTTACTTTGTATTCGTTATCGTTCAAGGGTTGTGCGTTCTTAACTGCCTCCTTGCCTGCTTTCGCACTGACTGAGTCGTTTATCATCTTTCCTGTTAGGGCGGTTTCAGCATCCGTTGAACGCCATGGTGCGGGTGCAACGCCTCCGAGTACGATACTGGCAGTTTGACATGTGCGTCCCATCACCTCAAAAACCCCCGCGACACTTGCCAAGGCAAAGTCAGGCGCACCTTTTTCTCTTGCTTTTAGGTAAAGGCTCTTTGTATTGGGATTAGGCTTTGGCACGTGAACTTCAACAACGATTTCATTTGGTTCAAGCACGTTTTCGCGAAACGGATTTGCCGCTGGCAATGTAAAGAAGTCCTCAACTTTAATAGTCTTTTCGCCTTCAGGACCAACAATCTTTATTGAAGCGTTGAGTGCGATTAACGCTGGGGCAATATCGGACGGATGCACAATATAAACAGGATCTCCTCCGAAGATTGCGTGATATTTGCTCAAACCTTCTACAGCATAACATAAGTCTCCACCTTTTTTAAGACAACTGACGGTCTCATCTCTGTAATACCAGCATCGGGGTCGTTGGCAGAGATTGCCACCGAGTGTGCCGACATTGCGAATCTGTGGTGTAGCGACAGAAGCTGCTGCTTGTGCAAGAACAGTGTAGTGATGCTGGATAGTCGGGTGCATTGCGATTTCGGCGACGGTGGTTAACGCACCGATTTTCAATCCTGACGCATCCGCAGATATGCTATCCATACCGGGTAAGGTCTTGAGATTGATCAGTGTTTTAGGGGTCTCAATGTACTCCTTGAGTTCAGCGAGTAGGTCTGTTCCCCCTGCGATCATCATGACTTCGCCCCATCCGCTATCACTCAGTAGTGAGGTAACTTGTTTCAGACTGGTCGCGTTGACATAACTAAATTTTTCCATTGTTTACCTCCTTATGCCTTCTTCTCAGCAAGTGCGGTTAGGACTTTATCTGGTGTAATGGGTAGTTCTCGTATACGGACACCGATTGCGTTATAGACGGCATTTGCGATTGCACCAAGTGTGGGAATACATGGTGGTTCACCGACACCTGTAACTTTACGGTGCGTATCAAAAACGATTGACTTGATTTCGGGTATCTCATAAGTTCCGGGCACTTTGTAATCCTCAAGGTTAGCGTTTAACATTCTTCCTGTTTGAGGATCCATGATCCGTTCTTCAAGTAAGGTTTGTCCTAATCCCATAATAACCCCGCCATTGATTTGGCTTTCGGTTGTTAATCGGTTAATTGCCAATCCGCAATCTTGGACAGCGACAATCTTGATGACTTGGACGTTACCTGTTTGTGTATCAACCTCAACTTCAGCAAACTGCGTGCCTGCGACACCCCCTTGACGAAGTTCCTGATCCCAGTTTCCTCCTTCGCTAATGCTCTCCTGACCGAGTAGACCTGTCGCCTGATTCCAAGTGACTGTATTCGTTCTGTCAGATGCGACGTAAATAGTGCTTGTTCCGACACGTAGGTCATCCACCGGTGCCTTGAGTAATGGCGCAACGTGTTCAAACAATTTCTGTTTCGCTGCTATTGCTGCTGTTTTGATAACAGGTGCAACGGATGCTGTTGTTTGACTTCCACCACTACCACCAGAGGGTAATCCAGGACCGCTATCTCCTACTTTTACAGAAATATCAGTGGGTGCAAGTCCAAATTCTTCTGCTACGATGATAGCAATTGCTGTGCGAATACCGGTACCAATGTCTTGTGTACCGGTGACTGCTTCAACGGTGCCGTCAGCATTGATGGTAACACGTGCTTGCGTGCCTCTGCCACCGCCGCCACCCCATTGACCACTACCAACACCCATACCACGTTTTTTTACACCTGTGCCGGAACCGGGGACGGTATTCCGTCTGTGCCATCCGATTTCCTGTGCACCGAGGGTGTATTGTGCCTGACGCACCTCGCTTGAGTCATTAATGCGTCTAAACTCAAGTGGATTCATTCCGAGTTTTTCTGCAAGTTCATCCATCAGTGAGTCCATTGCGAATGCCCCTTGTGGATGTCCTGGTGCCCGCATAGCACGTTGGTTTCCAGCATTTGTAGCAACGTTAAACCGTTCTGTTTTCCGATTTTCGACGTGATAGACATAAGGTGCTTGGAAACCTGCACCACTGGAGATACCACCTGTGCCGTATCCGCGCATATCGTAAGCGACAAGACGACCGTCGCTTGAAGCCCCTGCCTTCACATGTTGGGTCATTGAAGGTCTGTTTCCAGCAACAAGGTGTTCCGCCCTGCGTGTCAGCATCAATTTTACCGGTTGTCCGGTGATACGGGATAATTGTGCTGCGGTATGTCCTTCAACACCAGGACCGAATTTGCTTCCAAAACCGCCTCCCATGTGTTCTGTGATAACTCTAACTTGGTTTGCGGGTATTTCAAAGCGGCGTGCGAAATCGTTTCGGACTCCAAAAACTGCTTGGGTAGATGCCCAAACGGTTAAGTTCTGTTCGTCTGTCCATTCGGTGACGTTTCCGTGAGTTTCCAAGCAGACATGTGTTTGGACAGGGGTATGATAGGTTGCTTCTACCGTAACTGCTGCCTCTTTAAATCCTGCTTCTATGTCTCCCTGTTCGTTAACGCCAGGATTACTCTGATTACCCTCCCAATCGCGTATCTGCGGTGCATCTTCTGCCATTGCATCCGCTTCTGTAACGACAAAGGGTAATTCTTCTAATTCAATAAAAATCAACCGTAGTGCGTCTTTAGCGATGTCGTCTGTTTCCGCTGCAACCGCTGCGATCTCTTGCCCTTGGTAACGTAGATTTCTACCTGCTTCTGTTAAAGGGATAACCGCTTTTACCCCGGGCAATGCTTCGGCTTGACTAAGGTCAATATTCATGACGGCTGCGTGTGCGACATCAGATCGTAGTATCCGTGCATATAACATTCCCGGACGATTGATGTCATACGTATACTTTGCTTTTCCTGTAACTTTATCCTTACCGGACAAACGGGAAATCCGCTTGCCAATAAGTCGAGACTGACTTGCTTCTCCCCATGATGCCATAAGTTTTCTCCTTCTCAATACATAACACGTTCATATTGACTGTCCTCAAAAGTGAGGTACATATTGAAACTACATCTTCTGTGAAGCGGTTTCGACAGCGTCAAATATAAACGGGTAAGTGCCGCAACGACAAGTGTTGCCCGATAAGCCTTCCTTAATCTCTTCAAGCGTCGGCTTTTTGTTTTCGTTCAAGAGTGCCACGGATGAGACAATGAATCCGGGTGTGCAGAATCCGCACATCAATGCATCGTGCTGGATAAATGCGTCTTGTACTGGATGCAGTTCATCTCCATTTGCGATGCCTTCTACGGTTGTTATCTGTTTCCCTTGTACGTCCATTGCCAGCATCATGCAGGCATAGACAGGTTTGCCATCAACTAAAACAGTGCAGCCACCGCATTCACCTTTGTCGCAGATAAGTTTAGCACCTGTCAAATCAACATAGTCTCCTTGCGTATCAATTCCATCTCGCAAAACTGATAGCAATGTGGTGCGTGCTTCAACTTCAATCTGAACTACTTGGTCATTGATATTCAACTGGATTTCCGCTTTGGAGATGGCTTCGTCCACTTGTGCTTCTGCTGTTTCTGGGTCACCGACTAATATGGTTGCTGGTGCGACGGTTGCGGCGACGGTTCCTGTGCCTACCCCTTTTAAAAAACTCCGACGGGAAATATTCGTGCCCTTCTTTTCTTCTTTCTCTTTATCTGACATGCTTTCCCTCCCTTTCATGTGTGTGTATGTATCCGATATAAACAAATAAAATGCCGATAATCGTTAATTCTATAAGTTTTATGTGCCTTGATAACACACCTTCAGTCGTTGGTATATGTGTATCTCAGTTCTTCGTAAAATATACCACTTTTGACATTTTTTATCAAGCGGAATTATCTATTGAGAATTTTGCGGTAAACGCGGAATTTGTCTGAATCGCTGAAGACACTGAAGACGCTGAAAACACTGAAGGGGTTTCTGATATTTCAATGTGGTATTCATAGGATTTGCGTTTCTGTATGATATAGGAATACTACCGTTTTCTGTGTCTATTGTAATTCAGGCAATTATGAATATATTGAGACTTGACCGAATATGAAATAAAATGCTTTGGAAAAAACGCACTAAAAAAGGGTGTTTTTCGCACATTAGTGCGTTTTGGTTTTCGGGTTTATGCCAGTCTGATACTGGGTTTATGGGGTAGTACGAAATTTTTGAAATTTTCATTTTAGTGCGTTTTTCCTTTTCGGTATTTTTTCATATTTAGTCGTTAATATTCGGATTACAATGGAAACAAAGGATATTAAATTTTCCGCGTTTGCTATACACCTGCCGCCACGCTGGGGCTTGGTGTCCTTGTAGTAGGGTCGCGATTCGGAGATCGCTCCTACAGAATGTAATGTAAGAGGCGCAATGAATTGCGCGACTACAAACGCGTTTTTGAGTTAATAAATAGTTGTCATTTCGAAATGATGTTATAGTTTAACAGATGGTGGTATGTGGTGGGTAGGTTATCAAGGAGGTGGAACAATAGATATCCAATATGTTTTATGTAATTTTCAGAATTTCAGTTTGTCTCAACCAGGATGGACAGGATAAGAGAAGAGTCTGAACCAAGATTTTCAAATCAACGGTATGAATGCCTCGGCAGAATGCGCTTATGGCATTCTGCATGATTCCCTGGATTACGTAGATTACGCGGAATGAGAATCTGGTATATTAGGTAATTCGGTAAGTGTAGTTTTTATATTACTGCTTTGCTTGAGAGGGTGTTAGCATTGCTGTGATGTCTTCGGGTATTTTGATATTGTGTTTTTGTTCGAAGTCTTCTATGCCTGAATAGGAATCTTGAAACAATTTAGTGATATTCTCCCCCATATTTCTGGCAATCGCCATGTCTTCTTTAGCTTTTTCCCACTCCTTCAAATGTAAAAGTGCCATGCTGCGATTCTTATAGTACAAAACATTATCTTTTTTGAGTTGAATAGCTCGATTATAGTCCTCGGTGGCATGATCGTATCTACCTTTTTGATAGTATACATAACCGCGATTGTGATAAGCATCAGCAAAATTATCATTAAACTTTAAAGCAAGGGTATAATCTTCTATAGCGCGATCCACCTCACCTTTTTCACCGTAAACAACACCGCGATTGAAATAGGCTACAGAAACTGCGGAAATGTCTGCCGGTTCCAATCGTATGAATTCAGTATAGTATTCAATAGCAACGTCCCAATTTCCACTTTGATGTGCTTCAGTGCCGCGTTGTAAATAGTAACGCACATCAGGTTCACTATGTTTTTTATTGTGTGCATGTAAACGTGCGAATCCATCAAAATCAGGGAAAATACTACTTTCAGTGATACCAGATATTTGTTCCAAGGATATTAGAATTTCTTGTTTACTATCTTCATCAATAACAATTTCAGCTTCTGCTTCAATTTGGACACCGCTAAATACAAAGACAGACTGTTGTGCGATAATACGGTTATTTTGAAGTTTAGGTGACCATTGATATTGTAAATATCTACCGTTTCCATCCGGTTGAAGAAAATAATCAATATCTTTTTTCATCAACTTAGGATTAACTGTTTTCAAGCGAACCGTATCATCACGCTTAACAACAAATACTTTCCCATTTGCTTTCCTATCTGAGCTTATCTGGCATGCAAACCAAAGCGCAACCAGTGCATTACGCGAGAAATCTATCAGACAGGTAGCTGCACCGAAGTGCTGAAGTTCCGCAAGTAACTCCAGATCAGTTAGCTGCCTTCCATCTCTTTGATCATGTCCCAACCCTCGTGCTTTATCTATCAATTCTTGGTTTATTTCGAGTAACTTGATCGGATTATTTTGGTCCGCAACAGGTAAGCGACGACAAGCTGACGCTTCAATCCCGTATGTTTCTTTCGTAACACCACGAAAAAGATATTGACCATCCTTAAATCGCGCTGCCCATTCTATAAACTCGTTTAATGTTGTAGCAATATTGTTTTCTTTATTATCCAAAACGATTAATTGTTCCTATGCATATATTACCTTTGTATGAAAGTATGAAGTCATTCAGTCATTCAGAAAGTTGGCAGGTACCATTAACTTCAAATTCATAGGGTTTAACATTCGTAAACCGTCTGTGTCGATGTCCTTTAAATTTTATCTCTACCTCATTAGAATTCAAAAGTTTCAAATCAAATTGAAGTATCTCCTCAACTGTGTTTGAAAGTTTCAAATAAAGAATAGAAACTAAACGGGCAAACTTCTCAAATTGAGCTTGTTTCTGACCGAAAATGCGATATAAGGGTGGAATAGGTGACTCTGAAATTTGAAATCCGTTTGTAGTACCACGCACATACATTTCCAACGTAACTTCGTTGAGTACCCCTACTTGTCCCGTTCGGTTCCGAAAATCTTCTGGGAGTTCTCCCAATTTCTTATTAAGCAAAATCCGTTTGGCCCGCTCTTCCGCAAGCTTTTCTGGTGTAAAGGATCCAAATGTCACCTCGCCAAGAGGATCCATATTTTGCTTCTGTCTTTCTTCTGTGAAAACCACTTTCCAAACAATTTGAGATCCAGATGTAGTTTCTACAATTTCCTCAGGACTTACCCACGCGGCATCTTCTCTAATCGCAAATGCGATGCTAACATCTCTTGCAAACGCGTCATTTACATGCCTTCTCAAGGTCCGGAGAAAAGCAGTCTCTTCAGGCGATTCTGGAAGCAGTTCAATCGATATTTCCGATGAATCCCAACGTGCATTTTGAAATGGAATAAAATACATTTTTCCATCTTCAGACATTAGCAAAACATATTCAGTTAGGTCTTTCACAACTCTGGGAGGTATTTGATACGTTTCATCAGTTTTTGGCGTTGTACTCGACAACTTTTTAACTAAAACTTCATAAATATCTTTAGTAGTCATTGAACGTAGATCAAGATATCCAATCGTCGGTAATATTCCTGGAATCTCTGTATCGTCAAGCCGGACAGGAAGTATATATTCGCGGTTTTCCTTAAATGCTCTTGCTTGGGCATTTTGACGTTCATGGTTTGTCCATAACTTTTGTTTGTAGTGTTTAGACAGGAACATTACACAGTAGCGCGCACGGTCTTTATAAACCGATGACAAGTAATCATAAAGGTTTTTACCCCAAAGACTGGCTAACTCATTCTCATCATAAAAGCACGAATAGTTGTTTGTATTAAGAAGATCTGCTAACTCTTTGGCATACTCTCTATCTTCTCCAGCAAATGATAACACTACATCATATTTTTTCATTCTTAGCACCTCTTAACTCCTTGCGCACTTAGTTTCAACACAGTCCTCAATTCAGACGCTTTATTTTTCTTATTTCTACTATGCGTCTCTCCTATATGTTAAATCATATCATGTATAAGATCATTTGTCAATTTCATATTTGTATAATAGTCTGAATCGTGCAAGTCCTTGTTTCAGATATTACCATCTAAATTAGCAATTTCAACGGAAATGAAGTCGTAATGGTGTATACCCGTTTATCAATCATATTGAGAGGAGAACATCTGCATCTGAATCAACGGGTATAGCAGAAAGAATATAGCTGAAAGTTTTCACTTATGGATGTGAATCAAATACTTAAATTTACAAAGTGGTTAATTATATTGGTAATTTATCGCAGAATAGGGTAAAATATTTGCATATTGATTCGTCTGAAAAAGGGTTTTATCAATTGATGCAACTTATCAAAAATGGTGAATGTTTCAATAAAATTCTGAAATAACTATAAGCATAGAAACCTTAGTGATGAACATATCTAAACAATTATCACACTCTCTAAGTATAAGGAGTTATGATGGCTGAACATACCTTTGAAATCACCGACGACACGTTTGAAGGGATGGTGATTCAATCAGATACCCCTGTCGTTGTTGACTTTTGGGCAGAATGGTGCGGTCCGTGCAAAATGATTGCACCTATTTTGGATGACCTTGCAGCTGAAAATGCAGACACATTCAAAGTTGGAAAAGTCAACGTGGATGACAATCGTCAAACAGCGATGAAATACAGTGTACGGAGTATTCCGACCCTTCTCGTATTCAAAGATGGCGAAGTCGCGGATCAGATAGTTGGCGCGATGCCTAAAGATGCGCTTAAGAAAAAAATATTGGATGTTATTGAGAAGTAACCTAACACGACATTCGTTCTATCCTCCTCAATGTGGAAGCAGCAGAGCCGAAGCATGACCGCTTCGGCAGGCTTCTTCGAGGATTTCGTCCTACCACTTCCTCCTCGTAACAACACCTCATGTTTTGGCGATTTGTCTATAACGCGCTTGCCCTTCCTGTTATGTTTATCGGTTTTCATGTGGCAGCGTGCTTTAATCACAAAATTCGTGAGGGTATCGTTGGACGACGAGATGTCTTTGAGAAATTGACGCGTCAACTCGAGGATGCACGTAATTTAGAGAAAACTGCATGGTTTCATTTTACTTCTGTCGGAGAATTTGAACAGACGAAGCCATTAATTGAAGCGATATATGCAGAAACCCGCATTGTTTTAACTTTTTTCTCACCCTCCGTTGCACCAAATGTAGAATCTTATCCTTATGTTGATGCGGCTGCTTATCTTCCCTTTGATACCCCTCGCAATGCAAAACGTTTGATTGATCTTATTCAACCTACGTGTCTAATCTTTTCCAGATACGATATATGGGCTAACCTTGTTTGGAAAGCATCCAAATACGATATTCCTACTATCATTATTGCCGGGACAGTTCATTCTGGTTCTAAACGTCTATCCCTGATAGGTAGATCATTTTTTCGGAACGTGCATCGGCATATAACGTTGCATTGTGCTATTTCTGAAGATGACGCAACTCGGTTTCAACATCTCTGTGCTTCAAAAGAGCAGGTTGTTGTAACGGGTGATACCCGTTATGAACAGGTTTACCGACGTGCCCTTTCGGTTGACCCTGATGCAGTATTTTTCCCTGGACAAGATACTTTAAAGCAGCCTATTCTGGTTGCTGGCAGCACATACTCAGATGATGAGAAGGTCATTTTCGAGTCGTATCAACTTCTTCGGGAAGATGTGCCTGATGTTAGACTTCACTTAATTGTTGTACCCCATGAACCGACACCTGTCAGGATAAACGAGATTCAAGCAGAATTGAATAAGCGAAAAATAGCACACATCTGTTATTCTGAACTCAGTGGTGATGTGAATTTGGAGAGTACAGATATCCTCATCGTTGACACGGTAGGGATTTTGGCTAAGCTATACCAATTAGCGGATATTGCATTTGTTGGAGGGAGTTTTCACAGTAATGTGCACAATGTGATGGAACCTGCTGCGATGGCGAAACCGATTCTTTTTGGACCGATAATACAGAATGCTTATGAAGCGACTCTTCTACTGGAAAAGGGTGCGGCAAAACTTGTGGATTCGCCACAACAGATGGCTAAGGTTATCACAGAATGGTTGGACGACGAGGAGGCAAGAATAACCGCTGGCAACATTGGAAAGCAGTTGGTTGAAGATAATCTTGGTGCAGTGGAACGGACGTTGGCACATTTGCGAAAATATGTGTAAGAAAGCACGCTGCGATAGAAGTGCTTCCTATTGTTCAGTTTCTGTTGATTGCAAAGCCTGTTGAAAATCTTCTGGGGTGTTTGCAAGAATTGCAGCTCGAAGCAAATGCTTGAGACGTTGTAAGTCATCAATTGCATCAAGTGTAGGTTTGAAGGAATTTGCTGCTTCGGTGTGTAAACGTAGTTCCAACACCTCCATTATGTCTTCAAGAGCACGTTTCCTTACCCCTTGTTGTATTCCTTGTTGTATTCCTTGTTGGAGGGCTTCTGCCGTTGCTTTTTCTGTTAAGTATTGAACGAGTGGAGATTCGTGCATGGTTTCCTCCGAAATAATATCTAAAATCGTTTGATATTCGTAAACTAAATTTCCTAAAACAGCCATTCCAGCGAAATACGCCGGCTTGTCCGGTACCTCAATGGTATCCGCAACTTGAATACAACGTCGTAACCACTGTTCAGCATCAACATCTGCAGGGCGTTTCATTAGCGGAGCAAAAGGTATTAATCCAGCGTGTTTCGCATCAAGAATCTGTTGTCCATCCATTTCAACGAGTCGAAAAACCTGATATTCAACGAAAATGCGATGTCCTTTTACGTTTTGTTCATAGTACCCGTGATCTCTTTTTCCTGCATTGGGACGAAGATAGATGACATTTGAATATACTGGTATCCTGTAAGTTTCAATCAGACGGATTATATAACCTGCCATCCTTAAATCCATTTCAGGATCGTAACTATCGTTCGTTTGAAACTCAAAATGTACCAGTACCTCTTGACCGTTAAGCCGCACCTTTATAAGACTATCTACCTGATGCATTTCTATAGTAGGTTGCTCAGGTGTAATATGTTCAATAAATACCACATCGTTCCGCTCAGATCCCAAACAGTAGTTGACGAAATCCATGGGGTGAGTCTGTACTTGTGTCTTTGTAACAGTATCAAATATTGCCATTTATTCCTTTGCTCGTATGCATATTATATCATATATGTACAACGAAGGTCAAATTGTCACAAAATAAGATTGGCGGTTACACATTTTTTAATTGTATTTGTGTCAGTAGTCGAGAATCGGAGTCCCTCCTACAACACACAATAAGCTGTAGGAACGATCTGCGAATTGTAACATTTATCTACAAAATTTGAATTGACACAGCAATAATCCGACAATAGGAATTACCTTGGTGGAATAGCTCCTGTGTCAGATTTTGTCTGGTAGCGGATTGTTAAGATTGGACGCAGGTTTTCGTCGGGTGTCTCTTTTGATGAGAACGTAATGGGTGCGGTACCATCCCGCAATGCAAAAAGATAGCCGTAGTTATAATCAGGATTCTCGACCCAAAAACGGACAGCATCGGTGATTAAATCACTTTTGAAGGTATAACGTTTGTTTGACTCTCGAATTTCAAAAGCACCGTCAATTCTATGTGCGACATCATCTGAACCGTTGTAATCGCTTTGGTTATCGCCATCTATTCCCGCTAACATTGATTGGGCAGGTGGTTTGTTCCATGGTAGGTTGCGATGCAATGCGCTGTTGTATGTGAGTTCGTCCTCTTGTGCGCGATCCGATTTGCCTCTACCTTCCTTCCACGGCAGCAAAACACGTCGAAGTATCAAGGTCTGAGCAGCATCTGTTTCAACTTGCTGTGCATGTAGACTGATTGTCACATCTAAGACCTGTTTCGGATCTCGGATAGCCATGTCTTCAAATGCATCATAGAGGTCAAAAGCGGCAAAGAAGACAGTACCGGTCAGATTGCATTGGAGGGTTGATTCAGCACCGGCATTGTTGTTACGGGTTTTTCGGTCTTTGTTGACAATCAAACTGGTATCCTGTGCGCTGCCAGAAAATGTAACCGCATTTCCCGTCCCGAAGGTTATTTCGTTTTCGGTAGGCAGTGTAAAATCAATCTCTGTTTTTGTATTTTGTAGTGAAAGACGGTAGGATTTTCCTATCTCTAACGGAGATGTGAGGACCAGCACGCGGTCAAGACGTTCATCAAGCAGTGCAAATTCAATTTTGACTTCTGGTGTAATCTTATAGAATGATAAGTTTTCTGCGGTTTCTGCTTGCAACTCTCCATCAAATTGTAGTTGAAGTGCAGTCTGCGAAAGTGGTACCGCCCTTAGCAGTTTCGGTGTGTTCTCTGCTTGTTGACTGTCAGATACCGAGAACATAAGAAACAGAATGCAGGTAAATGATAATAACGTTTTCATATTGATTCTCCCTTACAGATATTAATCCTTATCCATCGTAATAAACACTGCATTAAGCACTTCACGTTCTCGGTTGCCAGAGGGTTTATTGATCACTTCATTATTCACCACAAAAGTGCTTGAGGAACCGCCATCAAGATTGATCGCTTCAGTTGCACCGAGTTCAATAAGAATGCTGGAGAGTTCATAGAGTGTTAAGCCAGTGCTATACTTAGGTTGTCGTCCGTCTGCAACAACTAAAAAGAGTTTTTCTTCATTGTAACCGAGGGCAGTACGTGGTTCATGGCTTAGGTTTAGTTCTTGGCTGCGTTTACCGGGAACATGTTTCTTTTCTTTGTTGTGTTTATCCACAAGAATTTGGTTTATTTTGCCATTTCTGAGTAGTCTCAACCTACCACCGATGGCATGTTGGACTTGATTCCATTCCGGTGGTGAAAGCGTAACGGTGAGTTTACCATTTGCTCCAGAAACAAGTTGGTTGACACTTGGGTCTTTTTCTTGGGTACTTATCCAAAGGATTGCACCATCTTGCGGTATTGCACTATTTCCATCACTTGAAACTGACTTTACCTGATAAGGATGGATATAGTTTGGTGTCAATGGTAGTTGGAGTCCGCTAAGGGATATTTCTTTACCTCTACGTCGGTTGGTACGTGTTGTTTCACCAAGACGCGGTGTAAAGAGTATCACCTTGCATCCGTCAAGTCTACGTTGATTGATACATCCGATTACTAATGAGTCGTTCCCAATTTGGATACTTGCTTTCATTTGCACAGGGGTACTTAAGAATTCTCCCGTCTCGGTTACGCCGAAGCATGCATCTGTATCCGTCGGTTGCGTGATGAGTTCTCCATCTTGGATATGTAGACTTTCCAAAACGCCGCCGTAGCCTCGCATATCACCGAGTACACCGAAACCACCGTTAACTGCTACGACAACTTTACGGTCGTCTCGTTGTGTCCGACGTTTCGCTATAGAACGGACAGTCTCTTTTCCAAGCACTTGGGAATTTGCGAGTGCAACTTCAAAATGTAGTGTAGGTTCTTGTCGCGACATCTCAGCGACATAGAGAACGCAAGTTTCAACATCCCATTCATATTGGTAGATTTTGAGTCCCGGGGACATGTCGGGAAAAAGTTGGACCTTCTTTCCAGCTGCTTGGGTAAAAGGGCAAATAAGGAATACGATAAAGATAAGAATGCACAATCGCTGTCCAATACGCATGATCACTCCTTTTCACGACATATCTCTACTGCAAAGTAGGTGATCGGTTGATTAATTGGGGGATGGAGTTTCTTGACAGTAAGATGGACATTCTCTACAGGAAATCGTTTTAATATTTCCGAGCAAATTGTCTCTGCAAGTGCTTCAATCAGTTGAAATGACTTTTGTGTGCCTATATCAACAATGAGATCAACGACTGCTGCGTAATCAATCGTGTCGTCAAGTGTGTCAGTTTTGCTAGCGTATACAAGCGAACATCCTAATGTGGCATCTACTTCGTAATGTCCACCGACTTCCCGTTCTGCTTCAGGTACACCGTGGTTGCCATGAAATTTTATGCTCTTTATGATGATTTTGTCCATGTTCGGCGACAATGTTCAATCCAACATAAGCATTTATAATGCTTTTTTCTGGTGCTCTGCGATGAGTTTTCCTAATGCGCGTAAGGCATCGTTGACAGATTTTGCATCGGGAAACATCTTAGCCACATCATCATCAAGTTGAATCAGATTATGGTCTACGAAGTATCTCTCAGCATATTTGCCCCGAATTCCTTCGCTGAAATCATATTCATCAAGCATATCCGGATCATGTTGATTTGATGTTGTTAGTTTCATAGGTTTTTCTTTCATAAGATGTTGCTTTTCGAGCAGAAATGATACGAATGACATCACCTATCTCAGTATGAACAACGACTAAAAGTCTTTGTTTTTGAGAGTATCCAATAATTACCAATCTTTCTTCTGTTTCGGAGTGAAGAGGATCTGGAATAGTTAATGAGAGAAAATCTGAAAATACGGTACTTGCTTCTTCAAAGGAAACATCATGCTTTCTCAGATTTTCTTTAGCTTTACTACTATTCCACTGAAATTTCAACGCCACACATTCTCACCAATTCTCACTTGTCTGTTACTCACTACTATATAAGTATGACATAATTCATCAGAAAAGTCAATGACCTTTATGTGGACTGCATAGACATTCAATTGCCGATTTTTCTGTCTGAATTGTAGAAGACGCGGAAGGGGTTTGATCTCACAACACATTCCTATCGTAAGGACGGGGTTTGAGATTACCGTGAAGACGAACAGGGAAACACTGTCCATACGATGGGATGTGTGAATGCGGCGAGGAGACCTCGCACCTACAAGGTTGTCAGAATTTTGTCTGAACCAGGATTTGCAGGATTTACAGGATTTGCAGGATAAGAGAAGAGGGTTTTGGTGGAAGTATACACCTTTCGCACCGCTGGTGATGAGGTCGCAATTCGGAGATCGCTCCTACAAGACAGGCGAGGAGACCTCGCTCCTAGGATGGGATATCTGATCCAAAATTTGACTCGCATCATCTGTTGTGATATACTTTAGCAACAAGATTCATAAGAAATTAATCAGCAAAGGAGCCCTAATGAAGGTTACTGTTAAATACTTTGCCGTGTGCCACGAGATGTTGGATAGATCGGAAGAAGAGATGCAGCTGCCGGAAGGTGCTACCGTCCAAACGATTTTAAAACGACTTGAGGAAGAATGGCCCGAAATTGCGGAGTTTTACGAAGTGATGCAGATGTCTGTTAATTGGGAATATGCTACAGAGAAAACTGAACTGACCGAAGGCGATGAAGTGGCGTTAATTCCTCCTGTGACAGGGGGAAGTGATGTTTAAGATTACTACTGATGTCATTACAGGTGCAGAGGTTCGAGAAGCGGTGGTGGCACAGGATGCTGGCGCAGTGGTTCTGTTTTTTGGTACTGTTCGGAACAATACTGCCGGTAGACCAACGAAATACCTTGAGTATGAGGCATATCCTCCGATGGCTGAAAAAAAGATGGCAGAGATTGCAGATGAAATCTCGGATAAGTGGGGTATTCATCGCGTTGCTATGATTCACCGTGTCGGTAAGTTAGAGATCGGTGAAGTAAGTGTGGCTGTAGCAGTGGCTTCTCCACATCGTAAAGACGGGTTTGAAGCATGTCAGTATGCTATGAATCGGCTGAAACAGATTGTGCCTATATGGAAACGCGAGGTGTGGGCAGACGGTGATGCGGAATGGGTTAAACCGGATGCTGTCTTTTTTGAGGAACTACCTGAACGGACGTAGTTGTAGTTGGCAATCGGATTTCGGCTATCAGTATACGGTGGAAGAAGGCTTGATCCATTTTTCCTGACTTCCATTTTTCCTGACTATAGTAGATTTTTTGTATTAATTAGAAATACTGCACCAGCGAGGTTAGGAAACCTCGCCTACCTGGAATGTAAGAGGCGCAATGAATTGCGCGACTACAAACATATCTTCTCCTTAAATTAACGTTTAAGGGATAGGGCTACATCAACCTCAGAAAAGGGACTTCTAATCGGGTAGGGAGACCCCGCCTTTACGAGTGATTATTGTTATTAGGAAACGCAAAACCGATCGACAAACTGGCTAAAGATGTTGCTTCCCTTCTCAAATTGATCTAATGCCATCCATTCATCTACGGTATGCGCCTGTAGAATACTTCCCGGTCCTATAATGACAGTTTCCATGTGCTTAGAAAAGACCGCTGCATCGGTGCTATATGCGACTGTATGCGGTTTCGTGTCGCCTGTGATTTCAAGTGCTGCTTGGATGATTTCAGCATCAGGCGGTGTGCGGACGGGTCCGGCATTGATGAACAGGTCAAATTCCAATCCATAATTTTCTGCAGCTACACGTCCCCGATCAATCCATACTTGAGGTTCATCCCCCGGCATCGGACGGTAGTTGATATTACAGACACTCTTCGGTGAGGTGATGTTAGCGGTACACTCTCCATCACTAATGGTGATATTCCAATCTGTATAGGGTGGGGCGAACTCAGAATTGAAGTATTGTGGATCGGTTGTCAATTCTTGATGTATCTCTCGCATTTCTGAAAGAAACGGAATGAGTTTTAGGGTTGCATTGTCTCCTTCACCGGTACTGCTATGTGCTGCGCGTCCGTATGCGGTGACGGAAAAACGCACGGCTCCTTTGTGGGCATAAACGGCTTTCAACTCAGTCGGTTCACCGACTACCCCGTATTGCGGAAAACCGTGTTGTTTGAACATCTCGGATTTTTCTTCAACAGCACTTGCCCCAAAATAACCGACTTCTTCGTCAGCAGTAATGACGACATAAAGCGGGGCATCTAACTGAGACAACGAATAACGAGACGCCACCTCAATCATACAGGCAACGCTGCCTTTCATATCGCAGCTGCCACGTCCGTACATCTTATCGTCTACAATTCGCGCCTCAAAAGGGTTTTCTGACCAGCCAACAGCAGGGACAGTGTCTATGTGTCCGAGTAATGCGAGTCCACGTTTGCTTGTATTACGTCCTTTACGTCCTATCAGATTTATTTTCAACACACCCGCTGGGTCGTTATACTCCACACGTTCTACTTCGCAACCGACAGATTCTAATATGTCGGTAAGGAAGTCCATGACTTCAACATTGGTATTGGGGCTTACGGTGTCGTAACCGATAAGTGTTTTTGTCAATTCTATAGCATTCATAGTTTTCTATTTTACTGAATGTTGTATAGTTTGTCAATTTCTTTTTATCATAAAATTGTATCTTGACAAGATGTGATAGAAGAATTAATATAAACAGATAATCTTGTAAGTCTGAATCACAGATTACGCAGATTTTTAAGTCTGTTATTCCACATCCGGTACTTATGTCAATGTTATCAGCATGTGAAACGGGATCCGATACCTCAAACTCAGTAATCCGCGCAATTTGCGTAATACGAGATTCAGACAAACATGTAGTAGGTCGCTATACTCGCTCCGACCTACGATAATGTAAGAGGTGCCAAATGCCATATAGCATTTGGCGTTGATTTGGCAATGAATTGCGCGACTACAAACGCGTTTACAGTTAAAAAGTTTACGAGGAGAGTAATGTTCAAAAACGTTATCTTAACGAGTATAATTTCGATAATCGTATTTTTTAGCACTACATTTTTAATCACAAACGTCAATGCAGCACAAAAGCATATAACAAAAACAGTATACTTCGTCCCTAAAAACCGACCAGTCCAAAAACACATATCCTTAGAATTATCAGATCAGATAAAACAAACTCAAGAATTCTACGCAGATCAAATGGAATTTCACGGTTACGGCAGAATGACTTTTGAATACGAAGAAGATGCCAATAATAACCCTGTTATCCATCAAGTTATGGGTAAATTTGACGATGCATATTACCACAACAACACTATTAAGAAAGTAGAAGCAGAGATAAGACAAAAGTTCCATGATGTGGATGACAATATCTATATCATTTCTATTGACGTTAGCAACGGTTTGATCGGCGGTTATTGTGGTAAAGCACGATACGGAGGCGGTCCGGTTTTCATTCCCTCGACAGGTAATTGTGTAAGAGAAGATGACGTTGTGAATTTGATTGCACATGAATTGGGACATGCCCTAAATCTAAACCACGATTTCCGTGACGTTAAATAT
>JAJEAG010000033.1 GCA_022824265.1 Candidatus Poribacteria bacterium | reverse complement strand
TGTTTTGGCAACCCCGTAGCGGTGTCTATGGCAACGCCCGTTGGACGCAGATTAGAAGTCCAATGTTGTCCTGCGTCAGCAGGAAACCTTGATACAATCAAGGAAAGAACCCCAAGTCTTTAGACTTGGGAGTATGTCAGTCTTCTAACAACTTCACAACTAAATAACAGTTAGGTGTCTTTTTATCAGCACCAAGTGATTCACTTAGTTTTCTACACCTACGCCAATATTCAGCATATTCAATAGGTTTGTAGTTTCTGCGTTGTCCAATGAAGGTTTTTTTACAACATGCCAATTCACTGCCATTATTAATTGGATAACCCCATACACGACATATAACAGGACGATGCTCATATACAGAACAGACTCCTCCGATGAGCATAGGACACTCGCCGTATGATTTCCCCTTAATAACCTGGATTGCTTCCATACCTGAATCTTTTACCATTTCGTCTGGAGAAAATCCTTCAGCTTCCAACACCTTGATAGTATTTTGTGCCTTTTGTCGTATATGGTGACGAATTGACAGAGGAAGAGCATCCAATCCAACCTTCAAATCCCGTGCTTCTACTTCACTGATTGGAATTGTTGAGGTATTTAAGCAACACTTAAAACAATCCGAAGGACAAGGGACACCACCATATTCTTTTCTCAAACGGGCTACATCCTGATTGATCTCGTCTACAAGTTCACGATATGTCTGCATTACTTGTTGAGAAAGAGATGACATTTTACTTTTCTCCTTCAATTAAGGAAAAATCACAGATAGCATGCCGAAATACAACTATCTTTGCTCCATTTTTCAAGACCATTTTTATTTCATAGGGACTAATCCAATCGACTGTACCCTCGAAAATCTCCCCTTCGCGCAGAGTGACTATAATCGAATTACCATCTTTCCGAGCGTCACGAATTGTTCCAGCATCTATTGAAAAAACTTCATCCTTAGATTCAATTGGTTTAAGTTTTTTATCCTTCAGTTCTTCATCAACTTGAAGTATAGCAATTACGTTTTCAGCATCAACATCCTTGTAACAATACTTCACATCAGTTTTCTGGATTAATTGTTCTTTGCCATTGCAATTGAGTGTCAGACCAGAAAGTGTCATTTCTAAAACAACAGCAGGCAGATGATCGTGATTGTACAATGCAAAAAACATAGGTGTTTCAAAGTTAATCTGTTTAAGTATATATAGGTCACCGAAACTTAACTGTCTTGAAGAATGTTCTTTTATATCATCTATAGCATCTTTATGTTTCGTTTCAGATTGTGTTGTTGGTTTATATTGAGATTTATCTTTCAATTCCGTTTGAGTGGTATTAAATTTAGAATCTTCTTTGTCATTAAGTGATGATTTCTCCTCACCATAAAACTGATCTTGATTCTGTGAAGGAAAACCTGAGTAGCCTCGGGGAATTATAGTTTTTCCTTGACGTAACCATCTACGTTCTGTTGGTGTCAGTAAAACTTCAACGTTTTTGGCTACTAAACCCTTATCCCCTTCAACGACATTGTATTTAACTCGTTGACCAACACGTAATTCTTCATAATCTGCATGTTTAATTGCAGAACTGTGTAAAAAGACATCCTCTTCACTGCTATCTTGTGCAATAAAACCGAATCCCTTGTCCAAATTGTAATATTTAATCCGTCCAGTAGGCATTATCTGCTCCTATGATTTCCTCCGCTTTGGTAAGTGTTTTACTTATTAGCGTTTTTTTACGAGCATTTTACTGCTGCAGTCTTATTGAGACCAAATATTGTATAATACCCGTTCATAAAATCATCTGTATTGTCATTCAAAATAGCATGACCTCTAACAGAATCTAAGCAACGAGAATGTGCCTCGCAGCCGAATTGGATGTTTCTTTTGACATAACAACGCGTTTTCTCCATAATTCAACCAAGTATTCAAAATATGAAGTAATACATGTATTCATTTCTTTATTAAATACGCTGAGAACAAGTAACTCCCTATAGTACATCATATAAAAATCTATTTGTCAAGTATGTTTTGAGATTCTCTTTTTATTGTAATTGAACACAATAACTTCTATAATGAATGAAATGTATTTTGCAGTAGTATGTAATCAATATAAAAAAGGAGAAATTTATGACAACAGATTTATCACACCACATTCAATCTGTTCGTTTAGTTGATACCCATGAGCACATGCGTCGGGAAAACGATTGGGTCGAAAATGGACCAGATATTCTTCAGGACCTGTTCGGTAATTATGTACCCGCTGACCTTGTTACTGCTGGTGCTTCATCGGAAGCTATGGGTAATCTAATGGATGCATCTAAAGACATCAAACTACGGTTTGAAGGCATACAAGAAGCATGGGAAGCAACGCAGTTTACCGGTTATGGTGAAGCAGTAAGTCTCATAGCAAAACATATCTATGGAATTGATGAACTCACTGTAGCGTCACTTGAACATGCACAAGATAAAATCAAATCTATTCGCACACCAGGAAAGCGACATCATATCTTACACGATCTTGCCAATCTGGATCATATACAAACGGACGATTTCAGTTGGCAGTGTTCCCCAGATTCTTCAGGTCCTGATTTCTTCCTCTATGATCTTTCATGGGCAACATTCTGTAATGGTCAGATTGATACAAAGGCAATTCACACTGAAACAGGTATAGAGGTGAATGATCTTGCAACCTTGAAAAGCAGTTTGGAAGCGATATTCGCAAAACATGCACCTAATGCAATTGCTGTAAAAGCTCAACATGCCTATAATCGCACGTTGAAATGGATAGAAAGAAGTGATGATGAAGCATCAACCGCACTCAATGCTATACTAACAAAACCTTCCGGAGACATTGACGAAGCCACAAGGCTTTGTCTTGGAGATTGGTGTTGGGCACGCGGTGTAGAACTTACTATTGAACACAATCTTCCATTCAAAATTCACACCGGTTATTATGCCGGAAACAACCGAATGCCAGTAAGTCGAATACCTGCCGGAAATATGTGTGCATTGTTTTCACGTTATCTTGACGCGAAGTTTGTCTTGATGCACATTGCATATCCATACAATGATGAATTGGTTGCACTTGCTAAACATTATCAAAATATTTGGGTAGATTTCTGTTGGGCATGGAGTATTGACCCATATAGTTCTCGTGATTTTCTTCGTCGTTGTATACATGCAGTTCCATCAAATAAATTGTTTGCATTTGGTGGTGATACTGGGTGGCCCACAAGTGCAATGGCATATTCTATTCAAGCTCGAAATGAGATTCAACGCGCACTTGAAGCTGAAATTGCTGAAGGATATCTAACCGAAAAACAAGCAATGACCTTTGCTACTCAGATAATGCATACTAATCAGTATAATTGCTTTGACATCCCTGGCACTCGTGCCAACATAGCTAAAGCAGCTTGATTCATAATCTTATTCTGTTTTTGTGATTTCATACGGGTGTCAGTATAGAAATTTCCACGGAAATGTGCTGATGGAATTATAAAATGTTGTTTCAACATTATAATCAAATATGGTATGAGATATTTATCTAAAAGTCTCTGCTGCAAGTCTTTACATCTTGACATGTATGAGTGATATGATATAATTGTATGTTGTGGAATAACATTATTGATATACACTTATCTGAACAAAATTTACATACACAATATGTGCACATTTTAGGAGTCTTATGAATATCTTAAGAAATAGTATTTTCATGTTGGCATTGGTAATCACTGTAGTGTTTGTGACGGTATCTGGTTGTGAAAGAGTAGCACATGTTCTGGATTCATCATCAACTTCTACCGAAGATTCTGAGGAATATATTTCAATCGGAGTTGTTATACCTCAATCAGGTAGACTCCAACCAGCGTTTGGAGTCCATATAGAAAATGCATTGATGTTGGCAGGTAATGAGATTAATGAGTCGCTACTTGCGGGGTTGCAACTAAAGTTTATAATTGAGGATAGTAATAGTACACCTGAAGGAGCAGTTAAAGCATATAATAAGCTTATCAATGAAGACAATGTTAATGTTGTCATTGGTCCAGCAACTTCATCAGCATCAAAACTGACTTTTCCAATTGCTCAAGATAAACAAGTTGTAGCAATCAGTCCGACTTCGGCTGCGCGTGGACTTAGTGCAATTAGTGATTATGCATTTAGAGTTGCACTGACTACTGATGTGCTGGTGCCAGAAGGTATAGCAACGACACATCCGAAACTAAACTATCAAAAGGTAGCCACCTTATATGATGAAGCAGATGTATTTTCCACCGATGCCAATACGGCATTACAGGAAGAGTTTAAAACTAAGAATATAAAGGTCTTGATTACAGAGACCTTCATGGGTGGTGACGAAGACTTTACAGATCAGTTAACACGAATACAAGCGTTGGATCCGGATGCTATATTTGTCTCATCTTTACCACCAGAAAAGCCTGGAATCCTACGTAAAGCTCATGAACTCGGTATATCTGTCCCTATAATTATACGCACTTTAACCGATGCAGATGTTGAAGTTACGGGTAATGCAGCAGAAGGGGCTATCACTTTTGTCGGTTGGGGTTCTGCGCTTGAAACTCCGGGTAATCAAGACTTTATCAATACTTATAAAGCTACCTACAGGATCAAGCCTAACAACTATGCTGCCCGTTCGTATGCAACGCTTTATATTCTGGCAAAAGCGATTGCTAATGCTGAATCTACCGATGCAGATGATATTCGTGAAGCACTTACTAACATCAAGGAATTTGACACTATTTTAGGAAAGTTCTCATTTGATGAAAATGGGGATGCAATATATGATACTAAAGTCCTGATTGTTAAAAATGGTAAATTAGTGCTTTTTGAGTAATCTATGAAGAGTAGGTGTGTAATCCGTTAGATTAGTTAAATCTATCTAATCGGTATGGTTCAAACCAGTCTATACGCACATCATCCATTATCTCCATAGTTGACATTTCACCAATCAACGGTGCTAATGTAACACCGCTGTGCATTAATGCAACATACATATTCGGTAATGACTCTGTATAGCCAATAATTGGAAATCCATCAAGTGGCATTGGTCGGTAACCCATAGGGGTGGCAATTGCAGAGGCATTACCTATTGCAGGTAGAAATGCTTTTGCACATGAAAGCAATACATCGGCGTGTTGTTGTGAATCATCACGGTTAATACCTTCCTGAGTACCCTGTCCAATTCTTAGACTACCATCGTATAATTGTCTAAGGTGTATGTGCTGTTTGTATTCGTCATTTGACGGTGCGTGAAGAATTGCTATATTTTCTAAAACAGTGTCACAGGAAGTAGACTTTATGATAATTCCTGGACTAAATTGTTGAGGAATGTGAATATCGACTAAAGAAGCAAGTTTTGTCATGTCAGTACCATTTGCTAATACGACAATATCACACGTAAATTCGTTATCCTCTGTTTTCACTGCGACTATTTTATCATTCTGTATTTCAAAGTCTATAACACTGGATTGTGTATAAATATCTGTGCCGGATGCTTGTGTGCGAGTAAAACATGCAGAAATGAATTTGTCTGTTTCTACATGGATATCAGCATTTGAATAAGAAGCGGATTCTACATTTCCTGGATTTATCCCTGGTTCTAATTCTAACATCTCATCCCGTGAGATGAGTTGACATGGATAGCCCCAACCTTGTAGCTTCCTAATACGTTGTTGTAACTGCAATGCCCCTTCCTTAGTATTCTCCCATCGCATTTCACCACCGTAATGAATACCAATGTCGGTATCAAGATGATGCTCCATTCTATACCACATATCCAATGAACGTCGATTAAGAGTATGATAATCTCGCGGATCTTTTCCGAATGCATTTACCCAAGCAAAAGAATGACCGGAAGCACCAGATCCGGGTGTTTCGCGTTCAAGGACAACTACATTGTTGTGTGAACGGAGGGAAAGGAAATAAGCTATTGATGCACCTATAATTCCAGCACCAATAATAACAATTTTTTTAGTTTTTGTAGATAGCATTAGTCTTTACACACAACTATAAGGAAATATAGATAAAAAGTCTTGTAGAGTTTTGGATTTCGGAGGGCGTTAAATTATCAAAAATATTAGCATTATCTATGTGCGACAACGATAAAACCTGTTAGACCAGTGAGAAGAATTTGAAAACCTGTTTGATAAAACAGGATAAAAAATGGTTGGCAAAGAAATAATAATCCCAGAACTATTAAGCCAATAGATATACGTTCGCATATAACTTTCTGAGTATTGACAATCGTAAAAACAATGATACCTGGTAATAGTAGATAAAGTGCTGAACTACTGAGTGAAGGTATTGCTGTTTGAAAAAGGAAAACTGCACCTAAACAAACAAAAATTGAAGATACAACCGTCACAATACGGGATGCAGTTGTGGTCATTCCAAATGCAATTGAACTTGAAAACAGTAGATGAAACGCAGACGCTTTTAATATTGTAGGTACTGGGAAAAACAGAAAACATAAACCTATACCTATACCGATAAGAGAGATAATTGCTATTCGCTGCTTGTTGTTAAAAACTAAACTTGCATATATAGCAGTGATACTCAGCAATACGAATGAAATCCCTCTGAGGAAGACATCAATTTTTGTCAATACCTTTGGTAATGATACATTGTTTTTGAGTTCTAAATATAGAAAAAGAATACCGAGAACTAATAATACGATTGAAATGAACTGTTTACGATTTTGTTGTGTCATCTGCAAGTTTATTCGTAAATATATTAGTGGTTGAAAATTAGTTTAATCTCCTGTTTTGAAGAATCTACTTTTCCAAGACTTAGGTTTTTCTTCCTCTAAGTTATTAATCTGAACTCGCAAATCAGCCCTTTCATCTTGAAGTACTTTTATATTCTCACGGAGTTCAGCAATTTCTGCTTCCAATTTTTCGTTGTTTTCACGAAGATATGCAATATGTACGACTTGACATATCAAGTTTTCAATTATCTCATCAGTTGGTATATTGAAACTCAACTGTGTGATTAGAGGTGCTAATCCATCAATACGCATTTGGAAGGTTGCTTTTGGTTTTTCGCCTTCTATTTCTGAAGGAGAGGACACAACACGTAAAAATGGTTCTATCTCTGGATATTTGCGATCCAAAGTTTGTTTAATAATTTCTTCATCAACACCAATTACTTCAGAAATATCAGAAGGATTTAAATACAGATCCATTATTGTTTCCTAATCAAGTTGTATTTTCTACATAGAAAAACATAGTATAATTACAAATAATTACTATTAGTCAAATACTGTTTTGGATTGAATTGATTCAGCTTTTAGGACATGAACCATGTGACGTGAATAACTAACAAAAGATAGAACGACAAAAACAATAGCTACATATAGACAAAAATACTCAATCTTATTTGGTAAAGACGTACCCATTGAACGTAAGAGAAATAGTATACATGCAATGGAAAGCGAAAAACTTGTGCATTTACCCCACCAATTTGAACGTGTTATCATTTTTGCTTTATATGCAAGGTACACGTTACCTAATACGATTGCAATATCTCGAGAAACAACAATTATGAATGCTAATAACGGGAATTCTGTTTTAGATAAAACGAGTGCGAATATACCTGCACCAATAGCAAATTTGTCTGCAATTGGGTCAAGAATAAAACCCAGTTCTGAGTGTTGTTTTAGTAATCGCGCAAAAAACCCATCCAAAAGGTCTGAAACAATGGCTATACCACCAACAACAACAGCGAGTGGATAATTTTCCTTGTAAATGAACCAAAACAAGATAGGAACTATCAACAACCTAAACAAAGAGAGAAGATTGCTTACATACAAAAAGTCTCTACTGGATATGTTAATAGTTCGTGTATCAGTAAATCGGTTTTTTGGAGTCTTGAGTGCCATGAATCTCTTTGACCCACTGGTGTAATGTGCACCTATATTTCAAAGTTTAATCCTATATTATATTGCATGAGATTAATTATTTCTCGCTGCTAATTGGAATGCTATCTGCCGATTAATATTTTTTAATATCTCAATTTCACGTTTGAGGAGTTCATCAAAAGAGATTATTTCCAAAAGTTGCTGTTTCTCATTATTTGGAATACGTAACCTTGATCCGATTTGATAAGCTAATTGTTGTGGATGATCAGGATTTACATCAGGTGGATGCCAACCAAACCTTAGGAAACTTGATAATGTTTCATATTCTATGTATAGTTTACGTGTTTCAGCAGCAATTTTTACGAGGTTCTTATCTGGTTCCACATCGTATGCATCAATTATTCGTACCCGTCCTACTAAATATGGGAGTTCATTGTCTACTTCCAGTATTTCAAAGCGAGAGTGACCGGATGTTACGATATTCATTCTTCCATCGGGAAGACGGTCTACTTCTACTAAATCTACAGCAGTACCAATTTTACATGGTTCAACTGCCTCTTCACCTTCATTTATCATGACAATACCAAAGGAGGTTTCGTGTCTAATACAATACTTTATCATTTCGCGGTACCGCTGCTCAAAAATATGTAAAGGAAGCGTACCACCCGGAAAAAGAACAACATTCAATGGGAAAAGTGGTAGATTTTGTTCATCAATTGTATTTGATTCGGTTTGCATGCTGTCTCCTAAGTTTGTCCTGACGATTTAGAGTAGAATGATATGGATATGATGTTTATATTATAAACTAAATATTCAGACAACATTTACAGTTAATATTTTTACATATAAATTTATTTTTTGTCAAGTCTAAATTTAAAAATGACCATATAATTCCAATTGAACATTTGCTTTGAGAATGATATAATAAAGTGTTATTTAATCATACTTAAAGTCTTGTCAGACAAATATTTTGCTGGAGAGCCAACACCAACATGAGCAAAATTTCTAAGATAGAAATATACCCTACTGCTATTGCAATGAAAGATGTTTTTACTATTGGCACTGGTTTTGTCGGAGATCCCGATTCAGCAGGTGATCACATCTTTGTAAAAATCACAACGGACGATGGATATATCGGTTGGGGAGAACAACGCGCTCTACCCTCATGGAGTTATGAAACAACTGAGTCGATAACATCAACAATTCGTTTCCACATTACCCCTCTGTTATTAGGAAAAAATCCTCTGAACCAGAACGAAATCCGTAGTTTGATAAATCATGCATTAAAGCCTGCAGTCAGTAACGGACATCCGTTTGCGAAAGCTGCCGTTGAAATAGCTTTATATGATTTGTGTGGACAAATATTAAATGTTCCGATACATACCCTTTTCGGTGGCAAACGACACAATCAGATTCCGCTCAGTTATGCCCTTAGTATTGACACACCAGAGATTATGGCACTAAAAGCAAAAGCACTATCCCCATGCACCTGTTTCAAAGTGAAAGTTGCTGGAATTCCAACGGAAGATGAAGAACGTATATTAGCAATACATGAAGCTGCCCCACAAGCGAAACTTTGGATTGATGCTAATCAATCCTATACACCTTCCAATGCATTAGATTTGTTAAAACGTGTTGAAGACATTCGAGAGATCTATTGTCTGGAACAACCTGTTTCAAGTCAAGACTGGTTTGGCATGAAGCGAGTCCGAGAGTCGGCACCTATCGCTATTGCAATTGATGAAGGTTGTTTTACATATTATGATCTTGGTAAAATTGCACGACTTGAATGTGCAGATGCTGTTGTTTTGAAGATATGTAAATCTAGTGGATTATTAGATTGTTTCAAGAGTGTTAATGTTGCAGAAGCAAATGCAATTGAACTACTCGGCAGCGGATTAACAGAGGCAGGTGTAGGTTTCATTGCAAGTGTACATTTATTTTCAACTATTGACTTAGTTCTTCCAGCGGAACTTAATGCACCTGTATTTTTGGATACTATGGCAATTGAAGGTGTTGATATTGTAGATCATGTTGTAACAGTTCCTGATGGTCCTGGACTTGGAATTACCGTCAATGAAGATTACATTAGAGAGCATCCTCTGACGACCAATTCTTAGATAAAATAACTATTTCTCCACCAATTGCTAATATTATTATCACTGCACACAATAGGTATGGACTATGTGGTCCCAATACTGAATCCGCTGCTATACCTCCTAACATTGGACCTAACAAAGTACCAACTCCTAATATAGCTTCGTGCCATCCGCTCTTATTTCCCTTGTCCGAATGCATGTTCAATCCATAATATAGGCTGCTAAAATAAGAAAATGCAACAGATATTCCTATAACTGAAAAGGCACAAATCCAGAAAAACGTTTGTTGAATTTTCCATATTCCAACAAGACATACTATTGCTAATACTTGGGTTATCAGTAATGGAGCGAAACGGTAATGCCAACGCGTTGAATAACCTGTGCCGAGAAAGAGAAATGTCAAGGTTTGCACTCCCCCAAGTGCAAGCATGAAAGTACCAAATGTACTGGGGAGTATTCCAGTTTCTTTTGTAAGTTTAGGAGCAAGTCTTCGCAACACACCAAGAGTAAACCATGATGCGAAATTAGCACATCGACCTATGTTGAGATATGTATTTCGAACCAATCTTGATGGGTATATGATTTCTGTTGGTTCATCCAAACTTTCTTCAATAGATGCTGTTGATTCGACTTTTTGTAATACGATTATTATTAATGTAAGTAAACCACCCGCACATGCCAAATAAAAAGGTCTGAATGGATTTACATCCTGATAAAGATACCCGGAGATTGCTGGACCTAATGTTATTCCTACACTCCAAAACAGATTGAATAGCATCACACGATGAAGCAATTGTCCTTCATCTTCACGTTCTGCGAGCCAAGCTTCGTAAGATGGCCAAAAAAGAGCCATACTAATCCCAATACCTGGAAATAGTAGTAGAAGATGGTATTTATTCGAACAGAATCGAAGCCCAATGCTTATGACTGAGAGGAGGAAACAACCTGCGTATAGCATGCTACGCCGGTCTACCCGGTCAGATAGCTGCCCAAATGGTATTGCCAAGATTGCAAATAGGATCGTTGCAATTGCCATCAACAATCCCAAAAAAGTAGAGGATAGTTTCAGGTCACTGGTGTAAAATGCTGTATTGGTTAGGACACTACTCAATGCAAAATCAATAAGTAAGGCTGGGATATAAAGTGTGAAATTATGTATCCGTGTTAAGCGCATCTATCGCTTCATTTTTTTGAGGGATGGACAATTATTCGACTACAGAAATTTATGATAAACAGTTGTCGTTTTATCACTCTGGCTTTATAATTTTTGCATCGACAGTATGATATCCTAATATATCTACAGGTTTCTTCTTTACACCTATTTCGTCTTGTGTGACTCCACTGTTAGTTGTTGCTCTTGCATATATTTCAACTGGACCAGTTTTCTTTGGTATCTGCCAATCCCATTTCCAAAGCACCCATGCCAATGGCGAGTCCTTTGCCCATATCTGTGCTTCGGACCAAGTTACACCGTAATCAACGCTGACTTCAACTTTTTTGATACCTCCATGATGACCGGCATCAAACGCAGCACCGCTAACAGTATATTTTTCACCTGCAAATATATCTTCTTCTTGACTGGGAGTGCCGATGACAGTTGCGAGTTTTACATTTGCAACAGGATCCCAACCACGTTTTTCCCAGTAACTTTGATGTTCGGCAGCTAATTGTATATTTACTATCCATTTGGGATTCTTAGTTCCGTAATGTCCAGGATTAAGCAGTCGTATAGGAAAGCCATGTTCCTTTGGCAGGGGTTCGCCATTCATTTCATAGGTAAGAATTGTATCTTCATGCATGGCATCTTCTAACGGTATTGCCGTGTGATATCCATCAGCACATTGGAAAACAACAACTTTTGCATTATCTTTGATACCAGCTTTATTAATCAGTTCACGTAAACGTACCCCTTTCCACTCAGCATTTCCCATCTGCTCTGTGCCGATAGGATCACCAATGCACTTTAAAGTTCGCATTGTAACAACAGAATCCATTGCAGTGATTTCTTCGTATAAAAATGAGGTTATTGGTTTCTCAGCCAAGCCAGTGATAACCAAACGCCAGTTTTTCACATCAATTGTTGCTGGATCTCCAATTTGTAGAATATAGAATTCATCATTCGGTGTTTTAAAAGTACGTGGTTTCAACAAAGGCAAATTTTCTTCTTGCGCCTTCAATTTAATTGGTAATACCATCCCTGCAGCACTCATCGCGCTCAATTTAATGAAATTTCTTCGTTTCACTTTATCTCCTTATCTTGCGATTCATGCTTGGGATTATTCCTACGCATACGCAATGTAATTTTTATTACACCTCGAATCATTATTGCCGATCCTAACGAGAGGAATAGAGGTAATCCCCACTGCCAGTGATAGAAATAATATGTTATAAAACAGACAACCATTAGCAATATGAAGATATTCAGCAAAGTTCTGTTTTCATACCATTTCTGCATCTGAAAATATTCTCTCTATAGTCCTTCAATTTTGTGATTTATTGATGTAACTAAGTCTATCATGATATGACTTGTAATTCAATACAATATTGGTTATTGGGTGCGTGATTTTCTATTCGATTTTTTATGTTGTATTGTATGTTTATCTGAATTTATTTTATCAAAATCACAGGATACAACAAATCTACGTTATGAATTCCTTGGCAGAATAGGTGTATGGAATTTTGCGGTTGATCTTCACCTTTTCTTGCAAATACATCGGTTTTTGCTCCTTTTAAAAACGTACACAAAAAGGGCGTTTTTCGTTTCTGTGTACGTTTTGTCTTTTGGGGTTATACCAGTCAGGGACTGAATTTATCAATGTGTACGAAACTTTTTGAAATTTTCTATTTGGTACGTTTTGATTTGCTTGGTTATGGTCAGTTTTTGTGTGGACATTTTTTTGGTGACGGGTGGTTTTTGTTGATAATATGGTTGTGATCGGTTTTTGTTTTTCATAGTGTTAGTATTATTACATGTATTGGATTGGAATGGAAGGAGTTTGTGGCGTTTGGAACAATATGTTTCATGTATGTTTTGGGGTAGTTTTCAGGTTTTTGGCTGTCGGCTATCGACTGTTGGCTGTCAGAAACGCTTGTTGTCCGAATCGCGGAAGGCACTGAAGACACGGAAGGGTGAGATGTCCTCGTAGGGGCGGGGTCTCCCCGCCCGTTGTGTGATATTATTCGGGCGAGGTGACCTCGCCACTACGATGTTGTCTGAACGAGGGTTTTCAGGATAAGAGGTTGCGATTCGGAGATCGCTCCTACATTCGTAGAAATATGTCGTAAAGTCGCGACTTGAAAGTCAATTCTATAGTAACGTGAGTTCGGAATAAGTAACTTACGGAATCGGCTGAATTCACACCCTAAATTCCGTTGGCATTGTTTTATGTAGAAACATCCGAATTTTCAGAGTCATTCTTGACTAAATAAGTCATAATAGCCCTATAAAACTATACTGAATATAGGTTAGTTGGACATGATAAAATTGTTCAAATTTCCCTCTGACTCTGAAAACTCTGAATCTTTAGAACGTAAATAATGTAAATTTCATCATGTCAAAGGGTTTCCTACTGGCACACAATACTATCATTAAGCGAACTCAGGTTATAGTAGAGAGTGTAGGTGAAGATGGGCGAGGTGACCTCGCCCTACGATGTTGTCTGAACGAGGATTTACAGGATAAGAAGTTGCGATTCGGAGATCACTCCTATAAAAGAAGCTTAATATTGAAAATAACAGAATTTGGATATTGTGCTCAAATGGGAAAAATGCTATGCTGATGTATGGCATCCATAATCAAACAATATACCGTCGTCTTATGAAAGGAACATAACTTCTATGGCTAATAAACCCAATATACTCTACCTGATGACTGATCAGCAGCGATTTGATACAGTCGGTGCTCTCAATAATCCTATAATACAGACACCAGCACTTGATAGACTTGCGCGTGAGGGAACAAGTTTTACTTCAGCATACTGTCCTTCACCTGTCTGTGTTGCTTCGAGATGTAGTTTTCTGCTTGGTCAGTGGCCTCATCAGACAGGTTGCACTACGAATTCAGCAATGCCCCAAGATCGTTCTTCAGTCATGGATTTATTGAATGAGATAGGCTATCAAACCCATGGTATTGGAAAGATGCATTTTACACCGCAGGGACGCAAAATGTGGGGTTTTGAAACAAGAGATTTCTCTGAGGAGGGTGCCGGTCCTGACGACTTTACACAATCACTACGTGATAATGGTTATGATCATATTATTGCTCCGCATGGTGAACGTAGTGAATACTACTACATTCCACAACCCTCGCAACTTCCTGCACGGTTACATCATACACAGTGGGTAGGTGATAGAACATTAGAATTTCTCACACAACGTGATTCAGATCGACCTTTTTTATGTTGGTCAAGTTTTATTAAACCACATCCACCGTTTGAGTCGCCTGTGCCTTGGAATAGATTGTATCGTACAGTTGAAATGCCGTTACCGTTCCTTCCTCCAGATTATGAAGAACTTCACACATATTGGAACAGGCATCAAAATCGCTACAAATATCGTGATCAAGGTATGGACATGAATCTTCTCAGAACAATGCGAGCTGCATACTACGCCGCTATCTCATTTATTGACTATCAAGTAGGTAGAATACTGGAATATCTTGAGTCTGTTGGCGAACTTGATAATACCTTGATTATTTACACATCTGACCACGGAGAATTACTTGGTGACTATGACTGTTATGGAAAACGTTCATTCCTTGATGCAGCTGCGCGTATTCCGTTGTTGGTGCGTTATCCTGAACGATTTGAAGCAAACAGTCAGTGTGATATTCCTACCAGTCTTGTTGATGTATTACCGACAAGTGTATGTGCAGCAGGTTTGACACCTGACTCTGATCGTTGTGGTACTGACCTCGCTGATATTGCGTATGGTAATTCTGATCGAGATGCAATTATTGGACAGTTAGCACATGAGGATAGAGGATTGTATATGCTATTGACAGATGCGTATAAATATATCTATTCTGCTGCTGATCAGAAGGAATTTCTATTCAGACGTTTGGCAGGTAGGCTTGATGAGCGAAATCTTGCTGGTAATCCAGCGTATGGTCGTCCACTCAGGGAACATCGTGATAGGTTGATAAACTGGTTCCGTGATGATGGTTATGAACAACCCATTGAAGAGAACAAATGGAAGAAATTTCCAAAACCGATTGAATCGGAAAATCCGGATGCAGGTCAACTATTTCAAGATGGACGTTCTTCAAGTGATCAGTTACCACCTGGCTATGAACCACATATTGATCCTATTAGAGGACATTAATATGTTCATACCAACTTGTCCTTAGATCTATTTTGTTTCATTTCAATACCTTTCATCGATTATATAGTTGTAGGACTTACGGAATTCTTACGATTTCTCAAAATAATATGACGAAAATATCGTAATTTTCAAGAGAATTGTGAGTTTCAAGCGCGCCTACCATTTTGTGCGTAAGACCTGATAGTTGTAACATAATGTGGATATGTCAATTCCTCGTTTTGCTAAAAGTTCATTTTCCAAAGCCTTGTGGACTGCGTATAATTTTTACCGTAATGGTATAAGTTTCCACTCACAACTATCACAGGTTGATGCGCTTAATGATTCTGATCGTGAAACTATCATATCATATCAGCGTAATCGTTTGAGACAACTAATTCTTCATGCTTACCAAACGACTTCATATTACCGCGAATTGCTTAAGACAGATTCTCAAGACATTTCACAGATTCCCCCGCTTGAGAAAGAAACCATCAAAGAACAATCGGCAGATCTATGTTCAGAATCATTCTCGCCTAAACAGCGAATAAAGAATGCTACTGGTGGATCAACAGGTTCTCCCTTAACGTTTTATCAGGATAGAAACTATTGGAATCAGCGCAATCTGAGCGTATATTATTTTGATAGATGGGCGGGTTGGGATTTTGGTCAATCACAACTGATTATCTGGGGTGCACTTGCCGATTTGAAAGATAACGGTAATTGGAAACAGAAACTGAATCACTTTTGGCGTAATCAGTTTTGGTTAAACGGATTTCAACTTACTGACTCTGAGATGTACAACGCCTATAAAAAGATGGAGAAGCTAAAACCTGAAACAATTCTCGCATATCCTTCCTCCTTATTTCAATTTGCCAAATTTTTATCAGAGAATGAATTAAAGCCTACATGTTCATTGCGAGGGATTATTTCGTCTGCTGAGATGTTACACCCACATTATAGGACACTCAGTGAAAATGTATTCAATACTAAAATATACAACCGTTATGGTGGACGTGAAGTGGGTTTAATTGCTATGGAATGTGCAGAAGGACGAATGCATATCAACTGTAGAGATATTTACCTTGAGATAGACAGTGAACAACCCTATAAGACACCGGGTGATATACTTGTTACCCAATTAAACAACTATGCAATGCCCTTTATTCGCTACCGAATTGGAGATATAGGTCTTTTATCAGATGAGGTATGTCCATGTGGTAATCTATTGCCTGTTTTAAAGGAACTACTTGGACGTAGTACAGCGACTTTTAAAACAAAAAATGGAGAATTAGTACACGGAGGATATTTCACACAACAGTTCTATGACCTTGATGGCGTGATCCAATTTCAATTGATTCAGGAAACGTTTGAGCAGTGCGTCCTTAAGATTGTAATAAATCAACAATGGACTGAGAATACAAGCAACTACTTAATCCAAAAAATACAAGATGCTCTTGGTTCAGATGTATCTGTGAACGTGGAATTTGTAGATGAGATAGCTCTGCCTAAGTCTGGAAAACGAGAGTTTACGATATCAAAGGTTGCATAGTTCACGTAACGTTGTATCCCTTTTTGTACCACTCGGTAGATATGCTAATATAAGTCCGTCAATGGGAAGGTTTTTATCCGCTACCACACCGGTAGTATTTTCTGCAGTCATACCTTTGGATAGCAGGAGATAAAATGTGTCTTTATACCATCCCGGTGTTGTGAAGAAATTCCCTTGACCTTTTGAGATAACAAGGTCAGCATCCAAGAGTGCATTGATGAATTCTGGTGTGGCGTTATATAGATTAGTTCCAATTGTCTTTGCCCCTGATGACATTAGAATAACGACACCGTCTCGTATTGCTTGCTGAAGTTCTGTGAATTGAGGGTAATTTGTGATTTCATGCAAATCTGCCAATGTAACATCGTTGCTGGCATTGTCCACTTTACCAACTATGATTACTTGATGTCCACACTGCATTAGGTCTTGAATGAAAGCAATATCAAAGATTATTTCTCCATCGTTATCTGCGAGCCACAATATTTTTTGGGGTTTCGAATTGATGACTTTCTCTAAAAAGTTGTCATAACAATCAATGGCGAAAGGTGTTTCTACCGCAGCACTAAGAGCCTGAGAGAAATAGTTCGGATTTTCATTTACTTTTTGTACAACCCGCGCGCTACTATAATCAATGACATTTCCTGCGACAACAAGTTTCAAACGCGTTAACCAATTGTCATTCCAAAATTCTGGTATCAGATCAAGTGCTGTTTTTCGTGCTTTTAGTTTGTCCTGATGATATGGGTTTGGGTTACCTGTATGTATTTCTACCAACTCAAAAATCGTTCCCCATAGCTCTTCTGGAGTAAGGTCTTCTATAAGATATGCCCCATTTTCACGTCTCATATCTAAAAGTATATTTACAGCATTGTTTGTTACTTGTTGTGCTTGTTTATTGTTTGTCGCGCGAGGGATCAACTCCAATGCACTATGTGAACTGACATGTTTCCGTAGATTTTCCCAATCAGGTAATCCTTTCTTTTCACCGAATGTATATACCCCAGGGCTATAATCAGTTGGAACAATTTGTTGGAAAAGTGAACCTGGTACACCGTTAGGCGTCTCGGTGATTGGTACTCCTAATCTTTTATTATTCAGTTTTATATCGGATGGAATCACTGATGCATTTGCATGAATATCTGACAAATCAACAGTATTGCCAACAATAACGCAATTAAACGTACTATTCCGAATGATACTTTTGGCCGCGAGACAAGTCACAGGTTCGGTTAATATCGTAGGTAAAGAGTTTGATTCAAAGGTAGTATCTTTTGCTGACACATTTTGTAAACCGACTGAATTCCCCACGATTGTTGTTCCACTCAGTGTAACATTTTCAAGTCTGCAATAATCCCCAATCTTTACACCATTTCCGATATGAATTCTACCAAGTAGATAGCATCCAGTTCCAATTTCAACATCCTCACTTCCTGTTGTAATTTGTGCTGCTGGATCAATGCGTATTCCTTTTTGACTTAGTAATTCTCGTGTTTGTTGAAATAACATCTCTTCACCCTTTAATACATTTGACCAACGGTTGACACCAGAGAGTACATCGTTCCGATAAATAAAGGCATTTGTTTTCAAACCATCTTCATAACAGAGTCGGATAAGATCAACATGGTGTAGTTCATTATTTCGGTTAGGGTGTGGTTGCAATCGATGAATTCGTTCCAATAGTACGCTTTTACGGATGATAGTAATACCAGTATTGGTATATGCCTTACCTTGTTCCAACCGTTGCCACATCTCTTCTTTTTCTTCTTCAGTCATATCGTACCATTCTTTTGTACCTATGAATTTTCCGTCTGTATCAAAGAAAAGTCCTCCCTTATCTACAACAGTGTCAGGTATTTTTCCGCATAAGGTGACATCTGCTGCAGATAGGAAATGTGATAACAGAGTCTGCGCAAAAATTGCATTTTCTAAGAATGGTTCATCACCGAATGCTATGCCAATCCACTCTGCATTTGTTTTTCGGAGTTCTGGTATAGCTGCTTGTAATGCCCCACCTGTGCCGTTCATTTCTTGTTGAATACAAGGAACAGCATTTGCACCTAACAATAGCTTTGTTGATATGTTATCAGTCAATCGGGTTGCCATCTGTGGGTTTATAACAACGATATCTGGACGGTTTCCGGGGAGAAATCGGCGTGAGTGCTGCAGCATATTTTGGTCACCGAACATTATATCTAATGTTTTGCTCAAACGACCCGTTGGATCAATGCGTGTGCCTTTGCCTGCTGCGAGGACGACCCATTGTGGAATAAGGTAGCTTTCAAGGGAATCAGAAGGTAGTGAAGATAAGAAGGTTTGTATGGATTCTGAATCGAAATCCATTTCTGCGATTATATCATCAATTTGACTACCGATTAGTTTTTCAAGTATGGTAGTAACGTTTTCTTGTAGGTGCGCTTTGTTAGCGTGCGCATCGCTTTTCATTTAGTCATGTTCTCCTAATTCAAAATTTCTGAAATACCTGTTTAGATTCATTTAAATCTATCTCATTATCTGACAAATATTAATATACACAGCGTAATGAGCCAAGAAGTTCATCAAGTGCAGCAGCATCAGATAAAAGGCATGCTCCATCGTCCTTAGAATCATCATCTGAATAGGCATTGTAGACGACAAGTCCATCACCACAGAGTTCCATTATTGCTGTACCTTCTTCTGTGTGCCATTTCAGACTTATATTTCCGTGGTTCGTTCTATTTATGTCTGGTATCGGAATACCCGTGTTGTACATTATTTCCAGAAGAAACAGTGTATCATTAAAAGCTGAATCGGGTATTTCTTTTGACGGTAATGTATTTTTTGTCCTTATTTGTAGTTCAAATAATTCTTGTTGAAGACTGGAACGGAAGGTGTTTTCAACTGTGTGGTGACTACTGTGTTGTATTTGCATTATTCCTCCACCCTGTTTTGAATTTGAGAGTATAAGGGGAGGTATCCTCCCCAAAAGTAGATTTTGTCAGAACATTCTAATATATTTTGTTCTTAATATTACCCCAAGTTGTGGTTAACTTTCCTTTTGCTTCAACTGGGAGAACACCTGTAGCCAATTCAGCAATTTCATTTTCTGTGAGTACTCTGTCGTAAATGCGAACTTCATCAATGAGGCCAGTCCATGAAGTGCCGTTATTGTCTTTTGCTCCTTTACCGACAATGAATTTTGTTGCACCTGATATTGAACCTACTTTAGCGTCATCATTATGTGTTGGATCGTCATCAAGTTCAGCATTAATATAAAGTGCAAGTTTTACACCACTTTCCCATGTAAACACGAGGTGTTGCCATTCTTCTGTCTGGACTTCGCTCTTACCCTCATAAGCTTGTCCCCCACCTGTTGTAGTGATTGCACCTTTGATAAGATTAGTTCCACCTTTAGTTGACCAACTTGCTGCATCATAACGTAAACCGAATATATTGTCTCCCCCATCAGGATCTACAGCAAAAACAATGCCTCTGTCGTGTCCGACTGTATCAGATTTTACCCACACAGAGATAGAAAATGCCTCAAGTCCATTTATATAATCCGCGCCATTATCGTCTACAACTGAACCTTCACCGCCATCAAATCTAATAGCACCGTCAATTTTACCTTCATTTGGTGCCCATGCGGCACTGCCCATTAATTCACCATCGTTGTTGTTTTTACTATTATCTGAAGCTGTTTTCCCGTTAGCCTCATCAAACGGGTAGTACACAATTAACCCATTTTGTAGACTTGCTAAAGCATTAGAACAGAATGATATTGCAATGATTAGAATGAATAGTGTGAGTGTAAGTTGGTTACGCATTTTAGCTTCCTCCTTAGGTTTCATAGATTGCGTATTCTTGATATACGATTTTATTGTATTCGTCGCTTAATCTCCCTTTATTTACATTACAATTAATACATTTCTATGATTATTAAAATTTATAATTCATTAAATAATTATGATTCCCTTCATTTCAATCAAATGTCATTATACATAGATTGCAAGTGGACGGGTATAGTTACCCGTCCAGCAAATATCAATCATGTCTAAACATTACACACATCATAAGCATGCTGCATTGCATCGAACGAATCACCTTTAGGGCTGAATTCATGCCCGACATAAAGGTCATAGTCAGTATTTGCAATAGCACGCATAACAGCAGGATAATAGATTTCCTGTTCATCATCCAGATCGCGTCGTCCAGGATTTCCTGCTGTGTGAAAGTGTCCGATATACTCAATGTAATCCGTGATATTGCGGATTAGGTCACCTTCCATAATTTGCATGTGGTAGATGTCGTGGAGGAGAAGTGCACGTGGTGAATCGACACCCTGACATACTTCAACACCCCACTCAGTCTTATCACACTGATAATCTGGATGGTTAACTTTGCTGTTGAGTAGTTCAACACACAAGTTAACTCCCTTTTCCTCTGCAACCTTTGTTACCCGAGACAAACCGGCTATTGTGTTATCACGACCTTCTTCATCTGACCTACCTTCTCTATTACCAGAAAAACAGATCAGACCTGGGATGTCGTTCTCAGCAGCGATGTCAATATTCTTGAGTAACTCATCCTCAATTCGATCATGGTTGTCTGGATCGTTCAAACCGGATGGAAGTGATGAGTGTCCGACTATGATAGCGACCCGCATACCGTGATCCTGAACAACAGACCAGAGATCTGCTGGTAACATTTCAACAGATTTATAACCGATCTCAGCGGCTTTTTTAATAACGTCTACCGGCTCTCTATCACGCCGGAAATTACCAAAACAGATGGATTGATTAATTGGCATAATTTTTCTCTCTCAATGAAATAATAATGAAAACAACAATGTGTTTTTGAGACTAATGTCTATGTAAGAACAGTTGACACGCAGAATGTTTCTAAAGTACATTACAGGTCAATAGCTTTACCAGTCTCAAACGATGTGCTTGCAGCAAGCATGATACGGAGCGTCTGGAGTGCGTCGCTATACGGTGACAGTATTTCTGAGTCATCGCCACTCTTGACTGCATCAATAAAGACACGATCTCGATCTTGTCCACCAGCACCTGAAAGTGGTTCTGTTTCACCTTTGCGGTTTGCATTGTTCGGTCCACCGACAGTAACAACGAGACCACGTGTGAATACCTCAAGATGTACGCGTCCAAAACCTTCTAATGCACAGGCAGAAACAATATTTGCAACAGCACCGTTTTCGAATTCAATGTTAACCATACTGATATCGTCAACGTCATAGTTTTCTACATGTGTCATGCTACCGCTATTTGCAACACCGTGTACGGTTTTACCGTCGCTTCCAACGAGAAATCGACACAGATCGAAAATGTGTGTTGTCTGTTCAACGTGTTGCCCACCAGATTGTGCTCTGACACGCCACCATGGTGTTCCGGGCATACCACCCATCCAATAACCGAGTGCTCCGAGAATTTGCGGTTGCTCCTCAAGCATTTTCTTTGCATTCTGAGCATTGCCACCGTACCGCCAGTGATATCCTACACTTGTAATAACACCGGTCTCTTTAATGTAATCATTGATTATGATTGCCGGTTCTAATTCAGAATGAATCGGCTTTTCAATGAACATTGCGATGCCATTTTCACAAGCGATTCGTTCCTGTTCACCGTGTGCAAAGGGAGGCGTGCAGATGTAAACTGCATCCAGATCCTCTTTATCATACATAACACGAAAGTCAGAATAAGCATTGCCACCAAATTCTTCGGCACGTGCTTTTGCACGGTCTTCTGAGATATCGCACATTGCACAGAATTCAACATCTTCAAAATTGTCTTTCAGGTTGCGCATGTGCGCTCCAGCCATACCACCTGTACCGATGAAACCGAGTTTCACTTTATCCATATTTTCTCCTTAAAAATAGGTCTTTACGGAAATAAACAGATATATAGTTTGCAGAAATAGTTTAACAAAAACTAACATTTATTGCAAGCAATATAAAAATCTGATATAATTTTCAGTGCTTGCTGCTATAAATCATTAAAGAACTGTGTAGAGGAGTATGAAGATGAGTTTTAAATTTGGATATAGTACATTACGTTGGCAACAACCTGATTTTGAGAAGTTGTTAGTCCAACTCAAGAATGCTGGTTGGGATGGATGGGAGATGCGGCAATCATTAGATTGGTCAGGTACACCGCGTCGTATACGTAGGATCTGTGAGAATGTTGACATGCCTGTCGCTGCGGTCACAGCACGTGGGTTGCCGATTGATAAAAACTATGAACAGATGGAAATTAATAAAAGAAGAATTGACTTTGCCGCAGAAGTAGGGGCAGACTGCTTCATGTTCATGGGTGCTGGTAAACCAGACGACCGCCCAATAAATAACGATGATCTGACAAAACTTGCTGATGTTTCTGAAGAATGGGCAGAATATGCAGCACGATACGGATTAGATGTCTGTTATCATATTCATACCAATACAACGGTAGATTCAATTGAGGATTGGGCAAAATATATGAGTCTATTGCGTAAGTGTAAACTGTGCATTGACGTATCACATTCTGCACTATGGGGATTTGACCCGATTGAATCCATTCGTAGATATAAGGATGTACTTGTCTATGTCCATTTACAAGATTATTCTGGATACACTGGAGGAGATGGAAGCAATTATGAAGTGAATTGGGTTGATGTTGGTGGAGGAAATGTGATTGATTTTCCAGGAATAATGTCAACTTTAGAGAAACTCGGTTATGAACGGTGGATTACTGCGTGTCCGGGTATGGTTGAAGACCGCACTGATGAAGAACGGATGTCTGTGAATCGAGAGTATTTGCGACAATTAGGGTATTAGATGAATTATAGAATTTAATTACTATTCTATAGTAAAATTAGGAGACAAAATATATGAATGAATCAGGAGGTGAACTCCGTTCAATTCTTGCCACGGACTGTGGTAGCACTACGACAAAAGCAATTCTCATTGAAAAACGTGGTGATGAATATCAACTTATTGTCCGTGGTGAAGCCCCTACAACAGTTGAAGCACCTGTAGAGGATGTTACAGCAGGTGTTATTAACGCGATCACTGAAGTTGAGGAACTTGCAGGACGGAAACTTCTTGACAATGGTGTCATCATCAAGCCGCAGAATGGTGATGATGGTGTTGACATTTATATTTCAACAAGCAGTGCTGGCGGTGGTTTACAGATGATGGTTGCTGGAGTTGTACGTAACCTAACAGGGGAAAGTGCAGAACGTGCTGCGTTAGGTGCTGGTGCGATTGTTATGGACGTAATTGCTTCAAACGACAAACGCCTACCACACGAAAAAATTGAACGAATTCGCCATTTACGTCCTGATATGCTCCTACTCTCTGGGGGTGTTGATGGTGGTACTACCTCCCATGTTGTTGAATTGGCAGAAATCATCGCTGCTGCACGTCCACAACCACGTCTCGGAATTGCTTATGAATTGCCGCTGATCTATGCGGGTAACAAAGACGCACATGAATTGATTAAGGAACGTCTGGATGATGTGATGTCGCTTGAAATAGTAGATAATTTGCGTCCAGTGTTAGAACGTGAAGATTTGATGCCAACCAGACATAAAATTCAGGATCAATTCCTTGAACACGTTATGGCACATGCACCCGGTTATAAAAAACTGATTGAATGGACAGATGCACCTATAATGCCAACCCCTGGGGCAGTAGGAGAAATAATACAAACTGTTTCTTCACAACAGGATATTCAGGTAGTTGGTGTCGATATCGGAGGTGCAACAACAGATGTGTTTTCTGTCTTCAAAAACCGTGATTCAGAAGCAATTTTTAACCGAACAGTGAGTGCTAACCTTGGTATGAGTTATAGCGTATCAAACGTACTTGCTGAAGCAGGTTTAGAAAACGTAATGCGATGGGTTCCATTTGATATTGAGGTTGGCGATCTCCGTAATCGTGTAAAAAATAAGATGATTCGTCCCACAACTATACCCCAAACATTACAAGAATTGGTTTTGGAGCAGGCGATTGCTCGTGAAGCATTGAGATTGGCATTTGATCAACATAAACAATTGGCAGTGGAATTGCGTGGTGTGCAACAACAACGGACAATCTCGGAAGCATTTGACCAAGCAGAAAGTGGACAAACACTTGTTAATATGATTTCTTTAGATATGATAGTTGGCAGTGGAGGTGTTTTATCGCACGCGCCCCGTAGACAACAATCTATGCTAATGATGATTGACGCATTTCAACCTGAAGGAATAACACATCTCGCAGTTGATAGTATTTTTATGATGCCTCAACTTGGGGTTTTAGCGCAGGTTAATGAAGAAGCAGCGACCCATGTCTTTGAACGTGATTGTCTAATACATCTTGGTACTTGTGTCGCACCTATCGGAATTGGGAAGGAAGGCGAGAGTTGTCTCTCTGTAGAAATCCGAATTGGAGATACACAGGTTATTACTGAGGATATTACTTACGGTGAACTCCGTCACTATGATCTTGGTTTGGGCGAAAAGGCATTACTGAAAATACAACCATCACGGAAGTTTGATGTTGGTGCTGGTCGTGGAACGCACATTGAGACTGAAGCGATGGGGGGAGTAGTCGGATTGGTAATTGATACGCGTGGTAGACCTCTTGAAATATCATCTGTTTCTGCCGAACGTGTAGCTAAGTTAACCGAATGGCACAAGGCATTGGATACATATCCAAATTGATTGATATCGGTTCATGATTAAATCTTAATTCTGTTTGGTAAAGGATACTAATGACACATTTCAGTAAGTATTTAGTTTCAACATTGCTGATTCTTACATTATTTCTCTCATTATTAGATAAATCCTTGGGTCAAGCAGAAGTTAACATTAAAGACGGACCACTTGGTGAATTGGAAGTGATGAAAGTTCCTCAAGATGGAACACAATTAAACGAGGATCATTCTGGTGCTGCAACATGGATACGAAAATGGTATGGTCTTGATGGGAATTATATTAACAATGGTGGGTTTAATGCTTCAGCACCTATTGACTTGATTGCAAGAGGAACTAACCAAAGATTGTTTCAAGAAACACTTTCTACAGTTAATGGTCTAATGAAGACGCAGAGAATTGAGATGGAATGGTCACAGAACAATGGAGGCAAGCGCAATTGGACTGTTTATGAAGTAGATCCGGGTAATCAGAATAATATAATCCGTAACGGTGTTGCAACCAATTTTGATACTTACGGCATTCTTGTTATCAGAGCACCTGATACCATTCAGTCTGTGATGTCACCTGCACACGATGACTATGCACAGATTTGGATTAATGGAGAGAAATGGTACAATAATTCACGATGGACTGGTGCACCACAACAGGTTGACTACAATGTTGAGGTGGAGTTGAAAAAGGGAGTCAATGTGCTGTTGTACCGTGTAGGACAGAGCGGCGGAGCTGCTTATATGAACCTTCACTTTGATGCCAAAACCCACAGATCGGTAAAATTATATCCATTCAATTCAAATGACCAAAAGAGTTTCTTTGATGAAATCCATAGTTTTCTTGATGTTGAGATAGGGAGTAAATTAACAACTACATGGGCGGATTTAAAATTGAATTAGCCGAGAAATTTGAAAAATAATGACTACTACAAAACACATTAATCTGAATCACTGAAAACTCCTCTTCATTCAGCCTGTTCTGTGCCCTCAGCGATTCTGACAATAAGCATTTCTGATGTCCTATCGTAGGACAAGGTCTCCTCGCTTGTCTTCACCCACTCTTCTATAGGATCGACTTCTTGGTCGCGACTTTACGACATATTTCTACGAATTAACGAAAACTAAATAACCCTGTCTATAAATAAAAAAACTTGACAGAGAGTTATATTTTTGCTATAATTCTATAATTGAAATCTCCTTTGATAACGGATATCTTGTGATGTTTGAGAGTTTAAGTGAACGGCTACAAAGCACCTTCAAAAAAATAAAAGGGCAGGGAAAATTGACAGAGAATAATATCTCTGATTCTCTGCGAGATGTTCGTCGCGCCTTTTTAGAAGCAGATGTGAACTACAAGGTCACGCGTGATTTCATTGACAATATCAAAGAGCGTGCACTTGGACAAGAAGTGATGGGTAGTCTCACACCTGAACTTCAGATTGCGAAGATAATCAAGGAAGAATTAACCGAATTGATGGGTGCTGAATCTGCAAAGATTCAAATCTCTCCCACTGGTCCAACTGTTGTGATGTTGGCAGGTTTACAGGGGGCAGGTAAAACGACAGTAGCAGCGAAATTGGCACTCAAATTCCGTAAAGATGGTCGTAACCCAATGTTAGTTGCAGGTGATGTTTACCGTCCAGCAGCTATAAAACAGTTGCAGGTGCTTGGAGAACAGATTGACACTCCTGTCTTCTCACTTGGTACCGATGTTTCACCTGTGAAAATAGCCAAGGATTCAGTGAAAGATGCGTTACAACGTGGGTTCGATTGTGTTATTATAGACACTGCCGGTCGTTTGCATATTGATGAGACTTTGATGGGTGAACTTCAAGGAATTAAGGATGCTGTAAATCCATCTGAAATACTACTTGTCGTTGATGCGATGACAGGTCAGGATGCAGTGAATGTCGCAGAAAATTTCAACAACGATTTGGATATTAGCGGTGTAATCTTGACAAAGATGGATGGAGACGCAAGAGGTGGAGCAGCACTCTCTATCCGATCTGTAACAGATAAGCCGATCAAATTCATAGGTGTTGGTGAGAAAATTGAGGCATCATCACTTGAAGAATTTCATCCAGAACGGATGGCATCGCGTATTATCGGACAAGGTGATTTCCAGACATTGATGGAGAAAGCCGAATCAGTATTCAATGAAGACCAAGCACGAGAATTAGAACGCAAACTTACAGAAAAGAAAGGCTTAGATTTTAACGATTTTCTAACACAACTTGAACAAATAACTAATATGGGTCCCCTTGATCAATTGCTTGATCTTGTACCGTTTAAGAGTCAATTACCTGTCAAAGACTTGCAACCAGATGAAGATCAATTTAAGTATGCAAGAGCAATGATACAATCAATGACACCTATGGAACGTCAAAATCCACTTCTGCTTGATAGAAATCGCAAACTCCGTATTGCAAAAGGTAGTGGTACATCTGTAAATCAAGTCAATCAGTTGGTTTCACAACTTCGGTTGATGAATAACATGTTAAACCAACAAGGTGGTATGGCAATGCAGAAGTTAGGTGGTAAAATGGGGGTAATCACCCAGACAAAACGCAAATCAAGAAAACCACGAAAACGTAAAAGACGTAAATAAAGTAAACAAAGATTTAGGACATTTCAGATATTATATACTACTGGGTTATCCCAGTGATATTATTTTTACCAGGAGGTAATTTTTGGCAGTTAGAATAAGATTACAACGACTCGGTAGAAAAAAAAGACCATTTTTTCGACTTGTTGCAGCCGATGCACGAGCACAACGGGATGGTGTCTTTTTAGAACGACTTGGTCATTACAATCCAATTACAGAACCCGCAGATGTCGTTATTGACGAAGAGAAAGCATTGAAATGGTTAAGACGAGGAGCACAACCCTCCGATACAGCCAAGAGATTGCTTTCACAACAAGGCATCTGGAAGAAATTCACATTTGAAAAACTTGGAAAACCGCTTCCTGAAGATGAAGTTGAGACAGATGATACTCCTGAAGAAGTAGATGATACTTCAAGTGAAGTTGAACAGGAAGATCCTCCCACTGAGGAAGCATCCGATTCATCTGAAAAAGACGAAACAACAGAAACGTCTGAAGAGGAAGCATAGTTTTCTAACTTCTACTGAGATAAATCTGTCTTCATACCCTACAATTATTATATCCACAGAAAGTTAGTTATGTTCAAAGAACTTATTGAATACATCGTAAAATCTCTCGTTGACTATCCAGATGATGTAATCGTCCGTGAAGTGACTGGTGAAAAAGTGGTTATAATTGAATTGAGTGTTACTGATGAGGATTTAGGAAAAATAATTGGTAGATACGGAAGGACACTAAAAGCAATTAGGACTCTCCTTTATACAGCGGGGTTAAAAGTTAATAAAAAAGTGATTCTTGAATTAATTGAGGAACCGAGAACAGAAGCATAGCGATTATAGGCACGACATAATGAAATTGGATGTCCTCGCACTGTTTCCAGATATAATCGCACCTGCACTGCAAACAGGTATTCTTAAGCGAATCCAAGACGCTGGTGGACTTACAGTTAATGTCTATAATTTACGAGATTGGACTACAGACAAACATAAATCAGTAGACGATTATCCTTATGGTGGTGGAGCGGGGATGATTCTCAAACCTGAACCAATCTTCGCAGCTACCAAAGAATTAAATGTAGAATCTGATGCACACATAGTCTTTTTGACCCCACAAGGAATACCTTTAACACAACCCCTTGTTGAAGCGTTATCTTTGGAAAATCACCTTATATTAATTTGTGGTCGTTATAAAGGAGTTGATGAGCGAGTACGTCAAAAAATCGTCACGTCAGAAATCTCAATAGGGGATTATGTTTTAAGTGGTGGAGAGATAGCTGCGCTCGTGATAATTGATGCTATCGCACGAGTTTTACCAGGTGCTTTAGGAGATTTTGAGTCTGCCCACGAGGATTCATTTAGCAAAGAACTACTTGATCATCCACACTACACCCGTCCCGCAGATTATGAAGGTATGAAAGTACCGGAGGTATTGTTAAGTGGACATCATGATAATATAAAAAAATGGCGGCATGTTGAAGCATTAAAACGTACTGCACAACGTCGACCAGATTTACTCCAAGAATATGATCTTACTGATGAAGAACTTGCAATCATCAATAAAGTAAAGCAGTAAATCTAAATCAAAGTAACATGCCCAAACAATAGTGCTGCACAAGTAAATATATACAAAAGTTTTAATCTAATAAAAGGAGGAACTGAAGAATGAATTTAATTGAATCAGTTGAAAGTCAATATATGAAAAGTGACTTTCCAGAATTTGGTCCAGGGGACATTGTTAGAGTCAATACGCGTATCCGTGAGGGACAGAAAGAACGAATACAGGCTTATGAAGGCACAGTGATTCGTCGCGCTCATGGTGGAACACGTGCTACTTTTACTGTGCGTCGCGTCGCATTCGGTACAGGAAGTGAAAGGACATTTCCACTACATTCACCCAATATTGAAAGTATCAGTGTAGTGCGCTACGGTGCTGTTCGCCGTGCAAAATTATACTACTTGAGAGACCGCACTGGAAGAGCTGCTCGTGTCAAAGAACGCAGAGTCTAACAGAATGGACTCTTTTGAACGGGCATGTAGTGAGAAGGGTTACACGCGGATTGCTGGTATAGATGAAGCAGGTAGAGGTGCTCTGGCAGGTCCAGTCGTAGCAGCTGCAGTTATTTTACCTTATGGTTGTCAAATAGATAATTTGAAGGATTCAAAGCAATTAACTTCAAAGCAACGTTCGAGTTTGTTTGATGAAATTAATAACATTGCTGTTTCAGTCGGCATCGGTTATGCAGATAATAAAATAATTGAGCATATAAACATCCTTCAAGCAACATTGCATGCAATGAAGGCAGCAATAAAACAACTCACACCAATACCGGACTTTCTCCTTGTTGATGGTACCAAACTACCTGAAACTGACATTTCTGCAGAAGCAATTCCGAAAGGTGATAATCTTAGTATATCCATCGCAGCCGCATCAGTTATTGCTAAAACAACTCGCGATAGACTGATGATTGAATACAATCAAACATATCCGAGTTATGGGTTTCAACGACACAAAGGATATCCAACGGTACAACACCGTCAGGCTATTGCAAAGTTCGGTGTATCCCCTATTCATCGCAAAACCTTCAAATTACTCGCTAATTAGTTTAGCTCAAACATAATTGTCATAACTCCAAGGATCCGAGGGTACTAAAATGGGTGGTGTCAAGCAAAACATTGCCAAAATAGGAGAAACCTTCGCTGCGGATCATCTTAAAGCACACGGTTATAAGATTCTTGCCCACAATTACCGTTTTCAACGCGGTGAAATTGACCTGATTGCCCAACACGAAAATTGTATCGTATTCGTAGAAGTAAAAACTCGAAGGAGTTTAAAGTACGGATTTCCGCAACATGCTGTCACCAAACAGAAACAACGGCAAATATCTAAAATCGCATTAGCATATCTACAGACACGAAATATAATTGATTTCCCCTGTCGTTTTGATGTAATAGCAATTCATCTGTCACCCCAATTTGATGTGCTCAGTCTTGAACAGATTGAAAATGCATTTGATTTTTTACCTGATCCAGACATGGTATAATTATACTGTTTATATCACCAAGGAATTAAGTTTATGCAAGCGATTATTCTCTGTGGTGGACTTTCCACAAGACTGGGTAAGACTACAGAACAACTTCCGAAAGTATTGTTGAAAATTGGAAGTAGAACCGTTTTAGAGTGGCAAATTGCCCTTTTATCTGCGGCTGGCGTAAACGAGGTGATACTTGCATCGGGACACTTACATGATGTGCTAATTCAACATGTAGGTGACAAATATGCAGGTGTCAAAATCCAATATGCGAAAGAGGAAAAACCTCTTGGAACGGGTGGTGCTATTCAGAATGCGTTTCGGTTGGTTAAAGATTTTCCTGTCTTTGTTTTGCATGGAGATATTTTGTTGAAAAATATCTCTTTAGCAGATATGCTGTTACATCTACGTCCTGAAATGGATGGATTATTACTTGGAATCAATGTGAATGATCTAACATCTTATGGTGAAATAGTTGCTGATGAAGATCAGCGCATCATTGAGTTTCGTGAAAAGCAGCAAGTCGCACGTGCAGGATGTGCAAACGGTGCAGTTTTTTTATTCAATCGTTCTATAGCTAATGCTTTTCCAAAAACTGATGTTTTCTCTATTGAACGGGATGTTTTTCCTAACCTATCCCAACTTTATGTACATAGAGTTGATACTAATTGGATTGACATCGGTGTACCTGAACGACTTGAATATGCACGACAACATTTTACATCCTAATCACTTTGTAGTATAATTGATAATGCGTATACATTCCCTGATTACATGAAATGTATATGTGCAATAAGTATTGCTAAAATAAACTATAGTTCACCAATATTGGAGAAACTTATGTCTGTATTTAGTAAAGAAGATTTAGAATTTTGGGATGAACATGGTTATGTGGTTGTCCGTGAAGCGGTACCACCTGAGAACTGTCAAGCTGCAGAACAAGCAGTATGGGACTTTCTTGAAATGGATGGAAATGATCCTGAAAGTTGGTACCCAACAGATCCACCCCGACGTGGTATCATGGTAGAGATATATCAACATCAAGCATTATGGGATAACCGACAATACCCGCGTGTACATCAAGCTTTCACAGAGATCTGGGATAATGAGAAACTTTGGGTCAGTTTTGATCGTGCAAGTATGAATCCTCCTGAACGCGATGATTGGAAGTTTCCTGGTCCCTACTTACATTGGGATATGTCGTTAGACAATATGCCTGTTCGGTTAAAGGTACAGGGTGTTCTATATCTTGCAGATACTCCTGCTAATCAAGGAGCATTTACCTGTATTCCTGGATTCCACAAGAAATTAGAAGCATGGTTAAACGATCTACCATCAGATGCAAATCCTCGACATGTAGTCCGTGATTATCAGAAAGATGCTGTCCCTATCGCTGGTAAGGCAGGGGACCTGGTGATTTGGCATAGTGCATTACCCCATGGTAGCAGTCCAAATTCTGCTGAACGTCCACGGATGGCACAATATATCACAATGTCACCTGCTCCAAACGATGGTAAGGATACTAACGAAAATAGAGTTACAGGATGGCGTGAACGTCTTACCGGACTTGGGAAAAACCAGAAAGAGAAGGAACATAACCAAGGTAAAACTGCAGAATTGACACCCTTAGGTAAAAAACTTCTCGGGTTGGAACCTTGGGTTGCTTAGTCAAGATGTTATTTTTGGGCGGGTAGTGTACCCGCCTGTTTTTTTATGTAAGATATGTAATGTGAGATAACATTATGGAAGACCTTTTGGCAGCACGCGCACAAATGGCGATGTCCCTTGCTTTTCATATTATTTTTGCATCCATAGGCATTGCGATGCCACTTCTGATGGTTATTGCAGAAGGTTTGTGGTTAAAGACTAAGGATGAAACATATCTCACACTTGCAAAACGGTGGTCAAAGGGAACGGCAATCATGTTTGCCGTAGGTGCAGTTTCTGGTACTGTTTTGTCGTTTGAACTTGGTTTATTGTGGCCCACTTTCATGGCTTACGCAGGACCAATAATCGGTATGCCGTTTTCTTTAGAAGGATTGGCATTCTTCATAGAGGCAATATTTTTAGGGATATATCTATATGGATGGAACCGTGTTCCAAAAACTGTACACTGGCTTGCTGGAGTGATGGTGCTGCTTGGTGGCATGATGTCCGGTATATTCGTAGTCACTGCTAACGCTTGGATGAATACGCCTACTGGATTTACGATTGAAGATGGAAAGGCAGTAAATATTGATCCTATTGCAGCGATGCTTAACCCCTCCTCTTTTAGTCAAGCCCTCCACATGACTATCGCTGCATTCCTTGCTGTCGGTTTTGCTGTTGCAGGGATACACGCATATTTTCTGAGGCGTGACCCACAAAACGAATTCCATAGAAAAGCTTTTGCTATTGCTTTATGCGTTGGTGGTATTTTTTCACTCCTTCAACCAATCTCAGGTGACATCAGTGCGAAACGTCTCGCAAAATACCAACCCGTCAAACTTGCTGCAATGGAGGCACAATGGGAAACAGAACGTGGTGCACCTCTACGTATCGGCGGCATTCCAGATGAAGAGGCTGAAGTCACCCGATACGCCATAGAAATACCTAAAGCACTCAGTTTCCTTGCACACTTTGACTTCAACGCAGAAATAAAAGGTCTCAAAGAATTTCCTCCCGAAAATCGTCCTCCTGTTGCTATTGTACATTACGCATTTCAGATTATGGTTGGTTGTGGAATCGTAATGATTATCGCAGGAATTCTCGGTGGATGGTTAGCGTGGAGGCATAAAGGATTGCCCATCAAAAACTGGTACCTTAGGTTTGTTACAATATGTACACCACTCGGTTTTATTGCCATAGAAGCTGGATGGACAGTGACAGAAGTCGGACGACAACCTTGGGTAATCTATAACATTATGCGAACAGCAGATGCCGTAACTCCAATGCCACATCTTATAGTCCCTTTCATAGGGTTTACGGTGCTTTACATTTTTCTCTCAATTATCGTAGTGATACTCCTACGTCGGCAGATTTTCATATATGATTAGTTGATAATGAGATGTTATATTCTTTTTTCTGGTGATGACAATGTTCCAACTTGAAGTATATATTGCTGGTGTGATGTTAATGTCATTGATAGTCTATATGCTAACAGGTGGTGCAGATTTTGGGGGTGGCGTATGGGATCTTTTTGCTACAGGCAGACGTGCAAAGGATCAACGCGAACTTATCAAACATGCGCTTGCCCCGATTTGGGAAGCAAACCACGTTTGGTTGATTGTCATCGTAGTTCTTTTATTTGTAGCGTTTCCGGTTGCATTTGCAACTATAGGTACAGCATTACATATTCCTCTAACCTTGATGTTAATAGGAATTGTGCTTCGGGGAACTGCTTTTGTATTTCGCACTTATGACGACCAATCCGAAACAACCCATCTGAGATGGAGTCGTCTGTTCGCAATTGCAAGCATTATCACGCCAATCATGCTCGGAGTTACGCTTGGTGCTGTTGCATCTGGAACTATTCATGTTAATGTGGAAACTGGTATTGTTGAAACAGATTTTATCTCGTCTTGGTTTGCCTTATTTCCTTTTGCGATAGGTGTATTCACCTTGACACTTTGTGCTCTGCTTGCGGCAGTTTACCTTACACTTGAAACAGACAATCCTGAATTACAGGGAGATTTTCGCATACGAGCACTCGTTGCTGCTGTCAGCGTAGGTGTAATGGCTGGTATCAGTTTTCTACTATCAGCAGAAGGCGCGCCGTCAATACGAAAGGGTTTGGGAAACAGCATCTGGTCAGTGCCATTTCATCTCTTGACAGGTGCGGTAGCAATTTGGGCAATTTGGGCAATCTGGAAGCGACATTATCCACTTGCACGTGTACTTGTTCCAATTCAAGTTATATTGATTATATTCGGTTGGGGCTTAGCTCAGTTTCCACATATTGTTTCTCCAAACCTAACCTTTTCAAATACTGCTGCATCAAAGTCTGTACTTCAACCTGTACTAATTATAGTGGTCATCGGCGCGGTTATTGTAATACCTGCATTCTGGTATCTATATGCTGTGTTTAAGGGGAGAGATGATAAGACAGGAAGTCTGATTGAACAAAACAAAACTGATATTTAGTTCTCAGCAGTGAAGATGAAAGTTCGTCTATTACATAATTGAATTATTAAGCAAGGTTTCAAATCTAACATCCAGCTCTATTCGTTTTGTTCATTTATCTGATGCAGTGCTTCACTGATATATCTACGAATCCATTCACTTTCGGTTGTTTGTTCTAATGCATTGAGTGCAGATATTGCTTGCGGGTTTCCTATCCTACCCAAAGCTACAACAGCAGCTGAACAAACTGATCTGTCAGAATCGGTAACACTACTCACCAATGCCTCAATAACCTGCATTGGCGGATTGGCAATTCTACCTTCAGTCAAACCCAATTCCCCTAAGGCAACGACAGCTGCACACCGCATATCAGGTTCATCGTCATCTAAAAAAGGAATGAGCCCATCTATAGCACGTGAGTCTCGCAATCGTCCAAGTGCAGAGATAGCAAACCTTCGGACTGTAATATTATTATCTGATAATGCTTCAATAAGTGGTACCACTGCATGCGCATCGCCAACATTACCTAATCCTTCAGCTGCATAAGCACGCATTTCAGCAGAATCTGATCGCAACTTTCTACGTAACAACTTTGAAGGAAAATAACGCCAATTTCTCAGAGGACCGTTTCTATGTGAGAGTAATTGGATCAGGCTACGAATCTTGTTCTGAATAGATCGATCAGAGGCTGTGTTTGAGGTATCGCGTGCCATTGTTCACCTCGTCAGCAGTTGAATTACGCCTATAATAATATAGATTTATCAGTATATCATTCAGTTTGATATATGATACAGAAAAGTAATAAATGTTTCAAACTAATAAGAACATTAACAACATCTATAGATGTAAAAACTGGTTAGACTAAAACTATATTGTAATATCCAACTCCTTGGCTATAGTGTAAACATCTTTATCTCCACGTCCGGATAGACATACAACAATTGTTTTACCTTTATCAAGTTTAGGTGCAAGTTCACGAAGGTAAGCAATTGCATGTGCTGATTCTAATGCTGGAATGATTCCTTCAGTCTGTGATAGCAACTGAAATCCTTCAACTGCTTCCTTATCTGTAATTGGTACATATTCTGCACGACCAGTTTCCCTATAATAACTATGTTCAGGACCTACACCAGGATAATCTAATCCTGCGGAAATTGAGTGTGCAGGAGTAATTTGACCATCCTCTTCCTGTAATAAATAACACTTTGCACCATGGAAAACACCCACACTTCCTGCTGTAAGTGGAGCAGCGTGCCGTCCACTTCGTATACTATCACCTGCTGCTTCAACACCGATTAGACGGACTGATTCATCATGAAAAAACGGGTAGAACATACCAAGAGAATTACTTCCGCCGCCAACACACGCAACTATACAGTCTGGCAAGTTACCTTCCTGTTCTAAAATCTGTGATCTTGCCTCCTCACCAATGACTGCTTGAAAGTCTCTGACAATCATTGGATATGGGTGTGCACCGACAACAGAACCGAGAAGTAAGTATGTTGAGCGAACATTTGTAACCCAATCTCTGAAACACGCATTGATTGCATCTTTAAGAGTGCGAGAACCGGAATCTACCGGAACAACCTTAGTTCCCATTAACTGCATGCGAAATACGTTAAGAGCTTGTCTTTCAATATCCTCTTCACCCATATATACTTCACATTCCATGTCGAACTTTGCTGCTACGGTAGCAGTAGCAACACCATGTTGTCCTGCCCCTGTTTCTGCAATGATTCGTTTTTTACCCATCCAACGTGCAAGTAATATCTGTCCAATAGCACTGTTAATCTTGTGTGCCCCAGTGTGATTTAGGTCTTCTCGTTTGAGGTATATCTTAGCACCACCAAGAGATTCTGTTAATCGTTCAGCGTAATACAGTGGATTAGGACGACCAACATATTCACTGAGATAATACCGAAATTCCTTTTGAAAATCTGAATTGTCTTTGAGTGTTGTGTATGCTTCCTCCAATTCCATAAGTGCTGGCATAAGGGTTTCGGGTACATATCTTCCACCGAATTGCCCAAAATGCCCTGTAGCGTCAGGAAGTTGTTGCATTTAAGTTCTCCAATTTGTAACGTATTTGATTGTGAATATATAGTTCAATGTAATACTGATTTTGCACGAAGATTTGGACGTTCTAAAACTGTAGGGTTTACAACAGAATCTGGTAACTGTCCAGCCAATACCTGTGCCACACACTTAGCAGTGGTCATCTGTAACTCCATAATAGATTCTTCAGAAATAAAAGCTGCATGTGGAGTGATGATTACGTTTTCAAGATGTAGTAGCGGATCATCCTGTTGCGGTGGCTCAGTTTCCAATACATCAATTCCTGCACCTGCAATTTCACCGGTTTGTAATGCAGCAATTAGTGCTGAAGTATCAATAATACCGCCACGCGCAGTGTTGATAAGATATGCTGTGGTTTTCATGGCTTTAAATTCATCATCACTGAACATGTGCTGTGTCTCAGAAGTTAAGGGAGCATGGATCGTGATAAAATCTGACTCTTTCAGTAATTCCTCAAAAGAAACTTTTTCCGCTCCGTGCTTTCCTATTAATTCTTGAGTTGTGCGCGGAGAATATACCTTCACTTTCAACCCAAAAGCCATCGCTTTTGGGATAATTGCCCTTCCAATATGTCCAAATCCAACGATACCTAATGTCTTATCACGTAATCTATTCATCTGTTGTCCAATGTTCTGGTCCCATATATTGGATTTAACTGTGGAGTTGAATATCGGAATATTCCTTGCACAAGCCAGAAGAAGAGCCATTGCATGGTCAGAAACTTCATCAACACAATATGCAGGTACATTTGTTACAATGATCCCATTCTTTGTCGCAGCTTCAACATCAATGTTATCAAGTCCTATCCCATAACGCGCGATGATTTGACACTTACTTGCGGTAGAAATTACACATTCACGAACAGGTTTCCAACACGTGAGAATACCATCAACATTAGACACAAGTGAGATAAGTTCATCCTCATCTCCTGATTCGGCTACGATAACATCCGCTCCAACATCTGAAAGTATCTGCCTTTCTGGTTCAATAGATGACCACGCATAATCCGTAATCAGAATTGTGTAATTGTTCGACATGAATGTATTGAAAATAATGACAAATTGATTGTATAACTATATGAATATTTTACCAGGATTCATTATGTTATTTGGGTCCAAAGCAACTTTTATTGAACGCATAATGTCAACTGCTTTACCATGTTCCTTCTCTAACGCTTCACGTTTACCTATTCCAATCCCATGTTCTCCAGTACTTGTACCACCCATTTCTAAAGCAATGTCCACGATCTGATTACTAATCTGTCGTGCTTGATTCAATTCATCACTGTTGTCAGGTTCTAAAGGTATGACTACGTGGAAGTTCCCATCACCTACATGTCCCAGCATTGTTGCAAGTAGATTTGTGTTTTCAAGTATAGTTTTAGTTTTTGTTATACATTCCACAAGTTGTGAAATCGGCACACATACATCGGTGACGTATCCGACCGAACCCGGTCGGAGATTTAGTGCTGCATAATAACTGTCATACCGAGCTTGCCATAATCGTTTTCTATCCTTTTCGTCGGTTGCCCACCGAAAATCAATACTACCATTTTCAGATGCTATTGTATCTGCTACTCCTGATGATTCAGTGACGGTATTTGATGATCCATGAAATTCTAAGAACAGTGTCGGTGCCACTTGATAGTCTAAATTTGAATAGTTATTAACAGCGTCCATTTGTAGTTCATCTAAGAGTTCAATGCGTGCAATATTGATTACCGACCCCGTTAGTTTAATGACAGTGTTTACTGCTGCTTCTACAGTAGGAAATGCACTGACAACAGCCGCGACTGCTTCTGGTAAAGGTTTCAATTTTAGGGTTACTTCTGTTATTATTCCCAAAGTGCCTTCTGAACCGATGAATAGTCTTGTGAGATCATACCCCGCTGCGGATTTCCTCGCTCTACCTCCGGTCTGTATAATAGATCCATCTGAAGTAACAACAGTTAGCCCAAGGATATTATCTAACATTGTGCCGTAGTAGACAGCACTGGTTCCGGAAGCACGTGTTGCTGCCATACCTCCTAATGAAGCATCGGCTCCAGGGTCAACGGGAAAGTGAAGTCGCGTTCCATTTTCAGTAAGATGTTCGTTCAATTGATTCCGAGTAACACCTGATTGAACAGTAGCATCTCTATCTTCAGAACTAACACGGAGGATGTCGTTCATCTCTTTCAAAGAGACACAGAGTGTGCCTTCCGTTCCAACTGCTGCCCCTTCAACTCCTGTACCTGTACCGTAAGGAATTATCGGTACACTATATCTTGCACAGCATTTGACAATCTCAGATACTTCGGTATTGGATATTGGAAACACAACCGCATCTGGTAGAGAACCTTGGTGATAGGAAGCATCCTTTGCATGTGTTTCTCTAACATCACTGTCAATGCTAAATCGATTACCAAGTAACGAACGTAATTCTTTATGTAGTTTTTGATAAACAGTGTCATTCATGCTATGTGTATTTTAGCATGATTTGTTGATAGTGACAAGGTAAATCAGAGTGAGATCAGGGTTATTTAGTTTTATAAATTTCTTGTTGACGAGTTGGACTAATAGTTAAGATTTTATCCTTGCAAAGTAGTAGGCACACTCCGGGGAATGCCATAAGACATTCATACCGTTGATTTGGTGTGCCGTAAATATCTCTCAGGTGGACGGGACACGGAGTGTGCCTACTACCATGTTGAGTTTCCAAGTAATACCTTACGACACTACATTAACTTTTGTGATAAAATGCATCAGAAAAACCGAAAACTAAATAGTCCTGACCAGTAGGAACCCTTTGACATGATGATATTTACATTACTGACGTTCTAAAGATTCAGAGTTTTCAGAGTCAGAGGGAAATTTGAACAATTTTATCATGTGCTACAAACCTATATTCAGTAAGGTTTTATAGGACTATTATGACCTATTTAGTCAAGAATGACTCTGAAAATTCGGATGCTTCTACACAAAACAATGCCAACGGAATTTAGGGTGTGAATTCAGCCGATTCCGTAAGTTACTTATTCCGAACTTACGTTACTATAGGATCGACTTTCAAGTCGCGACTTTACGACATATTTCTACGAATTAACGAAAGCTAAATGTCTCTGGAGTGAAATCAAATATATATAATCACCAGTATTATCTGGTTTTGTGTTACAGTCGCAATTCGGAAATCACTTTTACGATGGATTGATATTAACTTCTAAAGAGGTTGATGTATTTCTCAAGAACAAATAGGCGGTTGCGAGTATGTCCTGTGATTTCCTCTAATATTTTAAGTTCTACCAAGGATTTTAGTAGTCGATTGGCACTTGAGAAACTAATTTCTAACTTTCTTTCAACTGTTTTCACATTAACAATTGGTGATGTATACATAAATTGTAATAGTTTTTGTGCATTTTTTGTTCGAGAACCTAAAGTTAGTATTTTTGTTTCATATTCCTTTTGAAGTTTTATAATTTCTTTGAACGTATCAATTCCATGTTGAGCAGTTTCAACTATTCCATTTAGGAAAAATGTGATCCATTGCTCCAAATCATTTGTTGTACGGACTCTTGTGAGTGAGTCGTAATATGTATCTCTATTTTTCTCAAAAAAGGTAGATAGGTATAGGACTGGCTTTGTCAGTATATTTGTATTTATGAGTTGTAAGATAATTAATAATCTTCCGCATCTACCGTTTCCATCAAGAAATGGATGAATGGTTTCAAACTGGTAATGTGTTATTGCAATTTTAATCAGTTCTGGAATATGTAAGGATTTATTGTGTATAAATTTTTCAAGGTCACCTAAGAGATCAGGTATTTCAGGAGCTGAAGGCGGTACAAATATCGCATCAGCAAAAGATGAACCCCCAATACGATTCTGACTCTTACGAATTTCACCGGGGCCTCTATTTTTTCCACGAACACCAGAGAGTAGCCTTTTATGTACTTCCGTGAGAAGTCGCATTGAAAGAGGAATATTTGGGAGTTCAGCTATTGCGAAATTCATAGCTTCAATATAGTTTTGGACTTCTTCCCAATCATCGCGTCTTTCAGGATCAATTTCTTCTTGTGGTAAAACAACTTCGTCAAGTTCTGTTTTTGTGCCTTCAATTCGAGTGGAGTCTCTTGCTTCTTTGGAGACATTCATTCTGATGAAAAAATCGACATCTGGTATAATATCAGCATAAGCGTTGAGTTCTCCTAATAGTCTCCCTGCTTGTTCTAAAAGAACATCTATAATAGGATTTTCCCAAGCAAAATATTGGTTTACGTAGAAAGGTGTAAAACTCTTATATCCTCCTTGCTGTTTATATGTACCCGCTTTAAATTTTTCCATTTAGTGTTTTATCCTATTGCCAATATGGGATTCCATATTATCATTTTTATGTATTTTTGCCAATATGGGATCCCATATTGGCATTTTGTGCATATATAGGAATAAGTTGGAGAGAAATATCATGAATTATGGTAATAACTACCCTTAGGTTCTATTAGATCCATACGGACTTACCAATTGTCTCTTGTTACATACAAAGAACGATTTTCCATTGGTAGTGGAACACGTTGTCCACCCAACCGATGAGATTCAATCATTCCCATTAATGTTTCTTGACTTCTCCGAGCGAGATGGACAGGTCCCTTCGTCTCTCTGTCTTCATCAAGTGCTTCTGCAATGTCAGTAATTCCCATTACTGTTCCAGTTGCACGTGACACCTCAGGAAAAGGTTTTTCCTCATAGAATGTTCCATCCTTTTTACGAAATTGTATCTCTCTACTATTATTTTGCACACGGATTTTTCCACCAGTACCACAAACCTCGAATTCAGGTCCAGTCCCAGCAGTGTTATATCCATGCACACCGTTGGCATAATTAATATATCCACAATGAATAGCAGGATCAACGTTCAAACGATTACCATCCCAATCGGAATCCTTGCAGGAGATAGATCCTTGAACATAGTTAACCTCTGGGTCACCGGCGAGGAAAAGTAACATATCCGCTGCATGTGTTAATCCCCAGAGTGCAGAACCAGCTCCGTATTGTGCGATAGTACATTGGACATTACCAATTTCTCCAGCATCCACAAGTTCTCTTACTTTACGATATATTGGCATGTAACGTCGTTGCGTGCCATAATTAAACTTGACACCGTGCTTTTCAACTATATCCACCATAATATCTGCTTCTTCCATAGAGCAGCAAAGCGGTTTTTCGCAGTAGATACCTTTAACCCCGTTTTCGGCAGCAAACACAGTTATATCTGCATGCGGTCCAGGACGAGTTGCGATACAGACAATATCAGGTTTTTCGGTTGTAATCATCTCTTTGTAGTCCGTATAGGCGCGTTCAGCACCATAACGTATTCTAATAGCTTCTGCTTTTTCTTCAAAAACATCTGAAACCGCGATAAGGTCAGTTCTATTACATGCAACAGCAGCAGCAGCATGTGAAAACGGCTGCCAGATAAAGCTATCTGGTCGATTTGCTACCTCATCGTCAATGGTTGCTCCCATACGTCCACATCCAATAAGGCAAGTTTTATATGTGTGTGGCACAAGTTTCTCCTTACAATATAACACCTTCAATCATTGAAAGGGTTATAGAAGTCGTTTTATTACTTTTATGTTATCAATATGCAATTCTCATGTCAAGAAGATATAATTCTGCTGTTTTGATTCATCAGTTGACATCTGTTCACATACATGTAATAATGGAGACATATCTGATTTTGAGTTAACACATATATGGCAACAGTAAAACTGGAAAACGTAACGAAACGTTTCGGAGAACTGACTGCTCTGAACGATATATCGCTTGATGTCAAAGATGAAGAATTCTTTGTACTTCTTGGACAAACAGGTGCTGGGAAAACAACTACACTCCGGTGTATCGCAGGTTTAGATAAACCAGAAGAAGGCAGTATCTATTTAGATGATGTCTGTGTAAACGATAAATCACCCGCTGAACGTGATGTTGCCTTTGTTTTTCAATCCCATATCCTCTATCCACATCTCACCGTTTATGAGAACATGGCATTTCCCTTACATCCTCGAAAATTATCATCAGAAGAGATTGATAGACGTGTGAAAGACATTGCACAGATGTTACATATTGAACATCTGTTGATGCGTAATCCAAATCAATTAAGTGGCGGAGAAACACAACGTGTTGGTCTCGGTAGAGCAATGGTGCGACGTCCACAAGTTTTCCTGATGGATGAACCAATTTCTAATCTTGATGCAAAGTTACGTACCGAAATGCGGGTTGAAATTAGATGGAGACAACGTGAACTTGGTACAACCACCTTCTATGTCACCCATGATCAAGTAGAAGCCATGTCAATGGCAGACCGTATTGCTGTGCTTGATTCAGGTAAGATTCAGCAATTAGGAACACCGTCAGATATTTATAACCATCCAGCGAACCTATTTGTTGCTGGTTTTATTGGCAGTCCAAGCATGAACTGTATTCCGTGTGAAATCTTGTCTGACAATGGAAATCTTCGTTTAGGTTTGATGGGTAACAGTGGAAATGGTTTCTTATTCGATCTACAAGATTCGCGAATTTCAAATTCTATTATCAATAATAGTGCTGTAAAGGATTATGTTTTGGGGGCACATCCGGAGGATGTACTTGTCAGCCATCAATCAATGCCAAATTCTTTTGAGGCAGAAGTCTATAGTATTGAACCACTGGGAGCGGAAACAATCGTGGAAATAACACTTGGAACTGATGTTGACGGTTCACATACTATCCTGAAATCAAGAACATCACCTAACTTTGAAGCGGATATAGGACAACATCTTTATGTATCATTTGTCTCAGAACGGATTCATCTCTTTGATAAGATTACAGGTGATACATTATTCACATAAAATGTGTAATACGGGTAAATATATGAGTTGGCAGCTAAAACTATTTAACCTAATGCCGAACTTTGTTAAAAAAATAGGGTGTCAATTTTTGCGTAAACTTGGACGTGATCCAGATGCTTGGTTAGAAGAATTCTTGAAAAAACACAAAGGAGAGTGATGTGTGAACGGTGGAGATATACTCATAGAATGTTTGAAGGCACAGGGCGTAAATACCATCTTTGGAATGCCAGGAACTCAAAATATCAATATTTATGATTCCCTACTTCGTTGTGGAACTGGGTATATTAACCATTTTCTCGTACGTCATGAATATTCTGCCACGTTGATGGCAGATGGTTTTGCCCGCGCAACGGGTGAGGTAGGTGTTGCAATCACTGTGCCAGGTCCTGGAGCAAGTAATGCGTCTACAGGTATATTAGAGGCATTCACAGATTGTGTCCCAGTTTTGTTGATTACTGGACAGAGTCACTCTGACTTTTACAGTAGACATCCAAGTAAAATGTTCCACGGATTGGATCAGATGCGGTACTTTGATTCATTTACAAAATATTGTGCGATTGCACATTCTGTCTCTGAAATTCCAATTGTTGTTGAAAATGCATTTAATGCCATGCGTAACGGTAGACCGGGACCAACCGTTTTGGAATTTCCTATGGATGTTACATCTGGATATGAAGAAGTAAGTATACCAGATCGTGTGCACCGTGACGATTTACCATTACCTGATACTTCTTCGCTAAATACTGCTGCAGAGAAGATTCGCGCTGCGAAATTACCTCTGATTTTCGCTGGATCCTCCGTAATTCATTCCAATGCAAGAAATGAGTTGAAACTTCTCGCAGAAAAGTTGAAAGCACCTGTAATTGTTTCGCGTTGTGCTAAGGGAGCATTGTCAGAAGACCATCCATTAGCATTGCAAGTCTCCTACGGTTATTTAGGTCAGCAGGCACTCAAACACGCAGACTGTCTAATTTCAATTGGAACAAGATTTACATCAATTGACACCAGAAATTGGAGTTTGAAGATGCCTGAATCTTTCATCCAAATTGATGAAGATGAGAATGAGATTGGAAGGGAATATCCTTGTGAAATAGGGATTGTGGGTGATTTAAAACTAACCTTACAAGCACTCATTGAGGATATATCAATTGATCAAAACGAATGGAATTCCGTACTGCCCCCACTGCGTACCAAGTTTAATTCACAACCGCCTCTCCCAATTCTACACGACCTACAAAAAATTCTTCCACGCGATACAATCTATTCGGTTGATGTTCATTCTCTGGGTTATGCGTCATTTGCGGAATTCCCAATTTACAATCCACATAACTTTCTACATCCAAATATAGGCGTTGCATTAGGATATTCATATCCAGCTGCTATCGGTGCAAAGATTGCTTATCCTGATAGACCGGTTGTCTGCTTTAGTGGAGATGGTGGATTTATGATGGGAGCAATGGAGATGGCAACTGCGATAAAATATGGAATTAATGTCGTTGTGATTGTGATTAATGATGATTGTCTATCTGCTATAAAAGGATCTCAACAGAAAGGTTTTGAGGGTCGTACGATTGATACTGACCTACAGAATCCTGATTTTGTCGAATTTGCGAAATCATTTGGTGTTTATGCAAGGAGGGTTGATGATTTAGATGACTTCAAGCCAATCTTACGCGACGCACTTGACGCAGAAAAACCAGCATTGATTGAGGTCAGGATGCATGAATATCAGAAACAGATGATTGATTCTATAGGATGGTTACATGATTTTGGCTTGCGGAAGACATCATTTTAGTGCTTCGTGATGAAATATTAAAGATTACCAAACATAGAACATAATGTAATTTAACATTATCAAACTTCACTTCTTTGATATTCTGCCAGTTTTTCAAAAAGCGAAAGTTGTTCAGCTCGCACTGTTGGTTCCTCATGTATATGTTCGGGTGTGAAATTCATAACCAATGCCTCAAGCATTGGTTTTCTATTTTCCTCTTTGGCACCAACATAATAAAAGTGTTCCTTGGTTAGCACATGAAATTTCGACCACAAATCCTTAAGGAAGATATTCTCTCTATATTGATTACTATGCCACGTTGATAAAATGAATCTGCAAGAAGATTGATTCAGAGATTCAAATAGGTATTGTTCGTTTTCTTCATCCCAACTATCAAAATAATCAACGTGCCGTCCAACATAAGGTGGATCACAGTAGACAAAATCTTCTTCAGAAAGGTTTTTAAGTGTTTCTTTAAAATCTTGACAGATAAATGACCAATTTGAATGTCTTGACATGACATAAACGTAGTTAACTTGGTTCACAATCTTTGTAATATATGCTTTAGAAAACCGTTGTGGTTTATGACCAAACGGGACATTAAATTCTCCATTGCGATTGAAGCGAATCATTCCATTAAAGCAGCATCGATTTAAGAAAAGAAAATCTAAGGGTTCATGTGTTTTATTAAACCTTTCCCGAACTTCATAATAATAATCTTTCCCACTGTTTGATAGTTTTTTACCGTGATGTTCCAAAAAGTTTCTTACTATTAATCCATTTATTTCTCCACTTGAGATCGCGTTATAGAAGTTAATTAGATGCGGATTGCTATCTGCAAATATTGCGTTACGCGGTATAATATTAAAACCAACGACACCCGATCCCATAAAGGGTTCAACCCATTTACCATTAAAAGACCAGTCCACAGATTGCTTTATGAGAGGAACAAGTTTGCTCTTTATTCCTTGACACTTAATTGGGGAATCATAACTTTTATCACTGATTTCCATTCCTCAAACCTATTTTTCTTGCTTTAGGTACGATTAACCGAGCATTTCCACCTCTATATTCAACAAAATCTTTCAAATTCCTAATCTGCTTTGTATTACCACTATCTTCTGCAATAGTAATCTTACCATAGTTCATCCAATAATCGTCAAACCAATTCTCACCTAAGTTTGAGAACATACCACGTCCTGAAATTATATCATCAATTTTATTAATGCTACCAATGTTCGCAGTATTACCACTGCCACTTTTGTCACTCGCGATTTTCCATTTTTCAGCGACGAAGAATTTGAAGTCCTTTATAACAGAAGCTATTGAATGAAGTTCATCTAACTTATATGTACGAGTTTCATCAACTTCCGTTTCCATCTGTCTACTGTAAATTATACCTAAACAGAAATGTCCTTGGTATTGACCGTAAGGAAATTGTATGTTTTTTGTGCTTTCTCTATTAACAAAATATTCTCCATGTGAACCTAATGTGAACCCATTACAAAACTCTGGATATTTTGGTAAACGATATGTAGTCTTAAAATCAACTGCGTATTTGATGTCTTCGTTGTCTGTATGTACAAAAAAGATGTCTGGATAATAATTCTGATGTTCAGCTAATACCACTCGGTATCCAGTCTCTTCAGCAAAATTGAGAATACGAGGAAAAAGATGTATTTCAAGAATCTTTGAAATTATTTTCGTATCTGAAGAAATTGTATAAATATTTCTGCATACATCAATGAAACCTTTTATACGCCATTGACCATCTTCAGTACTTGCATGTACATCAAGTGATGTAACAAATTGAGTCAGTGCCTGAAAAAATCCTTGTTTGATGAGATAATCACTATTCATATCAACATCCTATTATCTCAATTAAAAAGAGTATGAGTTCTAACTAATAAGACTTTTAATACTCGTCGCGTGCGTTCCAACCAGGATATTGTTCTTCTAATGCCTGAAGTGTTTGTGATGTGTAGTAAGGATGCCCTGTAGGTGGAAACCGAAATACCTCGCGCTCTGCTGCAGTTAGTGTGCCGATGAATTGTGAAAAAGTCGCGTGTTTTCCTTTATCAGTATAATGTCGAAATCCTTCCCAATAGTGGTCAGCCCGACCTAAACCAAACCCCCACGTGAACCTTTGTCCATCTTCACGCAAATAATCACTTGCTGAATGATAAGTATAGTTGCTAAAGATACAGAGGGTACCACCTTTGCATACAAGTGGTTCATATTTTGATGTGTCTCTACCAAATTCTGTAGCAAGCAATCTGAGTGGTGCTTGATCTTCATCAACATCCTCAAGGTGTACCCAAAAGACAAGTTGTCCAAACTCCGGAGCAGAATTTGACTGCGGTAGTAATGAGTTATTGCCATTATCTATATGCAAACCACTTGCATCACTACCGACACCACCACCTTTAAATCCTGGATAACGTGCAATCATACACCCAGCGCGGAAGTGGATATGTTCTGTCTTGAACCATTTTCTGGCGAATCGCCATGCATCGTGGTCAACAATGCCTTGTAATAGCACCATTTCAGATGATGGAAAATCTGTCAAAATCGCTCTACCCGATGGTGGATTATCCTTCACTTGTTCCCATGTAGGTAACACGCGTCGTTGAGCAGCTTGCATCTCCTCCAACAGTTCCCCTGAATAGTAATCAGGAACGATTAGATAACCTTTTTTAGCAAATTCGTCAAGGTGTGCATCGGTTAATTCTTTTGGCATGTTCTATCCATCATAGTTTGTAAAAATATATATCAATAGTGCTTAAATAATTTTGCTGACGAACCTTTACCTTCAAGTCCGTCAGCAAAACTGAAAACTCCCCCAGACGGACTCGAACCGCCGACACGATGGTTAACAGCCATCTGCTCTACCAACTGAGCTATGGGGGAATGTAGTGTTCATATATACCGCTTATAATTATACCTTATCATATAGACAAATGCAAATAAAAAATATACTATTTTACATTAAAAAGTTCTCAGTCTTTAACATCCACAATTTATTTCTTTTCCTTGAATTCCTTTTGTGCCTTTTGTTTCATATCCATCACGTTTCCACCAGTCTAACCCACCCAGTAGTTCCTTGACATTAAACCCTAATTTTGACATGTTCAATGCTCCTTTTGTAGAAGCATTACAACCAATTCCATCACAATAAGTGACATACAACTTGGATTTGTCAAGATGGTTTGTTGTTTCACCATTCATGGTTCTGTGTGGTATATTAATTGATGTCGGTATATGTTCCTCAGCATACGCTTCAGGAGAACGAGCATCAATAACGACGATATCTTCTCCATTATTCAGAGCTTCACTAAGATCCCATGAATCCGTTTCATATTCTAATTTTGCTTGATAAAAATCGAGTTGATCCATTTTTCCTTATTTGAGATTACACAACATTTTGTGTTCAATGTACTTACTTTCTCTGTAAAACACCTTTCCTTTAATAAATCCGGATATAATGCCAATGATTATACATGACATGTTCCCTAACAATGCAACCCATGCAACAATGCGAAAAATAGGACTATCGGTGTCGTATTTAGAATCAAAATAGTCATATAGACCCCTATGAGGACCTATTTCAGCATGTTGAGAGACTATATTTTCACCAGTGAATTGAAAGATAGTTGCAACAGCGATAACAAATAGATGTCCAACTATGATTCCAACAAAAGTCCAAAAAAGTAGGACTGCAATAAATCCAGTAACGTCTTTAAATTTTTGCATATACATTGTTTCGAATTATCTCCATTTAGCAGATGAATTATAGGTGTATTGTACCTGTTTCGAATTCTCATTAGTCCTTAAATAACGAAATTTAGACTACCTGTCAAATTTGATTAGTCCCCAAGTTGTTGTTAATTTACCCACTGCAATAACCTCTAAAGCCTCTTCAAGTCCATTATCCATAACTTGTAATAAATCATCTTCAGATAGAGGTATATTGAAGATACCTACGTCATCAATTAATCCAATATATGTCCAACCTGGATCTTTCCATGATGCCAACCTAATATCACCGTTTGGTTTATTGTCAGGGACACCTACTGCCTTCTCTCCAACAAATTCACCGTCAACAAATAGTTTGAGAACATTTCCATCGTAAGTTATTGCAACAAAACTCCATTCATCCTGTTCCCAACTACCACCACGAACATGTGTTTGAGCTTGGTCACCATTTACAGCGATACTTCCGTAAAAATCTGCTGGTCCAATTTGGATAGTTGGATTATGCCAATCACGTTCAATAACGCGTGTGTTGACATTGGGTGGTGCCGCTGTTGGTTTCACCCATAATAAATACGTGAACTCCTCACGAAAATCATCAATTGACTCACTTGGTGGGATTTCAACCTTTGCTGAACCATTAAAATCAAGTGCCTTCCCAAACTTACCATCTGTCCATTTTGCTCCAACTATTTTGCCATCATTGCCATTACCAGATGAATCCTTTACGGTATTACCATTTCCTTCGTCAAGAAGCCAAATTCCAATTGCAGCACCTGAGTCAATTATTGCTGCTGAATTGTTGACAGAAACAACCACAATAATTATAGCAAATAGTACTAATAATAGTTGATTTTTCATAATTTATTCTTCTCCTAAATTAAGCTCTATCTATTAAACTCATGCCATAATGCACGATAGAAATTCATAACCCGCACAGGATCTGAACTACCAGCGATTTCTGCTAAAGTATATCCCGTATATCCTGAGTCTTTCAATAATGTGAACAACTCGCGCCATGGATATTCGGTTCTGTGCAGTTCTGTAATATGAACCAATCCAATTTTGCCTCTTACATAGTTGAAATTATTTTCAATTGAACCATTTTCTACCTCACCAAAGTTTGAGTTCCAACATACATATACATTTTCATGATCTGCAACGTCAATAATAGTCCGAATATGTTTTAGTTCCGATGTTCCTCCACCATGCACTTCTAATCGAATCTGAACACCGAGATCTGCAGCAAATTCCCCACATTCTCGTAATGCCAATCCTATCTGTTCTAATGTCTTTTCAACAGGAACATCGCTGGGAAGTCCATTTGGTCGAACCTTTACCCCCGGTGCTCCGACATCAGCAGCCAACTGTGAGTATTCTTTAGTGCCTTCAATATTCTTACGAACAGCATCTTGGTCTACTGAGTGATAGTCAAATGCGGAACCTAAACCGGCAATCTCAATGGGTGAATCTTCAAACTGTTGTTTTACTGCTGTGCGTTCACTTGCGGATAAATTTACCTCAACACCGTGGGCATGAGTTGTCCGCAATTCCACACCTGAAAAACCAGTTTCAGAACAACGTTCGATGATAGTTGGAATATCCCAATCTTTTGCCATATTATATGTTACTAAACCAAGTTTCATACATTCTCCTTATTCAAATAGTTGTGCGATCGGACAAGAAAACCCTTCAACGACATCTTCACCTGTAAGTGTGTCGTTATGAGTAAGTGTTTTTATATCTGTTTTTGACCGATACACTGTCACAGTTTGGGCAACTGGTTCAATTACCCACACAAGACGTGTTCCTGCTTCCAAATATGCAAGAGCTTTTTCAATGATGTCGTATTGTGATTCTGATGGTGAGATGACTTCAACTGCTAAGTCTGGTGGAACGGGTGAACCTTGTCGTCGGTTTTCCGGTAACCGTTCATTTGAGACATAGGCTATATCCGGTTTTACTAATCTTTCACCTAACTTAAAAGTTGTATCTGCAGGATATAAACGACCTAATTCTTTTCCACGAATATAAGTGCCTAATGGTAAAATAAGACTCATGCTTATTTCACCGTGCTCCATTGTCGGTGGTGACATCTGTTTTAATTTACCTTCTATATATTCATATCCTTTTATATCCCTCTCCAGAAATTCCTCTAACGTAATATCAGTATTTATATTTGCTAAAGGTGTTTCTATATTATCAAAATCGGTTACGATAGTATTCATAGCATGTATCCTTATGTTAAGCATACCTATTTTGAATTGATTATTCTTTATTTATTTGATATAATTCTTGTCAAATTATGATTAGGGAGAACACTAACATGGCATACGCGCTTGAAGATGAATTTGGTGATATTATTGGAAAAGCAAGACGCGGACAAAATATATCACATACAGAAATAACTACAGAAACAGGCATAACTGAATCCGATCTAACTCGTATGGAACAGTATACCTTAAAACCTACAGAAGCACAAGTTTATAAACTTGCAGAAGTACTAAAATTAGATGGGGCAAAACTTCTTGACATAGCAACGGAAACGTGGGAACCTATCCCTGTACAGCAAGATGGAGATACAAAGCTTGATGTTATCACAGTGAGCGTTCCATTTGGGGGTTGGCCCGTCAACGCATACATTTTAATTTGTAAAGCCACTGATGAAGCAGCAATCATTGATACCGCAGCAAATCCGACACTTATTTTGAAACAATTAGATACGAATAAAGTTAACCCGACTGCTATCCTATTGACCCACTCACACAGAGATCATACCGAAGGTTTACCAAAATTACAAAAAGCAACAGATTGCAAAACCTATATACATAAAAATGAACCCAAACCTCAAACTGCAAACAAATTACACGAAGTAGTTCATTCTGATGTTATTAGTATCGGAGACCTGATGGTGACAGTCCTTGACACACCCGGACATACACCTGGGGGATGCAGTTTTCTTACACACACTGCTGCATTCGTGGGGGATGCTATTTTCGCGGGTTCGGTGGGAGGTCCAAATATCTCCTATCAGGATGAAATAAATAGTGTCCGTGATAATTTGCTTTCATTACCTGATGAGGTTAGACTTTTCCCTGGGCACGGTCCTTCAACAACTGTCGGTGAAGAGAAGTTACACAATCCATTTTTCTAAATTAAAGACAGTGAATGCCTTTTTGTAATCTGTATCAAATGGAATTTATATATTGCTCTCGTATCTAATCCAACGTTTCCTCTCCATCGGTCTATCACTTCTTGGAGTGTCGCTCCTTGTTTTCATGATGGTACATCTCATTCCTGGTGATGCTGCTCTCACCATTGCTGGTGAACGTGCAACTGAAGAAGTACTGGCACAACTCAGAGAAGATATGGGTCTTGACAAACCATTATATTATCAATATGGTAAATATCTTTGGGATCTTGTCCACCTTGATTTAGGACACTCATTCAAAACAAAAGAACCAGTCATTGATGAAATTAAACGCTATTTTCCTGCAACTGCCGAGCTAACACTTGCTGCTATGGCATTTTCAATCATATTTGGAATTACTGCGGGAATTATTGCGTCTGTCTATCGGGGTAAATTTTTAGATTACACATCCATGTCAATATCTCTGGCAGGTATCTCTATGCCAATCTTCTGGTTAGGTTTGATGCTGATTCTCATTTTTTCATATTATCTTGGTATTTTCCCTGCCACTGGTCGATTGGACACTGTAATGAGTTTAGATATTGAAACTCAGTCCGGATTCTATCTAATTGATACACTACTGATGGGGGACTTTGCTGCCTTTAGAAATGCAATCGGACATCTTATTCTTCCTGCAATTACATTGGGAACTATTCCTTTGGCAATTATTGCACGTATGACCCGTTCAAGTCTGCTTGAAGTGCTAAATCAACCATACATCACTACTGCTTATGCAAAAGGCTTGTCTAAGTGGCGTGTTATCATCAAACACGCATTGAAAAATAGCATGGTTCCAGTCCTAACGGTGATAGGACTTGAATTCGGTTATTTGATGGGTGGGGCAATCTTAACTGAACACATATTCTCATGGCCCGGACTCGGTTCATGGCTACGCGATGCAGTAGAATCCCGTGATGTACGTGCAGTACAAGGTGGAGTGCTATTTGTTTCATTTCTCTTTATGTTTGTTAATCTTATTGTTGACTTGTTGTATGCTTATGTTGATCCACGCATTCGTGTAGGGGACGAAACAGTATGAATACCAACCCTTCTGCAACAGGACAACATCATGTTTTTCGTAAACTGCTAAGACATCCGTCAGCTACGATCGGGGCATCAATCATTCTATTCTTTGTTATTATCGCACTCCTGGCACCATTTATTGCAACACACGACCCGATGCAGACAGATATTGCAGAACGACTAAAAGGTAGTTCGGGGAAACATTACCTTGGGACTGATGGCACTGGACGGGATATTTTCAGTCGCGTGCTCTTCGGTTCCCGTATCTCTCTAAAGGTAGGTTTGATCGCAATAACATTTTCGCTTGGGTTTGGTACGTTGTTCGGTGCTATTGCTGGATATTTTGGTGGATGGTTGGACAACTTGATTATGCGTGTCAACGATATGTTGCTTGCTATGCCAAGTATCCTACTCGCTATGGTAATTGTCACTATATTGGGTCAGAGTCTTACAAATGCAATAATTGCTGTTTCTATTGTTTATATCCCACAATATGCACGGATTCTACGTGCATCTGTTCTCAAGGTTCGAGAGTTAGATTATGTCACTTCAGCTAAGGTTATTGGTGCAAGTGACATTCGCATACTTGTGACGACCGTGTTACCAAACTGTCTTGCTCCACTGATTGTACAAGCCACTTTAGGTATCGGGGCAGCGATATTAGATGCTGCAGGACTGAGTTTTCTTGGACTTGGTGCAGAGGTCGGTGTGCCTGAATGGGGGGCAATGCTCAATGAAAATACAAAGCATATACGGAAAGTTCCATTGGCAGTCACTGCTCCAGGAATGGCAATCTTTCTCGTGGTATTAGGTTTTAATCTCCTTGGAGATGCGCTCAGAGATGCCCTTGACCCACAGATAGATTGAGTACTATATTGTATTCGTTGGTTGATGATTTTACTGGAACACATAACTGTCAACATAGATAAAGATGCATTTATTCGCAATTCATTACGCTTATTACATTATCGTAGGGGCGAGGTCTCCTCGCCCGTTTTTACCCTCACCCTCTTTTATAGGATCGACTTCCTGGTCACGACTTTATGACGTATTTCTACGAATAAACGAAAACTGAATGGCTCTGCCTGTTTTATTATTGATTTCAAATCGTTTTTGAAATAAAATACTATGATGGATTTATTCTTTGATGAGAGATATAAAAATATAGTATAAGGTAATAGAATATGAACATACTTGTCCTACACGGACCGAATCTACATCTTTTAGGCAGACGACAGCCAGAGGTATATGGACACCAAACATTGCAAGATATCAATAAAGCCCTTGACGAGTTTGTAGCTTCAACACCTCACGATGTAGTTCTAAAGATATTGCAATCCAACCATGAAGGTGAAATTGTCACTATAATCGGGGATCACATAGATTGGGCAGATGGAATACTCATAAATCCTGCTGCCTATACACATACCAGCATAGCAATCAGAGATGCACTTGCAACTGTTGCTATACCTACTGTTGAAATCCACCTATCCAATATCTATGCGCGCGAGGAATTTCGACATCATTCACACATTTCAGGAGTTGCAGCAGGAGTAGTGAGTGGTTTTGGCGCATATAGTTATATTCTCGCACTTGAAGCAATGATACATATTCTGGGACCGAAAACTACAGAAACATAGATGAATGTTTGAAGAGGAATCACTTGTGGAACAAAAACCTTTTATACCTTTCAGTCGACCTTGGATAGACGAAACAGAAATAGAGGCAGTTAGTCAAGTACTTGCCTCTAAATGGATTAGTAGTGGGGCAAGAGTCCGTGAGTTTGAACGTGCTTTTGCTGAATACCTTGGAGTCAAGCACGCCATCGCAGTAAGTTCATGCACTGCAGCATTACACTTGAGTCTTGTAGTTTCTGGTATCAGTACCGATGACGAAATTATTACTACACCATACACCTTTACCGCCACTGCAGAAGCTATCCGATATGTAGGTGCAAAGCCTGTCTTCGTAGACATAGAACCAGACACGTTAAACATAAATATTGACAATATTGAACAAGCAATTACACCGAAAACAAAAGCGATTATTCCTGTTCACATAGCCGGATTACCTTGCGATATGACTGAGCTGCAAAATATATGTGCCAAACATAATCTCATCTTAATTGACGATGCTGCACACGCCTTACCAACACAATATAACGGACAATACATTGGAAATCTCGGAGACCTTTCAGCATTTAGTTTTTATGCGAACAAAAACCTAACAACAGCCGAAGGTGGTATGATTACAACGAATAACGATGATTATGCTGGACAACTTCAAACAATGCGACTACACGGTATTGACAAAGATGCGTGGTCCCGACAGTCACGTCGTAGTGTTTGGCGATACGATATTACCTCAGAGGGATACAAATACAACATGACCGATATTCAAGCAGCTATGGGGTTATGTCAACTCATGAAACTTAACAAACAGCATGAACGTCGCAGGAATATTGCTGAAATATATCAGAATGAACTACAAAAGATTCCACAGATTAGTACCCCTTTCGTCCCAGAAAATGAAAATGAACATTCATGGCATTTATATATAATTCAACTACAAGAAACTGACCGTGATAAATTCGTTGATACGCTACGTGAAGAAAATATAGAATGTAGTGTTCATTATATTCCATTACATCTATTTGATTTTTATCAGAAACAATACGGATACAAAGAAGGAGATTTTCCTTATGCAGAGGAAGTTTTTGAACGCGTCGTTAGTCTTCCTCTACATCCAGGGTTGTCTAATGATCATGTCTACACTGTGATTGAGACAATTCGTAATATTCTTGGGGATAACTAATGAAATTGGTGTTTGATTATAAAACTATAAAATGAATTTCTGGAGATATTACTTTTCATTTAACGGACGGATCAGTCGTTCACAATTTTGGATTAAAGGTGTTCCGTTATTTGCCGGGATTTATTTTTTTGTCTATCTAATCAGAGTTATCATACCGATAGATCTAAATGAAGGTATTTTATTTTTCCTAATTTATCCAATAATACTGTTAAATTCATGGTCGGTTTTTGTTCTAATGATAAAGAGGATACATGACCGTAACAAATCATTTTGGTATCCACTTGAAAAATATGCCGATTTACCTAAACCGAATACAATGGATTATATTGTTTATGGTCTTATTGTATTTTTCGTCCTTTTTATCTATATGATTGTATTATGGATTTGGCTGTTTGTCATTGAAGTTCTATTCCTAAAAGGTACAAATGGTCCTAATAATTATGGTCCAGACCCTTTGAAAAATGAAAACACACAACGATCAGAATCTTCAACTCTACCAAATCATACCCAGTGAAGTATGCTTCTCTTGCGATGTCTGCTGTCGTTTCTTGGACAAGAATAGTCCACTTGCACCTATCTTTACTGATATAGAGAAAAAACGTGTAATTTCTCAAGGTGCGAATCCATCTTTATTCCAACTACAAGAAGATGGTAACAGTTCACAGATTAAGTTAAAACCTCACAAAGACTATTATATATGCCCTTTCTTTGAACCGGAAACAAGTAGATGTACAATCTATAAAAACCGTCCACTTGACTGTAAACTATACCCTTTTGCTTTAATGTTCAATCATGACAGAACCAGTGTTGTTCTGGGAGTGGATATGCTCTGCCCGTTTGGCGAAGCACATTTTGAATCAGAAGATTTTCAGCGACATCTTCAGCATGTAATTAATTATGTTGAATCAGAACAGATATATACTGTCATTCAGAAGAATTGGAGTCTTATCGGTGATTATCAAGAAACTGTAAGAGTTTTTCATACCTTGAAACGCAATCTTGGAATATGCAACTCAATCCATTAACTCTTGAAGACAAACCGATTTTTGATGAATTTCTTCATAAGACATGTATGTCTCTATCCAATTATGCTTTTGCTCCACTATACATCTGGAAAGATTACTTCAAACTTTTCTATACGATTTATAGTACTCCCAAACATGCTACGACTGACCATACAGATTTTCTCTGTGTATATGCAAAACATGGTAAGGACTACTTCATGCCGATTCTACCAATACCATGTTTAATAAATAATCTCTCGTATATAGAGGTGGTTAACAAATCCTATCAATACATGCTGGAATCAAACAGAAATCCACAGATTGCACGTATTGAGAATGTAGCGAAAAAGATGCTCTCAGTTTTCAATACAATGGGTTATGATCATTACGAAAAAGAAACTGAATATGTATATCGCACTGATGAATTGGTTGAATTACGAGGAAATCGTTATAAACAACAAAGGAATGCTTACAACGGATTTATCACACGGAATCCATCCGTAGAATATACTCAATATCAATCTTCTGATAAGATTGGATGCTTAGAATTATATGAGGAATGGCGTAAGAAACGTTCTAATAAATATGCTGATCCTATTTATCAAGTAATGCTGGATGACTCACAATCAGCACATCAAATTGGGATTAGTCATGCAGACGAATTAGGATTAGTCGGTAGGGTTGTTCGTATCAATGGACAATTGTGTGGCTATACATTCGGATATGAACTGAATAAAGATACCTTCTGTGTCCTATTTGAAATATCAGATCTGAACATCAAAGGATTAGCACAATTTATCTATCGCGAATTCTGCAAAGAATTGATGGCATCATACAAATGGATTAATGCAATGGATGCTTCAGGTTTAGAAAACCTGAAGCGGGTGAAACATGCATATCATCCTAAGCGATTAATTCCTACCTATAATATCACTATAAAAGAGAATGAAAACTGCACTCATCTTTCTTAATGGATACTACGATTTCAGAAATCTTGGTTTTTATCAAGTAGAGATTCAGACCGGAATTGATGATAATGCAGTTATCTTATGTGCGGATGGTGGTTTGCGTATCTTTGATGAATTAAACAAAATCGGAGATATTGATTTTGTTCCTGATATACTAATCGGTGATCTTGATTCCGTAAATGGAACTACAACGAAAGCTAAGAAGGTAGTTGAAGAATGGATTGGACAAACTGATAAAGATTATACGGATGGACAGTTAGCTGTAAAATATGCGATAGAGATGTATGACTGTCAGCGTATTTTCCTATATGGTGGATTACCTCATCCTGAAGAATATGAGACGGACCATTTTCTTGGAAATCTTAAACTGATGCGTTTTGCTCGTTATATGTACAACGACAAGTTAACGGACTACAAAGTTGAAATGCGTGACCCACAGCAAACTATCCACTATATGCATACAGATTTGCGCCTAAAGCGAAAAAATAGTGGTGTACAGCGCGTTTCTCTCATTGCAGAAGAAACAAATGTTATTGTAGAAAGGAGTCTAAAGCTTCGTTGGGACTTGACTTCTCTACATATCCATCCTGACTTGACAAACGCGCTGCGAAACGAATTTGTTGATGGTGCCGATTGGGTGGAAATACACTTAAAACAAGACTCTCCACCCGTATATGTTATACACAACTGGTATGGTTAGGTATTAATCAGAACTTCCTTAAGTGTATCCAAATCTATATTGCCACCAGTCATTATCATTGCTACATTCTGTCCAGCTAATTTGTCAGAAAGTTTAAACGCTGCCGCAAGAGCAGCAACACCTGCTCCTTCTGCTAAATTGTGTGTATAACGTAACGACGATATGATACCTTTTTTGATTTCATCCTCGCTAACCAATACGATATCGTCAATTCCTTCGCTAATGATTGAAAAGGGGATTGGGAAAGGAACGCGTGTTGCAAGTCCATCTGCGATAGTATTACAGGAATCGGTTTCAATATGCCTACCTGCTTTCCATGATCGGTAGACTGCAGGAGCATTCTCTGCTTGTACACCTATGATCTTAACATTTGGATTTATTGCTTTTGCTACTGTAATCGCACCACAGACACCACTACCACCGCCTATAGGAACAATGATTGTATTCACATTAGGTAGATTTTCAAATATCTCAAGTGAATATGTTCCTACTCCGTGGACAAGTGCTGGTTCCATACAAGGATGGATGTAATATAGACCACGTTCTGCTTGCAGTTTATCACATAGTTCACGTGCCTCATCAAAATCATTACCATATTCGATCAGTTCAGCACCGAATGCTTTCATAGCACTGTTTTTCTCAGGATTGTTTCCATAAGGAACAACGATAGTCGCATTAACACCAAACTGTGCAGCCGCATAAGCAATAGATTGTCCGTGATTACCACGTGTTGCAGTGACTACACCTTGTTTTTTCTGTTCTACAGGTAAATTATACATGAAATTAATACCACCGCGCACTTTGAAACTTCTTGTCGGTAGATGATTTTCATGTTTAATATATGCTTCAAATCCCAGCCTTTCTGAGAGTTCATGATAGTATCTTAATGGTGTTGGTTGTAGGTATTTGTTTATTGTTAGTCTTGCGGAGACAATTCCGTGAAATGTTACTGTTTTCATTTTACTCCTAATGTATATTATGTTTGTTTATTTTCCTTTTGGTAACTTATTTTAACAACAAGAAGATTCCTCTATTTTGATTTGGGAATACATGTAATGTAACATTATCTATTGTATAATGCATCTGGTGTATTCCACATTGATAGTATTATAGCAAAATCCTTACCAAATTGGTAATCTGTTTTATTTGTATTTTCTTAAACACAATGCAGTATATTATATGTTTGGAAAATATAAGATAGATTTATGGTCTCATAATTGATATAATTCTACATAACTAAAACCATAAATTATAGGATATACTATGAATTTTTTACTGTCAGGTTTTACTATTGTCCTGCAGTTAGTATTTATTGTGTGTTTGTTGTTTTTATCAATAAAGACGAAGTCTATAGGAGTTTTTCTAATTTTCTTAACGCTTCTAATTGGAAGAATCTTCCAATGGGTTAGTTTCAGATTTTTCATACATTTCCTACAAGATATAGAAAAGATCGGTGGTTTAAGAAGTTATGAGGTGTTTAACATTATTTCACATATAACATTATGGATTATTTTGATCGTCTGTTCTCTTGGGGTAATGTTAATCTATCATGAATGGAAAAATGGAAAATTTCAAATAACTTCGTCTATTAATCAACAAGGACATGATGTTCATCAGAATCAATAGAGTTTTATTGATACACAATCTCAATGGCAGTATAATCTTAAACAATAATAATTGATACATGATAATTATTTTACAATAGTTATCGGGTGTGCTATCATATATGATATTATGGTTAATCTACATAGAAGAGAAAACATGAAACGTTATGGAAACCTTCACGGAAACTCGGGAATCGCTGCTTATGAAGTAGGAGCTAATTTCATCAGAATCCAGTTCACAAGCGGCAGTATCTATCTGTACACTTATCAAAGTGCGGGCAAAGATGACGTAGAGGAAATGAAAGTATTAGCAAAAGAAGGAAGCGGGTTAACAAGGTTCATCAACGATTTTCGTCCGGATTATGCAAGTCGAGAACGTTAGCAGTTCTTGATAGAATATGGCATTAGGTCTTGGGAGTGGAGCTCCGAACTCTTGACTCCACACCCAAAATCGCATACAAATAAATCCCAAATTAAATATATCTATGCGGAGATTTCTCATGGCTACAATCGAAACAGTATTTGACTCGCCAGGTCCACAACCGAACGGTATGCAAGCAACCGAAGACGGACTCTGGATTATTGACCAACGTAGTAATGAAGTTCATCTTGTATCCTATGATGGAGATGTGAAAAAGACACTTACTACAGATTCAGACAGAGGTAGTGGTATAACACACACAGGAACAAACCTTTGGCTTGCATCTACCTATAGTTGTGAAATACTGAATATCAATCCAGATAGCGGTGAAACACTTGCATCTTATGACACACCTGGTGCTGGTCAGACAGGTGCACACGGTTTGGAATGGAGAGAGGATAAACTATGGGTTGCAGTGCCGCCTTCTGCGACTATCTATCAAGTTGATGTTGATGATGACTTCAAGGTGATTCATACGATCCCCGCACCTGACGATAGACCACACGGCATCGCTTGGGTTGAGGATGACTTATGGTGTGTTGAAACGAACCATCGCGCAATATATAAACTCAATCCAGAAGATGGAAGTCATCTTGACAAAATAGAGATACCAGAACCACACCCAGAACCGCATGGAATGACATATTGGGATGGATACTTCTGGTATTGTGATGCACATACAACTGCTGTTTGTAAAGTGCCACTATCCTAATGTATAACGTTGGACGTCTCTTAATTATGGGGAAAAACTGTGCGACAATGAATATGGCAATAGATGAAGCCATTCTGATCGCTCAGAAAGATAAACCCAGTCCATCTTTACGGTTTTATGATTGGGAGACACCTGCATTCAGTTTTGGGTATTTTCAGGATATATCTAAGGAAGTGGATGTGGATGTATGTCAAAAAGAACGGATTGAATTGGTGAAGAGGATGACAGGTGGCGGAACGGTGGTGCATGGATGGGATTTGACATATTCTCTGATTCTTCCCCGTCATTCTGGTGAAATGAGTGTATCAGAGACATATCAAAGTATCTGTAATTGTCTGGTAAAAGCGTTTGTAAACCTTGGAATTCCAGCATATTGTTTTGGTTCTAAGCCTAATGTACAACAACCAACTCAAAATATCTGTCTAACCAATCCTGCTGAGCATGATGTGATGCACAATGATAAAAAAATAGCAGGTGTATCGGTAAGACGTAACCGCAACGGGATCATGTTTCAAGGTTATATATCGTTAGATATGCCTCCAGAAACAATCCTTAATCATGCTTCAAAACACGTCGACGTTAAAAATATGTTGAGTGAAAAAACATCTGCTATTAATATAGAGGGACGTTACATTACCAGAAAAACACTTATCCAAGCAATCACTGAAACATTCGACATAGGAATTACGTTTAATCTTGAAAAAATGTCGTTGTCAGAGATGGACCATGTAGAAAGATTATCTAATACCAAATATGGTACTGAAGCATGGAACTTTAATTCACAGTAGACTTTGAAAACTAAAGAACAGCAATAGTTACGCTAATAAGAGGTTACCTATGGACCCGCTATGTTTAGAACACTGTTTGACTGAATCAGAACAACAACAATTTGAAGAGAATGGTTACTTTGTTGTAGAAGATGCAGTTCCACCAGAGATAGTTGAGAAGTTGATTGTAGCATTCGACAGAATCGGTGCTGAACACTTGAACAAAGATGAACTTCCTCCGAATGCAAGATTCAACATACTTGATTTCGTTGGAAGAGACGATATCTTCATTGAGATGCTTGATTGGCATACAACCTTTCCAAAAGTGTGGGGTATTTTGGGTTGGAATATCAAACTCTATCACTCCCACATGATAGCACTCCCCCCGCTTCCTCCTGATGAGCACGATAAACAGGTTCGACTTGGATGGCACCAAGATAGTGGCAGACTCAATATTGAATTAGAAGGAGATCCGCGTCCACGGGTGTCATTGAAGGTAGCATATTTTTTGACAGATACATCTGTTCCTGGTAGAGGAAACTTTAGTGTGATTCCCGGAAGTCAAAAACTCAATAAGGTCCAAATGCCTGATGATGACAAGGTTAATCCTGAAATTTCGACACCTATATTTGCTAAACCCGGTACAGCAGTATTCTTCGATCGTAGGTTATGGCATGCTGTTGGTCGAAATACATCAGACATCACACGTAAGGTGATTTTCTATGGATATAGTTATCGTTGGCTTCAGCCACGTGATGATATGACGGTAGAACATTATATGGAAAAGTCTGATCCGATTCGTCAGCAGATATTGGGTAAAAGCACAGGTGGGATGGGATATACCTCACCTGGAGATAAAGATGTGCCACTTCGTGCATGGATACAAGAGAATCTTGGTTCGGATGCAGTTGCACGATAGTGCAAAGTAAAATATAAATGCCTTTAAACTGGACCAATTAATTTATTAAATCTACCAATCACCTCTGCGATCACCCCATAAGTGGGTTTTTACGACATCTTCATTGAGTTCTGTTCCCCATCCCGGACGCGTTGGAATCTTCATATAACCATCTACGATATCTGGCGTATGGGTGGTCAGGTCATCTTTCCAAGGAACGTCGTCAATATCTACCTCCATAATACGCACATTTGGCAACACAGCACAGAGACTTGCACTGGTATAAGTAGCAAGATGACTGTAGTAGTTGTGCGGAGCAACATTGAACTGGTATACTTCCGCCAAATCTCCTATCTTCTTTGACTGAGCAAACCCGTTCCAAGGGACATCTACCATAAAGACATCTGCAGCCCGTGTTTCAAAATATGGGATATATTCACGCATATAGTATAGGTTCTCACCTGTACATATCTTCGTTGATGTTGAATCTTTGATTTGCCGAATAGCCTCGTGGTCGTACATATCAATCTCCAACCATAACAGGTCATACGGTTCCAATACCTTCGCAATACGCATACACGCTTCCGGTTTGAAATTGAAGTTCAGATCAAGGTTTAGACCGACATTAGGTCCAATGGCTTCCCTAAATGTAGCGATTAATGTTTCAATGTGATTCAGTAGTTCAGATGAAACATTGCCATCTGTGGAACCAGGTCCTTGACCGAATCCGCTAAAATATACTGACGCGGGATCCCCAGGTATAACGATATTTGTTTTGAGTGCAGTGAACCCTTTATCAACAACTTCGCGTCCTAATGCAGCGATGTCATCCATTGTTCTCAACGGTGGAACACCTATCAATTCATAATAATTTGCCCGAGAAGATCCACAATGTGACCAGTAGACCCGTATGTCCTCTCGGGTTGGACCGCCAAAGAGTTCAACAACAGATACCCCCAAAGCCTTAGCTTTGATGTCAACAAGTGCCAATTCAATACCTGCAATTGCTTTTGCAGCTATGCCTCCGGGGCTCTGTCTGGAACCACGAATCATATCCCAGAACCGCATCTCATAAGCGCGTGGGTCTTGTCCGATTAATAAAGGTGTTAAATCTCTGACTGTTCCTGCGACACCATTCGGATTCCTACCATCACTACATTCCCCGTATCCTATGATACCTTCGTCAGTTTCAACTTTGACAAAAATCCAAGGTCTCCATCCACCATCAACAATGTATGTTTCAACGTTTGTAATCTTCATAAAATGCCTTCGATTTATATATGGACGATTTCTCCTTGTTTCGCGGATTCAAGCAACGCATCACATACACGCATCGTGTTTATCGCTACATCTGTCCATTGTGGTTCAAGATTGTTAGTTTGCACTATAGAGGAAAATCGCTCAATCATATTAACCTCCTGTATACAAGTGTCTGTTTCATGTTTGGTATTATCCGCACCATGTATCCAGAAACGAGAAGATTCTTCTGATTGTGGTATTGTGAAATCATCACAGACAAGAGAGGCACGAGTACCTGCTACTTCAAACCATCTGCGAATGCTGGTGTCAAATCCACAGTCTAAAGTTGCGATTCGTTCATTATCAAACCAGAGCATTCCTGACAAGTTGTAGTCAACACCGACTTTGTATCGAGCAGTAGCGTAAACGTGTGTTGGCATCTCATCAAATGCCCACAGAATCGCACGAACGCAATAGTAGCCAAGATCCCCGAGACATCCTCCCGCTAATTCTGGTTTGACTCGTATATTGTTGGTTGGAACACTCCCCCAATTGAATGTGAATGCTGCAGTTACTCTACGAAGGTCTCCTAAATCAGTCAAGTTCTGTTTCATTAAATTGGTGCGTTCATGATGTACCCACATCACACCGTCCATAAGTTGAACACCGTTTTGATGGCATGCATCAGCCATCATGGTAGCCTCATCTGAATTTGCAGAAAGCGGCTTTTCACAGAGGACATGTTTCCCCTGTTCTGCAGCCCGTATAGTCCATTCTGCGTGCATTGAAGGAGGAAGAGGAATATATATTGCATCCAATGAGGAATCAGATAACAATTCTTCGTAATTGCCGTAGGCTATTTGGACATTGTGCTTTTGTGCCCATGTGATTGCCCGCTCTTCGTTACGACTGGCAATTGCAACCAATTCGGCATTATGTGCCAGACCAATTGCGCGTGCAATTTTATTGGCAATACTCGCCGTGCTGAGTATACCCCATCGGACTGATTGATTAGATTCATTTTTCATATTATTCTATCCAGATTAAAAACAGATAGTGTATGTGAGAATTCGGACGAGGAGACCTCGCCCCTACGATAATGTCCGAGGCGACAAATGCCAAAAGCGAATTTGGCGTTGTATTATTCGTCTTTTAATGCACCAAGACTTTCTGTAAAGGGTGGATGTGCAACGCCTTTCTCCGTGATTATCGCAGTGACTAAGGAAGCAGGAGTGACATCAAATGCAGGACTGTATACTTTCACACCTTTAGGTGCGGTCACTTTTCCAAAACCTTCTGTCACTTCTTCTGCAGAACGTTGCTCAATAGGTATTTCTTCACCAGATGCTAATGCATAATCTAAAGTAGATGTCGGTGCTGCAACATAAAATGGAATTTCGTGTGCTTGTGCAAGGATCGCGACGTTATATGTTCCAATCTTATTCGCTGTGTCACCATTTGCTGCAATCCTATCAGCCCCCACAATAACACACTGGATTTTTCCCTCTTTCATGACTTGTGCTGCCATATTATCACAGATGAGTGTGACATCAATTCCTGCCTGCATTAGTTCCCATGTAGTAAGACGTGCCCCTTGTAATAAGGGACGTGTTTCATCTGCATATACCTGTATTTGTTTACCTGCTTCGTGTGCGCTGAACATCACTGCTAACGCAGTTCCATAGTCAGATGTTGCTAATCCGCCAGCATTACAGTGGGTCAAAATCGTGTCGTTTTCATTGAGCAATGCCATACCGTGTTGACCAATTGCCCGACACATTGCTTTATCTTCTTCAATAATTTCTTGTGCTTCAGCAAGTAATGTTTTTTTCAGTTCGGGAATTGGTAGGTTTCTGTTTTCCTCTGCAGTTTTCGTCATTCTATCAAGTGCCCAAAAGAGATTTACTGCTGTGGGTCGTGAAGTAGCAAGGTAATCCGTTGCAGATTTTAGTTCAGATGCAAAGGTATCATAAGTTGTTGCGGTAGAATCCCATATCCCAAGCACTGCACCTAAAGCTCCTGCAATTCCAATTGCTGGTGCACCACGAACACGTAATGATTTGATTGCTTCCCAGATTGTTGGAAGGTCATCACAAAATATCTGCTTAAATTCGTTTGGTAAAAGAGTTTGATCAATAAGTTTTATCCTACCATCTTCCCATTCTATTGTTGAGATTGACATTTTGATTATCGTTTCCTCCTCTGCGTTCATCATTTATAGTGAATTTTAGAATTACTTTGACAGGTTCAGTTAGAAGAAGAAACTCCGATTCTCGATAACTATTACGTTTCGTCGCGATTCGGAGATCGTTTCTACAAAAAATATGTCATCTTATTTTAACATGAGTTTGGTGCAAGAAATAAGTTTATAAATAGAGAACTCCTATGGTATAAAGAGATTATACTAATTCTTTATCAAAAGAATTCTCCATGTGTATTATACAACTATTTTGTGATATTCACGACTTTTTTCTTAAATATGAAAGACAAGAAACTTCTCAATCTTCAAAAGATATCAATACCTTTATCAAACGTAATCGTGTTTGTAGACTTTATATTAGCAAGGTAATGACGATACTTGTGTTATTCCATCAAAACAATCATCGCACATTTAAACATTATTATCAGCAAGAGTTGCGATGAGTATTCCCTTACCTTGTCAGTTACACCCGCTTCGTTGGACTTATGGACGAGGTGCCGGAACTGCTACAAATGAATCTTACCTCCCGTTATGGAGTTTGTTCTGGGATCGAATTTGCTTGATTCCACAGCAATGCCGATTTGCCATAATCTTTGTACTTCACGGCATCGTGTCTTTGTTGAAAACGCTGCGCGGTGTGACATCAGTTGATTGGTTCTACGGGTTCAAATGCCATATTATCATAAATGAAATAGGTGAATTCTTAGCGACACAACTGACACCCGCAAACATTGATGATCGTAAACCTATTATACCAAACTCACGTTAGTAAAAGATAGAGGACATCGTATTGGTTTAGTGGTTATATTGCTTGAAGATGATCAAAATATCGTTGTTAAAAGTCATCTCTACAAAATTCCTGTTGAGAACAATTCTTTACTTGATACATATTTTTTATTTTATGAGTTGAGAAAATATCAATCATTTATCGCTGCAAATCGAATTTATTCAAGTGACCTTAGGGTCCATTACTAAAGATCGAATGTGAGAAATACCTATTCTTTATCCAAGTAGTAGTGTACAATCCTTAATTGCCAATGAGATGCATGAAATTTTGGGGTAAAATGGTGAATCTACATAGACTTGACAGGTTTGATAAGAATATCTATGAAAGTGCCCGAAAATTCTCAAGTCCAATGCTTTTAGAAATATCAGTTTTGTGAAGAATTGTATATTGTTTGCTTTACCCATTCATCAAGATTCAGGGATTGATGTTGTGAAAGGTATTCTTCAGGTTTCATTACTCTAATCCCAAAATTTTCAAATTCATTTTTAAAATATAAAATTCTACTATCCCATGTGAGAAAGTAATTTCTCCCATACCTATGATGTGTGTGAATATGGTCCCAATCGCGCCAATCTGGACGTTTATCTTTGTTCATGTGATTGAATGCATCAGAGATTTCAATCGATCCGATAAAATCCATGAATTCAGAAATACCTACTGTGTCAATACCAACTTTCCAATTGTTAAGACGCGCCACTGCACCAATTTCATGAATTAATTGGTTTGGAAGATCGTTAATTTCGTCAGTTGATGATCGTTTTATCAAATCATCGTGAATTCGCCGCGTTACTGCCATATCAATTTCAATTTTTTTTCCAAGTTCTAATAATTTTTCTACATGTTCAACTTTATCTTGATTATCCCACCATTCTATTATCACATTTGTATCAAGTGTCACGGTTGGCGGTTTAAAAATATCGTCTATTAATACTATCCCATTTGATTCAGCGTAGATAAACATTCGTGATCCACGCCGACTAGGAGCATAGATATAGATTCGTATGCTTGGACGAGTAGTTTGGCCATCAGGAATATTTTCCTTTATCCAGGTAAGCCAGTGGTTCTGTAGCCCCTTACCAACAGCAGATACATAATCCTTCTCTATATGATCCAATTTTTTTATTTCTGATAAAGAGGTAAAAAAGGGAGAAAAAGTTAATTCAGCATGTGTGATTGGCCGACCAAGTTCCTTTTCTAATCGGGAATTTATATCTTTGAGCACAATATTCTTAACTTGGCTGTGATATTCAAACAAAATTCCATCAAGCGGATTTTCACTCAATATTAGTGAAATTTCAATATCATTCTGTTTAGTAATTTTGGCATTCATGAGTTCTGGGTTCTGTTCTTTGAGCTGTGCTAATAATACTTGTGACAATTCTTGGATTGTAGATTTAAACTCAGCATGGTCCTGTTCATGTTCTGCTTTGAACTCCTCAAACGGAAATTTCGGAAATTCAGGTGTTAAAGAAAAATTATTCATCACAACCTCCTATTAAAAACCCGACTAACGTTTTCTACTATACGGAAGATCTTTGTTTCGCGCCAATTGTCAAAATCTCAGATTTCGTATATAACACTTATTTTGAGAATATCCGCGTTTGATCTAAATCCGTTACCGATTCAACACCAAGGCACGTGGTAGAATATGCGTGTAGTGTTCTGCAGGATTGTCACCTCGGACATTTGTGTACTGCATGCGGTGCATGTCTACTACTTTAAATTGGACAAGTCAACTGACCTAATTCCTCGGTCAAACGTAAGTTCTCATCATAGTTTACTGGACAATCTATCACTGAAGGCACATTTTGGCTAAATGCATCATTTAGAATCGGTACAAGTTCATCACTTCCCTCAACCCGGTACCCCTTTGCACCAAAAGCTTCTGCATACTTAACAAAATCCGGATTCGTGAAATCAATGTGAGAAGGTCTTCCAAAATCGTTCATCTGTTTCCATTCGATAAGTCCATACGCATTATCGTTGAAGATTAGTGTTACAAACGGAACACCCGTACGCACTGCAGTTTCGAGTTCTTGAGAGTTCATAAGAAAACCACCATCTCCACAGACAGCGAGGCATTTTCGCTCAGGATATATCAATTTAGCAACATACGCACCTGGAACTGCAATTCCCATTGACGCGAACCCATTTGATATAATACATGTATTTGGTTTATAGCATGGATACATTCGGGCAATCCACATTTTATGTGCCCCAACATCAGATATTAGAATATCATCTTCACCAAGGACAGAACGGACATCGCTCAAAATCTTTTGTGGTTTAATTGGAAACTCTTTATCATCTCTATGCTTTGATAGCTGGTCAAGTATAATTTTACGTAAGGTGTTGGTCGCATATTCAGCATCTTTGGGATATATTTCTTGTGACATCAAATGCCTAATACATTGTCTAATATTACCTACTAATTCGACATCAGTAACATAAGACGCATCACTCTCACTCGCTTCCGTATCAATATGTATCAATTTCTTATCTCTATTCGGATTCCATAGGCTTGGATGGTATTCAACAATGTCATAACCAATTGCAATAACAAGGTCAGCACGGTCAAATCCACAAGAAACGAAATCGTGTGCTTGAAGACCGACACTAAGCAATGATAAGCGATGTGTCCAAGGTATACTACCTTTACCCATAAATGTATGTGCTACCGGGATATTTGTCATCTCGGCAAATTGTGTGAGAATTCGTGATGCATTTTGTCGGACAACACCGTTGCCCGCGAGTATGATCGGCTGTTTAGCATCGTTAATCAATTGTGCAGCGCGTTGCAAACAAGATTCAACTGGTTCAGCCTCACTGTGAAAATCGTGCTGTATAGGTTCAGCATCTATCTGCATTTTTGCTACATCTTCTGGAAAATCTATGTGTGTTGCACCCGGTTTTTCACCTGTCGCTATCTTGAAGGCTTTACTAATAGACTCTGGTATTATATCAGGTAAATGTAGTAACGTGTTCCATTTTGTCATTGGTTTGAAGACTGAAACAACGTCCATATATTGATGGGATTCTTTATGCATCCTATCTAAACTTGCTTGTCCTGTAATGGCAACAAGTGGTGCCCTATCCATATTTGCATCCGCAACGCCAGTTACAAGATTCATCGCACCGGGTCCGAGCGTTGCAAGGCATACACCTGCTTTACCTGTCAAACGACCATAGACATCTGCCATGAATGCAGCACCACGTTCATCACGTGTCTGTATAAATTGAATGTCGGAATCCAACAGTGCATCCATCAAATCAAGATTCTCCTCACCGGGTATCCCAAAAATATATGCAACTTCCTCATTTTCCAAGCATTTTACGGTCAGTTCTGATGCTTTCATTGTAATGCCCCCAAGCATGATAATTTATATGTTTCTTTTTCTCCAATGCAATTCTATTAACTATAACAGATTAACTCTGATAATTCAATTTGAATGGATTTATGTGATATAAAAACTCTAATATGTCAGTTGAAACGTAATACATTGTCATTGATGTGTAAGGGAACATTTTTCTACGATCCATAAGCGTCAATTTAGTAATTCTTGTCTGTCATAATCGCTTGTTCAGACACAATGTTGTAGGTCGCTTTACTCGCTCCGATCTACCAGACTTTATGTGAGAATGCGGACGAGGAAACCTCGCCCTACGATAATATAATACCATTTCTATATGATAACAGGACATTATTTCGTAGGTCGGGTAGAAGCGGTAGCGAAACCCGATTTTTTATAGTGTTGTGTCGTGTTTCGTTCCTCAACCTCGCCCTACGATACATTATGACAATTTGTCAATTAGAAATGGTATAAGAAGCAGCCGGACCTGATGAAAATTGGAATTACCGATTTAATAACTTAATCTTCATTTAGTTGTTTTTAGTTGTTTTTTAGTCGTTTTTTTTATATTTTTGGCTAAGTGTCCTCGCCCCTGTAATGGTATGGGTTTAAGTCGTTTTTTTGTTGATGGAAATTTTAAAAAAAACAACTAACAGCAAGTTTTTTTTTAGTCGTTTTTTCAGTTTTTGTGTTTTGGTATGTTGTCATTGTATTGCATAGGTTTTGTGTGATTTATTTGAGGATTTCGTTTTTGGATTTGCTTGATTGTCATTGGGTTCCTCGGTTTTGTAAGTTATGTGTTGGATGTTGGGTTATATTATACTTGATGGTCGTTTGGTTTTGTAGTGTTATTGCATTTGATAACAATATATATCCAATATGTTTAATGTCCGTTTCAGTTTTGGGTTTAGTTTTCAGTATTGACTAAACCGGGATTTTCAGGATAAGAGGTTGCACCTACAGAAGAAAGATTGCCAATCAACAACAATGGTTGTATCCAGTAATGGGATAATAATTATTAGAATTGGTATTAGTTATAACGTAGAAAAACGATTTTTTTTACAGGTACAACATATACAATATGTCATCAAGTCTTTGGTGATACTTAATAAGAGGTATGATATTATATTTGAAGAATTGAATATAGGATTTCATCTAATTCATAAATCATGAAAGGTTATATCACTAAATGCAAAAGTCCTCTATTAAACTCGCACTTTTAATTGTCTTTATATTTATGCAATGCATCCCAACTGTTAATGCATCAGATGTATCAATAGATTCCAATCATTACAGTTCAGAAATATTTCCTAATGGATTGACCGACATTTCTAATCGGGAAATCATCGTCCGTTTAAAATCAGATTATATTTATTCAGACTTTCAAAAATATTGTAATCAATTGGAAGCAGAATCAATTTTCCCAATCTTCTCTCCAACAACCCCTGCTGGACAAGACCCATTGCTTAGTCGTATCTATCTCGTCCGTTTCCCTAATACTTCACAGTTAGACCTTATACAAGAAAGGTTATCTGAAAATACTAAGATTGATGCAGTTGAAGTGAATCGATTAAGTAGGTTCTGTTCTGATATTACACCCAACGATCCTCGATATGATGAACAATGGAACTTAAAGACAATGAATTTGCCGAGTGCATGGCGTATTGAACAGGGAGAACCTTCTGTCGTAATTGCAGTTGTTGATAGCGGAATTATGCTACAACATCCAGAGTTGCGTAATCAACTGTGGCAAAACTCAGGGGAAATTGCTGACAACGGTGTTGATGATGACAATAACGGTTACATTGATGATATGGTTGGTTGGGATTTCAGTGATGCACCTACTCTACAGGGATTGGGAGATTGGAAAGAACGTGATAATATGCCTGATGATGAAACAGGACACGGTACACAAGTTTCAGGTATTATCGCAGCGGAAGCAAATAACGGTATTGGTATTTCAGGTATAGTCTGGAACTGCAAAATAATGACATTAAGAGCAGGATTCCGAATTGGTGGTGGAGCGTTTCTACAAAATGACGATATAGCAGCAGCAATTGTTTATGCCGCGGATAACGGTGCAAATGTAATCAATATGAGTCTTGGAGACACGGTAAATTCCTTTCTTATTCAAGATGCTGTGGAATATGCGTACAGACGAGGATGTGTTTTAGTTGCTGCAGCAGGTAATTCGTCCGAACAGGGGTCGTATTATCCAGCAGCCCTTGAGAATGTTATCTCTGTTGCAGCACTTGATAGCGAAAACCAGTTGGGTATTTCAAATTTTGGTGCTTCAATTGATATAGCTGCACCGGGTGAAGAGATATTGACGACCGATTTATCACAAAGTTACGGTATCAAATCAGGGACATCAATGGCAGCAGCCCATATTTCTGGTGTTGCTGCATTGTTGATTTCAGCAAATCCATCATGTAGCAACGATCAAGTTTATAAATGGATAATGGATTCTTCACGTCAACTTTCTATTACTAATCTTGTTGGGGCAGGTCTTGTTGATGCCTATTCAGCATTGACTTCACATAACGGTCTCATCGCAGAAATTACTACCAGAATTTTACCTCAAATTGAGAACTCTGAGCAAAATAATATAATAGATATAGTCGGTAGTGCAGGAGGTGCGGAATTTCTGCAATATTGGCTTGATTACGGTATTTCAGAAACACCTGATCTCTGGTTTCCTATTGGGATTCCTCAATCAAAACCGAAGTACGACAGCATTTTACATGAATGGGATACATCTGCAATAAATGAAGGTATTTATACATTACGTCTCAGTGTTCAGTCCAAAAATGATAATATAATCCGAAATAAAACAGTCGTTGAAATTCGTAATACATTGCCAATTATAACAAAACATGAAGCATCTCCATGGCTGTCTGGCGACCATTATGATTCAACAATTATCTGGAAAACGGATGTTCTTACAACTGGAAGCGTAGAGGTATTTAGTAATACCGATACACAGACACCTGTTCGTATAGGATATTCAGAATCAGTCAACCGACAACATGTCATCAATTTATCTGAGATGGGATTACCATCAGGGAAATACTTATATCGATTGAAAACACAAAATCGTGGAGGATTGATAAGAATTGATGATAATAAGGGAAATTATTACCCAATATCTGTCCTTAATGAACGGATACAACCTTACCATCTATTAGTAACATCACCAATACTATATGGTCTACACGCAATTATATCGTCCGACGATTTAAATGGAAATGGTCGATTAGAAATAATTGGAATTGCAACAGAAACTTCAACTGCCCATATTTTTGAAACAGACAATTTAGGGGTTCTAAAAATATATTCTACTATTGATGAACCAATATCACGAATATGGTCGTCAGGGGATACAGATGGGGATGGATTGATAGAACTCTTATGCAACAAAGGAGAAACAACATTTTTGCTTGAACAATCATCAGATAAGCAACTATTTGAAACAATATGGAGCGAAGAAGGTATATGGGGTGGGACAATTGTAGATATGGATATGGACGGTAAACCGGAGATATATTCACGTCATGACGATACAAATTCTATCTATGTGTATGAATCGATTGACGATAACAACTACAATAACACCGTATCCCTACAGAATCCAACGCAAGGATCAAACAATTTACCAACCAGATTTGCAACAGGGGATTTTGATTCTGATGGAAAAATAGAACTATTGACAGGAGATAATGATGGAGAAATATTTATCTACGAAAACAATGGAGATGGCAACTATCAACATACATGGTTTGACACACTTATTGATGGTATACCACAACTTTTTGCAGCTGGAGATTTAGATGGGGATTCATCACCTGAATTTGTTGTAGGTTCAAAGGTTTGGACAACTGAATTAGATCTTCCTCGGCAGCATTGGTTAATTACAATATACACTTCAAATGGAAATGACTCATACCATGCAGTGTGGCATCAACGAATACGTGAGTTACGCGATGAGGAAAGTGGAATTACTATTGCAGATGCAAACAACGATGGAGTAAATGAATTGTGCATCGTAGTATCTCCAAACTTTTACCTAATTCAATACGATGGAACAACTTACAGACCCATCTGGCATCATACCGCAACAAGTACATTTAATCCGATTGTTGCTGATATTGACAACGATGGTAATAATGAATTGATGTTCAACTATGATAATAAATATACAATCTTTAATACTCCTAATCTCTACGGAATTCAGAATGAGTTATTACCACCATGGGCACTGTCTGCGAAACCTTTAGATGAAATTTCTATATCACTTGAATGGCAGTCTGACATGCAATCTCAGGTTTTCACGATTTTACGTGGAAAGACAGAGTTATCTATGAAACCAATCAAGCAAGGAATAAAGGTAAAACAATTTACTGATGTGGGTCTTGTATCGGGGCAAACCTATTGGTACGCGATTGCTTCAGAAACGTCTGATGGTAATATTTCAATACCTTCTACAACTGTATCTGCTATACCCACATCTCCTCCACAATTGATTTCAGCAGTTCATTCTCCATTGAATCAGGTTATAATAAGTTTTGACAAACCGATGAACATTGTTGCTGCTAACGCATCACGGTATTTGCTGCATAGATCCTCCAAGTTGAATGAATCAGGTGAAAACAACACGGAATATTTCGTCCCACAATCTGCGATTTTAGATCAATCACAAAAGAGAGTTGTATTAACGTTTACATCAGGTGTTTTAACAGCCGATTATCAATACAAAATTGAAGCGATCCAACTGTCAGATACCTATGGAGCGGAACTTACTGAAGAAAGTAGAATTGTATCCGTAGAATATCAAACACAACCTAATAAGGAAATAATTGTTTATCCAAATCCTGTAAGGGGAAATAAGGTGACATTTGATAGGTTGACTGTAGATAGCAAAATAGATATATACGATGTTGCGGGGAATAGAATTACATCATTTTCACCAACAGATCAGGATACATCTGGAAATAGATGCCAAAAAATATGGGTATTAGATGGTGTGAGTAGCGGTGTTTATATCTATGTAATTGAAAGTAATAATGGTAGAAATATTGGGAAAGTTTCCATCATACGTTAAACTAATACCATTTCTAATTGACAAATTGTCATAATGTATAGTATTGTAGGTCGTGTTTCGTTCCTCAACCCGACAAGGCACTCTAAAAAGTCGGGTTTCGCTACCGCTTCTACCCGACCTACGAAATAATGTCCTGTTATCATATAGAAATGGTATAATACCTGCATTGGATATTTTATAGAACAAATGTCCAACCCAGAAACGACCTCACTCGGCATTAGGGTATTTAACACCTATTGAATTTGAGCAAAAAACTTGTCTTAAGTCTTAACTATAACTAAATTGTGGTCTAAAAAATCGATGGCACTTCATCTCCTTACCTATCCTGCTATTTTGTAGAAACGGATGCCGTGTGAGCAGCCGATGTATTCATACAAGAAATTGTATCACAAAAGGAAACTGTGGCGTGTGCTGAGAAACCATAATAGAACTGTTGCTTCAGTATATGAAACAACAGTTCTACAAATATAATATTAATATTTCCATGTGTCCTATGGGTTCACCGGACCGTCGCTGTCCATACCACCCGGTGGATAAATGGCTCTAGCACCATGTTCATGTATGAGTAACTGACCACCGACAGATGAAACAATACCACCCATAGACTTAGTTTTATAAATAGAGACACCACTCCCACTATCAAACCAAGTGTTAAATCGGTGTGCTTGTTTACTGAAGCTCCCTGCAATGCCTGCATTTGCAGCAGGATGCTCCTTCCTGTCCTCCGGTAACTTTGGAACTTCTGCTGCTACGAAATACCAACTACGCGGTACTACACCACCAATGCGCCAATCATACAAGAACTCCAAGTTGTAAGATTAGGTTTACTATGCGTTTCTCCAAACTTACTAAACGCACAGAAAAGTAGTATAAATAAAAAAACGACTAAAGAAAAATGTTTAGGTCTCATTATCAGGTTCCTCCTATTTGTTTAAACCTAAAAATTCGTAAGGATCAAAACCACTGGAATCGTAATCCAATATACGAATTCCTGGCGGTTTTTCCCCTTCTGCTATCCGTGTATGTTCCGATGGCGATATGTCGCTACCGCCAAAGGTGTCAGCACTTATACCGTAACCAAAAAGAAAACTATCTGAATCATCACCAAAATGTTCATGAATTTTATATCGAAGGTAAACTGTTCTTGGATATATTAGGTATACCTTTTGATTGGTATCGAGTTTAAGACCGATCACATCGCGGTCTCCTTGCTTCCACAACTTGACGCGAACACGAGATAACAACTCAAAAGTAGGTTGTCTCTCATGCGGTATATTTGCCATAGATAGACTATCCCAAGCAACATCATATGGATAATCCTCTGGAATCTCGGGATAAGGTCCGAAGCCAAATGGTGAAACACGCAACTCTTCTGGCGATTCAAAAGTGTCGACTGAAATTCCAAGAAGTGTTTCATCGTTTAAATGAGTATTTTGATTTTTTACTTCATCAAGTATTTTTGTCCATTCTTCTTCCCATATATGGGGTTGCGAAAGTTTCAGGTTTTCATCAGTGTGTTCTTGTCTTTCCTTTTCCTCAAACTCTGATCCTTTTTTAACGAAATCTTGAAGTTCAACCTCGCTTTCATGGATTTCGTGTTGAACGTCCTTATACCAAAGGAAAGTAACTAAAATCATAAAAGCAGAAACGACAATCACACCTATGGATAGAATACGTAACATGCTATACTCCTATGCAGAAAAGGACAAGATAGGGATTTACATAACTAATGATTGTGAACAGGCTGCAAAACATGTCCTTTATAATGCAGCTTACTACTAACTTCAGTATATGATAACGACTTGTGTTTATTAACTTTTTGCAAAGAAATAACCAACACAAATCGTATTAAGACATATTAGACATTATAACGAATTAATCGTTAATTTTAGTTAGTCTCTGTTAAACTTGTATCAATCTACAATCGGTAATAAATACCTGATACCCTTAAGACTGATTTTTAGGTGTAAAAGGGTGCATAAAATGAAAATCGACAAATATTATAAATTGTACTGCCATCGGAAATTTAGACCACTCCCTAAAACAAGATTGTGATATAATTATAATCTAATTAGAAGAAGCAATCCGATGGCAAAACGAAGAAGATTCACTCCCGAATTTAAGGCTGAAGTTGTGTTTGAAGCACTGAGCGGTCAAAGTTCACAAGCGGAACTTTGTCGCAAACATGATCTCAGTGATGTTCAACACCTCTGACATTGAGACTCTTGGAGCACGCATTACAACAAAGTGTTCCAGAAATCCATCATTCTGATCAAGGCGTTCAGTCCCTTTCAAGTGATTATGTTTCTACTCTCACTATGTCCGAACGCGCTAAACACAATAAAGGAGATATAGGACAATGACAAAACGTAGAACATTCATCGCATTAGCGATACTCATATTACTCGGTAGCGGCATTGGTGTTGTTTATTTTCAACAGAACTATGAAATCACAAGGAAAACCCCTAATGCCACAGAATCTGAGATTGAGAAAACACCGGAAACTGAACAAATACTTACAGATGCTGAGCTGGCAGATTATAGGTATCGTCAGTCTGTTAAGTATTTTACAGAAAACCATAAAGGTGATCCTGAAGAGTTAGAAAGGTTTTTGAACTCACCTATACACAAACAGATTGTGGCAAAAGTAAAGTCTCCAGATGAGATCACAGCAGAACTGAGTGCATTATCTGATGAAGATTGGAGAATTCAACGAAAAGAATTTGATGAAAAGATGAAACGGGTTAGAGAAGAAATAAAAAAAGATAAACTCACACCTGCTTTATCACCGCTTGAACTCAAGCAGAACTGCATAACCAATATGCGAAACGAATCCTTGCACAACTTACGAGTATCCCTCCTGAAAAGCGAGCAGAAGCCATGGCAGGGTTTCGTCAAGAACTCGGTAGAACTTGGGATGAAGATTTCATAAATGCTGTCATGCGACAGTTGCCACAGAATAAATAACAAAGATTATTAACAATCAAGGCAGGTAACCGATGGGTTGCCTGCCACGCTCAAAAGATTCTATTATTCCACGTATACGTAGAAGGGATGAGTTGAAACGAGGAATCTTCTGTGCTTCTATTTCGTATATATAGGATAAGACATTCAACATTGTAGAACGCGAATTTGATGTCGGATGAATCATATTAATTAGGCTATTTTGAACAACTTTTATTCCATTATTATTCTGATTTCTATGTGCGATCTCAGATATGTGATAATGAGCAGGAATATAGTCCCTTTGTAACCTGATCGCATGTTCTAAGGATTGATTTGCTTTATTAATTCTTCCACTTTTACCATGCATCCATCCTAAAGTATCGTGATAGAATGGAACATCAGGATTAAGTCGGACTGCAGAGTAAGCAAGTCCTTCTGTAAGAAGATGTTTCTGTTGATATCCATCCAAGTAGAGATTAGCAAGTTTACTGTAAGCATCCGGTTCATTCGGTGCTAAATTTATGGCTTTTTCAAAAGCATTCCGTGCTTTATGCAATTGCCCGAGGCGCGTATAAGATGTCCCCATCATGTTATATATCTTATAATCAGAAGAGTCCTGATTACTTTCATTCAATTGGTTGTATGAATATGATGCCTCAGCAACAAATGGTTCAACAGTTTTATTTTTACGAGTACGAAAATAATATTCGTAGGATTCAGCGGAAAGGGCATATTGGTTTTCCTGAAAATAGGCAAAACCCAAGTTTCTATATAGATCATATAATTCAGGATCAATCACATCAATACCCCGAATAAATTCAAGTGTATCAATTGCACTACGAAAATCTCTTTCCTGAATAAAGAATTTACCCGCAGAAAGGTATTTTTCTGGATTCTCCATGTATGTTATTTCTTCATTTAGTACATACGGGGAACGGGGTTGACGTTGGACCTGTGAATAAACCATGGCAAATGCTGAACCAATTAGTAAACAAAATAGAACGAAATACAGACGAGCCCGCGAGACCCATTGCTTTGATAAATATGCAGTTGGACGTAACACTAATGCAAAGACACTTGGTCTATGGTTATGTTCTTCTTGATCATAGAGAGCAACCGATGTATTTGGAACAAGTACCGGTAAAGTTGGGGATGACCCAATTATTCTTGATGTTCGGATAGTATTATCTGTTTCAGAAACATCTTCATCTTGGGAATTGCTTGTTTGTTCATCAGATTCTACTACTTCAACTGAAGATTCGTCATTTTCTGATTCATTTGACTGTTTTGCTTCAGATTCATCAATATCTATTATCTCTGCCTCTATAGGTTCAATATCTGTGTTTTCTTCTACAATATGTGGTGATTCAGTTTGATCATCGGAACTATCATCTAATCCTGTTGAAATATTCTCAAGCTCAACTTGTACATCAACTACACTTTTGTTATCAGATTCCTTTTCCAAGTCAGACGATTCCGAATCCGTACGAGGTAATTCACTAATATCAGTTGAATCAATCTGATCTTCTATCTCTAAAAGTGTCCGTTCAGATAATTCAACTGTTTCAGTATCTTGAGGTCTATCTGTGATTTGATCAATGCATTTTTGTATTTCTCGACGCGTCAACGGGGATATCGTTGAGCTTAATAGATCATTTAGATCTGGAAGTGCTGCATCCGTTCCTATTATTCCAAGGACTTCAATTAGTGTCCAGAGTGTAAGATCGTTGTCTTCAGCTTTTATTGAATTAAGTAATGCAGGTGTAATATCAGGAGAATCGTATTGTTTTAGCGCGTTTGCAGCTTCACGTCGCACACCTGGGGCAATATCAAGCAGTGCCTCGGTAAGAAGAGAGAGTGCCTGTTCTCCACCGATTCCAGCGATTTCTAACACTGCAGCACGACGGGTTGCTACAGGTTGTGAAGTATCTGTTAGAATTTGAGAAAGTTGATGAATGGATGTCATTCTACACCTAAAAATAATCGGTGAATTCCTACCGATAGGGTCTTAGCAATACTTACTGCATTACGCAAACGTGTGATAGATAAAACGTTAACACTTATTGAATGGATACACATTTGGCATAATCATCACATATAATGGATTGTTTACATGATGAATAGCTGCAATTATTGCTATATGTCCATTACTGTGAGACCTATACGCTGGTTGGCAGATAATATTGTATACTTCACTCTGCCAAGATTTATGACTTGATATGAAAATGATTATCTTGACATTTCACAAAATTAAATATATAATCATCTATATTATTTTGCCTTGGAGTACTGTATGATAGAGAATATTGTCAATACGAATTGTTTTTTTAAGTTAAGAAAATTAGTCATTGTCCATCACCTTCCTATAATATCAACATTCCTCACTACTTGTAGTATAATAGTATTACTGTTAACTTTGCCTGTATTGCATGTTGCCGCCGATTCACATTCAATGGGTGGGACATTTATCTTTGGTAGAGGTGGTGATTCAGTGGGGTTAGATCCTGCACTTGAAGAAGATGGTGAATCCTTCAAGGTTTGTGACAACATTTATGACACGCTCGTTCATTACAAAGATGGTAGCACAGAAATTGGACCTGGACTTGCAACAAATTGGGAGAGTTCTGCTGATGGCTTAACTTGGACATTTTACCTTAGAAAAGGTGTGTCATTTCATGATGGAACTCCATTCAATGCGGAAGCAGTGCTATTTTCACTCAACCGACAGCATGTCAAATCACATCCGTTTCATGATGTTGGTGGATCTTATGTTTATTGGGTTGCCACTGGATTAGCAGACATTGTAGATACTATCACTGCTAAAGACGAATTTACTGTTGAAATTAAACTCAAAACAGCTTATGCCCCATTTATCTACACGATTGCGATTACTCCATTCTCTATTGTTAGTCCAACAGCAGTGAAAGAATTTGGAGACAAGTATTCCAGCAATCCTGTTGGTACTGGTGCATTCAAGTTTGTGCGTTGGGATAGGAAAGATAAGATCGTCCTCGAGGCAAATGAGAACTATTGGGGTGGAAAACCAAAATTAGATAGAGTAATATTCCGTTCCATTCCCGATAACTCTGTGCGTTTGATTGAACTACAACAAGGAAGTCTACATGCAATGGAATTTCCAAATCCCGATGATTTGGAACAGATTCGGAAGGATGAGAATATAGAATTATTATCACAACCGGGTATGAGTATCGGTTATTTAGCCATGAATATGGAGAAATCTCCGTTTGATAACCACAAAGTCAGACTGGCAATTAATCATGCAATAGATAAATCAACTATTATTGAACATCTATATCAAGGTCTTGGAATTCCAGCGAAGAATCCTATTCCCCCAACTCTTTGGAGTTATGATGATACAATTGAGGATTACGAATACAATCCTAAATTGGCGAAACAACTACTCACAGAAGCCGGATACCCTAATGGCTTTGAGACAACTCTCTGGGCTTTACCTGTCCCACGTCCTTACATTCCTGATGGTCGTGCTCTTGCAGAAGTACTGCAATCAGAACTAAGCAATATTGGGATTAAAACGAAAATTGTGACCTATGATTGGGGAACATATCTTGAAAAGACAAAAAATGGTGAACACGATATTGCAATGTTAGGATGGAGTGCTGATCTTGGTGATCCTGATAACTTTTTCTACTTTCTATTAAGTAAAACTTCTGCTGAGAAACCTGCTGGGAATATCGCTTTTTATCGTAGTGATGCAATGCAGGATATCTTGGAAAAAGCAAGAGCCACTACCGATAAATCTAAGCGGACATCCCTCTACAAAGAAGCACAGCAGATATTCCATAAAGATGTTCCATGGGTACCAATGGCACATGCGAAACAGATTCTCGTCGTTAACAAACAGGTAAAGAATCTCACCCTTAATCCGTTGAATTGGAAATATTTCCGTAATGTAACTCTTGAAAGGTAAGTAAGCATGAAGAAATTAAGTATTATTGCAATTATTTTTATCCTTTTTGCCATACATATATCAGCAATCTATGCCGAAAACCACACTGTTAATGCTGATCTAAACAGTGATGGGATTGTAAATGTACAAGATTTAGTAATAGTTGCTATGCATATTGGAAAAACACCTGATGCGACACAAACACCAAATCCTGATGTTAACAATGATGGAGTGATCAACATATTAGATCTTGTTCTTGTCGCAACAAAGTTAACTACATTGGATCAAACTTTGACTGCCAATACATTCGTATTTGGTCGTGGTGGAGATTCTGTCACACTTGATCCATCACGGATGCTTGATGGAGAATCAGCGAAAGTTTGTGATATGATATACGATACCCTCGTGCAATACAGAGGTGCTACAACTGACATTGAACCTGCTTTAGCTGTAACCTGGGATAGTTCTGCAGATGGATTGATATGGACATTTCAGTTACGTCAAAACATCCAATTCCACGACGGTACACCGTTCAATGCGGATACAGTTGTCTTTTCACTAAGTCGTCCAAATGCTTTAGCCCGTAGTTTTTATGATGAATTCATCAGTCAAATTTCTGCGTTAGATGTTTATACAGTACAGATTGAACTTAAAACACCGTATGCACCTTTTCTCAGTACGATGGCTTCCTCAGAGAATGCTATTGTAAGTCCCGCAGCAGTTGCCCACTTTGGGGATAATTTTGGGGATAATCCAGTAGGTACAGGTCCTTTCAAATTTGTTAAATGGGATAAGGGAGATCAAATTTTTCTTACTGCAAATGAAACACATTGGTCAGGAAAACCAACGATAGACAAGCTTATATTCCGATCTATTCCTGACAATGCTGATCGATTTATGGAACTTCAAATGGGTAACATCCATACAATGGAGTTTCCAAATCCAGAGGATTTAGCACAGGTTCAAAGCGACCCAATGTTGGAACTCCTAATGCAACCGAGTCTGAATGTAGGTTATTTAGCAATGAATATGGAGAAACCACCCTTTGATAATTTGAAGGTCCGACTTGCCATTAACCACGCTATCAATAAAGCTGAGATTATCGAACGTCTATATCATGGTACAGGTATCCCTGCGAAAAGTCCAATACCTCCAACATTATGGAGCTATGATGATACGATTGAAGATTACGAATATAATCCTGAACTCGCGAAACAACTGCTTGCTGAAGCGGGATTTCCAGATGGCTTTGAGACAACTCTCTGGGCTTTACCTGTTCCACGTCCATACATTCCCAACGGACAGGCTCTTGCAGAGGAATTGCAATCTGAACTTCAAAACGTCGGTATTGTGGCAAATATCGTCACTTATGATTGGCGTACCTATCTTGCAAAGACTGAATTAGGTGAGCATGATATGGCAATGCTTGGGTGGATTGCGGGAGGCGATCCAGATAGTTTCTTCTATTATCTGTTAAGTAAAACAACTGCAGAGAAACCAGCACTTAATATAGCATTCTACAAGAATGATGAGATGCATGATATTTTGGTACGAGCAAGAATGAGCACAGATAGAGGTGAACGTACTGAACTTTATAAGCAAGCACAAGCGATTTTTCATAGAGATGCGCCTTGGGTACCATTAGCGCATGCTCAAAGATTATTGGTTATTAACAATAGCGTAAAAAATCTTAATCTTTCTCCTGTTGGATGGAAATATCTACGGAGAGTTGCTTTAGAATCTCAGTAAGTGGGTTGTTATCAAGCCAATTAACACTTTTATAATGGAATCATAATGCAAGAACACGATTTTCACATTGGGGTTACTCGTGACTTCCTGAAACCTGACGGAAGTTCAGATTTAGATAACATTGCTGGACCACTGTTTGATAAAGCAGAATTGTCTTGGGAATACATTCCTGAACATTCAACAGTGCTTTCTGCTGCTGATATAAAGGATTACGATGCACTTTTGGTATTGGGAGCAGGAATCACTGCTGATACGTTCACGGGTAACGACAGATTGGCAATTATCGCAAGGTTTGGTGTAGGTTACGATAAAGTTGATGTGCAAGCATGCACAGAAAACGGTGTTTTACTGTCTATTGCCCCAGACGGTGTACGACGACCTGTAGCGACATCTATTATTACATTTGTCCTATCATTGAGTCATCAATTGTTGATAAAAGATAGACTCATCCGATCAGGTAAATGGGAAGACACTAAAGATTACATGGGTATGGGTTTAGTTGGAAAGACGCTCGGTCTGGTTGGGATGGGTAATATTGGTAAAGAGACATTTAAGCTTGCTAAACCTTTTGGTATGCGTCATATTACTTACGATCCCTATGTTTCTCCATCTGACGCAGCTGAAGTCGATGCAGAAATCGTAGATTTGGATACTTTGATGAGAACTGCAGATTATGTCTGTGTATGCTGTCCTTTGAGTGATGATACCAAAGGACTCATTGATTCAAGATGTATCGGTCTTATGAAACCAACCGCATATTTGATAAACACTGCCCGCGGTCCTATTGTCAACCAAAAGGCACTTACTGATGCACTACAGAACAGAAGTATTCAGGGGGCAGGACTGGATGTATTTGAGAAGGAACCAATTGATGATGACGATCCATTATTAGAATTGGACAATGTTATTCTTACTCCACATAGTATTTGCTGGACAGATGAGTGTTTTGAAGGTAATGGCAAGAGTGCATGTGAAAGTATCATCAGTGTTTCTTCTGGAAAGTTGCCTAAGTGGATTGTAAATAGAGATGTAATTGATAGTCCGAAACTAAAACAAAAATTATCCAGATTATATGATAGATAGCATACATATCATCTATTTATTCAACATATACTATTTAGACTATAGTTTGGACAATTTTAATAGTTATCTGAAATTTGTTTAATAAAGTACCGTGCATTCTAACCAGTTTGGTTTTTCCACCTGTCGCCCCGCTGGGGCTTTGTGTCTGGGAGTTTCATGTTCTATACACATTCCGCCCCGCTGGGGCTGTTCAGATATGTATAAAACATTCTTTTTTACGAGTTACGGTCCCTCAGAAAACTCGCAAATAGTAGATAATTCTCAAGTACACAACATAAATCAGAATATAACTGTCCAAACTATAGTATTTAGAATATAAGACCTATAATAAACACAATAATTGAGGTTAATTAATGGCGCATGCATATACCCCTGGACTTAAAGTTTCTGAGGGAGTAATTATAGAGAAAAACCGTCGACTCCCGCTTGATGGAGAGGTACTTGTTGAAGTAGGAGCTAAGGTTAAAGCAGAAGATGTTGTAGCAAAAGCAGATTTACCCGGAAATGTTCAGTTATTAAATGTTGCTAATCTGCTGAGTATTCCTCCTAATGAAATTGAAGAGAACATGCTGAAGAATCCGGGGGATACCGTTACAAAAGACGAAGTAATTGCTTCGACAAAAGGTCTATTTGGACTTTTCAAATCACAAGCACAATCACCGATTGATGGTGAAATTGAATCAATATCAGATGTTACGGGACAAGTTATTCTCCGTGAACCGCCTATACCTGTTGAAGTGAAGGCATACACAGACGGAACAGTAATAGAGACTATCCCAAAAGAAGGTGTCATAGTAGAAACATACGGTACATACATTCAAGGTATCTTCGGGATTGGTGGTGAGACATTAGGAGATTTAGTGGTTATCTCTAACTCACCCAGTGATGGATTGACAGATGACCAGATACTACCTGAACACAAGGAAAAAATCCTTGTTTGCGGTTCCCTTGTTACTACCGATGCAATCCAGAATGCGATACAACTTGGTGTAAATGGAATCATCGCTGGCGGTATTGATGACGCGGATTTGCGAAAACTTCTCGGCTATGAACTTGGTGTAGCGATTACTGGTTCGGAGGACCTCGGTATTACACTCGTTATTACTGAGGGGTTTGGAAGCATTGCAATGGCTCAACGTACTTTTGATCTGCTAAAAGCACGCGAGGGAATGAAGACTTCAATAAATGGTGCCACACAGATTCGCGCAGGTGTCGTGCGTCCTGAGATTGTGATTCCTTTCGTTTCAGAAGGGGAAGATGCAGACTCTCAAGATTCTATGGGATTATTAAATATAGGGAGTCCAGTCCGTGTAATACGTGAACCACATTTTGGGAAGCTTGGTCGTGTAACCGAATTACCAATTGAACTTCAGAAATTGGAAACTGAAGCAGAGGTGCGAGTGTTGCAGGTTGAATTTGAAGATGGAGAAAAAACTACTTTACCTCGTGCCAACGTTGAGGCAATTGAAGAATGATAAAACAGTATCAAATTCTATCCACAAAGTTACTATTACTTCTTAAAACATATCCAAAATTAAAATATTAGTTTCCAATAAAATAATAAGTTACAATTAATGCTTGAATATTTTTTGAGTATAATTCAAGTATTGACTGAATTATGTATGTAATACTATTTCAAATAAAGTGTCATTTGCTGAGGCATACTTGTACGAGCGGCCTCCCGTCGCGACCGGGAGGCCGCTCGTACATAAGAAAAACCGCCAATCAACAACAATGGTCGAATCTAGTAATGGGATAATAATTATTAGAATTGGAATATCAATACAAGACATTCAGAATATACGATACACAGTCGAGTTGAAGATATAATTACATTAGACATTATAATGATTCAATCATAGGTGTTTGATAACACCAAAGTCTGAAGTTTAATCTAAAGTTGTGTAAACCACAACAAGTTTCCATGATTATGTCGCTGAACCCTTTCTTGTAGTTGCGCAACTTATCTTGGACGATGCGGTATCTTTTGACACCTGCTATCGCATGTTCAACTTGTGTGCATATGGATAAAATGACACGATTGTTTTCTTCAATAGTCAGTTCGCGTTCTTTCGGTTTCTTTTTAGGTTGAATAATGGTTATTCCAGGAAGGGTAAACCCTTGAAAACCGGTATCTTGATACAAAACAGTGCCACTTGGCACACAATATCTTATAGTATCACTAACATGTTTATCGTGTATGCTACCTTCACAGAAGGTGTCAACAAAACAACTTTGCTGTCGACTTAGATAATCAGATTATTCTTATTGGTATTTTGTATCTTTTGCCACTATAATACGCTTTTTGAGTTTGCGGATATTTTGGACGCTCAATGCTATCATGAAAAAGTGGTTGACCTTTTATTAGTATGTATAATATCCGATACTACATCATAAGTTCGGAGTGTTATTTCTCGTTATGGCAACTTCACAAGTTCTGCTAAAGTTTTGAAGCGATTTTATAATATTTGTCGATTCTCATTTTATGCACCCTTTTACACCTAAAAATCAGTCTTAATGGTATAAGGTATTATATACCGATTGTAGATTGATGCGAGTTTTACAGAGACTAACTAAAAATCACGATTAATTCGTTATAATTTCTACTATAGGAGATTAAAAATGTCAAAATTCAAGGATAAAAAGCTTCTCACAAAAGTCTTGTTTCTATTTACTGGTTTTGTTTTTGTGGTTACTATCCTCTCAAATTCTAATGGTCAACCTATTTTTCAATTAGATCATAATCCTAACGCAAAAAAATAGATGGAAGTATACGATACCTGATAATGTTGGTAATGACAATATGATTGTATCATTCTATGCAGGTGCATCTCGTATAGATGATGATGGTAATATCTTAGGATATATCAGTGTCAGTGCTGGTTGGGAGAAATTTCCTGAAACTAATGAAATATATTATTGGGCAGGTGCAGGATCCACGGTAGTTGGTAATGACGAAAATGGTAACCCGAACAGAGGTATGGCAAATGCGTGGGTAAGAGTACCTGGTGAAAATCCTAAACATGACCAAGGTGGCCGTGGAGATACTGAGGTGGTGGCAGGTCCCAATCCTCCAGATCCAATGCAAGAGGCTTCAGACTGGATAACCAAACCACTGAATCAGGCTGGTAACCGTTCAATGACCGCCTCAGCAGCATTGAGCGCAGATCGGGGACGAGCAACAATTAGAGTCGATATTTCATTTATCTAATGAATTATAACAACATTTTAACGTTATTTTTTGTAGTATTATTGTGTATTTCTATGGTTTCAGGTTGTAGACAGGAAGAGGGTAGTTCACCCTCTTCCGAATCCTCAGTCCTTGATAACAATCAGAAATCGGCTACCATAGATGTAACAATTGATGGGAAAGTTTGGAATATTGATCCCAATCTTTCCTATAGTGCTATTGGAGTATGGACAAATCCTAACCCATGTCCACTAACGGATGTAGAAAAGGACAGACTCCAAAAGATCCCGTCGTTAATTCAATTATTAGAGAAGCAACTTGATGAACTTGATAAAGAATTAAGATATCTTGAACGTATTGAAAAACCACAAGTAAAAATTCAGTATAACTTTGGCAAACCACCACATCTGACCCAGGAGGAATCGAAAATATTATTGACTTAGGTGAATTTCAAATGGAAATGGAGTTGCCAACAGTAATGCATTCAGGAGAAAAAAAATAGAATGAAGCCCATAATTAAATATCTCTTTTTATATCTGGTACTTCATTTGCCTCTTATTTCACATTCTAATAATATAGGGGAAGTGGTTTTTGTACGTCCTGATACTGATGAATTATGGATATCTCATTGGAAAGACACACGTACTGCACGTCAAATTTATCAACATTCACACTGGATTTTTGAGCTTGCAGTTCAAACAGATGGACCATATATTGTAATTGTTTCAGATCATGACGCACAGAATTTCTTATTTGATGCATACCTGATTGATAGAAACGATAAAAATGCTGGTGCGCGCAACTTAACACAGAAACGATTCGATGAGGTTAACGATATAGATATATCTCATAATGGAGATATTATTTTTACAAATAGGCAGACCGGAATTTTTCCCCATCCTGTATATGGTGTCTATCTCATTCCTAATCAAGAATTAAGAAAAAGAGTGCCTAAGGTCCATCTACTTATTCAAAAAGTAGCTTTTCAAATCGAATGGTTTATAGATGGAGAACATATTGTCTATGATGATTTGGATAATGATATAAATATCTACAATGTTTTTAAACGAAAGAAAGTATTACACGAGGTTAACCTAAAAGGAAAATTCCCAACAATCTCCCCAGACGGTAATCGACTTGCCTTTATTGATAGCAATTTAGAAAAAGTAACAACAATAAAAATTATATCAATTAAACCTATACGACTATTGCAGACTATAACACCTATAGATCACTCTACCTTTATGGGGATCAAATGGACACCAGATGGAAGTGCAATCGTCTATACGGTTAGCGGTATTGATCATAAAACTCGCAACTATAGGGCATCACTAAACGGTGGACCTCATGAAGAGATTTTGAAAATAGATGGTAAGGGGCCTTATCTGTTTGATTGGAATAGTATTAAAAACTTCTCAGTTGAACCCAAAAACAAATTGACAACACATTGGGGAAAACTAAAAAAATCAATATGATGTATGATTGGATTACAAAGTGCCGTTAAGTGTGACTACCGATGATTCTTCATTATACACCATATTAGGATTATTCGCCGATGAACGATTTCACGCTCCATAATATATCCGACAAATTGCATAAACGATCATAATACTTCATTACCCGTTTCACGTACTCGCGCGTTTCTTTATATCCGCGAAAATATCCGTGCGGCGGGATACCAGACTCCCAAATTTCTGAATGCAATTCCTTATCCTTCTCGGTTAGAAGACCAAGACTTGTACTAAGACACCACCATTGGAATGGATCATCATCACGGTGACTTGTTATTTTCTGTGCGTCTTTGATGTGTCCACGTCCACCGTTGTAACTCGCTAATGCGATTCGGATACGATTCGGATGGGAACTCTCAGGATATAGGTCATATAAACTGCGAAGATAACGTGTTGCACCTGCAATGCTTGTCTCTGCTTCAAAAGGGTCATTGACTCCAAGTTCTTTCGCAGTCTCTGGCATCAATTGCATCAAACCTTTTGCCCCAGCGGAACTCACAGCATATTCATTAAACCCAGATTCTTGGACTATAAGTGCGGTAACGAGTCGCCAATCTAACTGATATTTTATGGCATGTTCTTTAATAATCGGACGATACTTTAGAATCTTTGGTGTAAGGACGAGAAGTCGGACACCGTTCCAGTCACGGACGAATAGGACAACTGCCACAATTAATAGGGCGCAAATCAGTATTCTCAGAAAGGTGCGTTTTTTTATCTTTGCCATTTTGGTAATAATCCACTGTCAATTTCCCCAAGTATAAGATAATAGAAGTACAAAACGGTGTTGCTGCTTGGATTCCCCTTTTTTATGCCCCAAGTTTTGGACATTTCTCCAAGCATAGTAGATAGATCCTTTTAATGCGGTGATGGGTCTGTATTTCCATCCAAAGCGAATTTCAGATAACGTTTCAACTACACCGGATGGAAAAGGTATATTCTCAAAGTCTTCTCCGTAGTATCGGTCAGTAATATCCGCTTCCCCGTTTCGTTGATGACTATAATTAGTCTCAAATACTGTTGAAGGTGTTGCTTGATAGGATAGGTGGACACTGAATAAGTCTGCATCTGTGCCAATAGGATGTCCTATCAAGGTGCCGAAGTGGGTGAACTGGTTATCGGGTTCAAGATGCGTATATGCCCAACGATTGACTCGCACATATTCTGTATGAAAACCGAGTTTACGATCTATGAATTGTGGATACCACTCTATGCCTGTAAGCCATGTAACAGCATGTGGGTCGTTGGAATCCGATTGATACTGGAAATCATCAGCAAGCCATTCTGCGTAGAGACGTACACCGTCAATGGGACGAACTGCTCCATCAAAACTCAGCATAATGTTATCATCACTTTTTGCATTATATTGCACAGCATAATACGGTATTATAGGATTAAGGTAACTCCATTTCACCGTTTGTGCATCTCCCCCGTAAAGCACCCATTCACTAACACCTATTTCCAGCCAATCACTGAATTGATAATCAATCCTATGTGCACTTAGGTAACGTTTTGCAAGGTAACGGGTCGTACCATCGTCAAACCATGTTGAATTGAGTTGTGCAGTGAATGCTGTTGCTTTAAGTGTACCGACCTTACACGGAAATGTTCCGGTGAGTCTGACAAGTTCAAACGGTGGCGAGTTGTCGGATATCCCAACTGATTTATAAGAACTTGTTCCCCAAAACACATAATCTCTCCCAACTAAGAAGTCTAATTCAGCATCACCATAAGGAAATAATCGGTATTGAAAATAACTCCTTTTGAAATCAACTGTATAGTCTGCATGCCATTTTTCATATCTTTGGTCAGCAGATTTCAGTAGTGGTGGTGAATCAGGTAAAAAATAACCCTCTACAAAATCTTGTCCTTGCTCAAAATTAGAAACTTCCAACTCGGTGTAAATGTTTAAACGATTTCTATTTCCCACTGCAAAATGGAATCCGCTTTGAAGTGCAGGTGCGATCTTTTCATGGGTTATACGCATTTCTGGTTGGATTCGTATGTAAGTCTTTTGTGCTGGTTTGAGAGTCTCCTTCAAATTTGTATGTAATAATTCACTTTGAAATTCGCTTTTGAGTTTCTCAAGTAGTTTCCTATCTATTTCAGATACATTGACTTTGTCTGAGTTGATACGATTATCCGCACGTTTGATTATTTTGGCAACATCATCGCGTGTGAGAGGTAATGAATGACGATGAATACCTCCAGTAACGCCTGAGACTTCAAGCTTGTTAAGTGCATCAATTATCCATCCATCAAAATTGAGTGGGATATTTGGTGCACCAATAGCAGAAGTGTAGATTAATAATACTGAAAGGAAAACCGATAAGAGAAGTCTGACGTTAGTCTTTGTTTGTATAAGGAAACGGTCAGATTTCATTCGTTATCCAATTCCTCTAACATTTTATTAATTTTCTTAAACTGCCAAGTCCAACGTGTGTTGTAAAGGAACTGACGCAAATCAAATCGGTTGTCATCTGGTGAATAAGGTTCAGCGTGATATGCCGGTGTTAATGTTGTCATCTTATGTCGATTGATTGCATAAAAACGAAAAAATTTCTTAACCTTATCTGCAACTTCGTTTGCAGGTAGATGGTTCCACTCTTGAACAAGTTTTTCAAACATACTCACGGGACCACACCGATGTACTTTTCGCAACTGCCCAAAACGACTGAGTTCGGCATAAGTCATTCCCATATCTTCTTCGTCAATTTGTGTATATGTTTCGGTAATCGGTTCCAACTCAGCAGTAGGTGGTGCTTCTAAGATTGTGGCAAGGCTTGGATAGCCGAGGTGTTCCTGTGCCCAGCGAAGGAAACTGCGGAGATCCGTTTTACTAATACTCCCTATAGGGTTTATGTCGGCACTACTACAGTCATATTTTGTTAGGTAGCCGCGCAATGCTTCGTCCACATTTCCAGTACCTAAAACAAGTAACGTCCCGCGTTTATTACGGACCCACGGTAACGTTTGTGCAAAAAGATAACTTATGACCATTCTTAACCGTGCTTGTATATTTTGTAGTGCTTGATTTTCTATTGTGGTACCTCCATCGGTTTTGAACTTAGGTGTTTTACCAGTAATTCCAGAAAAGAGTTTTCGTAACGCACTAACAAGCAGTTCAATGTTTATATCAAGGTGGTAACTTCCGATTTCACTTGCAAGTTGTTTGGCACGAAGTTTTGTTTCACGAGAACTGTTGTCAGTACCCATATAGCACGTGTATAAAAGTTGATTTGCAAGAAATTGTGCTGCCTGTAAGTAGTTGTTGAAGTCTGTCTTTATTTTTCTAACACATTCTTGTCCAAGGAGTCGTTCTGTATCCGTAATGACGTGTTCTTTATCTGCAAGGATAGCTTTTGCGACGAGTTGGCACATAGATCCGACAAGTGTGGCAACTGCTCCACTATCTGAACCCCCGGAAAGTGGAACAAAATATCCTGCAGCCTCAGACCGTCTTAGATAATCCCATAGCCAGCACGCAGGTCCCAATGCTATCTCCTCATCAGGAGAATAAATGTTTAATTTCTCCATTGGTACTGTGACATCACGTTTGGCACTATCCGCAATCTTGAAATCAACATTTATTTGTGGTATATCAATGCCACGACTTGCCTGCACAGCACCACTCATTCTTGAACCGCGATAGGATCGTACATCCGATAGATCCACTGTTGCAGTGATGACTTCAACATCGTTAAGTGAAAATTGTGAACCTTGTGCAAGTATTTCTCCATTCTGTGCAATGGAAGCACAACCATCAAAGTATAACCTACCGCCGTCACACCCTTGTTGATTAGCATATAGATAAACTCCACCACATTTATCCGTAGCATTTCGAATCAGTGATAGCCTTGTGTCAAGTTTGCGTAGTTCGTGATGTGAACCCGATCCGTTTGTTATGATTTCAACCCCGTTGTATGCAAGGTCAATATGTGGGGAATGTGGTGCGAATAGTTCCTCACATGTTTCCGAAGCGAGAATTGTATCGTGTGTTACAATAACAGCACATCCGATAGGGACAGTTTTGTTCTTTGTGATGTTCTTGATTTCAAGTGGTAAGTGAAAAGGTTCTGTTGTCCACCCTTTTTGCCAAGCTGCGAACCAACGTGGTTCGCGGTAGTTTCCCTCAGCAGCCAACACGACTTTTGGACGAATAAGTAGAATCTCGCCATTACATACAAACACACGGCAATTGTATCTGATACTTTTATGCATTACAGGCATACCGATGTCGCACAAGATATTATCGGTATGTCCACCCGTTATAATTCGTGCGAGTGATTCCCAACTGTGTCGCAACGTATCCTCTTCAAGGAAATGATCTTCACAGGAATAACCAGTAATTTCAAGCTCAGGACCAAGACGGTAACGTGCACCTAAGGATTTAGACTGTTCAATGGAGTCAATGATCCGTTCACAGTTATCCTCAAAATCAAGTGCCCATTGGTTTAGGTTGCATGTTGCCAGTGTTGCTTTCATCATTTAGTTGTCAGCTATCAGTCATCAGCACTCAGCAATTTGTCTTTCCTTAACTATCTCACTAACGATTGTTGATGGTTGACGACTATCATGTTTTTTGTGGTTTTTTTCGTGCGGCTGGGAACAATATATTATTTAGTATCAAACGGTAACCGGGAGAATGCTTGTGTAAGTCAAGATTTGTAGGGATTTTTCCTTCTCCTACAAGGTGTCGATAATCTTCAGGATCATGTCCTCCAAGGAATGTAAAAGTACCCTTACCTAAAGTGCCGTGTATGTATTTCACATAATTTGTGCCTTCTATTTTACCTAAAATTGTGATAGATGGGTTAACTCTTTCCACATTGAAGGATGTTGTTTGCCCAAGAAAACCTCGGACTTCAGAGACATGGTTTTGTGTTAACATCGTTGGTATAGGATCATGTTTTGCTGAAAACTCAAATAGTTGGAAATCCTCAACACCTGATTGCTGACTCCTATCAGGATTTGGATTGTCAATATCAGAGAACTCGTATCGGTTTGGATTTGGGTATAACGTGAAATTCTCAAATGCAAAAGTATGTTCAAAATCCAATAATTTCTGGAAATTTGGGGCAAGTGGTGTAGTATCTAATACTGGATCAACAATGTCTAATGCTCCACCCTTTGTAGCTAAAGCAATGTCCAATGTTTCTGGTGCTGAACACATAGCAAAGATAAATCCACCTTTTGCCACATAATCCGCTATATTTAAAGCGGTCTGTCCTTTATGTCGAGAAACACTTTTAAATCCTGCCTCTTTTGCAGCAGTTTCAAACAGTGCCATCCGTTGTTGATACCACACTTGATGTGAAAATGAACCGTGGAATTTCCCGTGTTGTCCTGTGAAATCTTCATGGTGTAGGTGTAACCAGTCATAACCTTCTGTATGTAATGCACCGCGCTGCACCTCCTTATCCCAAATTTGATCGTAAGGTATTTCCGCATAATCCAAAGCGATTTTAACAGCATCATCCCACGGGTCCTGATATGGTGATGCTTCTGGAGGTGCGTATACAGCGATCTTTGGTGCTTTTTCAAGTAAAATCTCGTCCATATTGCTGGTTTCAATGATGGTCTCTTTGATGGTACGATACTCTACTATACTCATGGGTTCAATAGTAACTCCCATTTGTGCTGCCTTTATCTTGACATCTGCAGCATCGGGGATTACGAATGACCCTCCACGATAGTTTAGCCACCAATAGCATTGGTATTCACGTGGCACTTCTAATGCCCAATATGTTAATCCATACGCCTTAAGATGATTTGTCTGTGTTTGTTCCATCGGCACGAGGAGATATTGTGCGGATGCTGATGACATAAACATCATCAGAAATGCAAACAGTATAAGTAATTGATATAATCTATTTATGGCTTTCATTATTCACCTCTCACAACCGGAACAGCGAATGGTTGATAACCGAATACCACCCTGCCATTGCTCATTAAGGGTGCTTCACTGTTAGGTGTTAGTGTATCAACTGTCCAAAGTTGACCATTGTTTTCATAAAGAATCCAACGTCCATTTGGTGGAATCCAGACAGGACGACTCCCTCCCATTAAGGTTATCTGCCGTTCTGTCCGTTGACCTGTAGTGGAAACATTGAGGACCCATATTTGTCTTGCTTTGTCCTCCGCTCCTTTTGAAAAAACGAGTGTGTTCGGTTCTGATGGATGCCATGCAGGTTCCGAGTCGTCTTCAGGTGAAATGACAATTGGTTCGACGCTGTTTCTCCTCAGATCATAAGCATAGATATTTCGATTTGGACTTGCTTCAGGATTTTCTATTGACCCAGCGGCTGCATAAGCGAGTAATTCTCCATCTCTACGCCAAGCAGGATCAGACATTTCTAATGCGGTTGATGGAATAAGGAATTTTCTATCACCTTTGAGCTGATGTATTACAATTCTTCTTCGTCTGTCTTGTTCAGATTTGGCATAAGCAAGGAATTCTCCATCAGGTGATATTGTAACGTCTTGTGCCAGTTCTCGATTTTTAAGATATACCATACTATTGCCTGTTGCTATATCTTTGAAAACGACATTGGCATCAATATCATGGTATACAAGTGTTCCATTTTCCGATACAGAGGGTAGGTAACCTGCATCAAGAGGTGCAAAACGTGAGTCAACGGGAACGGTGCGAAATTTGTTCAATTCAACATCTTCTTTAGTAGCAGGTGCAATACGCCATAAAACACCGTCGTGACTATAAAAAATAGATACTGACTCCGTTGAAAGCGAGAATCTTGTATCTATTTCAATATTCTGTTCCACCTGATTATTCTGCATTCCACCTTCTGATGTTTCCATGGCTTTAGCGATATTCTGTGTGTTTGGCTGAAATTCATTCTTATCCTTTAATTTCCAACCAGAACCGTCTGTTTCAAAGATGAATCCTATTCCTTTTGTCCAATACATCCATTCTTCAACTAATTTGCCATTGTCTGTATATTTGAAGATGTCCTCTGGTTGTCCATGCATTCGTGCGGTATTCCAACGTCCACCATCAGAGATCTCCGACATTGTTCCTTCTTCATCCACATAAGAAGCTAATATGTCAATATCCACGTGTGGTGTTGTTTTACCGGGAAGGACAGTAATTGCTGCGGGAGTGCCTCGTACGGGTTGATGTGTGCCGTATACACCAATTCCATCTGCGGTGCCTGAACGTCCATCATTGTTTTGGTCAACAACTGCTAAAAGAAAATAAGTTCCAGGTTCTACTTCAACCTGATATGATCCATCCTCTTCAAGGAATATGGGGAGCACGATAGGAGAGTCGAATGTAGGTTTTGTTGAAAGACTCAGTATACCGTCGGGTATGTCTTTATTGTTTTCAGCGGGTGCAGCATTATTGTTGGATTTTTTTGTTGGAGTTGCAAAAAATGTGGATATTCTTCCTGTGATAGTACCCATCTGCTCCACAGCCGAATTATCTGGTGAACCGTTTAGTCCTGTTCCACCTATTGTAGGTGTAATACTATCTTGTAGTGCAATAAGTTGTCCATCAGCATCATATTGTGCAGTTAACTGAATGTTGACACCACGGGTTTCACCAACATTAAATTTGACAACTACAGGAGGACTTGTGATAATTGAATCTGATCCTAAACCACCCAGTCTATCACCTGAACTATATCTACCGTTTCCATCCACATCATGATTTGCAATTATATAATATTCACCAGGAGGAAGTTCGAATCGGAAAGAACCGTCTTGTGCAGTTTGTATTGTAGCAATGGGGTTAACTAATGTGGAATCATCATATACTTCAACGCGTATTTCAGATCCATCCTGTGGAAAAGGGGTTACGCTTCCGACAATAATTGCAGATTTCTCGTTATTTGTTGTCTTATCTATATTTGCGTATGTTGCTGATATATTTATTTCAAGGTCATCTATAAATGTATTCGGCTTTATGAGAACAGGTCGTGGAAACGCTCCTTTTTCAGTAATATCCTTAACACCATAAAATCCGAAAGGATCTCCGTTGTCAAGTTTATTGCTGGAATTCTTATCTATTATTGCCATCAAATAGTATTTTCCGGGTTTCAATCGGAGTTCCCATTTTCCTGTTGTAGAATCAATGACGGTCATTCCTGAACGGAATTTCCATGAAGTATCCGTATAAGCAATAATCAGCATTTGAACATCATTTTGCCCTGGTTCTTTTGTATACTTTAGAATACCTCTACATCCTGAAGTCGCACGCCTTAATTCTGTCTTAAACTTTTGGTATTCACTCGGTTGATATGTAGATTCAGGAACAAGCTTAAGTTCATCAGTTATGCTTTGTAGCCTTGCTGTAATAGGTATTTTTATATCTTTCAAAGTGGAATTCTCACCGATTTCAATAGCTTGGTGTTTCTGTGATTTATTATTCCAATCTTTTATACCTAACACACCATACCCATCCCCTTCGTCAAATTTTCCTGAACTATCAACATCTACATAAGCTACCAGATAATATCTACCGGGTTCTACTCGTAGTGTAAATGTACCCAAACGTGAAACTCCACTTGTATAAAGGTTCTTTAGTTTTTCATCGAGATATACAGATACATTTGTATGAGAAAGATCATGTCCTTTCCAAACAATCTCACCCGATAACCTTGCAGTCATACGTTTGAATGCAGGTTCATTATTTGTATTATTAGGTAAAGTAGTTTGGCTTGACGATTCTTGTGAATGGACTAACACATTTGTTATGGATATTCCGATGAAGATCACGAGAGAGAAAATGACCAATCGTTTCATGGGGTTGTGTCTCCGTTTGGTTCAAAATATGTGCATGGCTTAATCTAAGTCAGTATTTATGATAATTCTACCATACATTTTATCAGAATTCAATAATAACTCCAGAGCCACAGAGATATTCAATTGTCGCTGTAAGATATTAGTATATACCTTGTTTTTTTTCTTCAAATTCTCTGGATTTTGTTTCCTTCAAACCGTACCAGTTTTCGTTTTTTGGTACGGTTTTGGTACGGTGGTGTTTTCCCAGCCTCTGTCTGAGTTTACTGATGTTTTTATGTAGGTTTTTGCGTTTTTTAATTTGGCATTTTTGGTACGGTTTGGGTTTTGTATGATTGACTGTTTTTTTTCGTGTTACCTTCCTGTATGATAAATTGAAGGTGATGATTCTGTTTATGTGTGTAAGAGGATTGTGGGTATCTGGCGCGCTTACAAAGTGCCAAATCAACGGTATGAATGCTTTTTAGCATTCCCCGCCTACCGTTTTGTGCGTAAGTCTTGCCTTAAAAAGGTTACCGTACGGTAACCTTTTTTTACATAACGGTATCTTTTGGTGTAATCGGTCTGTGTATAGTACCTGTCTGGTTTTATTGGTTATTTGCATCGGTTTTTTCATGAGAAAAAAATTAAATTTTGGTAACTTTTGCATCCTCTGGAAAAATACCAATTTTTTTGACTGCCATTTGGTATATTTTTTCTAATTTCATAAGAATGTTGGTATGGTAAAATATTAACATAATTGGGTTACTTGTAATCATAGATTATATGTGATATATATAATAACATAGAATAATAACGAATGTCAAGTTGATAATTACATTTTTGTGCTATTTTTTGAATTTATTTCAGTTTTATCGTCAAATTTGTAAAATATTATACCATTTCTATAAATTATTGTCTCATTTACGGTTGTTATGGCAGGGTTATTTAGTTTTGAGAAGCCTCTGTTGATGATTTTTGATTTTACAAATAGTTTATATGTCCGTCGGTTCTCGCTTGCAACACCCAAAATGAAATTCGTAGGTCGTAGGTCGCTTGGCTCGCTCCGACCTACGAATTATTCCAATTATTTCAATAATATGTGATAAATAATGACCGGATAGTTTTGATTAGTTGAGGATGGGATAGGTGAGTATACGCGGGATTGATGATATATGTGCCGAATGTATTGGAGATAATCGACACATATATTTTATTTATATAAATGCGGCTTTGTCAACATCATCAAGGTAGACACGTGCCCCATTTTGTAATGCTGAACGATGTACTGCAGCTTCAAAGAGTAGTTCTGCCCATGCTGCTTCTCCATCAGCAGGGAATGGTTGATCCGCTTGCATTGCCTTTATTACTCCATCAGCCATTCTTTTGAATGATTCTGGCATTTCAGGTTTTCCGGGTTCATTTTCCCATTTTTCTTCAATTTCAGAGTTGCCTGCTTTCCTGCGTAGGTATGAACCATCTAAACCCTTTGCTTCGGCATAAGATTTATCACCAAGTATTTTGACACGGAGGGGATGGTCATCATATCCCCATAAGTTTGTTCCTGTAAGAGTACCAACAACGCCATTTTCCCAACCGATGTGTATAAGCCTTTGCCATCCACCACCTGCGTTTGGATCACCTGTAACGCTTACCCATTCAGGTGTGCCCATAGACCAGAGTATCTGGTCTATGATGTGTGACCAACAGTTGAAATGCGCTCTTGCATGTACCATTTTTATTTCTCCTAATGTGCCATTCACAACATCATCATGGAGTTTTTTGAAATGATGCATAAAGCGATAGTTGAAGTCAATTCCAAACTTAAGATTTGAGTCTCGCCATTTGGCAATAGCAGGAGCAGCAATGGCAAGGTCTGCTTCTCGGACTGTAGCCTGTCCTTGTAGACCGCAAAGCGGTTTTTCGGTGAAGACATTTCGTCCTCCTTCAAGCAATTCACGTAAAGGAGGAATTCGACGGGTTTCGTTAACAATTAAGAGGACAAGTTCTGCATCACAGTTTTCCAATAACTCTTGAATAGTTAAATAACCAGGGACACCGAAGTGTTCCTTTGCTTTTTCAAGTAGTTCAGGATTCATTTCACAAACAGCAACTACCTCAGCATCGGGATGGTTGTGGAAATTGCCACCATGCATCATACCCATCCCTCTACCACTAATCAATGCACATTGAGTCATATCAAATACCTTTCATTTGTGTCATATTAGATTAGAACAAATTTTCTTCAGTATAACACACACCACAAAATATACAAGAAAAAAACTAACTATCAAGACTATTCAGTTTCAAAATCCTAATATTTTCAATATTAAGCCTTCCGTATTTCTAAAAACTGACCACTGAAAACTGAAAACCACCCAAAACATACATGAAACATATTGTTCACAGGTCCACAAACCCTTCCATCCACTCTTAACACCTGTTATAATACTACCACTATGAAAAACAAAAACCAACTACAACTCACATTATCAACAAAAACCCTTATCCGTCACCTAACAAAAACTCACAATAACCAAGCAAATAAAAAACGCACCAAAAATGAAAAGTTCAAAATTTTCAAAAACCCTTATAAACCCACTCCCATACTGGTCCAACCCCAAATATCAAAACGCACCAATGTGCGAAAAACACCCGTTTTTGGTGCGTTTTATAAGGAGCAAAAAACCGACGTATTACAAGAAAGCACATTGATTTGATTTTTCCTTTCAATACATTATCAATATTTTATTTTTCTTGCATAGTGGTTTTCTTGTTGCTAAAATCCTGATACACAATGTCTCAGTTTTTGTCTCAACAAGGTAGTTTTGCTACTTTCAAATCATCATAATCAGTGAGAGGGAAACAATGAATATAGAACAACATACTAAGATTGGTTTTATTGGACTTGGGAACATGGGAAGTCGAATGGCAAGAAATCTTTATAAGGCAGGATTTCAGATTATTGGAAACGATATTGTTGAAGAAAAATGTAATGTACTTACAAATATTGGTGCGAAAGCAACACTTGATACTAACCGGGTAGTAAAAGAGTGTGACATTATAATGACCAGTTTGCGTTCTTCAGATATATTTGTACAAGTTGCGGAACAGTTCTTTGTACCAAATGTTGAGGAAGAAAAAATATTCATTGATTTAGGAACAACTGAAGTAGGCAAAACGCGAGAATTTACGGAATCCTTAGCCAACCAAGGTGGAATACTGATTGATGCACCTGTAAGTGGTGGACCACATGGTGCGGAAACAGGAACTCTACGAATGTTTGTTGGAGGTGATGAGAAGATAGTTGAAAAATGCAGACCAATCTTGGAAGTGCTTGGAGATCCAAAATATATAGTCTATTGCGGTCCAAGTGGTTCTGGACAGATTGTTAAGGGTGTAAATCAATTGGTAATGGGTCTTAGTGCTGCAGCGTATATGGAAGCGATGGCTTTTGGGGTTTGTGCAGGTATAGATCCAAAAGCGATACGTCAGGCGGTTGGTGCAGACAATGGATGGCGCGGAGAGTTTGGAAGAATCGCGAACCGTATTATTGAAGGTAATGGAAAAACACTTGTCGTGAAATATCCAGAACTACCATATTTTTTAAATGAAGCAGAAGAGTCTGGATTTGAGATCCCCTTAACAGCAGCATTATATGAATTTTGTAAGAAAGGTAGTTATGAAATGTTTGACAATATGAAAAGATCGTCACGTTCTTTCTGGCACGAATTGACTAAGGATTCTGACATTGAATAGTGATGCTGACTGAAAGTTTACTTCTATAATGTAATTACAACTACTGTTTTACTGACTTTGCGCATCGGAAACCAGTTAGATGACTCGTGGTTGCGGGGTCGTTTCCACGACGATATGTGATGGTTATTCGGGGTCTACCACTTTCCACCCATGATCCACCACGTAAAGCACGAGAAGTATCTATGTTCTTATAGTTGTTTGCCACTTCCTCAATACTTACTGCATCTGAAAATGGATTTTCTCTTTGTGGATCAATATAATAATCTTTATCGTATTTATCAAGACACCATTCCAAGACGTTTCCAATCATATCATATAGTTCATATCCATTAGGAGGATAATCTCCGACCGGTGTTGTACTTCCTGTAATTCCGACATTTAAACTATAGTTGACCTTAGAATCGTCAATTGTATTCCCCCACGGATATTTTTGACCTTCAACTCCTCCACGAGCAGCTTTTTCCCATTCTGCTTCAGTTGGTAGCCGTTTGTTCACCCATTGGGCGTATGCTGATGCTGCATACCAACTGATATAGTTAACTGGATGGTCAGTTTTTCCGTTTGGAAAAGAATTGTTCGTCCAATTCACGAGGTAGTTGCCATCATGAAACCTTTGATGAATACTATCTTTTCCCCAATCAGGATTGGCATCAACGAATTCCTTATATTGAGCATTTGTCACCTCATATATGTCGATATAGAATGCGTTTATATATACAGTATTCCCCTCCTGTTCCACATTACCTGCATCACCACTGATACTACCTAACTGGAATTCTCCTTCAGGGATTAGTACCATTCCCTCTGGTATACCTGCATCTTTCTTGACGGTGTAGGTTATCCTTCTGTTCCCACCATCCCAATTGATTTCTACTTCAAGTTTACCTAATGAGAAAGGTCCAGAAATAGTAAGAGTTTCCTCATTATGAGTAACTTCTCCGTGTGAAACCGTTAGGTTTTCAGGTGGAAGGTTGAATGTGACGGTGATGGTAGAATCAATTGATATTGTGGTACCGTTGGGTGGATCTACAGATAGTATTTCTATAGATTCATCTTCACCACAACTTATAATAGAAACGGTTATAAATAATGTAAGAATGACTGGTAATAAAGATATTATCTTTCTCAAAACATCTCCTGTAATATATAAGTAATGTTCAAGTTGTGTCAAATACTTGTTGCATTTCAATCTTTAACTTATCATATAGACTGCTTTTCAAATCAATAAGGTCTCTAACACTTATATCCCTGGGTCGTGATATAGGCACATCTATCTCAGCTTTTATTGAGGCAGGTCTTGCAGTTAGGACATATATCTTATCAGCAAGTATTAGTGCTTCTTCTATGTCGTGTGTAATGAGAAGTATTGTCTGTTTGCTTTTCTGCCAAATATCTAATAGAATTGTTTGCATCACTGTTCTTGTCATTGCATCTAATGCCCCGAATGGTTCATCTAATAAGAGTATATCCTTCTTAAAAAGGAGCGTACGAATCAATGCAACACGTTGACGCATCCCTCCTGAAAGTTGATTCGGATAACTATTTGCAAACCCTTGTAGACCAAGTTGTTCTATAAATTCATTTGCTTCTGAAACAGCCTCAGAAAGTGGTTCCTTCTGAATTTCAGGACCAATAAGGAGATTCTTAAGAACTGTTCTCCATTCAAGTAGTAGGTCCTTCTGCTGCATATAACCAAACATTCCAGTATTTCCACTTATGAGAGTTCCATTGAGATAGATTTCTCCAGTTTGTGGGGTGAGTAGACCAGAGATGATATTGAACAATGTACTCTTACCGCATCCAGATGGTCCGAGTAATGCAACCAACTGACCTGTTTCCACTGTGAAGTTAATCTCATTTAGCACAGGTAGTTGTTTCTTCTTTTGTGAAAAGGTATAAGAAAGATTAAGAACTTCCAGTGTTACCATATGAACCAGAAAATATATTTGGATTTATTCAAGATTGAGATATTGTTATATTGACTTATTCAATTCAAGATGACTTTGGTAGAAATTAGTTCCGTGTTGCACGTTGACGAAAAAAACGCATAAGCGGTATGACATAGGATTCATCAGTATGAATTTCTATAGAATCAACTTTGCTTGAGCGAAATGCTTGCTGACGTTCTGCAGCTATCTGTCGATTTCTTTCGGAATATATCTGTTGTGTTTGTGCTGAACGAGTGTCTAACATAATCCGTTCACCAGTCTCTGCATCCTCTAACTCAATCATACCTACATTAGGTATATCAACTTCTCTACGATCTTTTAAGGTTATGGCTATCAATGAATGTCGTTTACTTGTTATTTGTAGCTGCTTTTGATAATCTGAATCCATAAAATCTGATAATAGAAACAGCACACTGTGTGGTTTCAGGATTTGGTCAGCAAAAGACAATGCTTCAGATATATCTGTTCCGGATTTACTTGGTTGAAAACGTAAAATATCGCGAACAACACGCAAGACATGTCGTCTTCCCTTACGTGGTGCAACATAGTGTTCTACTGAATTCGTGAAGCAAATAAGTCCCACTTTATCATTATTTTTGATGGCAGAAAAAGCTAACAAGGCAGCAATTTCTGCTGAAATACTTGCTTTTGTATCTTGTTTACTACCAAAGGATGTAGAAGCACTCAGATCAATCAAAAGCATCATTACGAGTTCTCTTTCTTCAACATACTTTTTTACATAAGTTTGTCCCATTCTTGCAGTGACATTCCAATCAATCCATCGTATTTCGTCTCCAGGTTGATATTCTCTTACTTCATCAAATGTAATTCCTTGCCCCTTGAATACACTTTCATATTCACCTGCAAAGATTGTATTTACTAATCGGTTAGAGAATATATCAATCTGTCGAATCTTTTTCAGGAGTTCTTTTTCATCCATCAGACTTTTCTATGTAAGTAGATTTATATTGCTAAATTGTTGAGATGTCAGTATATTATCAGAAACCCATTGAAAAATCAACATCTATATCAAACAAGGAAATCAATGCAGACACAATTATTAGAAGGAACCAACATTGAAATACATAACAAAATTCAAACAGGAAACATCAAACATGTAGTCTTCGATTTTGATGGAACTATTTCTCTGATAAGAGACGGATGGCAAAATGTCATGGTACCAATGATGGTTGAGTTTCTTCAATCGGAAACGGAAACTACTGAAACTCACGAAGAATTAGAGGCAATCGTCGTAGAATTTGTAGACAGACTAACAGGTAAACAGACGATATATCAGATGATGCAGTTGTGTGATGAGATAGAAAAACGTGGAGGGAAACCGAAGGAACCTCTTGAGTATAAAGATGCATATAACCAAAGACTACTGCCTATTGTTGACCAAAGGATTTCTGACCTTGCAGATGGAAAATTATCAGCAGAAACTCTACGTGTTCCGAAGTCACTTGAATTTTTGCAGAGTCTTCATGAGTTGGGTGTAAAATGCTATCTTGCAAGCGGAACAGATGTTGAATTCGTTAAAAATGAGGCGAAACTTCTCGGTGTAGCAGGATACTTCAATGGTGGTATTTATGGAGCACTGCGAGAATATAAGAAGTTCTCTAAAGCAATGGTTATTCAGAAGATTCTCACTGATTTTGGACTAAGTGGCAGTGAGCTTCTTATCGTTGGAGATGGATATGTAGAGATTGAAAATGCAAAAGCAGTTGGTGCTATTGCTATCGGGGTTGCATCTGTTGAAGATAATGTCTACAATATGAATGCTGATAAACGTGAACGTTTGATCCGAGTAGGAGCAGATATTATCGTTCCAGATTTCAGAGAGGGTGACCAGCTTCTTGAATATCTATTCAAAGGATTGTAATTTTAGGATTTGATATGTTGTAGGTTGAAAATAGAATTTAACCTGAGGATGTATTATGAAGATTAAAGATGTTCGCGTTGTAGAAATCACATTAAATCCAAAACCGACGACCCCACCACGGACACAAAGTAAAGCCAGAACGTATCGTCTAAACCGACCCATAGATCGTTATCGTACATCCGATGACAAGCACATTTCTGGTGCAAATTGGAGTAGACCTGCTTGTATCGTTACAGCTGAAGATGGCACGTGGGGTTTTGGAATCTCATTGTACGGTGGACCGGTAAGTCGGATAATTTCGGACCACTTTGCCCCTCAACTTGTTGGTGAGAACTGCATGTCAACAGAAAAGTTATGGGACATGATGGTGCGATCATCCGCTGCATTTGGAGCGACTGGATTAACGAGTTATGCTATCAGTGCAGTCGATTGTGCCTTGTGGGATCTAAAAGGAAAGATACTGAACCGACCAGTATATGAACTACTTGGTGGACCTCAGAAGGAGAAGATATTCTGTTATGCATCTGGTTTTGACCAAGAATGGTATATGGAATTGGGATTTAAAGCAACTAAACTATTCACACCTTACGGTCCTGAAGATGGCATAGAAGGATTACGAAAACTTGAAGAATTAGTGGCAAATACACGTGAAGTAATTGGTGACAATGTTGAGTTAATGTTGGATGCTTGGACGAACTTTGATGTAGAATATACAGTGCGTGTCTGTGAAACTATGAAACCCTATAGATTAAAGTGGATGGAGGATTATATCTCTGCTGACGATTTAGAGGGTTATAAATCTGTGCGTCAACGTTTACCTTGGCAAACACTTGCAACTGGAGAACATTGGTATCTACCCACTGTCTTTGCGGCAGCTGCAGGACAAAGATTGGTAGATATTTTCCAACCTGACGTACTATGGTGTGGTGGTATTACTGCAGCGATCAAAATCTGTCACATAGCTGAGGCAAATGGTATCTCAGTAATTACCCATGCTGGTATGAATTATCCTTATGGACAACATCTGGCTTATGCCATGCCAGCAATCACTTGGGGTGAACGTTCCGAGGGTGTTTCAGCTCCTGGTGTTCCTCTTGAGGAGATGGTAAAACTACCCGGAACAGCAGTCATTAAAGATGGATATCTCGTGCCATCAGATGCTCCTGGTTTCGGACTTGAAATCAATGAAGAATGGATAGAAAGTGTGATGGCATAATCCATCAGTTGAATCCATTACTGGGTTATTCTACTCGTATGATTCGGCGACCTGAGTAAGTTTGATCAAACATATCAGTTGTGCGTACATAGATTACGTATGTGCCTTTACGGATGTTATCAGGAAGTTTAGCTTGCCACATGTGAAAAGATTTTGGTACTCCGTAGTTTAGACGTTTGCCTCTTTGGGGTAATTCGTTATCTTCCTTCAACAGTATCTTCATTGTTTCTCGTATCGAATTATGCATCTTTCGTTCAATGTGAGAGATTTCATCTCTGTCCCTGACTGCTTGAAAGTATGGGTCTTTCTGTGGAGTATAGATCATTGGTTTCCATTCACCGTCTTTACCCAGACGAATTTCAACCTTAGAACGTTCAGTTCCTCCAAAGATGTTTACAAGGACATCTGTTTTACCAGTTTCCTCGGACTTAATTTCCCAAGGAGTCCAAATATTCATCTGATAATTCGCAGGACGACGGGCAGCTTTAAATCGAATGGAATATTGATTTCCACTGAATGTGAATATTCCATACCCGTTAGGTGCACCATCACGCATGGTAGTATGAGGTATTCCTATTTCATCAAGTGTACCTTGCCACCATGAACCTGAAGTAGTTGCATGATTGTGATGGTGGTGCGGTTTATCTCCATCCCAACCGTGTTGTGGTCCAATGAAGTCATCGCGTTGAATGTGTGTATGGGCTGACAAGGATAATGTGTGTGGTCGGTCTCCGAGTAGATTCATCAATTTTTCCACATCACGCATCTCTGTTAACGGAATATGAAATGATACAACAACAAGCTTGTCTTTCGGTACATGAGCAAGATCATTGCGGATAAAAGTCAACTGCTGTTCTCCTACCTCGCTAAGATAAGAAGGTTGATTATCGTCATTTCGGAAAAAGAGTACATTGTCGATATTGATGAAATGGACTGGACCCCAATCAAATGAATAACATGCGGGTCCATATACTCTTGTGAAGGTTTCATCTGCGAAACGGTCATCTGTCGCCTGACGGTTCATATCATGATTACCATAGACATTGTACCATGGTATTCCAACGGTAGACATCACTTCGTTTAGAGGATGGAATAAGTTTAAATTATCCCCTACCAAATCCCCAAGACTAATTCCAAACACAGCATCAATTCCGATAACTTCTTCTATTACATCATGTGCTAACCATTCAATTTCCTGCATACTTCGGGGTTGTGTGTCTCCGAATACGAGGACTTTGAAGGTGTTAGGTTCAGTCTGTTCAGTAAGTGGGAAATCTATTGACTCTGGTAATGGTCCGGTTGGGGCAATGCCAGCATACTTCAGTCCATCGGGTGAACCGTGTGGTTTGTGAATGTAATAAAATTTCGGGAGACGATTCTCATTAATCGGTGTCATAAACCCACGTGGTTTTATGACAAATATAATGGTGTCATCACTGATAGAAAGGGAGTATTTTCCGTTAGCATCGGTTTTAACAACATCCATTCCATTAGAAACACGAACTCCAGATAAACCTTTCTCGTCAGCATCCTTCACTTGGTTTCTGTTTGAGTCAAGAAATACAGTCCCAATTGCAGTTGAATTTTCTGCCATACTGTTTCCAAACCCATAAAATATCAGGATTGCCATTAAAACTACAAAATACCATTGTTTGTAAGCCATACAATTCTCCTTATACATGTATTATTCCATTTTCCACTCTTGTCGGAGTTCAGACATGGGTCTGTAACTCACACCTTTGTTGTAAAAGTTTCCAAGCCAACTACCGTCCTCACGAAAGAAAAATCGGTCATCCTTCTCTTCATGAGCGAGTTGGTATCTGGTATCAATGCTGATACGGTATCGGTCAGATCGATTCGGTGCACTGCTGTGCATCATATATAGTCCAAATATAATTACATCTCCTGGTTGGAAATGTGCTGTTGCCAAAGTAAATCCGAATTTATCAACCATCTCGCGTGGATTGGTGCTAAACACGGCTTCTGTCAAATTGCTGTCCATATCGGTTGCGCCATAGGTAGACTTTAATCTGTCATGTTGATGAGAACCGAGACAGATGACGAGTGGTCCATTTTCCAATCCGATGTCTGTCAATGCACTCCACATGGTGTAACGGTTTTGTGTGCCGCGCCCAACATAAACGCTATCGTAATGAAAATGGTTGTGTCCACCATTCGCCATGCAACGAAGCCATCGTTTGTCAAAGGTTATAACTGGACCACCAAGAAATTCTTCATAGAACTGCATAGTATGTTTGCTATCAACAACATCAAGAATTGGTTTTGCATGTGCTACCTCAGTTTGTCTAAAGAAGCTAAATGTCTGATTCTGTTCACCAATGACCCCTTCCTCAACCGGTGTGTTTGCTTTTAACCCACCGCGTTCAGCTATGTTTTGGAACGTCCAATGTGCAGCTTTCTCTGCATACTCCCTTTGATGGAAACCACGAATGAATAGATATCCATCTTTACGCATCTTTCTGTGTAATGCTTCATGATTATCAATGAGTGAGGAGGAATCTTCTAATTCCATGATCTCTTCACCAAAATGAAAACGGTGTTCACCGAAATCAAAAGGTGTTCCTGCTGAAATTGTTTTAGGTAAGTTAAATTGCATCATATCCTATCAACGAATTGTATTCTCAATCATAATTGCTTGGTTGATGATCTCCAAGAAGTCGTCTTTGGCGTGGATTCGTTTGGGAGAGAATTGATTCATCAAACTGAAATTTATTCAGATATGGAGGATACTTCTGTGTAATCATCCGTTGTGCATAGTGTACCTGCAATAGGTAACGGGTTTCGTCACTCGTATTCGCAGAACCGCGATGCCAGACTTCACTACGGAAAAGGACTACGTCTCCTGCACTACATAATATACTCTCCTCACCTCTGTTATTCCATTCAGTTGCACCGTTGGGAGAACTACCTGAAAAATGACTACCCGGCACAAACTTTGTCGGTCCCAATTCTTCGTACATATCGTTGAGATAGTAATGTGCAGTGGTGATGAAAATTGGGATTTTGATACGCGGATCGGAACGAATGTCTGCAGGTAGTTTGATTGGTAGCCAATCGGTATGTAATCCCTGATCCGGTCGTCCAGGTCCTGTCAACCATGAATGCATTCCGATACAATGACAATCTCCACCGTGAACTGCTTCTACTACTTCAATAACAGGAGATTTGTCAAGGAATTGGAGAAACAGTGGATCACGATTAAAAGAGTTGCTGATGAGCTTGTGGAGGAATTTGTCGCCATTTTCAGGCGTTTCATCACGATCATGAGATTCTGGGATTGCTTGTAATTGATCCATAAGTAAACGTAATGCAGTGATTTCATTACTATCAAGCACTTTTGGGAAATAGACATAACCATCTCTTTCCAATGCTTCAACTTGGCTTTCTAAATCATTGTATGCTACGAGTGAGAGGGTTTTTGCCATTACAAGTAATCCTTGAGAGTAGTACAATTGTATAGAATCCAATAATCTATGTCGGACAATGATGTTGTCTTACCACAAAGCAACCTAACATGATAATAAGACGAGATTAGGATATCTCGTCTTATAAAGTAGAATAGCTACAGTTATTCTGATAATACAATTACACCACATCCAATACGCATGCCTGCAGCACCAGATGGTTGTGAGATGAAATCATCCGCACCAGCATGAACAATGATACCTTTACCGACTACATCAACGTCAGAACCGGTTCCGATTTCCCATAAATCAGTTGTTAATGAAATACTACCTGTTCCATCTTCTCCGACGGTGATATTTCCAATATCTCCAAGATGGAATTCACCTTCTCCCCATTTTCCGTGCATAACATCAGTTGGATTCCAGTGTCCACCTGCTGAGCTACCGTCTGGCGCGCTGCAATCACCGTTTTCGTGGATATGAACTGCGCGAAGTCCAGGTGATGCACCCTGAATTTCAATCAGGAGTGTAATTTGGTCATCATTTTGGGTGAAGGTTGCTGTACCTGTTACCCCGCTATCATTCGTTGAACCAATTACTGCATTTGCTTGGACAGGAGTTGCTGGGTTTAAAACAGTTGCCGGTTGTTGTGCTCTCTCACAACTTAATACTATAACCGAAATAGATAATAATATGAGAAATGTTAACTTCGTACCTATGGGATTCAAATTTGTTTTCAATGTATGTTCCTTTCTGATTTTAAATTAGACTTAGCTTTGTTTGATAGCAAATCGTTAATATATTTGTTATCAATCACGTAATGTGATTATTGATTTTGAATGGTCAAGGTTTGTTCAATATAATCTACTTGTAAGATATTACACTCTAATCATAATTGCTGGGTCGATGGTCCCCGAGAAGTCTTCTCTGTTGAGGGTTCGTTTGTGAGAGGATTGATTCATCAAATTGGAATTTATTCAAATATGGAGGATATTTCTGTGTAATCATACGCATTGCATAGTGTACCTGTAATAGGTAACGGGTTTCTTCACTCGTATTAGCAGTGCCTCGGTGCCAGACTTCACTACGGAAAAGTACCACATCTCCTGCATTACATAAAATACTTTCTTCTGTTCTGTTATTCCATTCTGTCGCTCCGTTTGGAGAACAACCGGAAAAATGACTACCCGGCACAAACTTTGTCGGTCCCAATTCTTCGGACATATCGTTGAGGTAGTAATGTGCTGTGGTGATAAAGATTGGAACTTTGACGCGTGGGTCGGAACGGATATCCGCTGGGAGACTTATCGGTAGCCAATCGGTATGCAAACCTTGATCCGGACGTCCAGGTCCTGTCAACCATGATTGCATCCCAATGCAATGACAATCTCCACCGTGAGTCGCCTCTGCAACTTCAATAATAGGTGATTTGTCAAGAAATTGGAGAAACATCGGATCCCGATTAAACGAGTTGTTGATGATTTTGTTGAGGAATCCTCCACCATTTTGAGGTGTTTGGTGTCGATCCAAACATTCTGGGATTGCTTCCAATTGATCCATGGTTGCTCGCAATTCAGTGACTTCCTCAGCATCAAGCACGTTAGGAAAATAGACATATCCATCCCTTTCAAGTGCTTCAACTTGACTTTCTAAATCGTTATATGCCACGAGTGAGAGTGCTTTTGCCATATTCAGGACTCCTTTTGGAAGGTAGCGTCAGGACAACGCTTATCGCTATGATAAGTTAACTATGATGGAGTTGTCAACATATTTATTAGTTATAACGTGAGTTCGATTAATGAATATTGTATGACAGAAGGAACCTTTTTGATATGATGATATATATTACTTATGTTCTAAAGATTCAGAGTTTTCAGAGTCAAGAGGAAAATTGTAAAATTTATTCATGTGCTACAAACCTATATTCTATATGGTTTCATAGGGTAATTATGACTTATTTAGTCAAGAATGACTCTGAAAATTCGGATTTTCTACACAAGACAATGACAACGGTTTTTATGATGTAAATTCGGTCGATGTCAATAATTTCAATTTTCATCAATATCCCAAGTACAGTTGATATTGATATCTTGGTAAAATTGTTTGAGTGCTGGTTTATCAAACCATAGCTGCATCTCTTTGCTAACTATATGACCAACGCTGTTCACCTTAAGGTAAAGACCACCTGCTGTCCAACCGGGTATAATATTATACTGTCCGGTCTGAGCAGCATATATGCTGAGTATAGCAAGTGGCTCCATCGCATCAAGGTTAGCAGTTCTATGGGAATCCTGGAGTAATTCAGACACGGTTTTACCTTCATGTCCCTCCTGTAATTCAAGTTTATCCATTACTCGGCTATGAAACACAAAATCATCCTCAAGAGTGAATAGACCACTATCAATGTGTTGTCTGGTTTTTAGTAAGTTTTCACCTATATGCTCTGCCATTGATAAGAATTCTGTTTTCGGTTCAACTCTATACAGATCAACCAGAGCGAAGATAAATGCAGGTTCCAAGGCTGTAGTGTCATTTTCAAACTGTGGTTGCGTATTTTTATTAACCCCAATGTCTCCAATTCCGAAGGCTTTGAACATTGTTCGGAGGTAATCTCTAAATTCTGTTCTTCCTCCTGAAACTCGATATCCACGCGCACACACAGAGGTAAAAAGTGGTGTAATGTTTTGAGGAAGAAAGGCACCACCTTCTTTCGCACCAAAGTACAGTTTCGCATCTCTGAAAGGTCCCTCAATCCGATAATCTGTTAGATCCGTTCCATCTATTATGATACTTTTCAGTGTGTTGTTTTGTGGGTCATAAGAGGCATTTAGGAAACCGATAATGTGTTGCTCAACTGCCTCTTTGATATGTGCCATTTCACTAATGCGACCATACTTTTGAGCATTCTCTACGATAGTCAACATACCCATCATCTGTGTTATTGAGTGATTTAGCAAATTACCGACATAGACTCTCGGCTCGGTCGCTTGTGGATATTTTCTGCCAAATATATTAAGCCCTCGCCTTGAACTTTGTGGATGCATCAGAAAAGGTAAAATGCCAGTGTCAGGGTCACGCTGCTTGATAATCAGATTTAAGAGACGTTCCGCCCATATACGTGGTGCTTCTTCATGGTTTTGGTAACCCAAACTGTAAGCTGCATAAGCCATATCCAGTGCTACACTAATAAACGAGAGATCACCGCTAATGTTAGGTTCTTTGTATCCATCCCAAGGTCTGTTCCAGGTATTCGTATGATCAACTTGCTTGTTGAAATCTCCATGTCGATTGTAGTGTAAGGCATCCCAATCCTTCATATTTACTTCCCAAATGCCCTTCATCAACATCTCACTTTTATCCGGATCAACGGCTCTTAGTAATTCCCAATATGGATATACATCCTCTATTTCGTGAACAACCCCTTTCATACCATACCTATTGCCAGTTACCAAGTCGACATATCCGTGTCCACCCCAATGTAAAACACCACTTTGAGGATACCAATAGTTGTTGAACATATATGCGGCTGCTTCTCCTGCTGCATGAACATATTTTTCATTTCCTGTGTATTGACTTAAAGAGGCAAGCAAACGCATTAAGTTCTGCTGATTTTGAAAGAAACACCAAACGGTTGGTTTTGGCTCCGTCCCAGATTTGTAAGATGTCTTTGATCTTGGAGCCCTCAGGTGTTCAGTATCAAGGCAGTCAGCAAAGATAGGCATATTCTTTCCACTGTATCTGTCTCTGCCATATTGAATTGCTGTATCTGCAAAGTGAGTTGCAGCCTTTAAGAAGCGGTTATTATCTATTTCTTTTGGATCTAATTTGTTTCTACCAATCCACCGTTCTAATCGTTCAACTTTCATAATCCCACCTTGGTATGTTGTTGTAAATTCCTTCAATTGATATATTTGAAATATAATAACACGACTATTTCCTTTTTACAATCTTTTTGAAATAGGTGCGCGATGATGGTTATTTCGACTAATCAAACCGTTTGTCTTATAATATTCTGATTTGTTTGCATTCTGTGAAGAAAGAGAATAAATGCGCATCCTTTCTAACTATGATATAATAGGTGATAAATACCACTGATAATCGCTGAGAGATATTTCAACCGCAACACAATCAGGGTCATTTCACAAATATTTTCAACATAATAGAGGATAAATATGATGAACGCAAAAATTAGTATAATAATCACTATAACTATTTTGGTTTTCCATGCAATTCCACTTGAGAGCCAAGTTGTTGAAAAAGGTTTAGTGAGTTACTGGAGTTTTGATGCTCCAGATGTTAAAGGTGATACAGTTATAGATCTAATTGGAGGAAATGACGGAACGATATTAGGTTCTCCTAAACATGTCAATGGTAAATTTGGTAAAGCGTTTGAATTTACTGGTGAGCCAGACGCTATTGATGTTCCTTCACCAGGAAATGGGAGTTTGGATTTTGGAGAAGATACAGACTTCTCAATGATGGCATGGATTAAAGTTGATAATCCACCAGTATTGGGCGGTGCACAGTCCACAATTATTAGCAAAGGAGATGGTGGAGGAAATGCAAGGATCCTTTGGAAAATAGTGCAGACTAAAATACAGGTTACAATAGCAAATGAAGGAGGTGGAGGACCCAAAATCGACTTTAATTCCACCAGTGATATTGTAGATGGAAATTGGCATCATGTGGTCTTTGTCGCGGATAGATCGGATTCAACTCTCATCTATATAGATGGAGAACTGGATGCAGAGGAAGGACTCTCTGAAGGTACAGATGTCACAACAGAATCTCCCTTATACATTGGTGCATCTGTCCGAATCGGTGAAACTACACGAAGATATTTTGAAGGACTGATTGATGAAGTGGGAATCTACAATCGGGTGCTGACAGAAGATGAAATTGAGCACAACTTCAATTCAGAAGGACTTGCTGTTAGTCCTCAAAAGAAACTTGCTATTGCATGGGGAGAAATAAAGGTTTCAAGGTAATTATCGCAAGCATTCAATTGTCGATTTTTTCTGTATGAATCGCGGATTACTGAGTTGCAGATAACGGAGTGTCCCAGTTATACCATTAGCACAACTGTAACACTTCTAAGTTATATGGTAATTGACCCTACTTTAAGATGACAAGTCGTCGAGTCTGTTGGAACGATGGTGTTGTCAACTGATAAAAATAGATACCACTTGCGACACTTTCCCCTAATGTATTTTTACCATCCCAATAAGCAGCACGTTCCTGACTATTGTAAAATCCAGCGGATTGAATACCGAGTGAAAGTGTGCGAATCAACTTACCGGTTGTATCATAAATGGATACTGAAACAGGACTGTCTTCCGAGAGTTGATACGGAATCCAAGTCTCAGGGTTAAACGGATTTGGATAGTTCTGCAACAGCTTGTTCTGCTGTGGTTGACCGATGCTATCAAAGTTGATAGATAACAGGGCGTTAGCAATGTTATCCGGAGTCACTTTAATTCTCTGAATATGCGATTCAACATTTCCATCTGGAGCGATAACACTTAATTCAATCACGTCTCCAACTTTGACAACACTTCGTTGAGACAAATCAGCAGTTGCAGCAGCGAAGTAATTACCTTGCACTGAGGCTGTTATGCTGCTGTTTGTTCTTAGATTGCGGACAACTACTTTGTAATTGTCAAAAGTTGGTTTTCCCTGTAAGTGTCCACTTACAACAAACGCCCACGTTTCTTGTTCCTGTGATATAGTAGGTGCAGCAGCAACTTCCTCCGTTAGATTTGTCCAGTGTGATCCAACGAAGGCAAAATTCCGCGTCTGTGGAACATTTACGATATAACCTTGTCCGCCTTCAATTGGAAATCCATCGTTTGGCGCACTTGGTGTCCAACCGATGAACTTTTGATTATTAGCATCAAGTGCTATAACAATAGTTGCACCCGCTAAACCTGCAAGTGATTTTGCTGTCATCGGTTTTGCTGGTTCTAATGGCAAAGAAAGCATGTTCAAACCTTTAGACAAAGTGACATCGTAGGTGTTACCAAAATGAGTGCTTTTCGACTCGTCAGTGAATCTGGCGATAAACCCGTGTCTGCGTCCGTCTGCTGAGTCATAGTGTCCGACGACAGAGCCGTCCTGATTAATATTCCAACCCTCCGTGCTAACAGCCCCAGGAAACTGCAATTCTTGTAGGTTGAGAGGGTTGCCGACATAGGTGCGTGGGACATCACCCACCGCTTTGGCTCGACCAACGACAATCCTTGCATTGTTGAGACCGTGGAGAAAAAAATATTCCAGATTTGTTGCGTTTGGCAGGTCAATAGATAGAAATCTGCCCACTGGACTACGCATGTATGCATGATATGTACCCGCAGCATCAGCGTAGCTACCCACAATATTCCCTGTCCAACTCACAAAATCGGCGTAAGTTTCCGGTGCCCCGGGAAACTCGACTATTGTATCCCCTGAGAACCCACGACGAATACCAGACGCATCTATATAACTACCCGTCAGTGCCCCCGTTGCGTCACTAAGACCGTATATCTCCGTTTGAACGGCACCCGGAAAATCGTATTGGCGCAGTTCGCCATCTTCTAAGATAACACCGTGGTAGAGACCATCGCTATCCTGGTAGTGTCCGGCAGCTGTTCCATCATTACCGAGTGCATAGAAATAGGTGCCTTGCGAGCCGGGGAAATCATAGGTTGTAAATACGCCATTGATGAGTGTAAAGGCGAAATCTTTTTCATCATTAGCACTCCGCATGTTGCCGGCGTAATCCGCAAAGTCGCTACTGGCAGTTACCGCTAAAAAATCCACACCGGGAACATCAATACTCTCAAAAGTATAGTTGAGGTCAGGGTGCGTAACACCGGGTCGTGATTGGGGAGTACCCTCTTTCGGTCTGGCGATAAACCCGTGTCTACGTCCATCCGCAGTGTCATAATGTCCCACGATAGAGTTATCCTCATTAACATTCCAGCCTTCCGTGCTGACGCTGCCCGGAAATTTCAATTCTTGTAAGCCAACGGGGTTGCCGGCATAGGTGCGCGTGACATCACCCACCGCTTTGGCTCGACCCACAGCAATCAGGGCACTGTTGATACCGTGGAGAAAAAAGTATTCGAGATTTGATGCTACTGGCAGATCCAGAGTTGCAAAACTACCCCCCGGTCCACGCAGATATGCATGATATGTACCTTTAGCATCAACGTAGCTACCCACGACATTGCCTAACGAACTTACAAAATCGGCATAAGTTTCCGCTGCCCCTGGAAACTCAATTATTTCATCCCCAGAGAATCCACGGCGAACACCGGAAGCATCGATAAAATTACCTGTCAGTATCCCCGTCGAATCGCTATACCCGTATATCTCCGTTTGGACGGCACCCGGAAAATCGTATTGCTGCATTTCGCCGTTTTCTACGATAACGCCATGATACAGACCGTCGCTATCTTGGTAGTGTCCGGCGGCTAATCCATTATTACCGAGTGCATAGAAATAGGTGTTCTGTGAGCCAGGGAAGTCATAGGTTGTAAAAACTTCATCAATCAACGTAAAACCGATCATTTTTTCACCATCGTCACTCGGGATGTTACCAGCGTAGTCCTCAAAGTCGCTACTTGCCGTCACCGCTAAAAAGTCTATACCCGGGACATCAATACTCTCAAATGTATAGTTGGCAGATATACCAACGGGTTCATCGTTAGCTTGTGCAGAGGTGTTTCTTATAAAAAAGGGATTGAGACATAAAAACAACGTAAACATATAAAACAAAAAATTGGTTCTAATTTGTGTAGGCATAACGAAAACTCCTTATTTTTTTTAAAGATCAGAAACAATATCTCAGATAACCGGAGCATTCTCCAAACTTAAGCCTGCAGGCATCTGCAAGCACATCCATACATGTAGTCTATGTCGCTCCATTATTCATGATAATGATATTATACCATTTCTAATTGATAAATTGTAGGTCGCTACGTTCGTTCCACCCTACGAGATAATGATACATAATCATTTAGAAATGGCATTATTTTGACGAGATGAAATAGAGTTACCCATCAGATGCTATATATTCTCTCATCACGCTTTCAATCAGCAAGATTTGGGTTTGAAAGGAATTTATATTGGATGTGTAACTGGATTTCTATTTACCATTGATTAGCGGGTGCCATCTTCCATCCAGTTACATCTGCCTTTATGTTCCCACCTATGCTGAAGAGACAAATTCCTACATCTTCTGGTTGATGCACTTGACTTTGAACAACTGCTTGACGTTCATTGATGAAGACTTCAACAAGTGCTCTATCAAGGAAAATCCGTAAATTCAAATCCTCACCGACGTTCAATTCAAACGGTGCTTCACCATAAGGTTGGGAACTACCATATAGTTTGGGCTCTTCATTGCCATCACCAATCAAAATTGCCTTCTTGTCAACTGAATAAAAGATTTCCATTCCATTCTGGTTGTTCTTATCACAAAATACTTTTACACCATATTCTTTCGCTTCAGTTGGCTTAATTGTGATATTCAATTCAACCGTGTCACCTGATATTTTCTTCAATCTATAGTTTTCACCGTTTCTGACGACAATGTTATTTTCAACTGTTTCATTATAGCGAAGACATTCGAGTTCACGCACAGGTTTGATACGCACAATCCCGTCATCAGGTAGACTCAACTCCCAAGGCAATGAAAATACACAACTCCATAAAGTGTTGCCAAGGTTTACCTGTAAATTGGTAATTACGATTCTACGTCCATCAGGTGTAAGGAGGGTTTTGGGTGCCCAATAGATTGCTATTCCACGGTAATTGTTTGTCCAACTCATCTTTGTATGGAATTCTGGTGTGAACTTGTAGTCTTTCCAATCACCCAGATAATAGCGTGCACCCCAAGCATGACTGATAAGTAGCATCATGTGCTTGTTGCCCAGCTTGAAGAAATCCGTGCATGAATGATCATGATGTTCAAGTCCTGGTAATTCTTTTGTCATAAATTCTCCAAGAAACTCCCACTTTTTGAAGTCTTTTGAACGCATAAGAGTTGTTCTTTTATACCAGTTTCCTAATCCTGGACGGGTATCCTCCATTGCGTGATCACCGGTAAATATGTAATAGTAATCTTCTTCAACCCATGCAGTCGGATCCCAAAAAGTCCAATAATCGGCATCACGTGCCTCTTGAGGAACATCTATCTCTATCGGTTTAGACCAGTTTTCCAGATGTTCATCCGATGCCTCAACATAGGTTGCACGTCCACCAAAAATGCCGACGAAAATAACTCTCTTGCCATCTTTGGTAATTATAGTACCGCCTGTTCCACAACCACCACTCCCCAAGGCACAGTCCCCGCGTCGTCGCCAATGAACAAGGTCAATACTTGTAAAATGTCCAAATGCATGTTCATCGCCTTTATACATGTAACCAAAATGATACTGACCTTTCCAATAGATCATGAAATTGGGATCGGTCGAATAGTTTCTTTCGTTATCACCATCGGAATTAACCAGATGATATGTTGGACGACTTGGATCATGCATCAGTCGCTGCCGAAAATCACGTACGATCCGGACCCCTTCATTGTCCATAGTAAACATGTGCCTGTCGTCTCGATCAAACACAATATACGGATCATCTTTATTTTCTTTTATCGCAGCGATATTCTTAAACTCTGGAAATTTTCCCGCCCGATCTTCCCACCAACCATCTTGTGAGAAATCATACCAACTGAACGGTTTAATTGTGGAAAGTTCATGCGGTCTCAAATCTTGAATCTGTTCCTGTGTCAATGCCTGTGCATATATACGGACATCCTTAACCTTTCCTTTAAATGATGTCGCATAGTTTACATTTAGATTGACCGTGCCAATGACAAGTTGTAGATATGGACTATTCAGAAAATCATAAGGTTCTTCTATAGTCCAGTTGGCATATACTTCCCCATCCCGAAATATAGTGACGGAGTTGTCCTTGTAGACCACTGCCATCATTATGAATTCTCCGAGGACAATATCTTGATCTGGATTTTGAGCAAGTTGTTCGGCGGTTTGCGTGCGAGAGTTGTTTTCACTTGCGGTAGACCACTTACTTGGTGTGTCCTGTCCAAAAGCAAGCGCATCATATTTCTCGGCTGCCTGTACAGTAATCACGCTGCAGTGTTTTGGTGCTTCCTCATCAAAGCAGAACCAACTTACAAGCGTTTTGTCTGTCGTTGGTAACATTGTAATACCTACCTTAGTAATGAGTTAAGTTTCGAATTATACAATGATAACTATTACTGAAATGGCGTTTGCGTAAAAAGCAATTACTCTCTTTTTTCACCCGGTTTTCGAAACTTAGAGGAATAACTATCGCCTTCCGGGTTGTATGAAACAAACACCTGTCCATCCTCAACAATCAATCGAGGTACGGTTCGATGTCGTCCATCCCGTTCTGGTCCGCGCATAACAGCGAATTGTTCTTCAGTCATATCTTCAACCATATCACCCCACCTGTCTTGTGGATCGACAACGCCACCACCCCAATTTGTGTTTTTTGACTGATACTTTATCAGTACACCTCGTCGGGGAATTGGGTTCTTCCATGCTAATGCACCGTGTGTGCAACCACCATCCATAAAGAAAAGCACATCTCCTGCTTTCATAACAGGTTGCACGACCAAACCCATTGTATCATCACAGGTTCGTATACCGCGTGGCATAGAATACTGTGTCTTGTGAGAACCAGGGACACATGCAAAGCCGCCCAGTCCAGGTTCAACATCGCGTAATTGCCAAGTTATGGTGACAGTCTCTGCATAGCTGCGTCCGTTCTTGAAGAAATATCCGCGTGATGGACTCATCGGTTCATTACCATCGTGCAACGCGTGCCCCGATGTCCCTTTAACTGCACAGAATACAGTCGCACCACCTGTGCGATAACCACTACCACCCATCCAATTGAGTCTTTGCACGACTGTGGGATGCGCAATCATTCGTCTAAATGGTGCATTATATGGATCAGGTAAATCCAATAAACCTGACAGCAGTGGTCGTCCTGTGCCTGCTTGACTTACAGATCCGCCCGCAAGTTCACTACCAACAACGATACGATCTTGGAATTTATCCACTGCTTCATTTGCCTCTGCTAACCATTGTTCATCCATCACACCACGCACCACAAGGTATCCATTTAAATCCCAGAAGTAAAATTCTTTCTCATCAATACCCGAATTTGGATCGCGAGTATAAATTGAAGGATGAATGACGGATGAGTCTTCCTCAACCCAAGTCTGTTCACCGTCTGTATTTAAAACAGGTGGAGGATTTGAACCTTTATATCCTGGTCGATACATAACGGCATTTTGTGCAGGTGATGCTTCGTCTTTCCAACCGGGTAGAGAGTCGGTTTCTGAGTAAGGTCCATTGGGATTGGACTGAATCGCTGCACGTGCTGCATACCAATAAGTCAACAACCTTTTGGGTTCACTTTTCCATGGACGAATTCCTTGAAGTGTGGGTACGGCAACTAAAAACAGATCTCCTGCCTTTAATTCTGGCTGTTTCACTAACCCCATATCATCAACACCTATTGCTAAATCGTCTGGCGTTTCGACGTTGCTTTTGTGGCTTGCCTGAACAACAACCAGTCCACCGTCTCCTTCTGCGACATCATCTAATACCCAGATTGCTTTCACTCCTTGACAACTCCTTCGTCCGTTTTGTTGACGATATGCCAAGGAAGGGTTTCTCGGTTCATCACCCCCGATCAGGTTTGCGCCTATTTCATCTTGTTGCTGTCCTAACAATCGCGGGGCTTGATCGAGTCTGAAACCGTGTCCTACGATCTGGTTTAAGTACCAGACTAATGTTGGGTGTACCAATAAATTTCGGAACAATTCACGGTGAGAACTCGTTCCTCCTAATAGATTCTCACCATCTCCAATTTCATCCAAACCCTTATTCAATAAGGACACTTCCTCTTGATTAAGAACACTTGGAATGTGTAGGTATCCTGCTACATCAAAAGCATAATTTTCTTCGTTTGTCATAACTTCTTTTTCCATACGTTTTTCCTTATGTATGTAGTGAAAAATAAAGTAAATTTATAGTTAATTTAACTATACTATAGTTTGGACAGTTTCATCCTGTTTGGACTTCCGAACAGGTGTGAATTGTGTTTGGTAAACACTCTTGTTTTTCTATATTTTGTTAGAAATCACTGCTTTCTTTCAAAACACACAGAAAAATATTGTTGAGGACAACAGTGTCGTAAATAAGCGGTCATCAATGATATGGTGTATTTATCAAACCACAAATAAAAGTGCGAAAATGGTCGAAATTCTTATACTTGAAGAGTGATCTATAATCTGATAACATGTGATTAAAGCGTAGAAGAGGATACATTAGATACTTCCTTTCAAAAAAAATATTCAATTTACTGAAAGGATACCCTCTTTTCTGCTTTTTGTCTCTAAAAAAGTAAAGCTGTCCAAACTATAGTAATTTAAGGGTATTTGTGGTTATACTATATCTAAAATAATGTGCCATAACAGGTTATGTAGTGTAATACGACACAAACTAAAAGTTTGTGCTACAAAAGAATACTAATATCAGGTATGGTATTCGTTGCGTGAATGATCTGGCGAGGTTTTGTGGATATAAACATAGGTGTCAACTTGGTAAGTAAGTTGATTTGAACGAAGTGAAATGCAGTTGATATACTAACGTAAGATTGCAAGTTTTCCTATCTTTTCAACAGAACCATTCTGAGTTTGAGCGATTACTCGATACAGGTATACACCGTTGGCACAACGAATTCCTATTTCATCTCTTCCATCCCAATATGTCTCATTGTCCCCTCGTTCTGCACTGGCATTTGAGATAGTTTTGATGAGTCTACCACTCACCGTATAAATTTTAATGGTAACTTTATCAGAGGGTTGAACTAATTTGTATGTAAAAAAGGTTTTGCCGTCTTCTACAGGATTGGGGACGTTAAAGACATCGCTGAGATTGACAGCTTCATCAAGTGTGAATATTGTTTCAAGTTCGGTGGTGTTTTCGCTTGTGTCTGAAGCAGTTACTTGTAATTGATACGTTCCGTTTGGAAGGTCGGGAGAAAAACTGAAATTTGCGCTAACAGGATTCTTTTCGTCAAAATCCCATTTTGCCTCATCAAACTCTTGATAACGTCGCGTAGAATCGCTTATATCAGAATCTGCAGTGACTTTGTTGAATGTAATTTTGAGAAGAGAATTGTCAAGTGCTGTTTCATCAGTGACCCTGATTTCACAATGTGGTTGTTCAGTGATTCGGTTTTTGTCAAAATCCACACTTGTCCCAGAAGAATTAGTATCAGATTCTTCTCCAATTAGAACTTCATCATTTACGAGAATTTCAATAACGGGAGAGGTAATATCAGGCATTTCAATGACAACAAATCGAGTTTGTATTTTTCCTAATTTCCCACCAATAGCATTTCCATTAAAATCACTTGCTTCGATTTCAAAAGCATACTCCCCTGGAAATAAGATAGGTTCGTAATCAATCGGGACAGTATTGACATTATTTGGATTCCGTAGTTTGTAATCAGAAATAGGTTCAAGTGGTTTACCGTTGTCACCTCTACGAATAATCAATGTATCTAAGTTCACACCATCAGTATCTTCAAGTAACATGGAAATATGTGGACGTGGTGAGATGACGCTACCACTTTGAGGTTGGACTCCATCTACCCATAAATTAAATGTAGGAGGGATTACATCATCACTACTGAGTAGTGTAAAAGGTGTAAGTTCAGTCGTTTCTGCGGTAATTGTAGCGACTTCCGCAGTGCTGAATTTTATCTTATCCCCGAATTGAAAAGGTTCCGAACTTGATGTGACAAGTATTTCAAAACCAAGATGTTTACTGTATAAACTTTGATTTACCTTACCCTCCAGAGGAGCATTGCTTGGTAAATTGACCTGAGCCCCAGTTTTATCTCGAATTTCATAGCTTTGATTAGAAGTGAAAAAGATGAACCAATCTCCTATAGCGAATTCATTGTTAGGACCGGGTCTTATAATAATCGTGGCAGTGCCGTTGCCGACATTCTGATTTCGTGTATCTTTCAGGAAAGACAATCCCTCATTATAATCTGTTTCAAAGATGAGGATATCACCAAATTCAAAGGGAACGATAGGTGTCCCGTCATTAAGTTCTGGAGGGACTACCCAATTTTCTGGTATAGTAAATTCTAACCCGTAGTTTTCTTCTCGAAATGGGAGATCAAGTTCACCAAGTGTTTCAAATTTATGATATATAACATGATGCTTCCTTTTTAAGTATACTACGTATTGGGTTGGATCTAAAAAGAGGATAACCCAGATACCTGCGGGGGTCTTTCGTGAGTCAATCTTTATGGATTCAATCGGAAGTGGTTGTATATTTGCATTGTCTGTTTGAATAGGTGTGATATAGTTTTCTAATTGAAAAATTGGACCTTCTTCATCGGCTTGTGGTTTATCGTTTCCATTATAATAACTGACCTGTGACGGTAGTCTTTTCCATTTTTCGTAAGTAGGCTGCCATGCATATATGCTGAGTTTTTCCGCTTCATCAATCAATGCTGCCCTATAATCCTTACTACCTTCCTGCCATGGAGTGGTTTCTCTTACGATATCTTCTAAACTGATACTATCAAATCGAAGCTTTAGAGTTGCGGGTTTTTTCAATGTGACATTTGTGGTACGGAATGACACTTCATACTGTTGTGCATACTCATCACCTGTTCGGAGTAAGCCTCTTCTGAGAGCTGCAACTCGCGGTATGGTGGCATATTCTAAAGAGGGTTGTGTTATACCAAACGGATTGCTTGATGATATCGTCAGTGGAACCCTTTCTCCATCTATGACTGCAGCCTCAGTTGGTAATTCAAAATCAAAGACTCTATCAAGACTAAATGCTGATAACGATTCTGAAGGCACATAGAAAAATTCATTTACCACGATAGTGATGTAAAGCGTGTTATTATAATCGTCAGATTCTACGATATTTCCTTTTACGTCTCCATCTTCGGTATCTACCTCTGGATCTACTGTTACATATATTTTATGTACACCGGTTGACAGACTTGTATCTAACTTAAGTTTCACGATTGCATGTTGTAAAACTGTATCACCTTCTTGCCAGTCATCGGGTTGTAGAGTGATTTTACCCAGGACTACAGCATCTTCGTCAATTACTAAGTTAGAGTCTAAGTCTGGATTGCCTTCTGTAAAAACTACATCAACATCCGCTTTGACTGTTCTACCACCGTTATTAATGAGTTCAGCAATGAGAATATATTTATCTATCTGTTCATCATAAACATAGCGGATTGGCGCGATACTTGAACCATCGGCTTCTATGGAGATATCTGGTCCTTTTGGAACATCAACCCTGATTCGTTCGGTTTTAGATGGATACGCAATTTCTAATCCACTGGTATCTGTAACAATGATACGATAACGGATTTGACGTCCTACCTGAGGTAAGGGAATAGGTGTTTGAATTCCGTACCACTGTCCACCCGGTTGAATTTCGCCGGTACCATGAGGTGGTTGGATCTTAACCATTGGTGTAAGAACGTTCTTATAATCGCTTGTATGAATCCATTGAACTACAATAGATTGAATCCCTTTGTTTCCACCTTGGTCATCATATATAAGAGCCTGAATATTGAGCGTATGGGTTTCTATTGCATCTAATTCATCACGCACATCTCCAATAATCGGAGTATCGACCCAGAATAGCTCACCACCGATAGCTGCCCGTTTGCCATCATGTGCAAACATCTGCACGACACCTCTGCCAGGTACAGCTCTTGGTGGAATATCCATACGAATTGTACCATATTCTCCTTGCCATATTTTTCTTAGTGTGCGTCGTGTAAGTTCATTCCCATATAATGAGTCAAAATTGTTCTGGAATACAGCGGAGACGACAAAGTTCTCTGTGCTAAACCTGTCCGCTTTCCACCATGTTCCATTTGTGTCGTAAGTCCCTACTTCATCGTTTAATGCAACAATCTGTCTGTCAGAATTAAGTGCAAATCCCTCCAAATTAACCTTAATATCAAGGGTAGGGAGTGCCAGTGGCGTTGCCGGATCCCCTAACAACGCGTATTGCTCTGTACCGGGAATAAATCTCCTATTTCCGACACGTGAAATGTATCTGATTTTTGCATCGTTTACTATTTTGCCGATACTTGGTGGCGTTGCTCCGATTTCGCCAACTCCTTGTTCAGCTTCAAATGGTTGTCGAACAAACATAGCAGTAAAAAGGTCTGTATCAAAATCTGCGTTTGCTTGTGCGTAGGTTAACCGGGTTGCTGAAAGCGAAGCGATGGCACCATATTTCCCATGCAATAGTTGTTCACTCAAGCAATACCTTTCGAATTCTTGTGGTTTGTCAAATTCCCCATTTAAGCAAGTTGTCGTTATAACAAATGGTAGATTGTCGTTTCGTAGTTTTTCTGCATCTGTAATCCGAAAAATACCTTCATCTGCCCAGGTTTGATTCCCACCGTGCCCAGCATATTCAATGACGAGTGCTCCTGCATCAAATGCATCTAAGATAGCGCGGTGTGTTAAATCAGGTTGCCTAATCTGTCGCAAATAAATCTGTTTCGTGTTATATGCTATGGGTATAATATCTTTGATCAGTTTGTTCCGGGTTTTCTCAAAAATATCATCAGAGGGGTTATCTGATTCGTCATCAGCAACTTGGACAAGAGTCCCTTGCCACTGACCAATCTTTGGATTCTGTTCATAATCGATTATTTTCTTGACCATTGTGTCAAGTTGATCTTTTGTTTGAACTGATAATCTTCCGATGAACATATCTGGAAGAGCATCATCTCCACTCACGTTGACAAACCTTTGATCTATGGCGGTTTCACCACTTTCCGGTGCCCATGAATGATAAGTTGGAACAAAATTTGGATATAGATTAAAAGTCCTGTTGTGTTCTACGGTTACCCTTTTATAGTCATAATGTGCATCACCAACGAGTAAAACATAGGTAGGGGCAGGCGGTTGCCATGTATGATATGCATACCGCAAAAAGTGTCTTATGGCAAACGGACTGAAAAGACCTGAACTAAATTCGTTGTAGATTTCGTCTATATCCACAACTTTGACTATCAGACCCTGTGCACGACGAAACGCAACTAAAGGTTTTATGCTTTCTAAAAATGATTTATGTGAAATAACGATGTAATCTGCTTGTGTTGTAGGGTTCTTTAAAGTACTGGGAGACACTTCAACAAGCGTTCCAATAGTACTATATGCATTGTTAGCAATTGCAAAGTAACTATTGCGACCTATAACATCGTCCTCACATAATAATTGGTATGTATTAAAATTGGGTGTTACTTTTCCATTAGTCAACTTTGCAGTGATACCGCTGCTGTGACTCAATGAATATAAATCAATTACATCGGAAGAGAAATTGACAATTTTAAAGTATGTCTTACCCTCAACTACTGGATCTGTATTGGAGCTGAATTCAAGTCTGTTTGAATTTGCATAAAAATCACGCCAGTATTCAAATTCGTACCAATCAAGATAAAAATCAAAAGAACCTATTGGGGTGTTATTAGTATCCAATGCTTGGATCACCAATTCATTTTGAAAGTTATGATGAATCTTATTTTGTGGAATAAGACGAGTTACAACAGGAGCATCTTGTCGTCTCCATTCTGCGACATTACCAAGTTGATTATCATTAAAATGTATCGCAGCTTTATGTAGGGCTGCACTTTTTCTATAGGAACCTTGAAGCCTTACACGTAGTATTGCATTTCTATCAATATCAAACCTGGGTACTGCATTTGGAAACTCAACCCTAAAAGGTTTCTTACTAATATCAGAACTATCACCTCTCAAACCAGTCCAGAAATAGTGGTCAGCTAACTCCGATGTGATATCATCACCATCAAGTGCATCGTAATGGATATTCTCCTCAAATCTTATTTTCGTTCTAAAAGCACTTGGAGGGTTGATACCATCTGAAATCGGTTCAACGGAACGTGTGCCAATGCGAAGTGTATCACCAAAATCTTGTGTTGCTACACCTTTTTCAGTAAAACTGAACCAGTATATATTCGTATCTGTAAATTTATTACTCAAACCACGTGCATAAAAGACAATCATATCACCCTGATTAAGGGTGCCATTTTGGTTATGATCAAAGATATAATATCCCTGTTTCCGACTATTTTCTACTACAGGCGTGCTATCTAAATCAATAAGAATGCTATCCAAATTAACCTCTTCAGGTGTTATACCCGCTGCCTTAAGGTTATTGTAACTGATTCGATACATATCACTCCGTGGAATACGGATTTTGAAACGTCTTCGTGTTTCATCATCTGCAGCAGGTGCTCTTTGTATCGAACTGGGATGCATCCGATCTGACCTGTGCCGCCACGGATATGCTTGCGTGTTGTTAATCAATATAGACTTAAACAGATCTTCAAACGCGGGACTTTCAAGTGTATTTGATGTAATAGGAGATGGGACTTTAGTTGATGCTCCGAAAAAATCTATGCGGAAGGTGATGTCATCTGTGATTTTTATCTGTTTAGTGGTGTGATTATATTGTATCGGACAGATGTGGAGCACACCAATCCGTTGTGAACGAACATACCCAACTGGTATTACTTCTACCAAATCTGCTGGATACAATGTAGATGTAGAGGATTCTGATGTGATGTCTTCTCTATCGTGTGCATCGGGAAAAAAAGGGTCTGTTGCTTGATTTGTAATTAGTGGTAGGTCTATTTTCTTGAAGGAACTCTGTTTTTGGAGCACTGTAGTGGTAACACTACTGGACGAAGGAAGTCCGAGTTGAACGGAGTAAATTGGAAGCTTCGGTTTACCGAATTCAGATGTCCAGTATGCACCATTAAAATGTAAAGATATTGCTTTTTGTGCATTCTCTTGCAGTGTTTGTATAACAAGTTTGGGGAGACGGAAACGTAGGATAAGAAAATGGGGTTCTGTCTTTACTATCTCTATAAGATTATCGGTTGTGTGTAAATTGTTATTCAGGATATGTGATTTATGTCCATCAGCCAGTGGATTACATAATCCACCTTCATTCACTTCAACATATAGAATCCCAGTTAACATAGATAATAAAAACACAGAAATTAGAAGATGTTTATTCATAACTAATTTAATTACTCGCTAATTGTGATGCTGCAGCTAATGCAGCGATAAGACTTTTTTCACTTGCAATACCTTTACCAGCTATATCAAATGCTGTGCCGTGGTCAACACTTGTGCGGACAATAGGCAAACCTAATGTGATATTCACAATATGTCCAAAACCGATCAGTTTAATTGGGATATTCCCTTGGTCATGATACATTGCGATTACAGCATCCCATTCACCTTGGATTGCCTTTTTGTAAAGTGTATCTGCTGGTAGAGGTCCATCAACTTGATAACCTGTTGCGTTTGCATGCTGGATTGCTGGTGTTATATAGGTTTGTTCTTCTTTTCCGAACATTCCCTCTTCCCCAGCATGCGGGTTCAATCCCGCAACAACTAAACGCGGTTTTTCAATACCGAATTGGACTAATGCATCATGTGTAATTCGGATGACATCATTGATTCTATCCACAGATAATTGTTGTGATACTTCTGCAATCGGAACGTGATTTGTGACAAAAGAGACAGTTAGATGTTCCACTGTATTAGTTGCATTAAAGGTGTTTTTCTTCTCTTTTTTTAAATTGCCACTAAATCCAGAAATGATTTGGGAAGGTAAGTCCCATGTTTTGAGCATCATAACAGTTTTTGGAGTATGTGTTAAACCTGCAAGCATCTCAGTGTGTCCAGGGAATGGTGATCCTGCGCGTTGAATTGCCGCCTTACATATTGGTGCAGTTGTAATTGCGTCAATCGTACCATCTAATGCAAGTTTCACCCCAGTTTCAATTGCCTCGACTGCCGCAGTTCCACAACGTGAATCGATTGTACCAAACGATATATTTTCAGGTTGTAACGTGCTTGCTTCAAGTACATCAATCCTACCGTATTTTGCTTTAAGGTGCTTGTTTAAATGAAAACAAGAGATAATAGGAAGGTTTTCTTGATCTATAGAAAGTGTGTCTTTTTGGGCAAGTATATTAAGAGCGTTCTGAATTATTGCTGTACTACCGATGACAATAGGATGACACATCCGGTAGACATAATTATGTGTAAGGGCTTTGACGATAATTTCAGGACCGATGCCGGCGGCATCACCCATAGTTATCCCAATGCGTGGCAACATGTTGATTTAATTGGATTATGGGGCTATCTAATGTTTTACTTTAACCTACTTAATCAGACGATACAGTGTAATTGCACGGGCTTTAGATACATTACCGGAGGGCACCTCAAGAATTTCGTAAGTCAATTCCTGCCTTTCCTCTGTGGGAAGTGGATCATTAATTATAGTAATGTGATCGCCGACATTAACAGTTTTACCTGCTTTTGCGGGGTGATTGTTGAGTAATACATTACCACGACTACACAAAGCATTGGCTGCATTCCGTCGTTTAACAAGTCGTGATATTTGTAAAAATTTATCTACCCGCATCTTTCCGTATTAAACCAAGGCACCATTACTGAATTTGATGTCAGTTTCCTGTCTGTCCGATTACATCTGGATTCTGTAAAGTAGCTTCCTCTGAAGTAGGTGTAATTCCGTCATGTTCAGTTTCAGATACACCTTCAGCATCTTTTTTTAGAGCTAACTCCAATACTTGTTTCATGTCACTAACCTGATGCCATCTGATATTCTCCCGTATTTCATCAGGCACATCTGACAGATCTTTTTCATTATCCTCAGGCATAATGATGTCCACTATACCGTTCCGATAGGCTGCAAGTGCCTTTTCTTTTAGTCCACCAATTGGAAGAACATGTCCGCGAAGGGTAATCTCGCCTGTCATTGCAAAATCTTTACGTACCATTTTCTTGGTAATAGCACTAAGAATCGCTGTCGCAACGGTAATTCCCGCGGATGGACCATCTTTAGGTACTGCACCTTCAGGAATATGAATATGGATATCGTTCTTTTCGAAAGTGTCTTTAGAAATGTCAAAATCGTCCGCTCGGGATCTGAGATATGCGACTGCTGTTTGGACAGATTCCTTCATTACATCTTGCAGTTGTCCTGTCATATCCAACTTTCCTTCACCCGGCATAAGTGTAGCTTCAACGGAGACAATATCACCACCGACTTGCGTCCACACCATACCAGTTGAGACTCCGACTTCATCATGTTCTTGTGCTTTAGTACGCGTCCATTTTGGCGGTCCGAGATAGTCATTTAAATTGAGTGTAGTGACCTGAACCTTTAAATCAGGGGTGTCGTCAGTGACGATCTGTTTAGCGATCTTTCTGCATACGCTGGTAATGCTGCGTTCAAGGTTTCTAACACCTGCTTCACGCGTATATTTATGAACTATATCATAGATTGCAGAATCGTCAAACTCTATATTCTCTTCCTTTAGTCCGTGGTTATTTAACTGCTTTGGAATTAGACCGTTCGGATGGAAGGTTGCGATTTTATGTTTTTCAAAATCGGTATAACCCGGTAGGTCAATAACTTCCATGCGGTCTTCAAGCGCGGGTGGAATTGTAATACGCGTATTTGCCGTAGTAACAAACATAATATCCGATAAGTCAAATTCAACATCCAAGTAGTGATCTCGAAAAGTTTCATTCTGTTCGGGGTCAAGAACTTCAAGAAGTGCTGATGCGGGGTCACCGCGCCAGTCAGAACTCAGTTTGTCTATTTCATCAAGCAGGAAAAGAGGATTTTTCGTTTCAACATCACGCAAACCTTGAATGATTCTTCCGGGGATAGCACCGATGTAGGTTCTACGATGCCCGCGTATTTCGGCTTCATCGCGCACACCACCAAGGGACATTCTAACAAATTTTCTACCTGTTGCTCGTGCGATTGATTTACCTAATGATGTCTTACCGACACCAGGAGGACCAACCAAACAAAGAATTGGACCTTTTACTTGTTCAACTAATTTAAGCACAGCCAAGTATTCCAGTACATTCGATTTGGGTTTATCTAATCCGTAATGGTCTTCATTGAGGATCTTCTCAGCTTGATCCAGTTCAATGGTATTTTCAGTTCGTTCTTTCCACGGAACTGCAAGAAGCCAATCCACATAGTTCCGAATAACTCCCGACTCTGCTGACATAGGAGGTATTTGTGCGAGTCTATCAAGTTCTTTGATTGCTTTCTTTTCTGCTTCTTCAGACATTCCTGCATTTTCGACCTGCTCGCGTAAATCGTCTATTTCATCTACCTCATTTTCTCTACCAAGTTTTCGTTGAATGACCTTTAACTGCTCCTGTAGATAGAATTCACGATGCGTTTTCTTTACGGACTCACTCACTTCAGATTGAATTTCATCTTCAAGGTCAATTAAGTCAAGGTCTGCCTCAAGAAACGCAATAATCAGCCTGAGACGTTTAATCGGGTTAAGTTCGGAAAGGATTTCTTGCCGTCTGTGTGGTGGAATATCCTTAACAAAACGCGCAATGTTATCAGCGAGGATTCCAGGTTCCTGAATTTCATGTATATACCTTTCCATATCAGGTAATATGTCTTTTGAATGTGTTTTTGCATAACTTCGGAAAACGCTCTGTGCTTTTTCAATAAGTACTTTAGAGGCATCAGCAACACCTGTTAGTTCGGATACGATTTTTACTGATGCTCTCAAATAGCCATCCACTTCTGTGCACTCTACGACGATTGCACGTGCGGAAGTTTCCACAGCAATCCGTATTGCGTTATTTCCAGGGTTATGTTCTTGAATGATATTCGCTGCAACCCCAACATTATGTAGATCATCGGGTTCGGGTTCCACATTGTCTTCGAGTTCATTTTTTTGATGAAGAAACAGTACCTTCCAATTTGTGTTGATAGCCGCCTTAGCAGCGAGTACCCCCATTTCCCGTTTAATAGTCAATGGTGTCCAGTCCACTAACCTGTTATCAAGAACAGATTTAGTTTTTGGGTAAAATGTCTCAAAATGTGGTGGCAAGACGATAACAGGTAATAAGACAGTTGAATCGTTCGGTAGTCTTTCAGTATCTTGATTCATGGTTTGCTCCTTTAGGCTGTTTTTAGAGCTTCAGACGGAGTATCAACTAATTCAGGAGGACTTTTACCTAATACACTATCTTTGGTAATCTGACAAATATTAACATCGGAAAGTGATGGTATCTTGTACATTGTATCAAGCATAATCTTTTCCATCACCGCACGTAAGCCACGTGCGCCTGTTTCGCGCTCAATTACTTGATGTGCAATCGCAGAGAGTGCGTCATCAGTCACATCAAATTGCACACCTTCATACGCTAAAAGTTGCTTATATTGTTTAACGAGTGCATTTTTAGGTTCGGTCAGAATTCTAATCAATGCGGGTTCATCAAGTTCTTGCAGTACTGCGACTATAGGCAGCCTTCCAATAAGTTCTGGAATAAAACCATATTTAGTAAGGTCTTTAGCGGTGGCATGTTCTAATATTTCGTGTATTTTCTGATCGTTTTTGGATTGAATGGTTGATCCAAAACCGATACTCTGTTTTCCAAGACGGTCCTTGATAAGGTTCTCCAAACCAATAAAAGTACCACCACAAATAAAGAGTACATTTTTTGTATCTACTTCTAACATCTCTTGATGTGGGTGTTTTCGTCCACCTCGTGGTGGAACACTCGCTACGGTACCTTCTAATATTTTTAATAGTGCCTGTTGAACCCCTTCACCAGAAACATCGCGTGTAATTGATGGATTTTCAGATTTACGCGTTATTTTGTCAATTTCATCTATATAAATAATACCTGTTTGCGCACGTTTGATGTTTCCGTCTGCAGCCTGTACCAGTTTTAGAATAATGTTCTCTACGTCTTCACCGACATAACCTGCTTCCGTAACGGTAGTGGCATCGGCAATAGCAAATGGAACGTTTAATACCTTCGCTAACGTTTGTGCAAGCAGTGTTTTTCCAGTACCAGTAGGACCTATCAACAGAATATTACTTTTGTCTAATTCAATATCATCGGTACTATCATGCTGCAACCGTTTATAGTGTGTATAAACAGCTACTGAAAGGATTTTTTTGGCATGTTCTTGACCGATTACATATTCATCAAGTTTTTCCTTTATTTCTGCTGGTTCCAAGAGTAGTACTGGGGGTTCAATATCTTCTTGTTCTTCAGTGTCGTCGGGGCGGTCAGGTAAATCTAAAGATGGATGATTTTTAGCGAGTATTCTATTACATTCATTTATACATATATCGCATATTTTCGCTTCAGCACCTTGAAAGAGTTCAGTTACTTGGCTGCGTTCTCTATTACAGAATGAGCAAAACATTCTGCTATCAATTGATTCTGACATAATTTCCTCCGACTTCTTTTCTTATAGTGCGTGCTAATAACGAAGGTATATCACTATCAGGTTGATAGGCTGAAGACATACCCAAGTATACTGTTACTGACGATGTGTGACAACAGTATCAACGATACCGTACTCAAGTGCTTCTTGGGCAGTCATATAAAAATCTCGATCTGCATCTGTTTCGATTTTATTTATGCTTTGCCCAGTATGTTGCGCTAAAATTTGGTAAAGCCGTTCACGTTCCCGTAAGATTTCATTGGCATGAATACTGATATCCGCTGCTTGTCCACTAATGCCGCCTGCCATAGGCTGATGAATCAATGCTTTAGCATGTGGTAATGCGTATCGTTTTCCAGGAGTCCCAGCTGCTAATAGCACTGCTCCCATACTGTAAGCCCGACCTAAACACCATGTTTGAACATCTGCCTTTATATACTGCATTGTGTCGTAAATTGCCAAACCTGCTGAAACTGACCCACCAGGGGTGTTAAGATATAGGATTATATCTGCATCCGGGTCTTTCCCTTCAAGAAATAGCATTTGTGCTGTAACAAGATTAGCAACAGTATCGTCCTCAATCAAAGTCCCGATCATAATAATTCGGTCTTCCAGTAACCGAGAGTAGATATCGTAAGATCTTTCTCCGCGATTTGTTTGTTCAACAACAATAGGTACAAGATTCATTTTAGTGTCCGTAGGTCGGTGTGCGTAATATTCAAATAGTAGTCTGGAGTTAACAAGTTTGTTAAACCTTGCTTGCGTTGGCAATGTATCCGTATAACTTAAAGGACCATTATATTTGAAATTACCCAGTAATAATTAACGATTTTTTCTCTGATGCTTGCTCAATTAAAAACTGGTAGATCTTTTCGTGCTGTATATGAATCCTAAGATCCTCTAAACGATTGTTCGTTTTTAGTAATTCGGCATATTTTTGTATGTTCTGGTTCCTTTGTTGGGCAACACGTTGAATCTCCAACTCTAATTCATTATCGCTAACGTAAATATTTTCAAAAGCTGCTATTTCCTCAAAAATCCAATTCTGTTTTGTTTGTTGAATGACATTCTCGCGCAATTCCATAGGGAACGTGTTCATATCAATTCCTGCTTCTTCTGCGGTTTGTTGTTTTGACTCTAAATCCTGTTGCAGATTATGTAATGCCTGCGCCACATATTGGTCGACCAGATCCTCAGGAATTGTTATTTCAGTCTTATCTATAAGTTGTTCAAGTATTTCTGTCTTTTGTCTTTCAATATGCTGAATGCGTTCATTTTCCACCAAAGTATTCCAAATAACCCCATGCATCTGGTTATAGGTTTCATATCCAAGGTCTTTCGCAAATTCATCGTCCAGTTCAGGCAGGTGTTTTAAGGTAATTGCATGCAATGTTACATTGTATTCTACGTTTTTGCCAGCAAGTATAGGCATAGGGTGTGTTTCATCATACTTAATCTGAATCGCCTTCGTATCACCAACGCGCATTCCTACAAGTTCTGTGATTAGGTCAGCATGAAGGTTTTTTGATGTGAGATCAAAATCTACATCTTGTTCTGTTTCGGTATCAATTTCTTCACCTTCTACTTTACAGATCAAATCTACGCGCACACAATCGGATGCTTCAACTGGACGATCTTCTTCAATCGGTTCAAAAGTTGCAGAGTGTAATTGTAATTGTTCAATATGTGCCTCTACATCCTCACGTGGCACATTGACTGCAGTTTTGTCAGTTTCGATCTCTTCGTAAGCTGGGAGAGTAATTGAAGGTTTTACTTCAACGATTGCAGCGAATACAAGTGGTTGATTTTCGCTAACTTTCAGTTGTTCCAAAGGTGGGTCAAAAGTTGGTTGGGCAAGCGGTGTCAATTCTTTGGTAAGTATTGCATTATCGTAGCTTGTTGAAACAAGTTCTTTTACAACTTCATTGTTGACATGTTCATGGTAACGTGATTTGAGAAAAGCTAAAGGTACCCGTCCTTTTCTGAAACCCGGTAGTGAAACATAACTCCGCAAGGATTGGTAAGCTTCTTCTATTGCCTCGTCTACATCTAAAGCAGGCACTTCAATCTCTATTCTGACTTGCGTGCTATCAAGTGTCTCTACTTCAATTCTCAAGTTTGATTCTCCCTTAATCAAATCACAAAAAGGTTTTCAGGTGCAGTTCTATTCCTCAAGTTTCTACTTAGCAATTATAATGAGGATTACACAACACAAACGACAAGTACCATACCCCTGAACTGCATCTTGAACCCGCATTATGTTGTTATACTGTAAGTGGGCGAGGAGGGACTTGAACCCTCACGAGGCGTAACCCCAATAGATCCTAAGTCTATCCTGTCTACCAATTCCAGCACCCGCCCGATTTGCATGATTCCCATCAAGAGGTAACAATTCGGGCATCTGTTCTGTAATAGAACCGATGCGCCGTGAAGGAATCGAACCTTCAACCCTCTGATTAAGAGTCAGATGCTCTGCCAATTGAGCTAACGGCGCACGCGTCCGGAGGGATTCGAACCCCCAACTTATAGTTCCGAAGACTATTGCTCTATCCATTGAACTACGGACGCATACTAAAGGTGGATGATGGGATTTGAACCCACGACCTCCTGATCCACAGTCAGGCGCTCTACCCCTGAGCTACATCCACCATATACAATACACGCCTAGCAGGAGTCGAACCTGCAACCTACGGATTAGAAGTCCGTTGCTCTATCCAATTGAGCTATAGGCGCATGTGAAATCGGGGCGAGAGGATTCGAACCTCCGACCTTCTGCTCCCAAAGCAGACGCGCTAGCCGGGCTGCGCTACGCCCCGATAATCGTTGTCTTTCATCATAAAAATGTTTGTATATTATAATACATTTTCTTGAAAATTGCAAGTTAAACATCGAATTCTTGCTAAATATACGAGACCATGCTATCATATTTTTATGTAAATAATGATGGTAAATTTTAGTTGTAATTTGACTTAGAAAAATAAGATTTTTTCATTCCTGACAATCAAGAATTTTACTTAATGAATATAGTTAACAAAAAATATAGTTGTGTTCATACCATTGTACTCTGGACGATAATTTTATCAATATCTCCATACATAATACAGGCACAAACAGAAAACAATGCTCAGAATACTAATCAAACAACTCAATTGACCTTTTCTATAGGTGATACACCTGTATATGTAGGGGATACGTTTACGTTGCACTTGAATGTAGAAAACATCACCGACTTAGCAGGATGGCAATGTAATATTGAGTTTGACCCTAATGTACTTGAAGCGGTTGAGGTAGTTGAAGGTAATTTCTTAAAGGAAGATGGTGGAACAACATACTTTCAGGCGAGTACAATTGATAACACAATCGGGACAATAACTGATCTCGTCGCGGCACGAACTACCATAGGTGGGGTTAGTGGTAATGGTAGGTTGTTATCGGTTACATTCATGGCAAAAGCTTTGGGTGATGCACAAATAACTGTTACCAACTTACATGCAGGTACAAGTGGTATCTCTGCAACAATTCCTCTGAGTGTTCCAGATATTATCATCACTATAGAAAATAAACCCATAACAAATATAGTCGATCCTATTTTTTCCTTTTTCACAGAGGCATCGTCTATTCTCGTCGGCGACACATTTACACTACATCTGAATGCAGAAAATATCACCGATTTGGCAAGATGGCAATGTGGTATTGAGTTTGATCCTAATGTACTTGAAGCGGTCGAAGTAGTTGAAGGTGATTTCTTGAAAGAAGGCGGCGCAACAACATTCTTTCTCGAAAGCACAATTGATAACACATCAGGTAAAATCACCGGTCTTGACGCAGTAAGATTAAGCAGAGATGGGGTAAGTGGCACAGGAAGATTGTTATCAGTTACATTTATAGCTAAGGGAATAGGGACAACACAAGTCACACTTGCAAACCTGTATGCAGGTTCAAGCAAGTCAGTAGAAATACAGATAAAAACACCCGAAATTGTGATTACCGTATCGGATGTAGGTAGTGCAAGACTATACTTTTCAATAGACAATACTCCTGTCCGCGTTGAGGATATATTTACACTCCATCTTAACATAGCAGATGTTACCAATTTGTCGGGATGGTTATGTGATATTGTATTTGACCCTGTTGCACTTGAAGCAGTTGAAGTGATCGAAGGTGATTTCCTGAATGAAAACAATGTATCAACATTCTTTCTTAAAAGTACAATTGATAACGCAGCAGGGAAAATAACTGATATCGGTGCTGTAAGGTTGAGTAAAAACGGTGTTAGCGATACAGGGAAATTACTCACAGTCACATTTGTTGCAAAGAAGCTTGGAGATACACAAGTCGCAATTACTAACCTGTATGCAGGTTCAAGTGATTTAATAGCAATTCCTATGCACACTCCTGAAATTGTTATCACTGTAGAAGAACGTGTATTTCTACCTTGGGATGTTAATCAGGATGGAATGGTGAATATTTTAGATCTCATGCAAGTTGCACAATACTTAGGAGAAGATGCCTCTGTTAATCCACAGTCCGACGTGAACGAAGATGGAACGATTGGTATCTTTGACCTTATCATTGTCGCACAACATATTGGCGATTCAACAGCTTCCGCCCCCGGTCAGATTGCTAACGGTAATAATGATTCTGCTACCGCAGATGTAAACCACACAGAATTGTCCGCAACGATACGCACATGGATCACGTATGCACAGATGGAAGATGACGGTTCTATTGCCTTCCTTAAAGGTATAGCAAACCTACAAAAATTGCTTAACTCTACGATTCCTAAGAAAACAGAGCTTCTTCCCAACTATCCGAATCCGTTTAATCCAGAGACATGGATACCTTATCAACTCCTGAATCCTGCAAATGTAACTTTGACAATCTATGATGTGAATGGTAATAATGTGAGGAATTTCGTATTAGGTTATCAAGAGACAAGTATCTATCAAACCCGCAGTGGTGCGGTATATTGGGATGGTAAGAACAATATAGGTGAAACTGTTGCAAGTGGTGTGTATTTCTATACACTAATAGCAGGGGATTTCTCCGCTACAAGGAAAATGTTACTAATGAAATAAGCTCCCCTTGACTCAAGATTAGGAATGATCTTCCATAACGTGTCAATATGGTTGATGAAGCAATATTCTGCTCATTTCAGCACTGAATGGAGCAGAGCACATGTATATAATTTGCAACAGACTAAGATGTTAACATTGTGGGTAAAGATGAAGCCGGAAAATGAATCTGATTAGCAAGATATAGGATTTCTAATTACGCTTTATATTTTTCAGAGATTGTGTCAAAATTGCTATAACACAACAAGTTCACGAGGAGAACAGATGTTCAAAAACGCTATATTAATAAGTATAATTTCGATAATCGTACTTTTTAGCACTACATTTCTAAGCACAAACGTCAATGCAGCACAAAAGCATATAACAAAAGCGGTATACTTCGTCCCTAAAAACCGACCTGTCCAAAGACACATACCACCAAAATTATCAAATCAGATTAAACAAACTCAAGAATTCTACGCAGAGCAAATGGAATTTCACGGCTACGGCAGAATGACTTTTGAATACGAAAAAGACGCAAACAATAATCCCATAATCCATCAAGTTATAGGTAAATTTGACGACGCATATTATCACAACAATACTATCAATAAAGTAGAGACAGAGATAAGACAAAGGTTTCATGATGTAGATGACAATATCTATATCATATCTATTGACGTTAGCAACGGTTTGATCGGTGGATACTGCGGTAAAGCACGATACGGAGGCGGTCCGGTTTTCATTCCCTCGACAGGTAATTGTGTAAGAGAAGATGACGTTGTGAATTTGATTGCACATGAATTGGGACATGCCCTAAATCTAAACCACGATTTCCGTGACGTTAAATAT
>JAJEAG010000010.1 GCA_022824265.1 Candidatus Poribacteria bacterium | reverse complement strand
CTATATCAAAGTTGCTAATCAACGTCTTGATTGGCAGTGGAAAGTCGCCACAGACTTGTGCAGGCGTTTTGATACCATCGCTACAGAGACACTCAATCTTGACGGTATGAAGCGTCTCTGGGGCAGAAAAGTGTCTGACCTTGCTTTTTATCAATTTGTTCAGGTGTTGGAATATAAGTGTTTTAAACATAATCGTGAATTCCATCAAGTTGGACAATGGACACCTACTACAAAACCTTGTTCAGATTGTGGATTCAAAAATGGGACGCTTTCTCTCAATGATAGACAGTGGACATGTTCACAATGTGGTTCACACCACGATAGAGACATAAACGCTGCTATAAATATATTACGGGCTGCTTATGATCCCGTTGTGGAGCAGATATAAGATGGGTGTTTTCTTCGGAAAACAACGCTAACTGCTACGAAGCGCAAGCCCAATGCTTTAGCTTTGGGTGCTATGACTCCAATTCATTTGCCATTTTTCTATGTGTGTGGTATTCTATATTCTCATGGAGGGATACTGAATCTGTGGCATCTATAAATGACATCGCAAACGAATTTATCCGTGAAGAAATTGAAGAATATCTTGAACGTCCTGATGAGATAGAACTTTTCATCAATATGTTCGCGCAAGCAGCACCTGACATGCAGGATATTTCTGCTGCACTAATTGATGGAGACCATCACACTGTAGATGATTTAACTAAAGAAGCACTTGCATCAGGTACAGAAGCATTAGAAATAATGGATGACGGTCTAATCGCTGGTATGGGAATCGTTGGTATAAAGTTTCGTGAAAACTTCATCTTTGTGCCAGAAGTCCTTGCCTGTGCACGCGCAATGAAAGCAGGGATGGCACATATTGAACCTATTCTCTCTGAATCGGGTATCGAACCTGTAGGTACAGTTATTATGGGAACCGTCAAAGGTGATTTGCACGATATTGGCAAAAACTTATGTATTATGATGCTGCGAGGTGCTGGTTTTGTTGTGTATGATTTGGGGGTAGATACCTCCGAAGACGAATTTATTGATGCAGTGGAAGAATACGAAGCACCTATCTTAGGAATGTCAGCACTGCTAACTACAACGATGCCAAATATGGGTAAGACAATAGATGCCTTTATTGATGAAGACCTACGTGAAGAAGTGAAGATTATGGTTGGTGGGGCACCTGTCACTCAGACATTTGCCGATGATATGGGGGCAGATGGATACGGAAAGGATGCCTTAGCATGCGTCGCCTTAGCTAAACAGTTTCTACAAGAAGAACCCGAAGAATGGTAAATCAAACAGATTGTATATTATATGAAAAAAATAGACAAAGCCGAATACGAGAAACGGCTAAACAAAATCACACAGATTTTTGAAAACCTTGTTGTACACGCTGACGAACAGGCAACATACCGTTGTCCCTACAAAAACCGATACGACCACTGCACTGCTAAATTTGGTTGTCGAAACCAACGCAAGATACCTGAAGGTACAGGTCTGTTGTGTGTTGGCGACGATAAATTAGATTATCGGGATGCATGGGAAACTGATGAAAATGACGAATCAGGACAGATACACAATATAGGAAATGGAACAATCACATGTGATGATAAGGTCTATAAACTCTCACCCGGTAAAACCGTTTTTGATTACGCTGACGATTTAGCCGTCCAAGTTCCCACCTCCTGCTTCCGTACCGGACAATGCCACGAGTGTATCGTTGAGATAAAACGTGGTATGGAAAGTCTCCGTTCACCAAACGAATCAGAATCCTTCCTCAGAGATAACTTCCGACTTGCTTGTCAAGCAGTTGTCCTTGATGTAGACGCCAATATTGAGTTTACACCACTTCGCCGCACACCAAGAATACTTACTCAAACAGAAAAAAATCCAACTCAACCTATTAATCCACTGGTCACACATCAGGATGGTATTGTTTATTACAATGATGAACCAATTGATCGGTACCGTGGACATTTATATGGATTGGCATTGGATATTGGCACAACTACTGTCGTAGCGAATCTTGTGGATTTAGAGACAGCTGAGACAGTATCTGTCAGTTCTTTTGAAAACCCGCAACGTTTCGGTGGAAGTGACATAATGCACCGAATATCCTACGATGGTGAATATGAAGGTGAACTACGTAAATCACTAATTGCTGCATTGAACAGTCAGATCATGGAAATGTGCGAAAGACATGACTTTGTTCGACAGGAAATTTATGAGATCGTTGTTGCTGGCAACACGACAATGCGCGACATTTTCTTCAGGCAAGATGTTCAGAGCATTGGGCAAAAACCATATAAATCCGTAATTGAACACGAATATCTTGAGGGACTCCGTTCAACAACTTCGTTAACCGAAAAAGCGCGTCGGATAGGTATACGTTCTAATCCAAAGGCAATGGTTTATAGTCTACCCTTAATCGCAAGTCACGTTGGTGCGGATGTCGCAGCGGATTTAGTCGCAATTGACATGAAATCACAAGAAGACATAGTGATGTTAGTTGATGTAGGCACGAATACTGAGGTAGTCGTTGGGAATTCAGAACGGATGGTTACCGCATCGTGTCCAGCAGGTCCAGCATTTGAAGGTGGTGGTATTGAATACGGAATGCCTGCATATCCTGGTGCGATTGAATCAGTGAAATGGCTTAACGGTAAGATTGACTTTGAAACTATTGATGGCGAAAATCCGCAAGGTTTATGTGGTTCGGGTCTTATTTCTCTATTAGCAGAACTTTGTAGGAACAATGAGATGAGTCCAAAAGGCGTTTTTGCAGATAGGAAGCAACGGATAATGCAACTATTACCTGAGCACGGTATCACCTTCTCACGCGATGATGCGAGTAATTTAGCACAGGCAAAAGCAGCAAATTATTGTGGGCAATATATAGTACTACGGCATTTTGGATGTTCTCCACAGCAGATTAGCAAACTATATTTGGCAGGTGGTTTTGCGAACTATATCAACCTAAGAGATGCCATTGACATCGGCTTTCTTGCACCTGTTGCAGAGGATCGTATTGTCAAAATAGGAAACGCGTCTGTTGGCGGTGCAACAGCAGTTCTGCTTTCAAAAGAAAAACGCACAGAAATTGAATCCTTTGTCAAAAACATTGAACATATTGAGCTTGAAACCACACCTGATTTTTTCGAAGTATTTGTGGAAGGATGCCAATTTAAACCGATGCCTATGGAAATAAATAAGTTGTAAGGAGACATTATTCAAACAGTGAAAGACTTTCGAGAACGTCTGAAATCAGATAAACCGATCCTATATGACGGTGGATTTGGGTCTCAACTTTTTGCACGGGATATAGAACTTCCGAATAGTGCAGTTGCAAACCTGTCTCATCCAGATGATGTGGTCGGTATACATTCAGATTATATCAATGCAGGGGCAGAAGTTATTGGCACAAATACATTCGTGGTTTCACCACTTCATCTGCAGATGGCTGAATTAGATAAATCGGACGCACAACGTCTCACACGGCTCGGTGTTCAACATGCCAAAACTGCAGTAGCAGAAAGTGAGAAAGATATATACATTGCTGGTTCTGTTGGACCCTCACCTGGTGCAATTGAGGCGGATAGTGGAGACACAACATTTGGCATAGCAAATGCTGAAGTCCGGGAGGCACATAAACTCGTTATCAATACTCTTGCAGAAGAAGGTGTCGATTTTCTTTGTCTTGAAACAATGTTTTCTGCAAAAGAAGCAGCAATCGCAGTTGATGTCGCACGTCAAACCGGACTCCCAATAGCGGTTAACTTAACATATAAATGTACAAAAGACCGTAAAACTGGTGAAGTCATCTATAAAACTGACTGGGGGCATTCCGCTTCAGACTTACTTCAAATCCTTAACAGTGGCGAGTTTTCGTACGGGGACTCTCTCTTAGATTATGTTGATATTATCGGTCTAAACTGTGGGGCAGAAACAAAACGTGATGAACATTCAGGAATGCCTTATGCTATCACAGGAACTCAGCAACTACATACTGCCTTGACAGATATTGGTATTGACGACAAACGCATGATGGCATATCCGAATGCAGGTATGCCACAACTTGACGAACATTATAACACTGTCTACACACAGTCCGCTGACGAGATGGGAGGGTATATCTCTGATCTCATCAATGCAGGTGCTTATATCATCGGTGGCTGTTGTGGAACGACACCTGCACATATCAAAGCTTTCCGTGAAGTTCTTAATTCCACAGAATAGTTGAAGAGATAATCTAATTATAGACGTTATATGAATTACATTGTGAATACTTGTAAAATTAGGTATTCATTAAGTCAGTTAGACACCTAAACCCTGCATTAAATAGCAGATAAGCATCAATGGAAACTATAACCCTTACCTATAAAAGGCTACCGGATCGGATTAATTATTTTAAACAGCACTTACTATATGAAGATGATAAAGTAATCGTCACATCGCAACGTGTAAAACCGTCTTCTCCAATTGTTGAAAATGGCGAGACGGTATTAGGTGATAATTACACTGCAGTCTGGTTTGTATTTACTGGAAAGTGGTATGACATCGGCAAAATATACAATCTGGATAATGAATGGACAGGATATTATTGTGACATCATAAAACCCGTGATTCGTAGTGCAGATACATTTGAGATAGTAGACCTATTTCTTGATTTGTGGGTATCCCCGAATGGAAGTTATGAAATCCAAGATGAGGATGAATTTGAAACTGCTGTTCAAAATGGTGTTATTACTACCGACTTGGCTAAGAAAGCACGAAATGCGTTAACCGACTTAATTGATGAAGTTACAGCCGGTAGATTTCCACCTGAATTTGTGAATGAGTTTTCACTTAATAAACATCTGGAGTTTTGATATGCCAAATTTAGCAATCAATGGTGGTGAACCGACCCGAACTGAGTCCTTTCCTTCTTGGCCCACTCTTGACCCAGCAGATATTGAGGCATTTGAGAATATCTATAATAGTGGACGATGGGGTGTTGGTGGAACTAATGTGCCTGAATTTGCGAAACAATTTGCCGAATTCCAAGGTGCAAAATACGGTGTATGCGTCAATAGTGGAACTTCCGCACTCTATATTGCCCTTAAAGCCGCAGAGGTTGGTCCAGGCGATGAGGTAATTACCTCCCCATATACATTTCAAGCCACAGTTGTTGTCATTCTAATGACACATGCTGTGCCAGTTTTTGTTGATACTGCACCTGACAGTTTTCTTTTAGATGTTTCCAAGATTGAAGAGGCAATCACAGAAAAGACCAAAGCAATTCTACCTGTTCACATTGCCGGATATCCTGCTGACTTAGATGGACTCACTGAAATCTCTGATAAGCATAATCTCAAGCTTATTGAGGACTGTGCCCAAGCACATGGTGCAGAATGGCGTGGAAAAGGGGTTGGCAGTTGGGGAGATTTCGGTTGTTTCAGTTTCCAGTCATCCAAAAATCTGTGTGCTGGTGAAGGTGGAATTATATTAACAAACGACAGAGAACTATATGAACGGACTTATGCATTACACAATTGTGGACGCACGCCACCTGAAGCGGAATTTGGTAATATTGAACCGTTTGGCGGAAACTTCAGGATGACAGAGTGGCAAGCTTCAATACTCCTCTCACGATTGACAAGGCTTGAAGAGGAAACAAACCACAGACACATGAATATGCGTTGGTTAGATGGATGGTTTGGTGAGATTCCCGGCATTAAAGTTACCAGAATTGATCCACGTGCAACACGATGTGGTTCTCACGGATATAAAGCGATTTTTGATTCTGAGGAGTTTGAGGGTATTTCACGCGCGAGGTTTCTTGAAGCAATGCGTGCAGAAGGCATACCTATAGGATATTGGTATACAACTCCAATGTATCGTGCGACATTCTTAAAATCCAACCTGTTCGGTCAAAATCTTGATTATAACGATTTTCACTGTCCAGAAACGGAGAAAATTTGTCAATCGGGTTTGGCATTTAGCCAAAATGTCCTGATGGGAAATGTAAGGGATATGGAGGACATAATTAAGGCAACTATGAAAATCCGCAGAAATGTTAACGAATTAAAGGACGATACCTAATCTTAATTAACAAAATAAGCTGTGTTTACCTACTAAAATTTTACTTGACAACATAAATATCCGTATGTTAAAATTTAGAATATATGCTTCAAATTTTAACATACGGATGTTGAAAGAATTAGTTTTCAGTTAATACTTTAGTTTTTATCTAAAACTACTATAGTTTGGACAGTTTTGAAGTTTCTCGTAAGATGTTGTGAAAACTCCCAACATCCAGACAAGTTAGAATTTATACACATTTCGCCCCGCTAGGGGCTGTTCCAAATTGCAACTGAAATACTTTTTTTACGAATCACATTCCTTCAGAAAACTCGAAAAAATAGTAAATACTTGAGAACTCAACATGAAACAGGCTAAAACTGTCCAAACTATAGTAGATATTAATCTAAATCAAAATATGTTAGGATAATTTATGGAATTAGAGTACCGCCTTAGCCCATTAGTTATTATTGGTGGATGGAATTCAAGTATATTCACACCGTTATGGATCGGAAGACATTTTGAAAATACGGAATTCTTAGACCCAATAAGCAGTGAAAGACCTGATGAATACATTATAAATATTGATGTAAATTTAAGCAATTCCTTTTCTATAAAAAATTCACCGCTGAAAGTCAAACTAAAAGGTGTTGATGTCCAACTTCAAGAAACTAGGTTGTTTTTTACTTTATCGGAAGATAGTTACGACTTTATTCGATTGGAAATACTATCCTCAAAAATATGTAAATACCTTATAGAAACCCCAGTAAGTAGTTACGGTATAAACTTTGGATTCACTCACAAGGATATAAATGAAGAAATTATATCATCTATAAAAGGTGATAAAACTATCATTAGCAAGTCCATAGGAAGTTCATTAGATTGTGAAACATATACTTTTTTATACGATATAGATGGTATAAAAACTAATATAGGAAATAAAATAGATTATATTAATAACATAATTACAGTTAGTTTTAATTTCCATTTCAATATCCAAAACTTATCTGAATTCATTTCAGGTATATCTGAAAACCCAATAAATAAAATGAAAGAAAAAGCTGTTAACATACTATCTGAACACTATAATTTACAGTTAGAGGTGTAATATGAACGAGCGTTTTGCAACACCTAAAAAACACATTAATATTACAGCTGATACACCACCGATACCTGAAGAATTTATAGACATAACTAGTATACCGAAAGTTGTAGATCATTCGAGTTATATACCAAAGATTTTTGGGCTTAATCAAAAAATTAAAGCCTCATACCGCAAAAAAATATATCCTCAAACATCTACAAAGCCGTATGATGATATGATGGCTAGTACTGCTGAAAATTTTTGGGAAACTAAAATATCACGAGCAGATAAAGCACAAAGCGATATAGAACAAGATATTAACAGTATATTAGAAATAGATTTTGATTGGGAAGGTTCAGGTATTGAAAAACCATCACACAACTCTTTAGATTTGGCATGTGATATTATAAAATCTCTGATAGATGAGGTATTCTCTGATAAAGAATTAGCAACTCAATGGATAAGTCCATTACATATATATAGCAATGAAGCAGCTTATATATCCATTACATGGAAATGTGAATCCAGGACACTTATTTTCCAAATAAGACATGATGTTATGAAGTATAGACAAGCAGAAGTTAATACAGACGTATCGCCTAAAAAAATTATTAATAAAACAGGCGATCTTAATACAGAAAACAGCTTAGAGATATGGAAATGGATAATTAATGGAGAGTAAACGAATTCCAAAAAATGATGATATACTTTATAGAAGAGTTAAGAAACATATAGAACCTGCACATAAACTGGAAGAAATGAGGCATAAAAACCTGCTTAGATATTTCAAAGATGAATTAGGTCAATATCAAGTTGGTCCTATGGCATTTTATGACAAAGAGAATAGAATTTCAGTAAGTACTGCCCGGAATATTGATATAGTTTCTAAGATACAAATAGAACCCGAAAATGGAGTTGTAAAACTTATAGTAGAAGATATATATGAAATAGATGTATGTCAGCATGTGGTAAATATAGAAAATATCCCTGATGAAGAGTATGATAACGATGAACATTGTGAAATAAGTATAATACCAGATAATAACAACATAGATGGTAATAAACTTAAAGAAATACGAAGTGATTTTAGGGATTCGCTTGCAATAATAGCTAATGCAACTGGTTGGGAAATAAAGCCTTCCTAAAGATATAATAACTTAGATATAAACAAACATAAACCAACCCAATTGCTGCTTATTTCCATGCATTCAATAGTTGTGGAGTGTGTCAAATTTACATTCTCATAATTCTAAACACATAGACTCACTCAAGAACTTATCAAATATATTGTTATGTCCCTATTGTTATACTTACACCGCACCTCCACCACATACAAACGTATCCAGACAACAGAATGACGGTGTGTCATGCTAAGCATGCTTTAATAGCAATCAATAATCCTCTATCTGGCTCGTATGGACGTTACTGTTGCTTGCCAAACATCCTTACCAAATTCCCAAGTCCAATACGACTAGCTGCGTAAGAAAACATACATTTTTTACAATTTTTACTATCCTTTTTCCATATATAAGACTCTATAATATCAAATGTCATATTAAGGAGATTTGAAATGAGTAACGAACGTGATACGCAACGAGAAATTCGGAGAATCGTCCGCATGTTAGAGGCAACTACAAGACATCTTGATAAAGCCTCTATATTAGACGGTTTATCCAGTGGAGAAGCAAGGTGCATCCAACAATTCAACAATGCGCTCACAAGACTATATGATTTAGAGGCACTACCAGAAAAGTTGTTTGACCCCTTAAACGAGGACGCGTCTGTCGGGGATATAGGACAGGCATATCACCAAGTTGCAACCTATCTTAAAGAAGGAATGGGTATTGATTTAGATTTCGACTTTAAGAAAGAAAAAGAAACGATTGGAAACGTCATGAAAGAAGTTGGTGATGTTGTCACCCGTTCCATCTTCAGTATAAGAGATATGGATTCCGATGACTCCGAATCTGATGGTACAGCAACGGTTGAAGTTGTTGAAATAGAGGATGATGAAAAACCAGATCCTGTTGATGCAAGGCTTGACAAATTAGAAGAACAGATGGGAACAGTTGTTGAAATACTTCAAGAACTTCGTCCGAAAAAGAACAAGAAAGAGAAAAAGGATGACAAGCAGTAGAATGGACACCGTTAGTATATGATGAAGTTATGAATGACATGCAGCATTAGTAAAACGCTGAATGTTAATTGCATGCTTCATCATAATGTACCCATACAAGGTAGCCAAATATCTGTAATTTCAATTGAGATAATAACCATTTTACCAATGCTTGAAGGAATACATCCGTTGACCTAATGATAGACCCAGAATTGCCCATAGGCTGCCCATAACGAATTCACCCAGCATTGCACCAAAAAACAGCGGGAGTGCCTTGCGATATGCTCCAATTCCACCATGTCTAACAAGTATGGATTTTATGAGCCATGCAAGGAAAACAGGAAACCAGAGTCTCCCGAAATTCCAATTGCCAGCAAGAGGATATGCAAGCGGATGCAGTTGCCACCAGAGATAGCGCAATCGCATAAAGAGAGTGCTTAGGGTGAGGAGTATACCGAAACCGAAGAAACCGAGATGTCTCCATTCAGTATCACTTGGAAATGTCAACCATCGTTGAAGATCATTGAATGCTTCTTGTCCACGCCATGTTCCTAAACTCCCGTGTTGATAGCCGGCATGCAGGAAGGCAACAAACCCAATAAGCAATCCTATAACCGTGGCACACCACATCACCCAAAGCAGTTGGTTACTGTTGATTGCTCCTTTATCGGCAAGTTTGAATCCTTCCAGTTGGTTCGGCATCGGTTGTGAACGGTAGTTCCGTGTAAAACCGTATAGGAAAGCAAACCCAGTTAATGTCTGTGCTCCTATCTTCCTTGAACCGAAGAGTGAAGTAAGGAAAAAACTCGGTCCTGCTCGGTAGAAATCCATTGTTGGCGTTCCGAGTTCAGCACGCATCCGTGTAAAAGCCAATACCAGTATAAAATGGATACTGAAAAAACCGAGAATACCCCACCACGACATACCCGCTTTCAAGCAAAACCCGAATACAACAGCAATACTTATCAGAAAACCGACGAATGCCATGCGATAACCAATCGGTTCACTTTCAGAATTAATGTCACTCTTCATTCCTATAACATTACGGAATACCTTCCATAGGTGTTTATGTGTGATCCAGATTGCGAAAAAACATAAACCAAAATATGCCCCAAGTGATTGCATATCAATGTGTGGATATCCCGGTGTCTGATTTAAACCAGTCATTGACCCAAAGACAAGCTGCACCTTCCAAAATAGATAGAATATCCAACAGGATAATGACAAATCCAGAGGCATCAGAAAACCGATACCGATGGCATAAGGGTTTAGGTGGATAGGAGTTGACCCAATAGCGTTAAAGGGTTTTTCAGTAAACATTCCCCCGATATCATGTCGTATTGGAATGGCGGGGATATTGGGATAAATGAAATTCAACCCGTTTATCAAATCAAGTCCAAAACCGATACCGAATCCGATCCAAAGAAGATTATTTCGGTAGAATGCAGTTCCCTTCGTCATTTCAAAAGGGAGTAGTATTATAGGATAACTTAGTTTTTCGTGTTCAATCCACTGTTTACGCAGGATCGCACTGAGCATCATCATAGAAAATGCAAGTGCTGAGAAAAAGAGCAACCAGAATAGGACAGGAGTAATCCATGCACGAACATGATCAAGGACAAAGAAGTTTGATGTGCCTTCATAATAACCTGATAAGGCACGCTTATCCATCACTGCAATCCAATCTGGTATATATCTGAAGAAAAGGGATTGCCATTCGTTTTCCGGTGTAGCGAACCAACTTGCGTGTCCGAGAACACACATCGTTGCTTGTAACAAGTCATGTCCGCACACAACACATGCCAAGGTAACCATGAGGTATACCGTCAGCATTTCAGCTTGTGTAAGTTTCCATCTCGGAAAAAATCGTGTTAGGAATATGTTACAGATAGCAACCAAGAAAAGCGTGAAGACGGCGTTGAATAATATCGCCATCGTAGTAGGGTATTGTGTTGTCCATACTGTCTCTGTCTGAACAACAAGGTAGATATTGAGTGGAAGCGATAACAGACCCAGAACAATAGCACGAAATGTTATGTTCTCAGTTAACGGATGTGATGGCTTATCCATAACTGTATCGTTCCGATTCTGGTTAGGAGCGACTCAGTGAAAGCCAAAAGGCTTTCATACCTTTGATTTCTCGGTCACAAAATGCTGACAATACCTCAAGATAACTTGAAAACTGAATTGATCTGCCTTTAAAACGCCCGGAGAAATCCGTATTCAATCTTGGGTTTGATAGATGGAGAAAATGGTGGATCAAGTGGAAAAGCAAGTTCAATACGAAAAATACCAGTATTGCTAACCCTTGAAAAGCCACCACGCAATTCAATCCCGACACTCCGTTTGGGTTCTCTAATATCAAAAGTATGTTGTCCGTTCCAGATATATCCTGTATCAACAAAGATAGTAGTACCTAACACAAGTCCGAGTCGAATAGGATTATCTATGAAAGGTTTAGCACAGAATGTCGCGATTGCAGCAATTGCATCGTCAATTTTCTCAAAGACTGCTCCACCAAAAACAGTACGTGATTCCAGTCTTAATAACATCATTTTTTCACCGCTAAATTGACGGTAATCGTAACCGCGTAAGCCACTGTATGAACCAAGTATGACCTGACTTTCTCCGCTCAAACCGAACTGTATCTCTGTTTTAAATTGCACAACAAATGTATGGTGAAAATCAAAAAGTCCGTTTTCCCGAAAGCCTTTTGCTACCGTATAGATATCGTCCCCTGATTTGAAAGTATCTCTAAAAAAGAGCGTGCTCTTTGCCTGTAGGATAGAACGTTCAAACTGATTGGTGAATATAGATCTCACACCAAGAAATGTCTCACTTAGGAACCGGTTTCCTATTGTCCAGCCTGATCTGACAGAGATTCCACCAATTGATTCCGACCGTTCCGATCCGTACCAAGGAGACGCATAGCCTATGGAGGCACTGTAATCAGCACCAGTATTGAAATATTCAGTAGGACCCATTTCTTTGAGAAAACGAGTTTGACGATGGTACACCCTTTTTCTTCCTACTGTAATACCAACTCTTTTGATATTTCTATCTAACGGCATAGCCCTGGAATTATTTGTCATTTCAATTATTTCATTTCTTGTAAGAAGGGAACTCATCCATAGTCCGGTGTATACCTGTTGATGTCTTTCACCAAAATATCGCATTACTTCACCATAACTATTTTGATAATTTCTATGTAAAATTGCTGTTCTCTCTCCTGCATCGTACCAACGCACCTCATCAACGCCTTCCAATAGACTAAACTTTGTACTCCAACGGCTTTTCAAAGAATATTGAGGACGTTCTAATTGAACAATCCATGAGTCGCCTTCGCGTTTCTGTATATATTCACCATCAAAATTCCAGTATGACCTGAAAAGACGTGGCATCTGATACCGCAATTTCAAAAAACTACGCGTTTGTTCACCTACTTCGCTTTTCCGTTCATACTGTAATTGTGTTCCATGTCCAGATCCATTCAAATTGGTTTCCTGAAGTTTCAAAAGAAATGTTGAACTTTCACTTCCTAAAGATGGATCAAATGCACCTGTTATTGACCAATCCTCCGCAACTGTAACATGTATTTTTACATATTTCAACTCTGCATCCCATTGAGATTCTATCTTCGCTGCACTTATGTATGCCTTTTCATGAAGTATTCTCTCGCTCTCTTCAACATCATCCTTAGTATAAAAACTTCCTGTCTTAAAAAGAAGTTCTTGCAGTATTACCTTATCATTGGTCTTTTGGTTTCCTTCCAATGTGATTTCACCAATAACACCTTTATCAATTATGATACCGATATGTATTTCATTACCAACAAGTTTAACAGTGTCTTCCATATTATCAATACGGGCATAAATATAACCTTTATTTTTGTAATAACGAACTATGGTTGCAAGGTCTTTCTCAAAAAGTGTTTCATCATACATTTCCCCAATTTCTGTAACCATCAAACTACGTATTGCTATTTCCTCGGGTATAGAAAAAGTATCTATTTCTCTGATGACTATACTTTTTACCTTCCGTTCATTATTTCCTAAAACCGATTGGCTTGTGAATAGACTAAAAAGACATATTAAAATGATGTGGAGATTTACGTAGTCAAAGACCTTATTACATAAGAACATCGTCTTACGAAATTGATATGAAGAAGTTTGGTTCACGTTTTTCATGTGCCTTCACCCGATGTTGATTTACTGGCACGGTTTGACAGAAAACCTTCAAGTAGCAACAGACAAACAGCAAAGATTAGCAATTCACCCCAAATCTCTCTTCCATGTCTTTTTATATCTAACTCTTCAGTATCCAACTCACCTGTCTCTGAAGTTTTTCCAGTCTGTGCATCAACCCGTTCAGATGCCAACTGTAAAGAAATAGAAGTCAAATCTGCTTCAACTGCAGGGGTGTTGACCGCAAAAAAATCTCGATATAACCTATCTTGTGCCTTGACATCAATCTGATATATACCCGGTTGTTCAGTTAATTCATACCGAACCGTACCATTTTCATCAATTGGAATAGCTGACATATTTTCATCCGGAGAATCAACCCGTTTAATCCAAGCACGTCCACCAGGATTCTGTGGATAGCTTGCTACATAAGTATCTCCAACAGTTATATTCCTCTTAGTATCTTCGCGCACCACATATAATATACTATGTTGAATGAGTGGTAGAAAATATGGATTAACGAGCAATTCGTTACTATTTGGTTGTTGCTGGAGTTTACAGTTAAAGAGTAGTATATGACTTTTTCCTTCACTACGTTCTAAGAGGAAAGGGGTTTCATCACCGAATCTCGCTATGACAGACGCATCAGAAGTAGGACTTACCATCATGCTTTGAAAGAAACGAGGTCCGTATTGACCAGACAAAATATTGTCGGGAAAGATCTCAAAGATTGGATGCGTCTGATCATATTTACTGACTTGTTGGGGTATCTGCCAAGAAATTGGTTGACCAAATTGAGCAGGTAACCACGATAAATTGTAATCATCTGATGTGAAAACAATAATGCCCTTTCCTTGACGGATTGATTCACGTAACTGTTCACCTGCCTTTACAGATAGAACAGGCACATCAGCAAGTAGAATTATGTCTATATTCTCAAGTGGATAAGTTTCAAATTCCGAGGGTGTACACGCTATAGGTTGAATCATAGACGACTTAATAGACGCGCCTACAGTTTGCATATTTGCAATAGGATTCAGTACTAATTTTAGATATTCAGTTTGATTGCTAACACAGAGTACACGAATTTCTCCAAGTGCTTCAAGCGCGAAATATCTACGATTATCTACATTCAACCTATCATCAGTCAACTCAAAGTAACCGGTATGTGTACTCGGATCAGTAAATGTATGTGTGAGAGATGCCATAACTGATTCATCTGCTGTCGCAGAGAATGTCTGTGTTTTCTTTTTTTCTTCACCTACATAAAATGAAAGTGTTAGTTGTGAAATAGGTGTATCAGAATGATTATTTAGTTTTGTGTTTATATGAAATGGTAAATCTACACCGATTAGTTGATGGGACGGTTGTATTTCTTCAATATTTGTATTATGTGGATTTCCCTGAGTGACGGGAAGTAAAACTATTCTTGCCCCAGACCGGTTAGGTATTATTCCCCAATCGTCCCATCCATTCTGAGCAAAATCAGTGATGATATAAATTTCTTTATTTTGTTGTGCTGAATCAGAAAGAATATCGTGTGCAAGTTCAACGCTTGGTTGGATGTTAGTCGCGCGATAGGATACCTCTGCTTGTTCAATAGCTGCTATAACACTTTCAATGTCTGGAGTAAGTTGTCGAAATACTGGATGTGGAATGTCCGACATCAAAATCAGTGATGCTGAATCTCCATGACGTAAAGATCTTATTACATCAATAGCCAAGGTTTTTGCTTTTTCAAACCAGATACCGTCTACATCCTTATATTGCATGCTGTATGAATTGTCTAATACGATAACAACATCTGTCTTAGCACGAACAGCTGCAAGTGGAAGTCCGAGAGTAAGGAATGGACGTGCTAATGCGAGAGAAATGAGTGCTATGATTAGCATCCGGAGAAGTAATATAAGGAGTTGTTTGAGTTGAACTCTACGTACATTTTGACGATGTGCTGCCACCAAAAACATCAAACTGCTGAAGTCTACAGTGACCGCTTGTCGACGGCTCCACAGATGGATAATGAGTGGAATTGTGGCTGCTAATAAGCCAAAGAGAAACAGTGGATTGAGAAAAGCCAATAGTTAAACGCTCCAGTTCATTCTCACCAAATACGGTCAACGCATTATAAGGTTCATATACTTATCCAAACATAGGATATTAACAATGATCAACAACAACTACAGTTATAACAATACCTCACTCTATAACATCAATATCAAGCTGATTGAGGGTTCGAAATACACCTTCAGTAAATTCAACCATCGTCGCCGATTCAAGCATTTTGCCCTGTAGTTGAATATGACTTGCGTCTGCGATAACTTGTCCAAAAGCCGGATCCATTTGTACCCATTTTCCGACAAACACCTCTGCCCAAAAATGGTAATAAAATGCATTTTTTGAGAAGACAAGTCCTGAACAGATTCTTGCTGGAATACCGACAGAACGTGCCAAAGCAATCAGTAAGACAGTATGCTCTGTGCAGTCACCAGAAAGCGTTTGAAGCGTTGTTACGGATGAACTATAGCCCCCACTTAATCCCTTTTCTTTGATAGATCTATACACCCATTTGCATAACTTTTTTGCAGCACGCCATGAATTATCTTCACCATCAATTATTTCTTCTGCTTTATCCCGTATGTCTTGATTGTCTGTCTCAACAAATGCTGTTGAGGACAGATATTTCTGATTTTCTGGATTCCGAATTGGTAATACAAGACTATCAATATCTTCAACATGTGGCTTGACAATTGTTAGTGTGCCTTTTTGTTTGAATTCCAACGTAATATTCTGTATATTGTTCGTCATGATAGTATCAATAAGGTTACCCTTTGATAGTTGAACTTTTGCGACAAGCCGAGATGCCCCCGTTTTAGGTATTTTCCCAGTTGGTATAATACGAGTGTTCAATGTAATATCAACCTCTTCTACTTCGCCAAGGGCAGATTTTCTATCAGTTTTAGTTAATGTTAAAAACTGACCCATCATATTTGTCTTAGATTTGTATGTTACACCTTTACTGTCGACCCATAAACGCGTATTTATTCCACCTAATACATCCATATTTTGTTCTAAGATATAGACATGTTTCTTTTGAGTATTATATGTAATATCATCCTCATCCACGACACTTAGTTCAGATTTTATAGGTTTAAGCATATCAAAGTTGAATGTATAATAGTTGATACTTTCACCAATTTTCAGCAGATTATTTGATATAAGTTTATTTACAGCAACAGTATCTGTAGTTGTATTCGGTGGAAGTTCAACCTCTGATTCTGTCTTCTGTCCGTTTAATGTTGTAACGATATACGCAACACCATCTTTTATTTTTCCCTCAACGTGTTTTTGACCTGATTCATTTGAGGATGAAAAAAAGTAACGCGGCATAAAATCAAGATCAGAATATTCGACACGGTTTGTCTCTACAATTATATCTTTACCTAAACCCTTAAATTGCATGATGGTATCTGTTTTGGTTCGTACCATTTCTTCATCTTCATACTCGGTTTTTTCAATGTATAAATGTACGTGTCCAATTTTCATTCCCATCAAAGTTAGATTATACCAATGTTCTTCGGGATTTGTAGAACTCATCTCATTTTCCACTCGTAATATTTCCTCTGCATCGCAGAAATGTAAAAAAACTAACAATAATATTAATGGGGTTAAACCCATACTGTATATAAATTTCATGATTTATATCCCTTTAATGTCATGTTGCATTTTAGTAATATTATACCAACGTTGCCATTGCGACGGTATGTGTATTTCTCTGTTTTATCTTTTGATAGTTACCAAATATTTCCATAAAATTCCTTTTGATAAACTCTCGTAATCCTGAAATAGTGACGACATAGATTTTCCCGTTGTGTCTAAGATGTTTTTTGGCATGTGAGAAAAAGATTTGGAGTAACTCCTTACCAACATTTGCGGGGAGATTAGAAGCAATAACATCAAACTGAACATCTTTAAGATGGCTAAATCCGTTACTTAGGAGAACTTGACAATTGTTGAGATTATTTTGGATAACGTTTCTGCGTGCATATTCTACTGCTACAAAATCTTTGTCCACCATATAGACGTTTGCAGTAGGGGAACATTTTGCCATTGTAATACCAATCGCACCATATCCACATCCAAGATCAAGACATATAGACCTATCATCAATTACTAAGTAATCAATCAATAATTGTGTGCCAGCATCAACTGCTTTCGGTGAAAATAGTCCCCATGTTGTGGTAAAGGTCAAGTCAAATTCGCGTAGTCTCGTTTCAAATGTAATTTCCGCTTGGGATTCCGTCGTTCTCATATTGACTAATTATCTTGCCACTTGATCAAGACACCAAGTGTTTCTCCAGGTGAATTCCATAATAAATCAAATGCATCTTTTGCATCAGTATAGTTAAAACGGTGTGTAATCATGTCAGAAGCACGGATTTCACCGTTCTGTATCTTTAGTAATGCACGCACGGCAAGATTAGCACGAGACTCACCTATAAGAATACCAGCAACAAGTCTTTTATTCATCATTTTAGAGGAATGTAAAGGAAGTGGCTTTTGCTGATAGAGGGCAATGAGTTGTATTATACCGTGTTGTCTTACCATGTCTTGCGCTTGCTCAAAGGATTTTACACCCGCATGTCCACCGACACAATCAATCACGAGGTCAGCCCCTTTACCACCTGTCAGTTGACGAACTGCTTGAATAGGATCTTCATCTTCAACGTTGATTACCACATCAGCACCAAGTTGAAGAGATAGTTGACAACGCAAGGGTAGTGCATCAACGGTGATAATCCGTTCTGGTGCATAACCGCGGATAACTTGCATCATCAGACTACCAACTAATCCTTGTCCTAAAATAACGACTGTGTCACCCTCCTGAACTCCTGAAGAATCTGACCAAGCGACTGCACTTGTGGCTAAAGGAAGAAATGTGCCTTCTTCAAAACCTACATCTGTATGAAGAGAAACCGTACGACCATCTGTTGGGTTAATATCAGTCACGATGTATTCCGCATGCGGTGCTACAGACATTACACGATCACCAACTTGAAAGTCCGTAATCTCACTTCCAACTTCATCTACAATTCCTGTGAGTGAGTATCCCATGATTGCAGGAGAAACCGCTTCTTCCATAATGTACCGTCTAAATAGTTCTGAGCCACGACTAATCAAGGTAGTATCTGTTTTCACTCGAATCTGATTTGCGTTGACATCGGGTATCGGTACTTCTTCAAGTTGTATATTCCCGAAACCTTCTGGTTTGATTACGCGATACATATTCTATTCTCCGTAGATATGTTAAATCATTATTAGATTATAGTATCAACCTAAGGATTCAACTGTTTCACTAATTCTTCACGGGTTGTAGGTTTATTCAAGTCCATTAGGTAAATATGAAAATTATCACTTCGATCCGAAACAAACGCTATATAATGACCATCGGGAGAGAATGAAGGTTGAATTGATCTTCCTATTCCACTTGTAATCTGACGTTCATTTTTTCCCTCAGAATCAATGAGGTATATTTCCCAATCTCCATATCTGGCAGACATATAGACGATTTTCTTTCCATCTGGTGAAACTGAAGGCGAATAACAATCAAAACGATTTGGATTAAAATGTTGTTCGTTTTTCCCATCAATATCAATAGTGTATAACTGGTTCAAATCATTTCTTGAGGAGACAAATATAATACTTTTTCCATTTGGAAAGAATGCAGGACTTCCTTCATCAGTTTCATTATGAGTAATACGTTGCGGATTGATATTCTCTGTCGTATATTCCGAAAAGTCAAACTCTCTCAAATCAATAAAATACAATTCCAAGTTTTTGTCTGTATTGGATTCGTAAACTACCATATTACCCGATGGCGATGTGCGTGGTGCTCGAGCACCAAAACTAATTGGCAATACTGGATGTGTAATTTTGCTATGGATGTGTGCGATGTTAAAACCTGCATATATAGGGGTTGAACCGCTACTCTGAATGACGAGTTTGATTTCACGTGTTGATTTTGGTTCACTACTATAGAATATATAATTTGGAGTTTTCAGGAATGCAGGAGAATTATCATTGAAATCAGTTGAGTAGGTTACCCGATGATGAATGCGTCCACTTAAATCCATAATATAGATTTCACCATTATCAAGACGAAATGATGCGAAAGCAATTTGGGAACCGTCTGGTGAAAAGGCAGGTGAATAGTTATCAGAATCTCCGGTTGTAAGTTGTCTGGAGGTGTAACTATCTCCAACAAGTTCAATTATTCTTTTAATTACTTTAGGGTCTGATGCGGTTTTTTGAACAATATTGAGTATTCGATATGCTGAATCTCTGTCACCATATATCAGATATGTATTTGCTAATTCAAGTCTGGCATTAATTAGGTTTTTAGGTTGTGAAGCGTATAGTTGTGACGCTTTCTGAAACTGTAGAACAGCCGCATTGTATCGTCCCAACTCATTATATCCTTTTCCAAGCAACATCCGTGCATCAGCATTATTGGGATCTTTATCAATGATAATTTCAAGTTTTTCTACTGCCTCTTGTGATATTCCTTCCTCCAGTAGTTTCTCAATCTTATTTAAAGAGTTAATTTTGCATCCTGTGAGAAGTGAAAAAAATGAAGTACAAAGAATTATTATAAGTAAATTGTGTTTTGCTCTTAACATTTTGAGCCATTCTAACATGTTCAATATAGATATGGTGATAGGCTAAAATAATACACTGCCTCAGTCATATTCAGATATTGCGATTGAATATTCAGGTTTACCACGCCATCCATCATAAACTGCATAGATCCAGCATAATAGTCCTTGTAAAAAAGCAGTAATCTTTAGTATCCAAGATGGACGGAACATCAAAGTTTTACCATTTTCATACGTCCAGATTTCAATAGAATTATCGTGGTCGCTATCAGCGTTTACAGCGGTATTATTAGTGTCTCTGAGTTGAAATCGAAACAGATCGCGTACTTCTCTTACTGGATATGAATTCATATATAAAAGTCCTATAGCCGAAACAAAAATGAAAAAGATAAAACACCCTTTTACGACATGATGTAAATATATCTGACCAAGTCCGGGGATAATTGCCGACAAGATCATCGCAGTATAAGAGCGGGATATGTAAGTTGACGTGTCTCTATCAGTATATAAGGAATTATCTGAGTGAAGATCGGTGTTTTTTCTACGCATTTACGCTATGGTTCTCCCTGGGCAACAAGATACACACCGATACAGATGATTATTGCACCGATAATACGTACTCTTGGGATGGTTTCTTTGAAAAAAAGCCAAGAAAAGGGAATTGCCATTACATATCCCAGACTTAACATCGGATATGCTATACTTAACTTGATACGAGAAAGGATTACGAGCCAGACAAATGTTGTAAATCCGTAAATCGACACTCCACCAATGACATAAGGATTAAGTATTAATTGCCAGAATTTTGATAAGAGTTCACGAAAACTGTCGATACGTCCAACGTAGGTGACTCCCTGTTTTAACAAAATTTGACCCAGTACTGTTAAAAACACGTTGAATATTAAGAGGATGTAATCTTTCATAAAAGTATTATACCACATATAGTAGTGATTTTCAATGTAGCGAAATATTAAAATAGGTCGCGATGTGTATAATCATCAATAAAGGATTAATCTTACAAACGTGATACGATGACACAGACAGTATCCATTGTCATTGCAACAAGCCAATGTATAGCTGCACCATATAAAAAAGAACGTGCTTCAAAGGCAAGAACTCCAAGTAATAACCCCGCAACAATTGAACCAAGTGCTTCAGGTAAAGGTTTGGAAAAATGCATCACAGCGAAAGGGATTGTCTGGACTAAGATGCTGTAGTTGCCAAATCTCTTTTCCAGACCAAAAAGCATGAACCCACGGAAGAAGAATTCCCATGAAAACATGTAGATACCATACGCCAGTTGATATGGTAAGAATGTCAACAAGCTGCCTGCAACTTCCTTACAAAATGGATACTTATCTTGGAATGGTGGATATCCAAAGACTACCAGAATAATTACGGGAATCATGACCAGCCATGCGGATAATGTCACGCCCCAACCAAGCTTTTGTCTTCCAAGACAAACTCCGTAATCACTTAGTCCTTGGTCCGTTCCAATTTTTGCAACGATGATAGGAATGAAAAACAGAGATACTGCTGTAGTCAAAAACCAGTAATAGTACGGATGACTTTCTATTAACGGTAGGAAATCAAAATAATCTGCTAAATTAGTACGAAAAAAACGCGTCCTACTATAATTCCTGTGCAATGTCAAAATCACTGCAGAAGCAAGTAATATTACGGTAGTTTGTCGGTCCCACCCTTGTAGGTATTTTTCTTTTAACGTCCGAAGATATGATTTCACCTTGACTCCCTGACAGTTTTGATGTATTATACCGTGACGAAAGGAAATAAGCAATTGGTAGGTATAAAGAAGTTTCAAGATGAATGCGCCTGGTCAGATTAAACGTATCTTAATCATCAGACTTGCTCCATTAGGGGAAACGGTTTTAACAACACCTGTCATTCGTGCTTTACGTCAACACTTTCAAGATGCATACATCGCATATATGGTTGCACCAACACGAGAGGATTTAGTATCGGCAAATCCACATCTTAATGAGGTGTTAATCTACCAATCATCTATACCTAAACTGATTTATCAACTTGTACGACGAAAATTCCAAATGGCAGTTGTGTTACAACCAACTTTCCGCTTGGTACTTCTCACTTTTCTTGCAGGAATTCCGTTCCGTGTGGGTTTTGAAACCAATTCAGGTGGTAAAAAATTATTGCATGTCACAGTTACGAATAATACAAAACAACACGAAACACAACGTTACCTTGACGTTGTACGAGAACTTGATATTGGAATTACAGATGATGAACCTGAGGTGTATATAAGCGATTCAGGAAGAACTTGGTGTGATGACTTTCTTGATAAATACAATCTGAATGATGGTAGACCTATCATCGGGCTTAATCCGGGTGCTGCAACATCTTACCGTCGTTGGTCTTCAGATAACTTCGCTATTCTTGGAGACATGCTTTATGATGCATATAATGCACATGTGATAATCACTGCTGGACCTAATGAGGATACACTTGCCCAACAAGTTGCAAAACAGATGAAACATACTACTTTTGTCATTGACGATCTATCGCCGATGCAACTTGCAGCACTGTTAAAGCGGTGCCATCTATATGTTAGCAACGATACTGGACCGATGCACCTTAGCACTGCGGTCAAAACACCAACAATCGCACTGTTTGGTGGATCAAATCCAACACAATGGGGTCCGCCATGGGATAAACATACTGTCATCGCACGACAAGGATGTAAGTTGATGAAAACACTATCTCCTAAAGAGTGGGATGCACATGCAAGTGTAGCACAGGATAATATGAATGCAATTAAACCTAAAATGGTTCTTGATGCCGCGGAGAAGATGAAATGGATACCTCAAGACATATCATCATAAGTTTATTGAAATCTCTTCAAAACCGAGGACTTCGGCATACAATTATACAGAAAGTGACGCTTACTCTCTTTTTGTCATTGTGCGTCGTTGCTGCTCTATCTATTGGAGTTCGCTTCGTTCAATATCCATATTCAATGACGTTTTTAACACTTATTATTGTTATCGGTGCTGTTGTGTCTGGTTTTATCCTGAGTTTCAGAAACCGAAAAACATATTCAGATATTGCAAAATATGTTGATGAAAAACAGACACTCAAAGAACGCGTTAGCACATCGTTGGAATTAATTCAGCAAAATCTACAAGGAGAATTGGCTGACTTACAAATACTCGATTCAACAGAAGAAGTATCAAAATTAGATATAAAGAAAATCATGCCTTTCGTTGTTCCACCAATACTAAAATGGAGTTCAATTCCACTCTTAATAATTGCACTGTCCTTTGCTGTACCATATCAATATGAACTTCCAAAACCGCTTACAATCGCAGAAAATCAAGCAATTGAAAATACGATTAACAACATATCAGAAAAATATGAGAATATCAAACCATCTATCCGCGAACAGGTCGATAAGACAATAAATCAATTGAGAAGCGTCAAGGATGTTGACAGTGCACATGACCAACTTCGCAATTTAATTGGTGAAGTGCGTAAACAGAAAATGGCATTGCCTGATTCCTCATCTATAGAGCAAGCAACACAAGCAACCCAACACTTCAAAGGTATGGATAGTACGGAACTTATAGAGGAACTTGAACGTCTTACTGCACAAGACGAACTTTCACCCGAACTTCGCGATGAACTCAATAAACTATTCGCAAAATTGAAAAAGAGTATTCCTCAGGGAGAGCTAAGAGAGGATTTAGAACAGATTCAGAGCAAGACAGTATCACAAGAGAAATTACAAGAAATTGCTAACGCACTCAATCAAGCCAATCTACTCAATCAATTTGAAGCACAACTTATAGAGAGTCGTAAAGATATTGCATTAGCAAGCATTGAAACTCAACGACCCAACGGTGGATTAGCAAATAGCGATGGGACACCGGGTGAGGAATCGGGGAACAAAGAGACTCAAGGTTCACTTATTGCGGGTAATACTACCGATACTACTCCTACCATCAATGATTCTACATCTCCATCTGATGACAATACAACCGAAAAACCACTCATTGGAGAACCAACCCAATCAATTGAAGTTGAAGGTAATGAATTACAATTGAATTCAGAGATATTCTCAGATAATCAGGCTATAACAAGAGTATTCACTGGAAATGTTGGTAAAGAAGGAACTGAACCAGAATATCTACCGTTTAACGATGTCGTTCTTAATGCTCAGCGCAATTATGCAAATGCGATTCAAAATGACAATATTCCAGTGCGATACCGTTCACAGATAAAATCCTATTTAGAGGAGATCGCTAAAATAGATGAAAAGTAAGGTAATTCGTTTCATCATCGGAATCGGTGTTGTTGTCGCAATCTATTCACTTTTGAGATATTACGGTGTAACAGCATATATTGACCTAAAGAATGTCCATAAAATTAAAGATTGGGTTTCAGGATTTGGTGTTATCGCCCCACTGATCTATATCGGTTTTTACATTGTTGCTACTCTTTTCTTTTTACCGGGATTACCTATTACAGTGCTATCTGGGATTGCCTTCGGACCGGTGTGGGGTGTTGTTTATGTTTGGATCGGAGCAACTATCGGTGTATCGCTTGCATTCCTTGTTGGACGTTATGTTGCGCGTGATCTTGTTGAAAGTTGGATTTCTGGTAACGCTCTATTCCAAAAAATAGATGAAAAGGTAGAACAGGAAGGATGGCGTATCTTGATGTTCACAAGGTTAACCCCTATCTTCCCATTTAATTTACAAAACTATGCTTATGGGTTAACGAATATTAAACTACCAACTTATGTAATCGTTTCATCTATATTTATGTTGCCCGGTACCGTAGCGTACGTGCAAATCGGAGGCGCGCTTGTCAGTGGTGAAGGAGATTTAAAAAAAACCTTGATTTACCTCTCAATAGCAGGTGTCCTCATTTTCTTGGTTTCTCTAATTCCGAAATTATTGGGTAAAAAGCAAACAGATTTAGATTGATTCATTTTCCTTTTGAATTAACTTCTCTACAGCAATGAATGCTTCAGCCCGTGTCTGTATCTCACCGTGGTGCTGCATCTCTTCAATCTGCTTCAATAACACACCAATTTCTTTCCCCTCCTTAAGTTTGAATTTCCTTATAAGATCTTCTCCCGAAATCAGTTTTCCTTGTTCCAGAATTGGTAATAGATGTTGAAAATAGGTATCTGCGATCTGTTTTAACACTTCTGCGGAAATTGGTAATATAGCTACTGAGAGTAGAAGCACTCCCCACCACTCCGATGAAGTATTTCTTAAGAAAGTGATTATCTGTTTCTTTGTCAAAACCTCATCGCTAAGTTGCGGATATTCAATTGTAATACATTTCAGAAACTTTACTGCTTTTCGACTGAGTCGTAAACGTTTACCGATTTCTACAGTATTTCCCGGATTCAGTAAGCAGAGCTTAATCAATGTATACCTATTTGCAAGCAAACCTAATTCTTCATTGAGATAGGCATCAATTTCAGCACGATATTCACTAAGTGATTCAGGAATCGGTTTTTTCTCAAATCTCTCAAGGGAAGACCAATTGTCCAACCTATTTTTTAAGTTGGGAATTACCTTAGATAATAGATCTGCCTTAGACATCAGCTGCAAGTAGTAATTTGATTTTTTATTCTTGAGCAGTTTAAACAATTCATCACGCACACGTTCTTGTGATACATTCGGCAATAGATCTGAATGCTTTTGAACTAACTTAAAAGAGTTTTGAGGAATATGAAAATCCAACTGGGTGGAAAATCTAAAAATCCGCATTAGTCGGAGTGGATCGTTAATTATCACTTGTTCACTTGGAAACAGAAGCTGACGTTTGTCCAAGTCATTGATACCATTACACGGATCGATTATTTCTGGATGATCCGTTTCCATTACCGATTCAAGTGGAATTGCTATAGCATTGATTGTTAAGTCACGTAAACATAGATCTTCAATGAGGGTATTAGCTCTAAACTGAGTAAAATCAAGGCATAATTCAGTTTGGGTTGGTTGTTGCGTTTTTACAATCACTCGAGCAGTCGGTGGTTGTTCTTCAAGCGGAACGAACGAGGCATTTATGCTTTTGGCGAACGATTTAGCAAACTGAATCGTTTCTGATTTCAATGTGAAATCGAAATCAGAAACGCTACGGTTCAATAATAGATCCCGTACACTTCCTCCGACAAGATAAAGTTCAACTTTATGCATTTTTGAAAATGCATAAAGTTTTTGTATGACAGCATTATCACGGAAATTCCTTGAATTGAGGATTACAGTATTCATTAGTTTGCACGTTTTTTTCGTCGTTGTGATTTGCGTGAACGGAACAGAATACCATCAAGATATAGATGTGATGCATATCCTATCAACCCAGCTACATAGAATGCAATACCACTATGGAAGGTTTCTGGAAGATTCTCGTACTCTACCAAAGTATCGAATATAGCAGGTAGTTCTTCCCATCCAATACCATAACCGCTATATTCAGCATAAAGTGGTATTACCAGAAATAGACTCGGTAGCAATATCATGGTTATTTTGGAATGTGTCCATCCGCGATGCTTACTAAGTATTGGAAGCATCGCAAATAAACCTAATAGTGCCGACTCTAAATACCTTTGAAAGATCAGAATTAGCGAGCAATTCAGGACGAATAATACACTATAAAATACCTTTTGACTCCTGCTTTTAATATCAACATCAGGGAACAAACCAAATAGCAATGCGACGACGAAGCATCCAATGATTTCCACAGGATTCATCGAAATCGTTGGATTCCAATCAAATGATAGACCATAAGATATTGAAACGGAAATAGTCACTACAAGCGAAAGAGTAAAAAAAACGCTGTAAGAAGACAAACCTCCGATCCAATGTTCGCGAAACATACTCATAATAATAGTATAACATAAACAAATGTAAATCAGAAAGTATATGTTAATTGTCTGAACCAAGATTTGCAGGATTAGGTTTGTTTGAAGGATTAAAGTTGTGTATTAATTTATTTTTATCTCACGTAAAAATAAACTTGACAAAAATATGTACATAGGTTAAACTATTATTTGAGTTAACGTCTAAAACAAAACGTTTTCAATAAGGAATTTGCGGTGAAGTTATCAGGTCTTGAAAAACATATTAACACGGATCATGAATTTGGCTTGATTCCCAAAAAGGAAAGTGTTATCATGCTAACCTAAGGCTTGCAGGTCAAATCCATATTATTGCTGTTAGTTCAGTGGTAAAAGCGAAGTCTGTACCTAACTTCATAGGAACGGGAAAATCGCTAACGATGCACCGCGAAACATCTCTCAACCGAGAACGATCGCGTTTTTTATTTTATATGGGATGTAGAATATGACTGGAGGAATTGAAACTACCATTGAAGAGATTTTAACCCCTCTACTTGATATTGAGGGTTATGAATTGGTAGCTGTGGAGATAGCGGGAAACACAAAAAATAAGATTCTTCGACTGTTAATCCATAAACAAGGCGGAATGTCTGTAGCAGATTGCAAGGCAGTAGATCAAGAGGTTAGACCAATTTTAGAAGTACACCAGATTTTAGATGAATATCAACATTTGGAGATTGCTTCCCCAGGTCTTGACCGTCCTTTGACAACAGAACGCGACTTTCAACGTAATATAGAGAGAAACGTTAATATTCTTACTTCATCTACAAACGGACAGACCTTTATGTTACAAGGGCAGGTGAAAAATGTCATTGACGGATGTGTCGTTTTAGAACAAACATCAGGTAAGACAATACATATTGATATTTCACAGATAAATAAAGGTTATATTCAACTTGCATGGTAATCAGTCTAATATTATTGGATTTTTACCAAGTATTGAGTAGGAGAAATATGAAACAGAAAACAGAGGCAAGAAAAGAAAGTTTACAACAGTCTATTCGACAAATGATGGGACACACCGATTTACCGGAGGATGTCTTTCTTAGCGCAATTGAGGATGCATTACGTGTAATCGCATCACGCCACTACGGACCTGAAGCTAAGGTATCAATAGACATACAGCTTGACCGTGAGGAAATAACATGTCATGTGCCTAAAAAGGTTGTAAATATAATGCAGGATTTCTCGACGGAAATTCCTATTGAAGAAGCAAAAAAAATCAAACCTGATGTAGAGATCGGTGATACAATTGAAGTCGAAATTAATCCAGAAGAATTTGGTCGAATACAAGCACAATTAGGACGGCAAATATTACTCGGTAAACTTAGAGAAGCTGAACGCGAACTTATATATAAAGAATTTGAAGGACGTGAAGGTGAGGTAGTTGTCGGTTACCTACAGAGGTATACTGGACAAGATGCAATTATTGACCTGGAGCGAACGGACGTTTTGAGAACAGAAGCGTTGTTACCAGCGAGTCAAATTCCACCACCGCATCGATATAATCGTGGGGACTCCATTCGGTGTTTGATCTTAGAGGTCAAGGATACTATGACTGGAGAACAACTTGTTGTATCCAGAACACATCCGGACCTGATAACAATGTTATGTGAACAAGAGGTGCCAGAAGTATATGATGGGCAAGTTCGTGTGATGGCTGTTGCTCGTGATCCTGGCTACCGCGCTAAAGTTGCTGTAACTGCAACTGAAGATGGGATTGATGCAGTCGGAACATGTGTAGGAGTTAGAGGGGCACGTGTTCAGACAATGGTTAGAGAATTAAAGAACGAGAAAATCGATTTTTTAGATTGGGATGAGGACGCACGAGAGTTTATCAAGAATGCTCTAAAGCCTGCCAAAATTCGCAGGGTAGAACTCAACGAAGATGATATGAGTGCAAATGTTATCGTCGCAGAAGATCAGTTGTCCTTAGCTATTGGTAGAAGAGGACAGAACGCTCGACTTGCTGCTAAATTAACCGGCTGGCATATTGACATAAAAAGTGAAGCGGAAAATCCTGTTTCATTGGATACTCTGTTTAAAGAAGATGATGACGAGATTGATGAAAATATAGACGCTGAATCAGAAGATGATGAAACCAATGTTGACGTTGATGAAAATAGTTCAGAAAGTGAGGAAGAAGTTAGTGATGATGTTGATATTGAAACAACATCTGAAGATACTAATGATTCAGAAACAGTTGATGAACATACATCTGAAGTTTAAGGGTATAAACCTATTCACAAATACATCTGTTCGCAGATATCACTGTGGGAAACTGGTCTAATGTGACTTGTCTCCACAGTCAATAGATGAAAAGAGTAAAAGGACCTATTCGCACCTGCATTGGGTGCCGTTGTAAATTTCCACAGGAAACATTGCACAGATTTGTGTGCTACAAAGGTGAATTTTTGGTGATAGATGATTTAAAAAGACGTCCCGGACGTGGGGCTTATGTCTGTCATTCACAATCTTGTATTGAGGAAGCATTTAATTCGCCTAAACGGATTAACGCATTGCTACGAGTACAACTGCCAAAATCGGTCATCGTCGAGTTTAGGCAGATACTTCTTGAAAAGGAGATAAACGCCGATGAAAAAACGTAGACAGCAAACAGCTGAAGTTGAGAAAAAAACAACACAGAGTCAAAATGTCAGAGTCTATGAATTGGCAAAACGACATGGAATGAGTAGCAAAGAACTAATCACAGTTCTTGAAGAATTGGGTGTACCTATAAAAAACCACATGAGTAGTTTAGATCCAGAAATGATTATGTTGGTTGAATCCGAATTGGATCCTCAGCATGAAATTGCTACCAATAAAGAAAAGGATGTAGAAAAAATAGAAGAAGTAATAAAAAAAGAGGAAGAAATTGAGCCAAAAATAGAAGAAACAGGAGAGGAAAAAGTAGAAAAAATTGAGGAAGAACCAGAAGAAGAAACGCCAGCAGACGCACTACTACAAGTACAAGAAGGTATAACAGTTGGATCTTTAGCATCACTACTCAATTTGCAGTCAACACAATTGATTATGCAATTGATGAAGCTAAAGGTTATGGCATCTATAAACCAAAGCTTAGATTACCAAACTTTACTGATTTTGGGTGAACATTTCGGTTTTGAAACTGTAAAGGAAAAAACACTTGAAGAAATACTAATGACTGACGAGGAAGATCCACCCGAATCATTGGTAGCGCGCGCGCCAGTTATCACAATTATGGGGCATGTTGACCACGGTAAAACATCGCTCTTGGATTCTATCCGTAAAACAAACATCAGTGAATCTGAAGCAGGTAATATCACCCAACATATAGGCGCATACCATGTGGAATTAGAAAACGGTAGTATAGTATTTCTTGATACACCTGGTCATGCAGCATTTACAGCAATGCGTGCACGTGGGGCACAAGCAACTGACATCGTTGTCCTTATTGTTGCCGCAGATGATGGCGTAATGCCACAGACAATTGAAGCAATTAACCACGCAAAAGCTGCAAAAGTGCCTATTGTTATCGCAATAAACAAAATTGATGTCCAAGGTGCACGACCTGATTATGTAAAACAGCAGCTGGTTGAGAACGATTTAGTACCAGAAGAATGGGGTGGACAAACAATCTGTGTTGAAGTATCTGCTGTGGAAGGCACCGGAATAGAATTGTTGTTAGAGATGCTCCTATTGGAAGCTGCATTGCTGGAATTAAAGGCAAATCCGTCAAAACTTGCCCGTGGAGTTGTAATCGAAGCACAAGTGGATAAAGATCGTGGTGCCGTTGCAACGGTGTTAGTTCAATCTGGTTCCCTAAAAGTTGGTGATACATTTGTCTCCGGACGCTACTCTGGTAAAGTTAGAGCGATGATGAGTGATGATGGAAAACGGATAAAATCTGCAGGTCCATCTACACCTGTAGAAGTACTTGGTTTCACTGGAGTACCAGAGGCAGGAGACCAATTTTTTGCGGTAGAATCAGAAAAAGATGCACGCACAATCAGTGAAGAACGGCAAGACCAATACCGAATCTCTAAACTTGGGGCACACAGCCATATTAGCCTTGATGACCTATTCCAACAGATTCAAGAAGGCGATATAAAAGAATTGAATGTAATTGTTAAAGGTGATGTACAAGGCTCTGTCCAGGCAATATCAGAATCTCTGCTAAAATTAAGCACACCTGAGGTAAAAATAAATATAATCCACGAAGCCACGGGTGGCATTACAGAAACTGACATCTTGCTCGCATCAGCATCGGATGCAATCGTTGTCGGATTCAACGTGTATCCTACCACAGAAGCTGTCAAAGCTACAGAAACTGAAGGGATAGATGTTCGCACTTATACTGTTATATATGACATCATCTCTGATATCCGATCCGCTATGGAAGGTTTGTTAGATCCGGAGGTCCGTGAAGTAATTATTGGACGGGCTGAAGTCAGAGAAATCTTCAAAGTGCCACGCAGTGGGTTAGTTGCTGGTAGTTATGTCAACTGGGGGAGAATTACATTTAATAATCCCCTGAGAGTCTTACGTGATAACAGAATGATATATGAAGGAAAGGTTGACTCACTCAAACGTTTCAAAGATAATGTCACCGAAGTACAAGCTAATTATGAATGTGGTATTGGAATTGAAGAATTTGATGACATAAAAGTTGGAGATGTGTTAGAATGTTATGTCCATGAACAAATTGCACGTACACTCTAATCTAATGTCACATTAGCGATATGTAAACCATAATACGTAGTTCTCACTTTGGAACATCTTCATTCCAGAATTGTTGTTAAATCTGTATTTCTCTGTGTTAAGTCCTTTAAATTCGTATCTATATGACAATCGCAAGCATTGTTAAGTATTGATAACCTAAAATCCACTCACTATTGTCCCTTAGTAATTATGTTGATGGTAGTTATGTATTCCAATAACTTCATCTACTACTAAGTGTATTCACACAACTGTCTTTGGATTAAACCTATAGAATGTTGACACATACCGTCTTTTCGACCGAAAGGAAAGTACTAATCCTACCTATTGAATTGCCCAATTTTCTTAAACCGAATACACGGATAAAGATGAAGATAAAGGGTTAAGATTATGTGATTGATCCAGCAGCTGGATCATTTTCTGTTATGAGTGGAGCTCACTTACAAAATAGAAATTTCATAGGGATGTGATTTCATCGGATAGGTAAGTAAACATTCATTAATATTGAAAATTAGATATGCACATTGGTGTTTGTAAAATTAAATTATATTTGCCAGAGAGTCAGTCCCTTAAGGAAAAACGAAGGGTTCTCAAGAGTTTAATCGCACGACTCAAAAACCGATTTAACATCGCTGTTGCCGAAATTGAAGCACTTGATATGCATCAATCTGCCGTTATAGGTGCAGTTTCTATAGCAAATGAAGTAAAATTTGTGAATCAAGTTTTGTCACAAAGCATTAAATTCATTGAAGGGAATTCATCAGTAGTTTTGGTTGACTATGAAACAGAATTTTTCTTCTAATAAGTAACATAAATTATTTGTGATACAATTTACAATTAAGTATAATAGATAAAAAATATCCAAAACAGAAAGATCAACCATCATGATAGAAAATAGAAGACAAGACCGGGTGAGTGCACTCATCCAGAGAGAATTGAGTCAGGTAATACAACGCGATGTCAAAGATCCGAGGGTCGCTTTCTGTACTGTCACACAGGTGGAAGTATCATCTGACTTAAAATATGTTGATGTAAAGGTTAGTGTTATCGGAGGAAATGAACAGAAGGAAAATACACTCATAGGACTTAAGAGTGCTGCCGGGTTTCTAAGACGAGAAATAAGTAAACGTTTGTCTCTCAGATATTCACCTGAACTTCGGTTTAGTTTAGATGATTCAGTTGACCATCTGATGAAAATTGATGGACTTCTCAAGGAAATTGACGATGAAAATGAAGCTACTGAAAGTTCTGAACAAGATACTGGGTCGCCATGAATAACTTCGGTGACCTTCTGACTCTTTTTGAACGATACCAGACATTTGCAATAACAACCCATGTTAATCCTGATGGTGATGCAATTGGTTCCGAGATAGCACTATACTTATTCTTAAGGAAGTTAGGTAAATCCATCCGAATCTTCAACGCAGATGCAGTGCCGAAAAAATATCAGTTTCTACCATATTGGGAAAACGTAGAAAATGCACAAGCTTCCACAGACTATTGTCCTGAGGCACTCGTTATTCTTGATGCAAGTTCACGTGAACGTATAGGAAAGTTTCTTAGCAAACATTTGATCCCAATACATGCTATAGTAAATATTGACCATCATATTAGTGCTAAAAATTTTGGAGATTACAACGTTATTCAAACCGAGGTATCGTCAACTGCAGAAATCATTTACAAGTTTATTAAGTATGCTGACATGTCTATAGATGCGGAACAGGCATTGTGTCTATATACTGGACTCATGTTTGATACGGGTTGCTTTCGTTATAGTAATGCAACTCCAGAAACACATAGAATTGCAGCTGATTTGATTGAGATTGGAAACTTTGCTCCAGATGAAGTTTACAGCAATGTTTATGAACATTTACCACTTGGGAAAATACGCTTGTTGGGGAAGACACTTAGCACTTTAGAACTTACCTCTGATGGTAAAATCGCTTGGGTGGTGGTGACCCAGAAGATGTTAAACGATACAGATACAACGTTAGATGATGTTGAAGGCTTTGTCAATCAAATCCAGGCGATAGATAGTGTTGAAGTAGCAGTCTGCATCTGTGAACTGCAGGATGGCAACTCAAAAGTAAGTCTTAGAAGCGAAGGGCTTGTTGATGTCGCTGCACTTGCAGCAGAATTCAATGGTGGTGGACATGAACGCGCATCTGGATGCCGTATTAATCATCAACCTACATCAGCAATAAAAATGCTTGTAGGTAGTGCGAAGCGCAGAATTGACGAAATTTGATGGTTTTATCGTTCCAATATCTTGTTATATCATTCTATAAACATTGAATCGTGGAGACGTATTTTGCATACCTATTATAATTTGGAATCTATCCCTGAATTTACACAAGACACAGTGGTTACATTCGGGGTATTTGACGGATTACATATTGGTCACCAAGATGTTTTAAATATAGTCCGTGAACGTGCTGAGACAGATAAGTTGCCAAGTGTTCTATTTGGGTTTTACCCACATCCACTTTCATTACTTGCCCCAGAAAAATGTCCACCTGTTCTAATGTGTCTACCTAAACGCATTGAGGTACTTGAACAAATTGGGTTCGATGTTGCTATATTTGTTAACTTCAATGATAGAATTGCTTCAATGTCTCCAAGTACTTTTGTAGAAAGCATCTTGCAAGACGTATGTCACGCAAATCATGTAGTAGTTGGTTATGCATGCCAGTTTGGAAAAGATCGGACTGGTAATGCACAGGTTTTAGAAACCTTAGGACAAGAATCTGGATTCGGAGTCACAATTGTTCCTCCAGCACAGTTAAATGGTCTACCAGTCCATAGTACACGCATCCGACAAGCAATTGCAAGAGGAGACCTGGGATTAGCAACGCAACTGTTGGGGAGAATATACTCTATGAGTGGAAAAATTATTGAAGGTGAAGGACGTGGTAGGCAACTCGGTTTTCCTACAGCAAATATTGAACCGGGAGAGCAACTGTGTCCACCAAATGGGGTTTATGCCATCCGCGTAAAATTAGAAAACGAACTGTTTGATGGTGTACTAAATATAGGAATCCGTCCTACATTTAATGGAACAAAATTGCAAGTAGAAAGCCATTTATTTGACTTTAATAAAAGCATTTACGGAGAAACAATCGAAATATTCTTTATTGAAAAGATACGTAATGAACGAACTTTCCCAAATAAGCAAGTACTCGTCCAACAGATACGTAGAGATATTGCAGTTGCGAATGAAATACTACAGCAGTAACCTCTAACTCTGGTAACATAGTTACCAACTCCAATATTCACCAACGCGCAAGACCGATATAGCCTCGTTAAATCCTGTTTGCTACCCACAAAATACCCCTGCGGATAATTTCCTGAAAACTTGGATTTTCAAGTACAGCCATATCATGACCCAATGCAAAATAGAAGACTTTACCCTTACCGAAGTTATGGTGGAATGCCATGACATGTGTTTCGTCCTTGGTATGGTCATACGCATGCATTAAATGGTGCGAGGAATCAGGATTGTGCTTCAAATAGTAGAGTTCATCCTTCGCTTCAAAATCACTTAATCCGTTTGTGATGGGATGATCAGTATCACTTATACTTACGGTAAAATCCATATACGGACTATGTCCGTTGAAGAATCCATTTAACATACCGTGATATCCATCAGATTCTCTAAAAGAAGCAGCCGCAGTATGAAGCCCAAAAAATCCACCACCCGATTTTATATAGTTGAGTAAACTTGTTTCTTGTGCTTGTGTAAGCTCACCGATATCGGTGTAGAATAATACACTGTGATACTTATCAAGACCATCTGCAAGCACATTATAATCACGTGAGAAATCGGCTTTGATGTTCTCAGTTTCATTCAGCATTTCGGTTATATACTTACCATTTCCTTCATGATCGTGATACTTACCCTCTGTTCCAACAAATATTAGTGAATTAACTATATCCATATTTCATCTCCTATAAATTGTTTGGTGTAACAAGCACCTTCACCGATCCATATTCATCACGACCCGCAGCAACAGCAAACGCTTTGGAAATATCATCAAGACCGAACCGATGGGTAACTAAAGAATTTGGATCGATTTTACCAGCAGCAAGTAAATCAATCGCAATACGAAATTCGGTTTTTCCACCACGTCTGCCATAACAGAATGACCATATAATGGTAAGTTCTTTACTTCGGGCAAACCTTTCCGAAAATGTGAGAGGTGCACCATGTCCACCTACCATACAAACACGTCCCCGTTTCGCTGCGATTTCCGTTGCAAGCTCTAATGTGTTTGCCTTACCTCCTACCGCTTCAAAGACAACATCTGCACCGTGTCCATCACTCCAATCCATGACGGATGCAACTGAATCCATCTTATCCACATTTATAGGTACTGCACCAACTGCTTCGTGTGCAATCTGTATCGGTGCATCTGGTTTACCTAAAACCGCAATAGACGTAGCACCTGCAACATCTGCCACTTGGGCAATTGTCAATCCAACTGGACCGCTACCAATAATTGCAACGCGGTCACCAGGAGAAACCATCGCTCTGTTCACAGCATGCACAGCAACTGCATATACCTCCGCTAACGCACCACCTTCAACGGAGACGTTATCAGGTAGTTCATAAGCGTTTGAGGTGGCTGCCACCATATATTCAGCAAAACCGCCACCTGCATGACGTAAATTAGAACAGATATTGTAGTAACCGTTTAGACATTCAGAACAGTTGTTACAAGGACTAATTGGTTCTATTGCGACGCGTGTCCCTGCCTTATGTCCAGTTACATCCTTTCCAATATCAACGATTTCTCCAGTTAATTCATGTCCACCGATACGTGGTGATAATGGTTTCTCGAGTTGACGGTGATACCCATGCAGATCACTTCCACATATACCTGCTGCGTCTACCTTAACGAGCACTTGTTCAGGTGCAGGTGTAGGATCGGGAACATTTTCAACTCTAATATCTTTTCCACCGTAAAATTGTGCTGCTTTCATCAAGTCCTCCACCTTAGCAATATATTATGTAAACCATAGCATAGGTAAATAGTAACGTCAAACATAATTCATAAAACAGATTATGCTTCACGTTCAATAGACCAATGCCTGTCTGTGCTTTGAACCACAACAGCATTTGGCATATCCATTTGTGACAACATCTGATTGACTTCAGCAAGCGTGAAGGCAGCGAGGAAGGAGTCGTAATAGAGTTTCTGTTGTTCGGGAGTATCATCAGCAGCATAACGATCAACAAATGATTGTGCATCTGCGGGTGTTTTAGGACGGATAAGATCACGAATTAATATCGGACCATCGGGTTTGACAACTCTACCCATTTCTTGAAGTGCTGTTAAAGCATCGTGAACGTGATGTACAATACTGTTAGATATGAGTCCGTCAAAGGTATTGTCTGGATAAGGTAGGATTTTTGCATCAACCAATTCGAGTGTAATCCGATCTGTTAGTTCAGCATCTTCGACATGTTGTCTTGCAATCTTTAACATCTCCTCAGATAGGTCAATAGCGGTGATATGAATAAAGGGACAATGTTGAGCAAGTATGATGGGAATTTGTGCGGGACCTGTGCCGACATCAAGAAAATGACCTTTGTTTGCTCCAAGTGCGATGACACGATCAACAAAAGCTTGGTCTACCTCACCATGTCCCATGGCATCATAGGCTTCCGCAGCTTCTGCCGTATCCATCACTTCTGGTTCAACAATTCGTTTCATTCTCTAATTTCCTGATGAGTTCAGCAACAGTTAACGCATTTTGACGAATCTGTTCGGGATGGTATTGGGTATACATGCCGACTGCCATCGCATCAGTCGGTTTGATATTTTCAAGAGCAAATCGAAAAGCTGCTGAAGGTTCGTTTCTGCCTGCAGCTAAAACTTTTATAGCAATTATCGGTTTTGGTACTGCTTGTATGACGGAAACCGCAATATCACGGTCATCAGGCAAATACATCTCTCTATGTCGTGTATGATTATACAAAGCACAGACAAAAAAGTCAACGTCATAACCTTCTGTGTAGCAATATTTGAGAATCTGTGGATCATGTGTTCCAATGCCTACTGCAAATCCGAGATCACGCACACGTTTCAAAAAATCACTAAGTGAATCGAGGTGTCCATCAATATACAAGGCATCAGTTGTGCCTCCGTGATGATATACGGCAATTGGGTTATACCGTGCCATTATCTTCAGATATTGGTTCAGATCGCTATATTCTGTAGATTTTGGTGTCTGTGCTATCCACTGAATTGTACCGCCTGCGTTCCAATATTCATTCAAGGCACGCATGATATGTCTGTCCGCCCGTGCAAGCACAGTGTCGATACCGTTCTGTTCCGCTTGTGATAGATCATCCATTATCTGACGCGTCGTATAGTAATCCTCCATGGCTTTTGAAGCAGCAGGAGATTGGTGTGAGATGCCACTATATGGATTACCACCAATGATAAGACGTGTGATATTGTGCGATGCAATGGATATTGTTTGGATTTTCACAGAAAGTCACCTTGATTGATGTGTATTACCTAAATAAATCTGTCCTATATTCTTATTGTTCTTCTGGTGTTGCTATCATATAGACATAGTTTTGTCCAACTGCAATACTCGTCGGCTGTTGAGATTGAATTGTGGTAGCAGAAATAAAACGCTTGTTTTTATGGACATCAAGGTCCAAAATGGAAAGGAATCCTTTTGAATTTGCAACGTATAGAAAATTGTCGTAAATTTGAAAATCTGTGAGGATACCTAATAGTTGATTTGGTTCATACTCTATCGTGTGTGTCCATTGGTCTTGAGAAACAAACTGAACTTCGTATCTATTATCATATAAAACATCTGTAGGTATTCCCTTTGGAAGTGTCTTTTTCCCTGTAAGGTATAGATGTGCAAGATAGTTCGCTTCTATGTTGTAGTCCTCAAGCCACTTCCATGTAATGGGTTGATACCGGTCTCGTCCTAAGACTATCGTAATATCGTCACAGGGATACCTACGACTTGCAAACACAAGATGTCCGTTATTACTTCTCACTTTCCGATGTACGCAGTTGAACTCTAATAGATCGGTTGAAACTGCAACTTCTGCCCAACCATAGTCACCTGGATAACTTGACTTCAACACAATCTGTTCAACATCTGCTCCCATTGCTTTTACACCGACTAAATCTGATGGAAATTCTATTTCAACAGTCTTCATCGTGATAAAACTATCATTAACCAAGTAATAGATATGTATATAATTATTAACGTCCTTGACATATAAGTAAGAATCTTTGATATCAAAGTCAGTTATCGCATTTGAATGGTGCAAACCCACCTGAGATCTAAGTTCAGGTTGATGTGGATCGGATACATTTACGAGATAGAACTTACCTTTACTTGCTACAATAAGATGATCATCTGAAACATGTGCTTTTGTAATTGTTTCAGGGAATGAAATTGAAGTCTGATACGATGGTTGTTTCGGGTTGGAGACATCAATAACAAGTAAATCAGTTTCAGTTGTAACATAAGCATATTGATCAGATAGAATAACATTATTATTTAATCCAGAATGAAATGGTAAATGAATTGAACTTACGATTGAAGGATTCTTAACATCTGTAGTGTCAATAACAGTAAAGATGGTTTCTTGTGGTTTATCAACTCTCCCTGCATTTTCATTCTGTTCAATTACACTCAGAACACATCCTGCATTAATTGTGGCAGTTAACATAACAATGAAGAATGTAATACTGGATTTATCAAATAATTTACGCATAATATTATTCTCCTATGTAATGATTTCTCTGAATATAATCAGCAATTTCTGTGCCAATATCAGACTAAGAAATACTGGAATATCAAGGTAGGAGATGCACATAAAGGGGCATAAAGAAATTTATATGTACATATTCGTGCAGGTGGATAAGGAAATGTAAAACTGGGACAGATGGATTGCTGTCCCAGCAGGTTTAGTGTATTGCCATTGGGTTACCTGGAGAACCTGATGCCCCTTTTAAACGAAGTGGCGCGAAACAGAAGGCAAATTCGTAGATTTTTGCTGCAGCTAATTCTTCGGTAATTATGTTTTCAAGATTATATATGCCGTGCTTGACAATAAACAACTGATGTACTGGAAACGCGAGCGATTCATCAGGATTTGGAACTACTTCAACTCCCCAGTTATCACAACATACCATTACAATTTTTTGCTCTACGAGGTATTGTCCTGCTTCCATACCGATTCCCGGTTCGGTTTTGCTATAGCGATCATTATCAGTCATCCAGTATTTTCCCCAACCTGTGTGAATCACAACAACATCGCCAGGTGTTATTTTTACACCTTGTTTATCCAATGCCCCCTCTAAATCAGCGCGTGTAATTTCATAACTATCACCGAGTACATCAACACCTTTATAGCCAGCGACATCAATTAGGACACCACGCGTTACAATAGGTCCTACGTTTTCAACACCGAGTTCTTCTAATCCCTCTGCTTTAGCAAAATTGTGTCGGTTTAATCCGTTATAGAACATATCCCCGATACCGATATGTCCAAGTCCGTCAAATTGCGTACCGATCTGACCTATTTCTCCGCTAAATATCTCCTCAAACCATGTGGTTTTGTTATCTCCGAGTGGACCGGACATCTCAGGAATACGCAAACTATAATGGCGCGTCCCGAATACTGGGATTCCACTTTCGAACACTCTACCAAGTTGATAAACGTTACCAGTTTTGATTAAACTGGCAGCTTGTAACACTTTTTGCGGTGTTAGTCGGTTTGCAGCACCACGTCGGTCATCTGCCCCCCATTCAGAGGGAAACCATGATTCCTGCTGTTTTGGGAGTTGCGGTTTTAGTATCTTTTTGACGATAGGTTTCCGCACTATAGGTTTTGGGGGCGGCGGTGGATGCCGGATTTCCACTTCTCTTTCCTGTGATACACTTCCCGCGTTTGTGAAATTGTGGTATAACAGAAAATTAACTGATAGGATAGATATTCCCAAAAAAACTATAAACAGCACGATGTATTTCGGTTTGTTAAACATTGTTTCCTCCTTATCATAAATTATTTGTTACCTAAAATACTTGCTAAAATTGCACGTTGTAATTTCGTCTTATCAGTCTTTTCAGTGATATGGACAACTAATTCTGATTCAGTCGGGGGTACTTCCAATACACCTTTTAACTCAGTAGTGGTTGCAATTGGTTTGCCATTGTCCATATATATTAAAGTCACTACTTCTCCAAGTTTCCAGTTCATAGCAATTTTTCTGAATTCTTTCAGTGTGCCTACGCGAATTCCGTTGAAACCAATAACTTCAACATTCGTTCCTCGTCCTAAACTATTTTTAATAACTTCGTTCACATAGTCAGAAGTAGGTAATTCTTCGTCAGCGACCTTTACATCTAAACCTGCTTTGCCAAAATATTCTGCGAGTGGGAGTCGTTCTGTTCCCTCAATATATCTACCAAAAAAAGGTTCAAAATCTTTACCTGCAACTTTGTTGACAGTATCAATAATATCTCTCTGAGTATATTCTACACTAAGGTTATCGAATTGTTGATACATCTGCTGTATTACGTAGTCTAAACTTTTCCTGTTCTTTTTCTGATGTCGGATTTCATAATCCAATGCCGCTGCAATAAGACTACCACCATCGTAACTCAATCGAGAATCTCTTGCATCACTTATAGCGTATTCATCTGATACAGACAAGTATCGTTCACATGCTCTTTCCAATCTATTCAAATACTCACGTTCGGTAAGATAACCAAGATGCATTGAAGCGAGATCGGAATAATAATTCGTTACCCCTTCCTTAAACCAATGTTCATGTCTGCTAAAGGTTTCTAATGCAGTCAGTCCATTCCAAACATGAAAAACTTCATGACCAATGAATGGTGCCCACATGTGCTTATCAGCTTCATCTAAATAGTTATTCATCAGAATACTAATACTCCGAGTAATACCCAGACCTTCTCCACCTTTTTCGTCTTCTTCTTGATAAGGGTTTATGATAAACAGCACATTATCTTTTGGACCACCTTTAAAGAGTTTTGAATAAATTCCTAAATAATTCTCTACTGTGTCGTCAATTACTTTTTCATAAGCCTTTAGGTCACCACCGAGTGCAAGCGTTATTTTCACATTACCTGATTTTGCTATAACCTCACTGTGTTGTCCAATGAGTAATAATGTATTGGTTAGTTCAGATTGATCAGTAACCTTGAAACGATTGCCACTAAATCCAATTCTTTTCCATGTGGTTGAAACAAGCCATCCATCAGGAAGATTGAATGATACCTCAATATCTTTGTTTGTCCCACCAACAATAAACAATGCGCTACCAATCCAAAACATTCTATCATCCCTAAGGTGTGGCTCTAATGCATGATATCTGAGTTCTTGTGGTAATCCTTGCCTTTCCCTGGATTCCTCTCTAATCTTTTTTGATCGTTGGGCATTTTCTAAGGAGACATCATACGTTAATGTTAGTGGCGCGACATATCCTCGTCTGAAATGAAAATTCCACCCATAAGTGCGAACTGTTGAACTATGTCTAACAGAATCTACTATACTGATTGTATGACTTGGAATAAAAGCATCATCCGTACCAGGACGCAACCTAATTTTTTCACCACTTTCTTCAAAGGGTGTTAATGTGCATTTAATCTTTGCCTCTGAAGGTTTATCAGCAGATACATTGACAACATACCGCGCCTGTTTTAATGGTGTTTCATGACCACTCCCCTGCTCAGCAACCCGAACTTTCTCAGTCATTGGTGCAAAGTGATAGTCATTATGCCATGTGTATGTCCAAGTTGTACCGATATTCAAGGGGAAATATGAGTTGCTTTGTTGTGGCACATCATACTCAGTTAACTCTGCTGTAGTTATAATTCCATTTGAATGCTCATATCTCAATTTCACAAGTCCAACACTTTTTGCAAACCATAAATAGCGTGTCCCGTTATACATTGCGATCCGTTGAAGTATATCCTCGTCTGCGTCTTCGTCAGTAGCTGCTCCAGAAAACACAGATTTCAGTTTTAGACATTCATGGTATTTGTTAGCTCCAATTTCAATCGTTTCATAACCAACTAAGGTTGACTGTATTCGGGAATTGTACATCCCTTCTTGTTCCCAAGTTTTACCTATAGTAAGAGGAAATTCAAGAAGTTTTGCCCAGATGGCACTGAGATAATCTGAAAAAATGCTGGAGGAACCTGTTACTGTTTCACGTCCTTTGTATTTACCTCCAATACCTCCTCCACCTACAACTAATTCTAAATTCATTCGTGATTTGATTATCTCAAAATTACTATCTCCCATCTTCCCTCCATTCTCAGAGGTGACTATTGTTTTGAGAGGAAATCCTTCTCTATTGGGTTTCCTTTTCTGAACTGAAATTGTGTCAATAAGTATTTGATTGTAGTAATCGTTCTGCCATCTATATGTCCATGTTGTTCCGGGTGTTAATGGAACATAGGCATTACTCTTATCGGATATATTGTAATCAATTAATTCCGCTTCTGTGACTATACCGTTTGAATGTTCATATCGTATTTTCACAATGCCGACACCTTTAGCAAACCATAAAAAACGCGTCCCGTTAACCAAAGCACTTTCCAATTCTTTGCGATAATCTGCATTATCAGTTACAACGGTTTTCTGTTTTAGACAATTTGTAAAGAGTCCACTGTCAGTTTTAACATCTTCATAGCCAACGTGTGTAATCAGTGTTCGTTCAAGTCCGCGATTGCCGTATTCCTCTTTTGATTGTTCAATTGTTGACGGATCGTGAAAAAATTTTCCTGCAATGTTGTAGAACAAGATATGCATTGAATAAGGAGTATACCTATTGTGTGTGTAAGATGGGACAAATATTGACAAAAATGCATCCGTTTGTTGGACTCTTCCGACCCCTTCCCCAACATGCTCAAAGGTGCCTTCACCTACTTCTGTGCTTGTGTTTATTACTAAATCACGTTTTATGTTTTCTATTGGCTCTTTAGTTTGACTACAAGAAATTAGGAGTATTATTATGCTGCAAAATGTAAGTAGATTTCTCATTTATTTATCCTTTGCAATGTTATATTTGAAATAGAAAATTATACTTTGTAAAAACGCTAAAATCCAGATTCTTGTTGACCAAATGGTCATTTCTTATAACCTTCATAATCTTCATTTAGTTGTTTTTTAGTTGTTTTTTTCTAAATTTTGCTTAGGTGTCCTAAATCCTGTAGTAGTAAGGGTTTAAACCGACTTATTTTGTTGGCGTAAATTAAAAAAAACAACTAAAAGCATACCGTTTAGTTGTTTTTTTTCGGTTTTTGTGTTTGGTATGTTGTCATCACATTGCAGAAGTTTTGTGTGATTTATTTGAAGATTTCGTTTTTGGATTTGGTATATTGTCATCGGTGTTCCTCTATTTTGTAAGTTGTGTGTTGGATGTTGGGTTATATTATACTTGATGGTCATTTGGTTTTGTAGTGTTATTGATTTTGATAACAATATATATCCAATATGTTTGGAGTAGTTTTCAGTTTTCAGTGGTCAGTTTTCAGGATTGTCTGAACCAGGATTTTCAGGATTATAGGATTTTCAGGATAAGAGGTTGCTTCGGAAGTAGAGGGGACGGTCGCGATTCGGAGATCGTTCCTACCCTACAGAAATGTGTCTCTTTAATTTTAATGTTTACCATATTATTTAGAAATGGTATTATACCAAATTAACCTGATTCGTCTTGTTTACAAGGGCGAGGTGGTCTCACACCAGAATGAAAGGGAACTTCTAATCGGGCGGGGAGACCCCGCCCCTACAAGTGATTTATGAGATACACTCTAATGTAATGTAAGAGGCGCAATGAATTGCGCGACTACGAACGCGTTTTTTGTTAATGAGAAGTTATTATTTAGAAATGGTATAACAACTACTGGAAAGATACACCCAATTTCACACTTCTTTCAGGATGATTATCCATTTCTATGTATGCCTCAACCGAATCTTCAAACGGAACAACTGGATCGACGATGCCTTCGCAGTCAAATTTACCTTCAGAGAGCCATTTCCAGCAGGAATTTCTGATACGTCCAAAATTCCATCGGGGATGGTCTCTGTTAGGGTCACTGTTTGCACGGGCAAATATTAGGTTTGGAATGTTGAAATGGGCAACCGCACCAAGATCAAGTCCACCTGTACATTCCTTTGCCCAACCTGCAACGACGACCGTGCCTTCATACGCAACGCTGCGTATTGCATCGTCAAGTGCGTTGTAGTTCGCACTCGTTTCGACTGCAACATCAAGACCTAAACCACCTGTTGCTTCTTTCAGTACTTCACCAACATTACATGAGGTTGGATCTAAAACAAGGTCTGCACCTGTATTCTCTGCGACCACACGTCGTCTTTTAATTGGATCAACACATGCGATGAATTCCGCTCCAGCAGCCTTCGCGTACTGTTGTGTCATCAATCCGATTGCACCGAGTCCGAAAACAGCGACACGATCACCTACTCGTACCTGACCATCACGGATTGCGGATAATGCAAAGTGTGCGGGGTCATAACAGACAGCATCTTTCCATGTCATTTTATCTGTCATCTTTAGCACGCCTCTTGAGTTCCATGTATGGGTTTCCTTCAGATGTCCATGTCCAGCAACAAGTTCCCCAATTTCGCAGTCTTCAACATCTTCCCCAATTTCTATAATCTTGCCAACGCACATATTACCAAGACCATGTGGAAAACCTGCACCTCGGAGTCCATAATACATTGTCATTTCTGTGCCGCGTTTGGGTGCGCCAAATTCGACTTTGACTCGAACGCTATCATTTGGAACAGGACCATCTTCATATTCTCTTAATACAGGTTGCCGTGGTGCAACTGCTACTAATTCTTTTGGCATATTTCTCCTTAATAGTAGTAGGCACACTCCGTGTGCCGTGTATAGAAAGACATAATTCAACTAATGTGGAATCCCTAATTTATGCATTCGTTTGTGTATTGCTTCTCGTGCTTCTTGGAATGGACGAGATAGATATTCCAAGTGATTATCCTCACCATGATGATGTGTTGTTGAACCGGGTTCATAATGACGTGCGGATTGTTGGACGTAAGATAATCCACCTTCGATCAATGTTAGCATATAGTTTGCTGTTTCTGGATCAAACATCCACCATTCTCCTCCAACTGCGATATAGACTGGGGAGGTATGGGCTATGATACCTCGTCTCCAACCATCATGGTGAGGAATTGCTTGTGCATAGTTTGGACCTCCACAACGTGCAGCGATCCAAGAATGTTTGTCAACTTTTAGATTTGCTTTGATACTTAATTTGTGTGAACCGTTGTTTTCCTCAGTTGATGCAACAACTTCCCCTGCCTGAACAATCTGCAGCGTATGGATTGGGAAAATGGAGTCCGCTGATGCTTCAACTTCAACTGTACCACCATTACCGGGTAAATTAATTGTACTACCGATTGGTTGTCCATCAACAGTAAGACGAATGATCGGACCGCCACTGAGGAATGTATTACCAGCACTCATATACTTGCACCAATTGTCATAGTTGAATTCCTCGTTATCGGGAATGTTAACATACGTGCGATAGACACCCACAGGAACATCTGCCGTCATTTTATCAGTACCACCAACAAGCGGTAACTTATAACCACAATTGAGATAACGGTAGTATTCAATATGTCCATACATCGCATTAGTAAGGTATTCAACTGCATCAACTCGTTCTGTGGCGATCAAAGTTGCAGGTTCGCAATTCGGATTAGGGATGTGAGGTAGTACAACAGTCCCTCCCTGTGCATGACATGCATCTGCCCAGTGGGATAATGTCACCTCAAGGTTACCACCTAATTCTGCCTCACCTGGACCATCGGAACACCAAGGTGAAACCTGTTCCTTCAACCCGAGTAATGTGAGATGACCGAGAACATGCTGTCTGTTTTCTTGTGTTGCATAAACGATACTCTTTCCATCAGCAGAAACCGTTGGTCTACCGATAAATTCTTCTGTGTTCGTAAAAAGGTGTCCCCATTGCGACAAGAGAAGATTGACAACGCCAAGGTCTTCTCCCTGTGCTTCGGTATGTGCACCTTGCGTAGAGAGGAAATGGACATGAGTATCACCGCTGAAATAGCGTTCAGTGGTCATGTCACACCACCGTTTGATTCGTAGCGTTAACTCACGTTGTCCGGGTTTTATATTCACGGTTGTCCGCAAAGGTGTATATTCAAAACCACGAGCAACATCAACGATAACGTCTCCACGAGGTAGCCATCCTTGGCAAGTGCCATCAATATAAGCATAGCTTATCTGTCCCAACCGCACATCTCCGCCAATGTCAATGTGCCATGTTCCCATATTTGAATTGACATGTGCATGGTGTCCATGCGGAGCATAAGGCACACCGTGTGGTGAACGGAAATGAATACGACACGGTACAGGTTTATTCGTGTCTTCGTCAATCACTGTGGTATGCACCCAGTTTCTACCAGTGTCAATGACTTCTACTTTGACACGCTCATTCGGTTGAACAACTCCCTTTTGTTGTAGTTCACCCCAGTTAACTTCCCCAAGCGTTTCACCTTGATTCTTGACTTCAACTGTTGCTGAGGGTGTAGCGGATATTTCCGTGTAGGCAGGGCTGCTTTTGTTGTTTTGATATTCTCCCCAACCCTTGAAATCGTCAGCAATAAACGCGTCTGGTGAGTTTTCTGGCAATGGATACGGATAGGTCGCAGTACCTCGGTCAACATTCACTTCCATGTCAAAAGACTTGTCAGCATCTTCTGCTTGTGGAAGTGTAATTTTAACCTCACGGTTTGGGTGTCGTGGAATTGGATCTTCGTCAAGATAACCGAGTGTGACAGCAGCGATAATAAAACGTCGTTCCTGTGGTTGTATTTCGATAGAAGTTATCTCAACATCGGTATTCGGATTTTTCCATATATATAGGTAATAGTTGCGTGGCACACACTGCAAGGCTTCAGTCTGTCGGTTTCCAGCAGAACCCCAAGGTCCCTGGTGACGTGCATGTAAACCTTCCTTGGTATCAGGAATAGCAATAAAGGTCTGTTGTCCCCATCCCTGTGGCACGCTGCCAATCTCAAAACGTTCACGAATTGGCACGTTGACCGTTTCACCGTTTTTGTAGTTGAAAACATAGTTCGCAATGAGTTTCCCAATCAGTTCACCTTCATGGATGCGTGACTCCAGCAACCGATGTGCAACGATGATACGTTTTGGGTTGGAATTAATGGGAATTTGGATAGAGTCCGTATGGACACCTTCCCCGAATCCCAAAAAGCAATTTTCTCCTTCAGATATGTTGAAGGGAAGTCCGTGAAATGTTTGCTGTCCTGTGTTGACCGTAACATTCTCACCGATAATATCTGTTCCTGCATTACATAATTCAGTTAGAGAGATTGGTTGATAGTCTTGCATGGTATTCCTTTTACGCGACTTGAGATTGCATATACGTATTATAACATGAGTTCGGAAAAAGAAAAATGAAGTGCTATTTTCTCGAATGTTCCCATAATTACCACGGTTGGTGCAGTTTCCTAACCGCACCGGACGCTAAAAATCACTTTTCCCTAACTCACGTTATTATAGATTAGAGTGGAAACTCTATTGCCTTCCCCTGTTCAGAGGATATATAGAATGCCTGCATCAATTCCGTCAAATTACGTCCATCTTGGATAGTGATTGTCATCGGTTCATCTCGGAGGATTGCATTGATCCACTGCTGCAGTGGTGGTGGCGGTGCTGCAGGTGCATCAGCGATATATTTTTCTTTTTCCTCATCAGAGAGCTTGCGCGTCTGGAAATGCATCTCTCCATGTCCAGCTGCAAACGACCCTTCTGTTCCATAAATCTCAAGCATATTCGGACCAGATCGGTGTGTCCATGCAACATCAATTACACCGAGTGCCTTGTTAGCGAACTCGACGACAGAAACGCTGTTATCATCAATCGGGAAGTTACCTGTGAAGTTATTAATTTTGGCAATAGCACTCTTCGGTTCACCCATCAACCAACGTATGACATCAACGCGGTGACACCCTAAATCAAAAAGTGCTCCACCTCCTGCACGCTCAGGGTCTGCAAACCAAGCACTTGTGCCACTAAACCATGAATCAAGTGCAGCAGAGTGTGCGATCCGTCCTCTACCAAACGTTATGTCACCGAGTAGTCCATCATCTATCGCCTTTTTCGCAAACAGAATCTCTGAATTGGCTCGTGAAGGTAGGGAAATCATGAACTTCACACCGGCTTTTTCAACTGCATCAATAATTGGGTCACATTCTGCGACGGTGATAGCAAGTGCTTTCTCAGTGAAGATATGTTTTCCTGCTTCAGCTGCGGCTATTATCACACGCGGATGGTCAGATGTAACAGCATCCACTGCAACTGCATCAACATCGTCGCGGCTTAACATTTCGTCGAGGTCGGTGTAGAAAGGAACATCATATTGTTCCGACGCGGATTTTCCGCCATATTCCTCCTCATCCCAAATAGCAACGAGTTCGGTTTCGGGGTTTTCGTGAATTTGTCGAGCATATCCACCTGCGTGAACATGTGCCATACTAATTTTTCCAACTCTTATCATTTAATTCTCCTTTTTAACTTGACTGAATAATCAAAACTAAAGTGGTGTTCTCAACATCCTTATCTCTTGTGATATTCTGAGTTTGCTTTAAAGACATCAAGAATTTGATCGACCACCTCGCGTATAGTATCATTCGCTTATCTCCTTGAGGATTTGTTGAATTTGCGTCAGCAACAGCGGCAGTTCAGATTGCACTACGTCCCAGATAATATTAATATCTACATTAAAATATACATGTGTCACTCTGTTCCTTAATCCCGCAATTTCCTGCCAAGCGATATTTGGATATTCGTCACGTATTGAATCGGGGAGTTTCTTGACTACTTCACCGATGATTTGAAGGTTTCGGATAACAGCATCAATCCGCATTTGATCCGTTTCGAATTCACTGTGGGTAACGCCTTTAACGTACGATGCAATACGTTCAGATGCTTCTACTATATCCTGGAGATATAAACTATAGATTCGTGACATATTCTATTTCTTTTTCGATATAAGGCTTTAGACGTTGTTTGATAGATGTAGCAGTAACCAAGTCAACGTTCTTCTTAAACAAATCTTCGAGAAAAAGAGCTAACCCCATATAGTCGCGCAGGGTTAATCTTTCAAGTTCAACGATAAAATCAATGTCGCTTCTGGCAGTTGCTGTCCCTCGCACGTAAGACCCGAACAAACCGATCCGTTTGACACCGTATTTTCGCAAAGTTTCTCGATTGTCTATTAGACTCTGTTTAATAAGTTCTTTGCTGAGAATTGTTTGATCTTCCATCTTAAATCCCTCTGGCAAGATATCTGCTAACACACCTAAAAGATCTATCTAATGCCAGGTTAACTTGATTCAAATCTATCGGCAGAATACGCGTATAGTATTCTGCATCTGCCGCGCTAAAACTTATGTTACTACAAATGCGATATAGCGATTCCCTTTACCGAATACTTCCAACAGATGATCGTGTAGCAAAATGATTCAATCCACGAAGAACCAATTGAACATTGGTATGCCGATTTCCAGACTCAATTTGGTCATCACCAGCATGCATTTGTACAAGAACACTCTTTCTCGTCTTATTTGAACGGTTTGGCATTGAACCATGCAATGTGAAGTAACTAAAGAAAAGAACATCCCCCGGTTCCGCTTCTAATACAGTAGCCTTCTCAATCGGGTATTTTTCCGTTATCTCTTCGTTATCACCACGTCCCATCATACCGCCTATTCTTCCAAGTTCCTTGTGCGAACCAGGATAAACACGAACACATCCCATCTCATCTGTCGCATCAGATACATAGATAATAGCGGCTATCATCGAATCTTTGACAGAAGGAAAATACTGCCAATCCTGATGCATCGGAAAAGGTGAACCTTTCTCAGGTGGTTTGCAGAAAAGTTTAGAATGATGGAGCATAATATCCGGTCCAAGGATAGCTTCTGCTACATCAAGAAATTTGTCCTGCTGAAATGCCTTCAACCACACACCTGAAAAACTCTGTATATTATGCGTATGAATGATAACAGATTCTCCGCCATCAAGTGCATCCATTAACCTACCTCCCCAACGAGCGTTGACGTTCTCATCACTTTTGAGCAACTGGTCTACCACACGGTCAAAGTCGTGTTCCATCAACTTCACCTCATCAGATGAATAGATGCCTTTACCAAAATAGTATCCATTTTCATGAAAGAATTTACCGATGTCTGCCATTACGATCTTGTAACCTCCAAATAAAGTTCTATCAGCCAATGCGGATGAATATCTTCTGAATAATCTTCTGTATGTTCGAGCTGCAGTTTACTGTATGAATTGAAAACAACGAATGTCCCTTCATTGAGTATACCGAGAAGATATGTATTTTGTATAGTTGTAGAACTATTATCACAGAGTTGTTGTACATCTTCAAGACGATTCGTTGCGATTACAATAGTTTTCCCCATTGACTTGAGTTCATTGAGCAATTCTACCATCTCAATTTGACCACGTGGGTCAAGTGGTGCTAACGGTTCATCAAGCAACCACAACTGTGGATCATGAAGGAATGTCTTAGCAAATAGTATTCGTTGTCGTTCTCCTGTAGACAAAGCACCCATTCTTATATCACGTAGGTGTTGTATGTCCATCAATTCAAGAACAGAATCAATTGATGCTGCACGATCCTGTTTATCCAATTTGTATGCAGCAGCGAAAAAATTGAGATAATCAATAACAGATGACTCAGGATATCCTTCAAAAGCAACCGGTATATATCCGATGTGTGGACGCACTTGTCTCAAATTTGAAAACGCATCTTTGCCTGAAATAGAGACAGTGCCTGATGTCGGTTCAACTAAGGTTGCCAAAATATTGAGCAGGAGAGTTTTTCCTACACCGTTTTTTCCAAGAATGATAAGGGACTCACCAGCTGCTACTTGAAAGGAAAGTTCTATAAAAAATGGCTTCTTGCCAATTGATTTACACAGATTTTGGACATCAAGCAATTATATTTCTCCAATGTAAGATTAATCTACGTGGTATACAGATACAGAGTTAACTAAGATCCACTTTAACAGGTTTTCCAAGATCAGCAGATTGCCATGCAGCTTCTGTTAATTGTATAACCCGTAAGCCGTTTTCAACACCAATCGGATTCTCTGTCCGTTCACCACGTATAAGTTCAATGAAAGCAACATCCTTGTTACCACCCTTTGGTAATTCAGAGCCTTCTACTTGTTCTGGTTTGCCTCCCTTTCCTTGTTGGAATAATTCACCACCACGTAGAAAGAGCGCACCATCCTCCATCCAGATGGAAAAATCTTCCTGTACACCACCGTGTGCATGCCCAACGATACTTATATTGCACAGTGCACCGGTATCAAATTTAATTGACATTGCAGTCAAGACATCTACCTCAATGTCTAAATTATCTATCATCGCATAAACAGTGTCTGGACTTGCTTCCAATACCCATAAAAGGATATCAATGAGATGGCTACCAGAGTCATTGAGTTGACCTCCTCCTCCGAGAAACGGGTCTTGTCGCCATTTTCCCTGTTGGTTCCGATACCAATTTTGTGATTGATGTGCAGCCACAAAGTTGACCTTTCCAAGTTCCCCACTTTGGACAACTTTACGACAGTATTGATAAGTCGGACTCAAGTGTCTTTGATAACCTATCATCAGGTGTAAACCAGTTTCCTCAACTTTTGCCATCACCTGTTTTGCATGGTCAACCGTACATACCATCGGTTTCTCGGTATGCACATGACATCCTGCATCAAGTGCTGACATAATATGATCAAAATGCAAACCATGCGGGGAACTAATCACAACCGCATCCGGTTTCACGACAGCTAACATCTCATCGTGGTCAGCATAGGTAGGAACTGATTCATCTAAACCGACAGTCTCTTTGAATGCTTTTAGAGCGTTTTCGCTTGGGTCTGCAAGTGCTATAATCTCTACATCTTCAACCCCTGAAACACTACGTCCATGTCCACGAGAGTTGCCACCACATCCAATAAATCCAAATCTTAATTTCTGTTTTGCCATGTAAATTCCTCAATCGGTTCTTTTTGCTATAAATTACCACGACCTATCACAAAAATCAAGAAATTATTTGCTTGAGTCCGATACAGATTGATACCATATTCTCTAATCAGATTTTGATGTTAAGAAAATGAACAGTATTGTCCATAATATGATATAATTTGTCTTAAATTACACAATCATTGCTGAATTATATTGGCATACAATTTGCTGGTATTATTGAAGAAGAAAAAACGAAGTGGGAGATTATGCTAATGCATAGAGCTTTATATTTATGTTTTATTAGTATATGTTTATTAGTAAGTTGGTTGCCAAGTGTGTCTGCTGATAAGCATGGAGCAAGTGAAGAGGACGTTGTAAAGTTAGAAGAAGTAACCGTCACTGCTACTCGTGCCGAGAAAGAACCTTTCAAAACACCAAATTCTATCAGTGTACTTAATGTAAAGCAGATAGAACGGACCAACGCAGAACACGCGTCTAACATACTACGTGATACTGTTGGAGTTATCGCTCAAGAGACAACAGTTGGACAAGGTTCACCAATGTTACGAAGTCTAACTGGGTACCAAACGGTGGTTCAAGTCGATTGGGTCCGACTCAATAACTCAACATTTCGTTCAGGTCCAAACCAATACACAGCAACCATTGCCCCAGAAAACCTTGATCGTGCCGAAGTATTACTCGGATCAAGTTCTATGTTATATGGAAGTGGTGCATTAGGAGGAGTTGTCAGTTTCTTCACAAAACCGATACCTGTCAATCCTAATCAGGATACGTTGGAGATTCACCCTCGGATACTGGCGCGATATACAACAGCAACGCAGGAACGTCTCGGTAGAATAGAGGTAACTGGCAGCCAAGGGAATCTTGGTTTTAGTGTTGGCGGAGGTGTCCGTTATTATGGGGATATAAATCCTGGCAGTGGATACGACCTACACTACAAAAACCGAAAGTATGAAATAGTGGACGAAATGCCAAGCGGTATAAAACTATATGAGCCTGATGAAGTGAATGCTATCAATAAAGACAATTTACCCGATAATTGGCTTATTGACAACGAGGGACCATTGGGTTGGTACGCCCATGATGTTGATGCAAAAATTGTATATCAACTCAGTGATACAAGTAATATCAATCTTGCGTATCAAATGTGGCGACAACCGCAAACACCTCGCTATGATAAAATAGCACCACAAGAATTTGATGAGTTCTTTTTTGAACCACAAAACCGTGATCTAATCTACGCAAATTTCATTTCAAATCCAACTACAGATAGAATAGATATGTTTCGCGTGACTGCTTCTTTTCATCGTCAAGAAGAGGGACGTAACGAGGTGCAACGCGATGCAACTTCACGGAGGCACAGAAACGATACGGTAAACACTATCGGGTTGAGTACACAAGCTGTCAGCAGTATGTTACCAAAACAACGTTTTGTAGGTGGACTTGAATTCTACTTAGATATGATACAAAGTAGTACTGTGAGAACTGATCTTGAAACAGGAAATGAAACTGTTGATGAAAACCTTGGACGTTTTATCAACGGGTCTCAGTTCTGGGACGCAAGTTTGTACTTACAAGATGAAATATCTATTCACGAACGGGTAGAGATTACACTCGGAGGACGTGCTACACTTTATCAAACAAACGCAGACCTTTCTATCCGTTCCGATGCATTTGATGAATTTAATGAATCTGATAATAGCCTAACAGGTAGTATGGGATTAGTTGTAGGTTTAACAGATTTCCTGAACGTAGTAGGAAGTATTGGTACTGCGTTTCGTGCACCATCTTTGAACGATACAACTGCTGTAGAAGTTACCAATGAAGGCGTTACTGCACCAAGTCCAGATTTAGATGCTGAAACATCCTGGACAGTTGAAGGTGGACTCAAGGCGAACCATGATTATTTTCGGGGGGCATTAACTTTATTCCACAGTAAGGTTGACGGTTTAGTTACCCGCAGACCTGTTCAAGAAGCTTATGAGGGTGAGGAAATACCTGAACTTCATCAAGATCTTATAGATGAATATCAAGATATCGACGTACTCGTATTTGACAACGTAGATGAAGCACGATTTCAAGGAATTGAATTTGCAGGTGTAATTCCAATTGATCCATCATTGTCAGTTTATGGGAATGCAGCAATGTTGCGAGGAGAAGTGCTATTGATAAACGGTGTAGAACCAGATCCTGAGAAACCGTGGGAAGCACGAACTCGTAGAGAACCGCCATTGAATGGTATCGTTGGAATACAATGGGAACCGATAGATACACAGTATTGGGCTACGTTTTTTGTCCGTGCTGCAGCTGCACAAAGACGGCTGAACCGAAGCGATATCCGAGACCCGCGTATTCAAGGAAAAACGCGTGATCCAGCTGCAGTGGAATTTGATGACGACGGTAATGCAATCGATGCAGGAACACCGGGATGGTGGACACTTAATCTTCGTGGTGGTGTAAAACTCTTTGAGACGACACGTTTGACATTATCACTTGAAAACCTGCTTGATCTGCGTTATCGTCAACACGGTTCTGGTGTGAATTCTCCGGGCTTCAATGTGAGTATAAGTTTAGATAATCGGTTCTAAATGTGTGATTTTGCAGGCACTGTTCATCTGTACCTGCATTTACTCTAAATGAAATTTGCGTTTGATAAATTCTACTACAACCGGAGGCACCATTTCCAATAACTTACCTTCACTAATTCTCCCCTGTCCCATCTCCACTACCTCCATCACAAGTGTTGAGCTGATATGTGCGTAGTTTGTACTCGCTACCATAAATAACGTATCAATTTCAGGGGCAATCTGCTGATTCATGCGTGCCATTTTGAATTCCCATTCAAAATCTGATATTTCACGTAGACCGCGTATGATTGCACTTGCTCCACACGTCTGTGCATATTGTACCACCAACCCAGCATACCCATCAATCGTTGCTTTCGGATAGGGTTTGATTACCTCTTCAAGCATTTGGATACGTTCTTCAATCGTGAATCGTTCCTGTTTAGCTGGGTTCACCGCGATAACAACCACAAGTTCATCAAATACGTCAAGTTTGCAAACTCGATCAATCAAGTCTACATGTCCGAGTGTAATTGGGTCGAAACTTGCAGGAAAGATTGCAGTTTTTTTTGACATCTGTTCTCCTTTCTTGTAAATTCTACGGTTCTTTATCTGTCTGATGTTTTGTCTTTAATTATAAATTCTCGTGATGCGATGTTTCCATACATATCAATCATCCGTAGTATAACAGAATATATTTCAGGATCTGTTATTTCAAATACAACGGTTGCCTTCGCTTTACCGTTTACTGCTTTGCAATCGTGAAACTTCTTTCTCACCCTTTGACTTTTTATATCTATCGGTACAAACAACTGTACTTGGTGAATTCCATCCTCATCTGCAACGTCAAATTGGAAACGTCGTGTATTCATAGCTTCCGATGGAGACACGCTCATTTGAATATCAGGTCGTTTATCAAAGAAGGGTTGGTTAGGATTAAAGTAACGGCTCTTATCCAACCATTCTGCCTCACACTTTGATAAATTTATCCAATCTTTTCCCCATGGCATTATCCTGTTAAAACGGCTAAAAAAACCTTTAGACTTGTTCATTTCACTCATAAAATATCGATATTTCCAATCAGGTTCTGCAAACGCAAATTTAAGCTCATGTGCAATATCCCGCCAATCAATTTTCTTCTTTTTAGTATACACATAATGAAGTGATCCAAGATTTGTTCCTATCAATGTTTCAGCAATGACATGGTCTTGAAGGTTATTACCACTAATTTTGGTATACCAAAATGTCTTGTTATGTCCAAAATGAGGTAATTTATAATTCGGTTGAGGGAAAGTTGTGTTTTCATCAAGAATAACTAACCAGATTTCGTTTGATAGGTCAAAATCAATTCTATCATTTTCTTTGAGAAGATATACCTTTAATTTATCATTTTCGTCAGTTTCAAAACGAAACGTTTTTCTCCCTAAACCATGTTTTTCCATTTCATTCTCGTAGAAATCTTGAACTTTCTTTGTAGATTCATCAAGTCTTGTTGTAATATCAGATGGTGGTTCTTCATCTTTTGGTAAGCAATAAATAATCCGCACAACATCAGCAGGGGTTGTGGTTAAATCTAATTGCTTGGGGTTGAGTTTCCAAATCCTGACTATCCCATCTCTGCCACCAGTTGCCAGTAACTTCCCATCATTTGAAATAGAAATATCTTTTGCTGCCGTTTGTAATGATGTAATAGGTGCACCATCCGCAGTTGACCAGATTTCTACGCCTCTTCCATAAAATAACCAATCATTCGAGCCTACACACATCTTTCCATCTGGAGAGAACACCAAATTTTCAATATTACCACGCTGCACGCCACCATGGGGTTTCCAATTCGGTAATTCCCACATGGAATAACCTTTTGCCCCATTACTTACCCATGTCTTATCATTTTTATCTTTGAAAAGCACGGGTCCTCCAACTGTGAGAAATTTGTTATTTGGAGAAAACTTGAGAAAATTCATCTCATAATAAGTTGTTTCTAAGGTTCGGACTAATTGTTTGGTATTTAAATCCCATACATTGATAGTTCCGTGGGAATATCCTGCAGCGATCCATTTTCCGTCTGATGAAATGTCTACTGCACATGTCCAACCTTTTGCTTTATGTTCCTCATTGAATGGAAGTGTAGCTACTTCAATTATATGTTTTGGATTCCTTATATCCCAGAGTTTCACTACATTACTATTTGTTGCTAAGAAGCGCCCATCTGGTGTAAAGGCGAATCCTCCGTAAGAGGTCTTAAGGGTATTGACTTTCTCACCTGAAGCAACATCCCACAATATGAGATTCCAAGCAGCACAGACAAGTAGGTTTCCTGTAGGTGAGAAGCCTATTGACGGATACTTGTCAGGATGATTTAGAGCTAAAGCCGGTTTATTTGTGATATTTCTGTTCCACAATTTAATCGTCCCATTTTGATCAACAAATGCAATGAGAGATGGATCTACCGGTGAAAATGCCACAGAATAAATCTTAGTATTCTGATGAAATTCATCAATAAGTTTAGGTTTTAAGGGCATCTGCGCAAATTCCTGCGGAAGCAATACATGGTGCGGACGTGTGTTGAAGTAAATTACAACGACAACAACTGCTATTACAAAACACAATATTAAGAGTAATATTCTTTTATTTTTCATTTATTTCACTCATATCCCATACACGAACAACACCACCAAAACCAGAACTACCAGCAAGCATGCTACCATCAGGAGAAAATGTCATATCCGATGCGCCACCTAAGAATCCCTCGCCTTTCAGAACGGTGTGTGGAGTAAGGGTATCTAAAGACATCAGAATGACTTTACCAGGATCTGAAACAGCAACAGTTTTTCCATCAGGAGAAAATGCTAAACCAGAAATGTTTCCCTCAGCCACCGAATGGTATATCTGTACTTCTGGTAAACTCCATATAATATATCCATAACTTTTGTCATGAGTTCTAATACCGATATATCTACCGTCAGAAGATAACTTCACATTTCGGAAAAATCCTATATAAGTGTTCTCCAACAATATTGTGCGTTTCTTTTTCTCTACATCCCATAATGTCAAACTGTTAGTGGCTAAAGCAACAATCCAATTTCCATTAGGTGAATACTTAATATCTTCCAAGTGTAAATGACTATCAGGTGGAACAGATAATGTTTTGATAAATTTCTCCTGTTCTAAATCCCAAATCCTAATATCTCCGTTCTCATATCCAATAGCAAGCCATTTGCCGTTTGGAGAAAAGTCTGTATATTTAAAGGAATTATGATACTTAATATGATGAATTTCTTTAATCGTTTTTGTTAAAACGATCTCATCTGGATTCCGAATATCCCATAACTCTAATCGTCGTGAATAGACATTCGCAAGGTAATCTCCGGACGGAGAAATTGCAGCATCCCACAACAGCTTTTCCTGAGGTAAAGTTATTCTTTCCCAAGAAATAGTATCACACAATATCATCTTTCTATGCAGACCTTTACATAACAACAATTTCCCATCGTTTAGATATTCTAATGAGATGAGATCCTCTTCGTTGTCTTGTATGATTTTAATAGGGGTATCAGGATTGTTTTTGTTCCATATCTTAATGTTATTGTCATCACCTACACTTGCAATGACATCAACGTCAGATGGAGAAAATGCAATGTCATCAATCATGGATCCGTGATTAAACTCAGCCATTGGACGTATGGGTCTTATCCGTTCTATGACTGTTTTCTGATTCTCATTCCACTGATGCCATGTGGAAACCCCTAATAGTCCCATTGCAGTAATTAATGCAAAAATTAGGAATAATCTTTTTAACATGACCATTCAGTTGACTCCAGATAGAAATCTATTTGAGATAGGAAATACAAATTCTATACTGATGGTTGTATAATTATTCAATACAATTTATAGTAGAACAAAAATCTATCCCCCAACAACACCCCGAACAAGTTTTGTTATGGAGCTCTCTTTTTCCTCAATAAGGTTCAATTCTCTATAAACTATATTACCATATCTATCTATGATCTGAATTCTGAAGAGATCTTTAGAATATTCTGGCAACTTAAACTCAAGCGTAGCATTTGGTTTTAAATCTACTGTTACATAATCATGTAGTACAAAGTCTTTCCCTTTATGCCTTCTTTCCCAACCTAATTTATTAGTATCTGGGTTAGTGTTCCACTTGTATCCAGGAGGAGGAAATTCATTGGTTAGTTTTGCGAATAAACGCACTTGATGAATGCCATCGGCATCATTTATCTGCAATTTTAAAGTATTTGACAACGTCGCCTGTTTTTCAACTGATGCATGGGTATTATATGATGTCTGATTTGGATTAAAATACCTACTTTTATTTAACCATTCAGCACTACTTTTAGATAATCGTTTTTGATTTCTGCCGTATGACATAAGATAAGAGGCATCACGAAAATCATTGCCTAATCCAAATGTGTGTCCCAGTTCTCTTGCTAATAACTCTGATGAATATCCGTTTGGATTTACAGTCAATATTAGGTCACCACCCTGTAGTCCCATCGAGTCATTCGTGTAGTCAATCGTATAAGGTTTTGGACTTGCACTAACGATTCCACTCGATTTACTGGTTAATGTCCTATTAATATCTACAACAATTAAGTTAATATTCTTAGATGAATCAAAAAATTGATCTATTTCTCTTCTCACTTTTGTTGTGGTTTTGATAAAGTAGTAATCCGCAGTTGTCCGTCCCTCAAATAAGTAAACTTTTGTAGTACCATCAACATTTTTTTCAACTGAAAAAGTCTTTCCACCGAAGCCATGACGTTCCATTTCGTCAGCGTAGAACTTCTGTGCGTCTTGCATTAATACTTCTAATTTCTCTGGAATATCTGGTTGAGGTGGTCGGTCACTCGGCAAGAAATAGATCAGTTTAACCACATCTGATGACGTTACCTGTTGGGTTGATATATTCTCTGAAACGTTCCAGACCCGTATTATACCGTCATTTCCTGCACCTGCAACATAAACACCATCAGTAGAAATGTCAACACAATTCACCCAACGAGAATTACCTTCTATTGCGAGTACACGTTCTCCGTTGTCGGTAGACCATACGTCTATTTCATTATATCCGGCAGTCACAAGCCATTTTGCATCCGATGAAAATGCCAAATCGTTGACATGTCCAGTAATTATCTCAGTTTGAACCTGCCAATCTGCGGGCGAATACATTTTGATATTCTTATCGTTCTTGGCAATCGCAAGCACAGGATTCATAGCATCAGGCATAAAAGCAAGTGCCTCAACCCATTTCGGCTTATCGTCACTTACATTGAAATTAGTGCTTTTTACTACATTATTTCCATTTAGTTCCCAGATATCTACATCACCACTGACTCTATTTGCAGCTGAAAGAAGTCTACCATCCGTAGAATATGCCAAATTCTCAACGATTCCTATTGTATTTAGCCTGAGTCCCTTTTTCGGTTTTGACGGGTTATCAATGTTCCATAACTGTACCCCACCTATCGTACCTATCGCTAAACTTTTTCCATCAGGAGAAAAAATCGCTTCTCTTGATGATATACCGTCAGAAACAATATACTGTTTGGTTTCTACATTCCACAAACTTGTACCGTTCCGTAAACTACAAACTGCAAGCAACTTGCCATCCGGGGAGATAGACACAGAATCTCCTGTGATAACCGCAGATGGTTCACTTGGATAGTTTAAATCCCATAACTTAATGCTTTTATCTCTTCCTCTACTTACAATCAACGATGGATCTGTAGGTGAAAAATACACAGCATCTATAGGACTACCATGTTCAATCAAAGTAATTAGAGTAGGTTTTTTAGGAACTTCAGTGAACTTCTGACGAATTTCGTCAGGTATTTCAATACTGCGAGGAGTCAGGGGAGGAAGTGTTACACTTGGAGTGGACATATCGTCCAGAACAACACGAGACCGCAATTTCAAAAAAAAGACAAAACCAACAGACAAGGTTATCCCAATAATAAGTATAGCAAGGAATCTTTTGAACGTCATAATTTACACCTCTGTTTTTATACATAATGACTTCATAAACAAATGATAAATATATAATTCCATACTTTCTGATATCAGATCTATAATATTGTACCACATTTAAAAGGAAAATGTCAGACAAAACACTATAGATTGTGTACTACATCAGTGTACTTTATTCCACAGCAACAATTGCAATTTTCCAACGGTCTGCTTGTGGGTATAATGTTTCAGGCGACATAACAAATGTCCGTCTTGCCTCAACAGCCAAAACACTCCCTTTTACATCATGCACTTTCTGAAGCGTCTGCATACCGACGGTTGGAACGTCTATACGGAAATCGTGACTATCGGATGCTGCTTTTGCAACAACAATTCCTTTGCCACCCAGTTCTCCACCTCGCTCAATCGTGGTATCTGTTCCTTCAATAGCTTCAATAGCAATTATAATCTCGTTCTTTACTACAACAGTCTGACCAATATCTAAGTCTGCTATCCTACGTGCAATCTGTATGCCAATATCAATATCTTTCCACTGGGATGAATTCGGTTGTCGTTTTGTGAGGACACCAGGTTCTGGTAATAGATGCGTTAGAAAATAGTCCTGTTTAAGGATAGAAAGTCCAGCAGATTGAAAGTGTTCAAGCACCGCAGAAACAAGTGTGGATGGTTTTCTGCTACGATTTTGTGCTAAAATCTTAAGTGCTGTCGCATCAAATTGTAATGGACGAAGCAGGATACTTGGCTCAATTTTCCCGATAATGATAAGGTCGCGTACGTTTAACTCAAGCAGTTTTTGTGTTATTTTTTGAATCTGTCCAACACCATACGGATAGACTTCACACGATATTGTTGAAAAACGTTCTTCATCCTCTTTTGTAATTGGAATGATAATTGGGTGTATGCCTTGATCAACTGCGCTTTTAGCAACGAGTACTGGTAACTCGCCTGCCCCTGCGATAATGCCGAGTTTTTCCACGTCATTATTTCCGTTTTTCAAATATTATGCCGAGGATTGCTATTGTCGATCGGTTATATATGACGGATTGCCTCTATCGGACTGAGTTTTGCTGCCTGACTTGCGGGATAGTAACCAAAAAAGACACCTACCGCAGTACCTGCTGCGACTGATGTAAGAACTGATTTGAAGGTAATTACCGATGGCCATCTAAGCATACCTTTCATGAAGGTATCCACTGCCCACGAAAATCCTTGACCGATAATCGCACCTAATACGATACCCAAAATGCTACCAAAGAGACACAAAAGAATTGATTCAGTTAAGAATTGAAACCGAATATGATAGTTTTTTGCACCTACTGCTTTTCGCAAACCTATCTCAGGTATCCGTTCTGTTACCGATACAAGCATTATATTTAGGATGCCGATTCCACCAACAATCAGAGATACTGATGCGATAATTACCAACACCATTTCAATGATAAAAATGGTCTTTTTCGCACTTTCAATCCCCTTCTTCGCTTGCCATGTTCTGAAAAAGGTGTCATCTCCCCCATGGTTCCGTCTGATAACGGTTTGTACCTCTTTCACCGCTTGGTCTACAACAAGCGGACTTTTAGCACGAACCATAATATGTCCGACGTTATCGTGTCCCCAAAACCTTGTCTGTGCGGTCGTAATAGGAATAAAGATCATGTTGTCATCGCTTTTTCCAGCTTCTAAACCTGGACCACGGCTATCCATTACCCCAACAACTGTAAATCGTTTGTTATTGATTGCAACTTCTTTACCGATAGGATCCATTCCCTTGAACTGTTCTTTCCATACCGTTGAACCTATAACACATATCTTATTCCAGAGATCCATATCAGTATCCATGAGGAATCTACCTGCTTGAGTATGCCATTGACGGACTGCTTGGTATTCAACTGTAGTTGCACGCATGTAGGTTGGTCTGTGTTTACCCTCAACCTCAAAGTTAATATAATAACTCCCTTCCACTGTTGCGACTTCAACGGAAGGACACTTCTCTAAAACGTCGCGTAGATCCGCCATATTCAGATAATGCGGACTATTGTTGCGTTGCCACCGATGGTTGCGACGTATCTTTCCAGGACGGTAGACCCCAAACATACTCGGTCCACCAATCTTTTCAAATTCTGACATCACAAGTTTTTCTGCACCAGTCCCTAATGACATCATAGCAATAACTCCCGCAATGCCTATGGTAATGCCTAACAATGTCAGTATCGTACGGAGTTTGCTTGCCCGAAGTGCTGAAAAGGCTGTGATAAGGTTTTCAAGTATTCTCATGTTGGTCTCAGGATATTAGTAAAATATAATGATAATGAACAGTATACTATAGAAACAACGTGATATGCAAATAATCTTGTAGATATGGTTGTGAGAAGTTAATGTGAATTGTCAGAACCAGAACTTACAGGATTGCTTCCTAAATAGTACCATAACGTGAGTTCCATAAATCAGCACAATCTGTCAGAATCACAGTTTAACGCGGTCGAGTTTCAGACGTTACAAAGAGACATTAATATACCAAAACCCTTCCGCGTCTTCAGTGCTTTCAGTGATTCAGACAATTAGCACTATCAAATACATTTCACACGAAGGCATAATCCCTAAATTGACGCTTATGATTCAGTTAGGAAACCGAACCTACCAAAGTGTCCAAGTAATTACGAATTTTGATAGATAATTATGTCAATTCTGATGCAAGACATTTATCTGTGCAGCAACCAATCCTATAAATCATGGTCAGATTAACATAGCACAACACAAAATGGAGTCTATTCACCCGGATAGAGTCTTCCAAAATACGCTGAATACCCTTCAGGTCCAGGATACCCATCAAAGAATGAACAACCAGTTGGAAATTCTGCCTCTCCACCACTACGTAGCCACTTCATTAAAGCAGGATCAATACCCCGCTGTCCAATCTCATCAACTGCGGCAGCGTGTAGTTTAGCAACCACATCTTGATGTTGATCTTGAACATATTCAATAGATCCGAGTTTAATCAACCTTGAGTTTTCAGGTTTAGCAGAAACTTCTATATTCCAATCTTGGTCAAAGGCAGTAAAGAGGATACCTTTATTTCTTTTTCCTGCTTGCGTCCAATTCTGGATACTGCCACCAGACAGTGCAATCTCTCGTTCACCTGACCCACCCTCGCGTGCAGGAGTTAAAAAGTCATGTCCTTCAAGTCCGTCAGGACGATCTATACCAAGTATATTCAATATAGTCGGGAAGAAATCTTGAGGTTGGACAATAACGTTACTACGTCCTGTGTCCCCCTCAGGAAGGCGGACAAAGAGCGGAACATGTCCCTCTTGTTCACGAACAGGTTGCCCTTTTCCAAACGAACCACGTTCACCGACATTCGTCCCGTGGTCGCCTGTCAGAATAACAGCGGTATTCTTATCAAGTCCAGTAGATTCAAGCGCATCCACAAACTCACCGAAACAGTGATCCATCCAAGTTAATTTAGCAGCATATTGATCTTTTATGTGTTGCCTCGCAGCATCAGACAAAACATTTTTGTTTCTACCGCCAAGACTACGGGGATCAATGTTGCCATCATATCCGGGACGTTTATCATATTTTTTCATAAATTCCGGAGGTGCATCCCACGGTTCGTGCGGATCAAAGCAGTCAACCCAAAGGAAGAAGTTTTCTCTTTTTGCGTTATCTTTTAGGAATTGCGCAGCAGTGTTAAACAGTTTCGCACAGTTCCAGTCTCCAAGTGTTTTACGATTTCTATTAGCACGTGCATAACTTCGAAGCATATTTGATTTAAATGCACCATCATCAAGACAATCAAATAGCGGCTCTTTTACCCAATTTTCAGGCATCGGGACATGATCCATAATCCAGTCACGGTCTACTTCTGCACCACGAATAAATGTCCATGCATGAAAGGGCCAGTCAAAGTTATGTCCACCGTTTACAAGGTGAGGTGTATCGTGAAGAAGCTGCGTAGCATACCCTTGTTGTGCAAGTGTTCGTGGTAAAGTCTGTCTTTCATGTCTGAGCGGTTTCCAAGCATGGAAAGGCGCACCATATTGTCCCGTAATAACATCAGTACGATACGGTATGGTTGGGAAACTTGCACAAAATGCACGATCAAATGCCCAAGCTTTTGATGCAAATCTGTCAATGTTAGGTGTTTCTATCCAATCATTTCCATTTGCACCGATATAGTCATAACGTAAAGTATCTATTACAATATATGCTACATTCATATTAACTCCTTATGTAGTGGCACTATGTTGTACCTGAAAATTACCATTTTGGAATTGCACCAAGCAACAACTTTTGTTGAGGTGTTCCTTCTTCACGTAGACGTGTGACGCGTGGTCCATCAAAAGGTTCGCGTGATTTCATCCAAGCATTCTGATAGCACATAAGACAAACGCGACGACGTTCTGATGAGGTGTTTGCAGCACCACGATGCCACGTCCAACCATCAAACATAACTGCTTGTCCAGGGGAAACCAACACGCGTTTTTCATCTGGGAGTTGAACCGGAGAGGGTGGCGGACGAAACGGTGCCCTGTGGCTACCGGGTTGAACTACTGTTGGTCCAGTTTCATCTGTTATTTCGTCAAGATAGTATCCACAGTTGATTTGAGCAGGCAAACTGCCATAAGGTGTACCGAATTGATCAACAGGCCAAGGACCATCTCTATGCCAGTTTTGATCAGGAGTACCTGGTTCAGTAATTCGGGCAGTTGCACTGTGTAATTGGACACAAGTGCCTAATATCGCTTCCATCCGTTTCATCACTGGCGGGTTATCAAGTAAAAATGCAAATCTATCATCCTCTTCAAGTAACTCACCGATGAATTGGTTTTTCTCATGACGTTCATAGCTTTCATCAAGTGCCTCACGCAACGACTCAATTTGCTCGGGCGTTGCCGCGTCATTGACAATCAGGTATCCCCATTTCAAGAAAAAGTTCACCTCTGCTTGTAATTCGTGATCAAGTTCTACATTCAAATGTGGAGGAACTACCGGTCCTTCAGCCATTGACTAATTCTCCTTTATAGCAGCACGGTCAGCCTCTGCCCACTGTTCCCACCGTTCCTCATCAGATTGAAGAAAACCTGAGTTACATCGCGGTTGCAGTTGCTCATCTACACCGAGAAGTCTCATCAGTTGGTGATTGTTTGCTGCTTTAGCGTCTGCAAGCAACTTTTGGGTGTGTGGTCCTGTATGATGATCTGTATGTTTTAGCCACGTTAGGTTATAGTAGATACTAAAAAAGTATCGTAACTGACCAGATGTATTCGGTGTACCAGAATGAACAAGACCGTTATGTGTAATCACAACATCACCAGCCTTCATGTGAATAATAGTTTCATCAGGATGCGGTATTCTGCGGTTAACGTCTTCAATCGTCAACGGTGATCGATGCGAACCAACAATCACACGGAGAGGACCAAATTCATCCGTAAGGTCTTGAAGATATGATATTGCATTGACAGCATTAGGACGGTGGTATGCATCAGTAAATGGCACATGTGCCCACCGATCGCGATGCCAGCCTGAAACCCTACCCTCTGCTTTTTCCTGTTCAATAGATAGAAATGCTGCAAGTGTAAGGTTGTCTAACTGCACAAAAGGACCCATCACCTTTTCTATAAATTCAAGGATAGTGGAATTTGAAACAGCTGACCACATCAGTTCTGGTGCTAATTCCAAGGTATTACCAAACCATGTTTGCCCATTGTGCGCAGCAGAGAGTTCCTGATGTTTATCTTTCCATAGCTGCATCTGTGTTTCATCAAACACTTTCTCAAAAATTGTGAAACCATCAGTCTTGTAGGCTTCAAGTCGTTCCTCTAATATGGACATCATTGTTTCCTATTTAATAAAAAAGTTCATATTTACTTGTAGGCGCGCTTTGTAAGCGCGCTGGACTTCAATAATAAATTACCGAATCTATTTTTTAATCTTCATGTAAGCGCGCCGATATTTATTCCACTTTCTCATTGTAGGGGCGGGGTCTCACCGCCTGTTGTTTCAATCTATAAGAAATGTCGCGCCACAAAAAATTCACAATAAATATGATTTATGAGATACGCTCTACTTATCAATACTTTCCAATATCCTACCAGCAAGCTCCATTGTTTTTACTGCCTCATCAAGATTTGCCGCAGGTAGAGAAACAGGTGTATCAGATTTTATACAATCCAGGAAATATCGGTTTTGCTCTACGGTGCCTCCACTACCCGGTTCAATGAGTTTGTGCTGTGTTCCGTCACAGTAAACAGTTCCTTGTGACACTCCCTCAAGATACGCGGAGATGTTTCTACCGTGAATCTCGTATCGTTCAAGACGTGCATCTGTGGTATAGTTAGCAATAAGTTGAGCAACACATCCGTTCTCAAATAGAATTAATGCAGCATGAACATCCTTATACTCAGAAATAGTTCGTTTGACAACACTATGCACTTCCTGCACATCAGACTCAGCAATCGCACGCAACGTATCTAATGCGTGGATAGGGGTTTCCAAAAACATATTATCCATAAGAATTTCAGGAAATCTACCCCATTGTGCTAAACGAGTGATGCTCTTATGAAACTCACCAACCAGTTGCGTGACATCACCACGGTCTTTTACCATCTGTTTTGCTTGTGTAATAATTGGATGAAAACGACGGTTCCACCCTACCATTCCTTTCGCACCAGTTTTCTTAGCAGTATCACGCAAATTAATTGTTTCTTCCACACGCATTCCAGGCGGTTTTTCCAGCAAAGTATTAATCCCACGTTCTAAACATGGTAGGGCTGCTTCTCCGTTTAGATGTGCGGGTGTAGCAATGAAAATCGCATCAAGTTCTTCACTATCCAGCAACGCTTCAATACTATCATAACGTTTTGAGATGTAAAATGCATCACCAGCGTTGTTACGTGCATTTTCTACTGGATCGCAGACTGCCACAAGGTCAACGTCCTCAAATTCTGAGAGGATTTGCATGTGACCGCGCCCTCTACTTCCACATCCTATTATTCCAACACGTAAGTTTTTCATATCAATCATCCTAATGTCTAATGTGTGGTGCTTCCATCACCTCACGCTGTTCAGGAGACATATCATCAATATACTCGGGATATTCAATGCGATGTGCTCCAGCACTATATGCTTGAAAACCGGGACTGAATTTATAGAGAAGTGCACGTCTTTGGTGGTCAGCTTTCCAGGGAAGCGTACCGTGCGTTAATGTTTCAGTGAAGATTACAGCATCCCCTGCTTTTGCATTAACTTCATGCACCAAATTTTGGTGTTTTTCGTAACGTTTCATGTTGCTTGGACATGGCAGGTTTGCCTTATGGCTACCTGGGATAAGCGCAAGACCGCCATCCCCTGGACCTTCATCTGCCAACATATATTCTACAACTGTAAGTCCTGTATAGATACGTCCATATTTGAAGAAATATGCCTCTGAGAAATTGGGTCGTTCAATCCCACCACCGTGCAATGTGCCACCTTCTGTACCATTTTCCATAGCGATTAAGCCTGGACCGTGATCAAGTCTATATTTTTTACCTAATATTTCTTCTAAATGCGGTTTAACGTTTGGATGTATCAACAATGCGCGAAAAGGCTCACACCAAGGTCTTTCCCATGCCAACATCCCACCCATATCCATCCGATGTGCTGTTCCAGACAGTGCTTCTGAACCACCTGCCAAAGAATTCTCACGTTCTCTCAGATGTTCTATGTGGTGATCAATTGCCGCATTACACTGTTCCACCTCTTCATTGGTAAGTGCATTTTCAACAATGATATAACCCGTCAGATCAAATAGATATTTCTGTTCTTCATTCATTAGTGATTCTCCAGTATATATCGGAGGAGGTAGTTAGTAATATTACGCAGAACTTGGTAGGTGCAGTTTCCTAACCAATGCAGAATGCCAAACGCGCATTCTGCCATAAGCATCAATTTAAGGAGAAAACGCGTTCGTAGTCGCGCAATTTATTACGCCTCGGACATTCATCGGTGGGTAGGGTTTCCTCACCCGCATGCTCACATACAGTCCGTAGGTCGGAACGAGCAAAGCGACCTCCAACATGTATTATGTCTGAACAAGGATTTTCAGGATAAGAGACTTGTCTTCCAATGTTTCTTTGTCAAAGGTAACCCTTCATCCTTTGCAATAGAATATATACTCACCAACTCCTAATCCTGGAAATCCTATAATCCTGGAAATCCTGGTTCAGACAATAAGCGATGCAGACAAGCAAGAATCACTAAATTGACGCTTATAGTACGGTTTCCCAACCGCACTATATACGAAAAATGCATATACCAAACTCAAGGTATATTAGCAATCCAAAAAAAGTGTGTCAAGAAAAATCAGAAAGAACTTACGCACAAGTGGTAGTCGCGCAATTCATTGCACCTCGGACATTCCGTAGGGGCGAGGTTTCCTCGCCCGCATCCTCACATACATCCCGTAGGTCTGAACCAGGAATTTCAGGGTAAAAGATTTGTCTTTCAATGTTCCGTTGTAAAAGGTAGCCCTTCATCCTGGACAACGAAATATATACTCACCAACTCCTAATCCTGGAAATCTTGTAATCCTGAAAATCCTGGTTCAAACAAAAGTGCAAGTGTAGAGTAAAATCAAAATAAAAATAAATAATTCAAAATTAGTAAAAATAAATTTGACAACAGACAATTACTTATGTTATAATATATTTCACATACAAGTTTGCATACATGAGAATTACCTTTTTCACCTAATATTATGAAAAACTTAATACATTTCATTCAATACATTACGCAAAAATACATACAAACAAATCGAACTGTTACATCAATTGCCACATACGGTACAGGAATAAGAAAACAGTCATATTTAAAAATTCAAAACCGTACCAAAAAGGGCAAAATAAAAAACGTTTTATTCCGTATGAAAATCGCTATAAACCCATATATAGACTGGGATGACACCACCGTACCAAAACCGTACCAAAAAACGAAAACTGGTACGGTTTAAAGAAAGGAAATTATTATGGAATTACAAGAAAAACACAAAGAATTTGCTGTCAAATCTTTCGCACAATTCATGACCCGAAAGGAAGTCACTAATGCTTTTATGGAAGAATTTGCTGATGACCTACCAAAACCACCAACATTTCCAGAGACTACATCTGGTATCAAGCAGAATCCAAATATAGAAGACGAAATTGATAGAGACAAATATATAAACAGAGAAATAGGTTATTACCGAACGAATTACAGACGGACTTATGGTGATAATGCAAATATGAAATTTGAGGAGGATAGACCCAAAATTATTGAACAGATCAAGAAACAATATGCACAGAAAATTGAGACTCAACACAACGCTAAAATAAACAAACTACTTGAGGAACACAGCGTAAAAGTTGAACAACATTATAAGGATATAAAAGCGAAATTATCCAATCAACTTCGAAGGTTCAACATCACACATCGCGAATTTCCACAAAAATACCGCGAATTATTCAACCAAACCCGAAATGAATATTTGATAAACTATAGAAATCAAGCGCAACAAAACGACAATACCGTCGTACAAGAACTTGAAACACTCTATGGATTCGTCAAGGAACATGTATTCCAATCTCGTGACCCAAAATACGCAACAGCAAATATCAGACTCGCGCACACCATTTTGAAAACAATCGCAACCGAAAACAAAACAAATCCTCCTCAAAACAACGACAAAGGAGAATAAGATAGATACAAACACATTAACATACTGTATCGTAGCTCAGAGCGAGCAAAGCAACCTCTAACATGTTTGCCTGAATCACAGATTAAGGATGTGATGCGTTCGTAGTCGCGCAATTCATTGCGCCTCTCACATTCTCGTAGGGGCGAGGTCTCCTCGCCCGTATCCTCACATACAGTCCATAGGTCGAAGCGAGAAAAGCAACATCCACAAGCGTCAATTTGAGAAGAAAACGCGTTCGTAGTCGCGCAATTCATTGCGCCTCTCACATTATCATAGGTGGGAGCGAGCAAAACATCCTACGACCTAAGTGTTGTCAGGGCGAGTATCACATTTAAATACGGAAAATCTCACCCAACTTGCCACCGAGAACACGTCCAGCACCGAGGAGACACGCAATTAAAATAACCATCCCAACAACACCAAGTGCACTGGCAATGTAAGGTCCTTCCCCAAGACGTTGTGATAAAACCCAAATTGCTTTTGTAATAGGATAATGTTTTTCCTGTTGTGCTAATATAAGGCTTTCACTTACCTCAAGCATGGAAAAGGAGAATACCAAAATCGCACCAGCAAGGATGTTAGCGAAAACCAAAGGTAAAGTAATTTTGTATAAGGTTCTGATTGGCGTTGCTCCCATATTTTGTGAGGCTTCTTCGTAAGTAATACTGGTTTGCTGGAATCCCGCGTATATAGAACGTAACATATAAGGCAATCGTCTCACCGCATATCCGGTAATTAATAGAAATGTAGGATTATGTCTGGGATCAATCATTTCAATTAGACCATCTGGTAAATGCCGTAGGAGAAGCGATGTATCTGAAAAACTTCCCATATAACCAAAGGCAATTGCAACCCCAGGTAAAGCTAACGGTAGCATAGCAACCGCATCCAACAGGTTCTGAAATGGTAGTCGTTTACGTGTCAGCAAATAGGCAATCGCAACACCCAATAATAGTGCTAACAAAGTGCTACAAATACTATATTTTAGACTATTGAGAATACTTGGAAACGTAACAGAATGCGTGAACACCTCACCATAATGTTTTAATGTAATTGATTGTGGCAAAATCCTTTGGTACCATTCACCTGCATCCGGTGTTAGAGAAACCAATATAACACTTATATGCGGAAGTAGCGCGATGAATGTCAGTCCACCAATAAACAGATATATAACGGTTCGCATCGTTAAATTAGCATCTGTTTCACGTGTAGTTACATGTCCACGTCCGAGCATCTCATAATGCTTAGTGCCAGTCCACTTCTTAGAGACATAAAACGCAAAAGCAGTCAGCACAATCACAAGTACGACAAGCGCATAACCCATTGGATTTAGGTTAGCTTCACTGACAAGGTTGAATATTTCAACTGCAATAACGTCGTTATAATTGAAGATTAGAGGTGTTCCGAGGTCTGTGAATGACCAAATAAAAACAAGAATTGCACCAGCAAAATACCCCGGCATCATCAAAGGTAAAGTTATACTTCGGAATATTTTAAACCGAGATGCACCCAGATTTTCCGCAGCTTCCTCAAGACTCGGATCCACATTTGATAATGCAGCAACAATATTAAGATACATTATCGGATAAAGGTGCAATGTGGACAATAGGACAACACCCCAAAAACCACCTTCAAACCAATCGATCGTATTTTCCATATCCATCAATCCGAGTTTCACAAGAAACATGTTGATACTGCCATAATTGCCGAAAAATTGTTGCATTCCAATTGCACCAACAAACGGAGGCATTATCATCGGTATTAGGATGACAGAACGAAGAAGATTGCGACCAGGATACCTAAACCGTGTCAGAAAATAAGCAAGTGGTAGACTAATAACACTTGTAATTAGAGTGACCATCACACCAATATTGAAACTATTGATAACCAATTCCCTTTTGTTGGGGTCAGTTATCATCAGTTTAAAATATGTTAGGTCAAACCTATTATTAATCCAAAATGCTTCCTTAAATACATATAAGAGAGGATATATGAGGAATATGACAAAAAAGAGGGTTGTTAGTCCGAGAATAAGTGTAACTGATGGGGTTAGATCGTATTTTCTCTTTAATTTATCAATTAAGGAAAGGTTATTAAGAGGGTGATCTGTTTCCTCTTGGGGATTGAGCATCTCTTTCTCCAATTCAAACTAAACAGTGTAACATTATAAATGCTTCTGTAATTATACATTGAATTGTTTAGTATTGCACCAATATTTTCATCATTTCAACGCATTGAAAAACATGTTTATCTGCTTACATGTTTCAATTTTGACACACATGATGTCTATCATTCCACAGTATATCATGATGAAATCCTTATCATATTATCGTATAACCTCCTCCGATCTAATGCCTTAAAATACTATCAAAATCAACAAAAACCCTAAACTATATAAGGTAGAATTGTTAAATAATATTCTATATTTATAGGTTGATATAAAAGTGGCATTATTATTGCATAACTTAAATCTATGAAACCAGAATAAGGTTTATTCGTTTTGTATTGCAACACTTTTGTAACATTCTACTATGTAGAAGAAAAGTGATAATAATGAGAATAAACCTTAGGGTTTAAAATCGGTAAATTATAATAAGTAGAGTCTATATTAATAGGATTAAAATTAATACTCAATCAGTTGATGATATACAAACCTAAGCAATAGTTATGATATGTGATGTAATCAGAATGGTGCATTACAAAATTTAGGTTTGTAGGAGAAAAAAATAAATGATAAACGTAATTCTGCTTGGTGGCATTGGCTCCTTAATGGGAGTTGGTGCAGGATACTTGATCCTCAATGCAGTATTTGCGGGAGTTCAACATATCGCCAAGCCAAACTCCGATTCCTTGGAAACAGAAAAGTAGTATAATATCATTGATATCGTATAGTTTATTTCACTAACCGATATAATAACCAGATATGCCAAATTTCTGAAGAATATGTAAGCAGCAATATGCAGTATAACAACCTTCACTCTTGGCATGTCACAACAGACGAAGCACGACAACTTCAGGAAAAGTTACGCAATCTGGTAATCCAGAAAGATCAATTTGCGGAAATTAGGACAATCGCTGGTGTAGATATAGGGCTTAGAAATGACACTGCTCTTGCATCTGTGGTAGTTCTCAACTATCCTAACTTACAAATTGTAGACGGTGTAGTTGCTGAAAGTCGTGTCAATTTCCCGTATATACCGGGATATCTATCCTTTCGCGAAATACCACCGCTTTTGGTGGCTTTCGCGCGCCTAAAAACAGAACCCGACTTAATAATAGTTGATGGACAAGGCATTGCACATCCAAGAAGATTCGGACTTGCCTGTCACCTTGGATTGATTTTGGATAAACCAACCATAGGATGTGCGAAGTCTCGACTCTGTGGAAAATACACTGAACCTGAAACAGAAAAGGGGGCTTACACACATATATTAGATCAGGACGAGATCATCGGTGTTGCACTTCGGACACGCACAAACGTTAACGTAGTTTATGTCTCTATAGGACACCGAATTTCATTGGATACTGCACGCATGATAACGATGGCATGTTGTCCAAAGTACCGACTACCTGAAACAACCCGTTACGCACATAAAGCAGCCACAGGTAATATATTTGAGGAAGTGAAATATATTAAGGAAAAGGAATAAGAAATTATACTAACTGTTGAATACGACTAAATAAGAAAAATAATAAACATTATAGGAAGAATAAACGTCTAAGGAAACTAAAAATTAAGTCTAAACAACCGGAAAATCATGATCGAGAGTATTCCACTACATTGGTCGTTTGATTATAATCAAGGGGCACAGAAACCTGACTATGCAAGAGAATTGATCGAATTACTTCATCTGTATAAAGACAGCAGCGATTCGAGAAATGTTAATACAGTTAATGGTCAACATAGAAGACATGTTTACCAGATCTTACCAAATTACTGGCATGGTTATCAAAGAAGAAACAATCAAAACGAGTCAATTAGTATTGGAGAAGTTGTCGTTGAACGTAGGCAAGAAAACGGTGACCTTTGGAAATATAATGTTCGTTACATAAATAATACGAACGGTGAAAATTTACGGTACCGCTTTAGTTGTCGTGATGAGATTTATCGTCCATTACATGAAAATTGGAATGTAGAGGTACACAATAGTTGTACCGATATATATTCCAAATTATCGTGGGATGGTTATCTTACCTCAATCCCTGAAATTCAACTTCGTATCAATAACACTGATATAACTGCTGGGAAGATTGATAATTCTCTACCTATTACATGCAATTGGGCACTATTTGATGTGTTTCCAGCTCTCGTAGAAAGCAATAAGGAGAAAGTAGATTCTGTCGACATTGCAATACTTGATGACCTTGAACAACTCAGACCGAAATGTAGAATAGGTTATCTTGATACAATAGAATCCCCGATTTCACTTGTTGGTTATTTTCTATATGGCACAGGTTCATTACCATCATACTGGTGGATTGACACATACGGAAACACAGTTATTTTCTCCTCTGTCTTTGAGACATTGGTGTTGAAAGAGAAAATGGGGTGACACCTAATGAACCAACGTCCCAATATTCTCTTTATAAACACTGACCAACATTCTTGGGATGCAATTTCTGCGTATGGAAATCCGTATCTCCATACACCGAATATTGACCTGATCCATCAAAACGGGGTTTCGTTCACAAAATCATACTGTACTGATCCGGTGTGTGCTGCAGCTCGATCAAGTTGGGCAACAGGATTATACACTTCTGAGACAGGCGTGCCTTTTAACGGTGGACAGCTGCATCCCGATATACCTGATATAGGTCAAGTGCTTAAGAAGGGTGGTTATAGATCCTTCCATTGCGGAAAATGGCATGTCCCAGGTAGAGATGTCCGTGAAAGTTTTGAAGTGCTATATTACGGTAATGACAATATCGGTGCAGGTGGGGCAGCATATTACGATTCAGCCTCAACACATGCTGTTGCAGACTTCCTGACGAATTATGATGAAAAGGAACCGTTTTATCTGCAAATTGGATATATTGATCCACATGATGTATGTGAGTATTTACATAACCATGAGGAGAAAAGGATTCCAAACCCTGTAGAACAAGGGATTCTATCGGAAAACGAATTACCTCCGTTACCTGAAAACTTTGACTATGATATAAGAGAAACGGTCCTTAATAGGGTTTGCAGACGAGTTGATGACGCACTTATTCATTCGCGCATCCTAAAAGCAGTTCGGGAGTGGGATGAACTCCATTGGCGATACTTTAGATGGAACTATTACAGATTCATTGAAAAAGTTGACGCGGAAATCGGTAGAGTGCTTTCTCTACTGCAACAAACCTCTTTCAATGATAATACGTTAATCATCTTTAGTGCTGACCACGGTGAAGCGTGCGGAAGCCACCAGTTGTTTCAGAAATTCGCGTTATATGAAGAGAGTGTACGAGTGCCGTTCATCGTATCCTGTTTAGGAGAAGGGATTTCAATAGAGAAAGAACGATTTGACAACACACATTTTGTCTCTGGTGTAGATCTATTACCAACTGTTTGCGATTACGCCAATATTGAGACACCCGAAGGATCTCAAGGCATGAGTCTCCGTCCATTAGTAGAAGGAAAAGATATAAATTGGCGCGAGCATGCATACATTGAAAGCAATTATTGGGGGCGTGCAATTATAACTGACCAACATAAATACGTTACAGAATATATACCAAAAACGACAGAGGACTTTATACCACCTGGACCAGATGAAAAACAACTCGGTCTTGTCCAGTTGTTTGACAAACAAAATGATCCGGGCGAGAATGTAAATCTCGCTTATGAACCAAATTATCAGGAAGTTATTGATACTTGTAGAGATAAACTTCTAAAACAGGAAAGTCAACTTAATAGACAGAAGATCGTCCATAAAGGACCACAAAATACTATCACAAATTGGGGTAACCGTTTACAAGATTTTTGGCAAAATTAAAAATAAAACATTAGAATATAAATCAATGAACACAGATCAAATATATTAGGATACTGAAGATGAATATATTTTCAAAACGCATCAATCGGCTTCCACCATACATGTTTGGAAAACTGAAGCAGCTGACGCACGAACGTCGGCAACAAGGAATTGATATTATTGATTTGGGAATGGGGAATCCAAATCAACCGACTCCACAACCCATTATAGATAAACTGACAGAAGCCGCACAAGAACTACGAAATCACCGTTATTCTGCTTCGCGCGGCATTTACAATTTTCGCAGAGAAGTCAGTTGGCACTATGAACGAAGATTTGGTGTAGACATTGATCCTAATGAGGAAGCTATTGCTGTCATTGGAACTAAAGAAGGACTTGGACATCTCGCTTTAGCCTTGATTGACGAGGGTGACTTAGCAATGGTGCCAAACCCTACGTTTCCTATCCACATGTATAGTGTAGTCCTTGCAGGTGGAAGTGTGGTTAGCATTCCACTAAGTGAGGAAAATGACTTTGTCCCCTCACTTGCAGAGATTACACGGGATATTTGGCCCAGACCAAAAGTTTTGATATTGAGTTTTCCACACAATCCCACCGGGGCAGTGGTTGAGTTAGATTTTTTTGAGGAGGTAGTCGCATTTGCTAAACAACAGGATATGATCGTTATTCACGATTTAGCGTATGCGGATATTGTTTTTGATGGATATGAAACTCCGAGCTTTCTGCAGGCAAAAGGGGCAAAGGATGTTGGGGTTGAATTCATATCCCTCTCAAAATCATATAATATGGCTGGTTGGCGATGCGGATTTGCTGCAGGTAACCGCGACATTATCGAGGCACTTGCTCGTATAAAAGGATATTACGATTACGGCATATTTGCACCTATTCAAGTTGCTGCAATCATGGCACTCCGCACACCGGAAGATGTCGTCACAGAGAACGCGGATGTGTACAGAAGTCGTCGCGATGTCCTTGTTGATGGCTTGAACCGTATCGGGTGGAAGGTGTCAAAACCACAAGCCTCAATGTTTGTTTGGGCACCAATTCCTGAGGCATGGCAACACCTAAACTCATTAGAATTTTCAATGAAACTCCTAAATGAAGCGGAGGTTTGTGTCTCACCGGGTGCAGGGTTTGGACACAACGGAGAGGGATATATACGCATCGCGCTTGTGGAAAATGAAGATCGCATTAGGCAAGCGTTACGACAAATTCGTCGCGCACTGTTCAAATGATGTCTGTCTGCATAAAATCCATATTATACCATCTCTAAAATATAACTTCTCATTTACAAAAACGCGTTCGTAGTCGCGCAATTCATTGCGCCTCTTACATTACGTATGTGCGAGGTTTCCTCGCCCGCATGCTCACATACAGTCTGTAGGTCGAAGCGAGAAAAGCAACACCCATTAGCGTCAATTTAAGGAGAAAACGCGTTCGTAGTCGCGCAATTCATTGCGCCTCTTACATTAAGTTTAGCATTAATGCCTCAAAATGTGGTTTATATATTAGAATTGGCATTACCTATGTAATTTGTTTCCACATCATCATTGATCTTCTATTCCAATCCCCACTGTTTCTTTGCTTCCTCAAACGAAATCTTCTGACCTCCAGTGTGCGAAATAGGGTTCTTCCCAACCCACCGCTCATCAATTGGATGTTCTGCTGGTTGGAAGCGGATGTCACAACTGATGCGCCACCTGTCCGATAGATTCTTGGTAGATGTGTGCATCGTGTGCATTGTGAATACGATAATATCACCCATCTCAAAGTCTGCTGTCTGCCATTCTCCACCGTATTTTTCACTGATTTCCATAGGATCGCGTCCGAAATGTCCTGGGGTACCGTCTTTATCTACATCTGTTTTTCCATAGGTATTACGCACTGGTGCAAAACTATCTAATTTGTGTGAACCGACAAGAACAGTAAGTGTTCCCATAGTCGCAGGTACATCCCCAAAAGGTATCCAGCAAGTATGCAGCTGCTTGGAGCCTCTACCCATATAGACAAAATCAAAATGTGGACCAGACCACCCATCAGGTCGCACGAAACGTAACCATTTATAATCAAAAGTTCGGGTCTCTCCACCAAAGAAGTTTCGGAAGAAGGTAAAGAGTTCATCACCTTCCAAAACTGACAACACATCAGGATGATGTGTAACATCAGGTGCACCCATTGTTCGTCCCGGACTACCCGGTCCAGCAATGGCATCCATCATTTCAGTTCCGGGTTTAAATACCTCATCTTTTCCATTTCCCTCAGCATATTCAAGGATAGCGCGTCGTGCAGCCACCACCTTATCTTTGTCAATTAGACCGCGCGCAAGCAAATACCCATCCTCAGCTATCTGTTGATGCAATCCTTCTGCGGAATCCAGCACATCATTGCAATCCCGTAGCACACCGAGATGTGGTCCTGGAAATGTAACTTCATGATCTCCTACAAATACGGTTTCAGCCATTCTTTTCCTCCGATAATTATTGTGTTTTATGGAATAGACTGTATTAGTTCTTCCACTTCCGATGCTTAATGTTATGATTTTGAATTAGCATTTTAACAAAAGTCTACAATTTGTGCAATAGGATAACAACAATAAATTCCGTTGACATGATAATGTCCGTACAATAGAATTTCACATAAATACTATACGGATATTCACAATGGAACACTATTTACAGATTCAAAAGCCAAAACTCAGTTACACTTACGAGTTCGAAACAGATCAATTAGAACAGATGTCTGATTGTTTGGAAACACACGGTTTTGCAATTATCAAAGATGTCTTACCACCAGACATCGTTGATAGTCTGAAACAAGCAGTATTTGATGGAACTGACCCAAACAGAGAATTGGAACAAGGACAAAGTCGCACGCGACATGCTTGGATAGAATCCGGAGCAGGCGCGTGGGAACTTCTTGAATATGAACCATTTATGAAAATCCATCAACACCTTATTGGGTCAGATGAATTGACTGTTCACAGATCTGCTGCGATTATTCGCATGCCGGGTTCACATCCAGTTGCATGGCATACGGATTGGTGTGGATTTTCACAGGATGCTCCGAAAAATTCTGGGGACGTGCTGAACAGGGGTATGTGGCCCTCAGGTAAATGGTTTTACATCACTGGATCGCGTCCTGAACACGGTGGATTATGTGTGATTGAAGATTCACACGTCGAAAACTGGGAGGGTCCAGAGGGATTCAACCTAACCGCAGATAAACGTTCATTTTACAAAGAAGGTGGAGAAGCAAAGGCTTACGCAGGCTTTGATATACCTGGTTGTGTTCCGCTATTTACGAATCCTGGCGATATGATTGTATTCGCGCATCGGACATATCACGGTGCATTCCCAAACCAGATTGACGAGATTCGGTTATCGTGTGCGATCGGTTTCCATCGTAGAGACCATCACATAGATATTCCGTGGGAGATTCCAGATGTAGGCAAACAATTCTTAGCAGACTTACCCTCGCACCTTCATAAATATACACACGGATATACCAGCATTGATACATTTTGGCGGGGATAATGAACTATTGTGTAAGATAGTTAACAAGTTGACGATGTGTTTCAGGTGGCGCGCCATTTTTTAACCAAGTAATCGGTTGTTCTTCCTCGGTCTTTTCAGGATTTACCCAGATGATTTTGCGTATCTCACCGACTTTCTCTGAGGCTTGTGCAAAAAGTGTCCGAACGGTTTCATCAAGTGAAATAACAGTCTTGTCTGTTTCTAATGCAGCTTGAAGAAGGTGTAGATCTTTTAACATCGCAGTAACGTCTTTTTCTTGGTTTGCTATTATTATAATTTCATCATACAAAGTTCCATTTTGTAGAGAAACGATATAATGGAATCTCCTTGTGGCAATCATGTTTGCTAACCATGCAGCCGCAAAATTTGATTGGTGTTCATCCCATTCCTCAGACAACTCTAACGTCATCACTAAATGATTAGGTGTATTGTCACGAAAGGTTTCAAGAAATTCAGTGCAATTGATTGATACAGACGCAGTAGCATCTTTTCCTCCTGCAGCTTTTGCGACAGAGGCATTCACCACGATTTGTTTCATATCCTTTGAACGCATATTATATTATGTCCCTTCAATGAAACGCGATCGAGATGCCTTTATATAACGACTCTGTGCATTGAGACTAACATCATCAAAATCTATTGACCACTCACCATATCTTCCCACTTCATCTAAATCAACGCTGTCAACTTCGGTAATTCCTTCTTCATTACGTGAAAACCAGTGAAGTTTCACCAATTCTGGTGATAGATTTCCCTCTGCAACAAGTGTTTGAATCCCCAAAAGTAATAGTGAACTGTGTGTTTCCGTCACGACACGCACACCACGTTTTGCCGCATCTGCTAATACTTGTGCCAATTTTACTTGTGCATTTGGATGGAGGTGCAGCTCTGGCTGTTCAATATAGACCAACTGTCCCGGTTCTGCTGCAATAAGTGCAACTAATACGGGAAGGACCTGAGATAAACCTAATCCAACATCGGTGATGTTGACCATATCTGTTTTATCACTTCTAAAGTGTGGAAGTCGACTAACTTGCACTTCAATACCAACATCACCGATTTTTTTAGTAGCAACTTTTCCTGTCAATTCAAGTGTACGTAGTGCATTTGTAACCGAATTTAGACTTTCATCCTCCGTTTCTTGCCATTCATGAATAACACTTGCTGCATAATCTTCGAACGTTCCTGGGTAACGAGTGCCTGTACTTGACTGTACGTATATGTGTTCAGGAGTGTCGCGTAATCCTGGAAGATGGATAGTTCGAAGAATATCGGACTCGGGATCGCTGATAAGTTTAACAGTAGTATCAAGGTTTAAGGGATTAAAATCTCCTTGGGATGCTAAACGTAAAAAACACCGTGAACGTTTTACCCCATTAATATTCGCAATCCTGAAAATCATATATTGATCCGTTAGTGCTTTGATTGCTTCAGGTGTCATCTCAGGAAATAAGGTAAGATGTTCAGGAAACACCGATGAGTCATCTTCTGTTCTTCCTTCACTTGTCATTTCAACAATCTCAATTCCGTCCGCACCTTTCATGAAAGTTATTTCCACTAAATGAGGAAAGTTTGATATACTTGTGCCAATTCCAATTTTAAAACGGTCTGTACTTTTCTTGTAGTTTAACCTGGACAAAAATTGCGAAATCTCAGTAAATTGCACGTTAGGTCCGTCAATCAATAACGGTCCAGGATCATACGGTGCCTCTAATGTCTGCTTAAGCATTAACAACGGCTGCATGATACTTGATTTTCCAGAACTGTTTGCACCAGCAAGGATTGTCAACGGACGGATTTCAATTTCGCACTCTTCCGCAATTGATTTGAATCCCTTAACTACTATCTTGGTGATGCCTGTTATATTCTTTTCCAACATGTCAGTCAAACTCCACTAATCTAAGAAGGATTTATAATTCAGGTGGCTGCACAACACCATAAGGCAACCGTTCCCCCTTCAACCCAGCAAACAAATTCTCCATAGCCATTGTCGCCATTTTCATACGCGTTTGAATTGTCGCACTACCCAGATGTGGTGCAATCAGCAGGTTATCTAAATCAAGAAGTGGATGATCTGCGTTGATCGGTTCAGGTTCGGTTACGTCAAGTGCAGCACCAGCAATCTGTCCATCCTTGAGTGCTTCATACAGCGCATCGTGATCAACAACAGGACCTCTGGCAATGTTAACAAGAATTGCAGTGGGTTTCATTAATTCAAATTCTGCTTTACTGATCATGTGTGTTGTCTCATCAGTCAAAGGAACATGGAGGGTTACAAAGTCCGAAACTTTGAGGATATGTTCAAGTTCTGCATATTCAATTCCAAGTTCCTCTTCCCAATCGAGTCTACGATTTCGTTTGTAATAAAGCACGTTCATATCAAATGCCACTGCGCGTTTCGCGACTGCATATCCGATCCGACCCATTCCAACAATCCCAATCGTAGCGTGATGCACATCATAACCCCATAGGATATTTGGATCATAGTAGTGCCATTGCTTTTCAACTTGTACGTGGTTATACGCTGGGACGATATTCCGTGCAGCAGCAAGTAGAAGTGCCCATGTCATATCAGCAGTGGTATCACTAAGCACTCCGGGTGTATGTCCAAGTGCAATACCACGTTCTCTGGCGGCATCTTCATCCACATGATCGTATCCAACGCCTACTACTGACACAACCTTAAGATTGGGTGAAGTATCAAACATCTCAGCAGTGACAGGTTCATGTCCGTAAGTCATCAATCCATCAAGTGGTGGAATCTTTTCTGCGATTGGTGGCAGAATGGCACTGGTGTGCCACATGTCAACATCACATTCAGCTTGTATTTGAACGAGAACAGGATCAGGAATTGGACGAGTAATAAATATCTTTGGGGCTGTCATGAATTGCCTCATCTGTTATGTGTTTGGTAATGATTGCAGTTGAGTGTTACAGATACAAACACAATGTTATGTGGAAACATTCACTTAATTTCTCCGATAAAATATGCGAATTGGTGTGCCATGAAAACCGAATTCACTACGGAGATTATTTACCAAGTATGCTGTATACGGAGGACGAATTCTGTGTGTATTCCTACCAAAAATAAGAAAAGTTGGCGGTCGCGTTTCTACTTGCGTGATATATTTCAGGGCAGGACGTGTGCCTCTGACACGCGGTGGTGGATGTGTTGTACGCAATTCCAATAGCAATTCATTCAATTCTGGCGTTGGAATGCGAGTGCAATACTCACGGTATACCTCAAGGGAAACATCAAGAATTTTTGAGACACGCTGTCCAGTTAGGGCTGAGACAAAGATTCGAGGCACATAATCAAGTTGTGGAACTTGTGCTGTTATCTGTTCCATATATTCAGCATGTGTTTCATTATCCTTATCAACAAGATCCCACTTATTTAAGACCAGTACAGATGCCTTTCCATTCCGTGCAATAAAACTCGCAATTGTTTTGTCTTGTTGTGCTACTTCTTGTGTTACGTCCAAGATCAACGCTGCAATATCACTTTGACGGATACTTTGGATTGCACTTCTCACAGTTGCGGTTTCTAATTCATCTTTGATAGAGGATTTTCGCCGCATACCAGCAGTGTCAACAAGTTCAAAAGGTATATTTTGATATTCAAATCGGATGTTGACAGCATCCCGTGTTGTGCCGGGACGGTTATCGACGATCATACGCTCTTCACCGAGAAGCGAATTCAGAAGTGAGGATTTTCCAACGTTAGGACGACCAACAATAGATATTTTGATAGGTGATGAAGCATCTTCCGATGTATCTTTTACCTCAGGAAGTCTTTCTATCACTTGGTCAAGTAGGTGACTAATACCAATGTTTTGTACGCAGGAAATCAAAACAGGTTCAGACAAACCAAGCGAATAAAATTCTGCAGTGTCCATCTCAAGGTTGACACTATCAGCCTTATTAGCTACTAAAATGAGTGGTTTACCCGATGAACGGAGTTTGTCCGCAACAATAAGGTCATGGGGCATAACACCGGATCGTACATCAACAACAAAAAGTATGAGTGTTGCCTCGGATAATGCTTCGTCAACCTGAAGTTGCACGTTATCAATGAGTGGATCATCAGGATCAACATCCATCCCACCGGTGTCTACAATCGTAAATGGAGTATCAATCCACTTTACATTTGCATAGTTTCTATCACGAGTAACCCCGGGGGTATCGTTGACCACAGCAAACTTTTTAGGATGTTCTGCACTTAGTCGTGCATCTGCTGTAATGCGATTAAAGAGAGATGATTTTCCCACATTGGGTCTGCCGACAATGGCTACAATTGGAAGTTGTTCAGACATTAGTTTTGCTCCTGTACAGGTAATGAGTCCTCACCATTTTCAGCAGCTTGTGATACAGTAATTATAGATTTAATCACAACAATAATTGGAATAGCAAGTAACACACCCCAGAATCCGAGAATAGATGCCCCGACTATGACGGCAAACATTATCAGTAATGGGTCAACATCAACAGCCTCACTCATAACTTTCGGTGAAATTAGTGAGTTGTCTATTGCTTGAATACCGAAGATAGCACCTAAAACAAATGCACAACGAATGAGAAATTCAAGTGTGTTGGTAAATTCTCCCGCAGCGAGACCCATTAACATAGCAATAAATGCAAATCCACCGCCTATGAATGGTCCGAAAGTCGGTATGGCATTACAGAGTCCTGCTAAGATACCTACGAGAAGTGCAAATGGCACTCCAACAATATGGTAGACAATACAGGAGAGAATTGTAATAATAAGAATTACTATGAACTGTCCTTTAAGAAACTGATGCATATTCCTATCAATCTCTCGCAGATATGCCAAAGCAGTATCACGATGGCTTTCTGGCACTAAGTTTATGAAACTACGTTTATATTTATTGAAACCCTGACTCGCATAAACAAATACAATAAAAGCAAGTGATATTGTTGCAATAAATCCACCGAACTGAAAGGCAATTGATCCCGCTAACCCAGACAACCATCTAACCAGCGCACCACCACTTTGTGTCCATCCAGGTATTTTCTCTGTCACATATTCCTGAAACTGTTTTACAAATGGGTCATCAATGTATCGTACTAAGCCTTCCTTCTGAAATATAAACGTATTCCACGTTGATGTTTCTTTTGGATGGTGATGGATAATACTATTATCCCCCGCATATGAGCCAGAATTTACTGAAACAAAGTGATTGACAGATAGCGGAAGTCGAGTTGAATCTGGAATAGGTTCCCACTTACCTGTCTCTATAGATGTCTTATAAAATGCTCCATTTGATGTGCCTGCAAATAGTTGCGTGCTAACTTCATACGTATTTTTGTCAGTGACTATCAATACTTGTATGTCTGGAATAGAATCATCTTTTGGATTGAGACTTTGCCACTCTCCAATAGGAGTCAATCGTAAACTATGTACTTGCGTTACTATTTCATTCTTCTTTTCCTCAATATCAGAATTAACCTGTTCTCCATTCTCCGTTGTTGACAATTGTCCTGTGTTTCCATTCTGTAAATTATCAAGAAAACCTCTAACCTTTGAGTTTGATTGTTGGGCTTGCTGCAATTCATTCCACTGTTCTCTCGTAATTTTACTCGCTACATAAATATGTCTATTTAAACGATTCTTGTCAAATCTCTCAATTGTACTGATGCTGACAATATTCCTATCTCCAACTTCATCCAATTTTATTTTTGTCCATTCTTGCCATTCATCTTTACTTTCATAGAGACCTTTATTTGTTCCAACATAAATTAAGGTTGGATCCCAAGACGGTGCGTTAATTGCCTGAATTGTTTGGTTGTCAAAAAACCTTGTCTTTATTCTTTTCCATTCAAAATCCTCAGGTAGTTCAACTTTAGGCTCCTTTGTTTCTTTGTCTATAACTACTACTGGCTTATTGCATTGATAAAGTCCATTTTCTGCCACAGCGAAGATTAATTCTTTTCCAACTGAGATGTGTTGAATTTGCTTTCCAAGAAGTTCTCCATTAGTAATTCCCTTCCTTTTCATTTTTTCTTCATCTTGTTCTGCATCACTATCTTCTTCTAAATAGTACATACCGTGATTAGTAGCAAGGAAAAATAACTCATTATCTCCAGATGCGTCAACAGTGAACGCAATTATTTCGTCACCACCAATTAAGGGTAGTATTGATTCGTGGAAAAACTTCTGTAATCCCGCTGTCATCTGTCCAACTTGTCTACCAACTGCAATGCTCGTTACAACAAGCACACCACTACAGACAAGAACTATTAGTACAGTTGCAATCACACGTTGATAATATCTCTTGAATGGTAGAGCACGCCATAGAAACCTTAATAGGTAGGCAAATCCGAAACCGAGGATAAAAGGCATAAAGACACCTAACATCCTGACAAAAAGCCAGAGACCGATCATTATAACCTCAAGGTGAACGACAAACTTTATGCCGACCCATCGGTATATTCGGATGAGCAGTATTATCAAAGCAATTGGCACAAGCGGATGTAATAACAGTATCTGATTGTTATCTACATCGGTTCGTCCGCTATTGTAATACGCAAATGCAATCCAGAGGGCAGCAAGAGTCACACTTATAATAGCAAGTGCAGACTCTCCGGAAAGTCCGGAGGGTCGTTGAGTGGTTTCGTCTTTATTATTCATACGATTATGTAACGATGTTATCTCCCATGTAGGTGCATTTTGATAGATATTATTTCAAAATACACGCTACAAGGAAGAACTTATTTGCAATAGAGTGGATGACTGAAAAGCGATATTTAGGTTGCAGCGACTTCTGCAGTATCAGCAGATTCATAAGTTTCAATGATACCTGCACCAACGCTATCACCCCAAACATTGACAGTTGTGCGGAATCTATCAAGAAGCCAGTCAATTGATAGGATCAATGCAACACCTTCGATCGGCAGACCAACTGCTTTCAACACAATAACCATCGTAACCAGACCTGCTTCAGGTATCCCCGCAGCACCTATTGCAGCGAGTGTCGCAGTCAGGACAATAATGAGTTGCTCTGCGGGACCCATTGTTATTCCATACACTTGGGCAATGAACATAACAGCGACTGCTTCATAAAGTGCTGTACCATCCATATTTATGGTAGCCCCTAACGGCAATACGAAACTTGCAGTGCGGTTAGATATCCCGTTTTGTTCCTCAACATTTTCCATAGTTAACGGAAGTGTAGCACTTGAACTTGCTGTAGAAAAAGCATTTAGTAGAGCTGTTCCCATTCCTTGTGCGTATCCTATCGGATTCCGTTTTCCTAAGAAGAATAGTAATGTTGGTAGTACAACGAGACCGTGGAATCCGAGGGCAATTATTACCGTCATACTGTATTTGCCGACAGCTGCTAATTCTGGTAAGAATTCAGCGAAACCTCCTGCCTCACCTATTCTTCCTGCGATTAACCCAAAAATACCGACAGGAGCAAGGAGCATGATCCAGTTTACAATCTGCATCACAGCTTCATTAAATGCGTTAAAGATAGCAATTGCAGGTTTGCCTACCTCACCGATTACTGACAATGCAGCACCAATAATTAGTGAGAAAAAGATAAGCGGAAGGATATCCATATTCGCCATCGCTTTAAAGATGTTTGATGGAATCATACCCTGTTTTCCAGTTTCCTGGTTACCCAAGAAAACTTCCATAATAGTCTGTCCCATCGTACGATCTTCTTTCCCTTTTACCTCGGAAACTTTGGGCAATGCGATTTCAATACCAGTTCCTGCATCTGCTACTTTTAGATCGGTAAATTGGTTTTCTGCGATCATCAAAGTCTTGCCACTTTCTGTGATGATGTAATCAATTTCCCCAGACAAGTCTTGCCAATTTGCTACAGTTACTTGATTGTTTTCAATTGATTGGATTTCACCCACCAAATTCTGGTCAACAAGTGTGATTACAAATTTATTGGAATAATCTTCCTTTATTTGCTCTTCCGGTAATGTTACAACCAGATTATTCTCGCCGCTCAATGTATATGAAAGTTGAGGATATTTGTCACCTTCTTTAGATAACTCAATCCCTTTTCCTGGGGCAATGATGTTAACAAGAATCATCCCAATGATTACAGAGATCGCAGTCGTTGCCATATAATACAGAACTGTGCGTCCACCTATGGAACCGAGGTTACGGATATCACCAAGGTTTGTGATTCCAACAACCATTGAGAATATGACAAGAGGCACTACCACCATCTTTAGTAAGGTTAAGAATATGTCACCTAATACTTCCGTATGTACAGCAAACCCTGGCGCGAAACCTCCGACAATAGCACCAACGACAATCGCGACGACTATGCCAATGAGAAGTCCAAAATTGCTTTCTGAATGTCCGTTATTGTTCATATTTTATTTCCTTATAGTTGTGTTTTTTTAACCATCATTATATTATTACTTTTCTCATTCATCAACATCAACACGTATTGACAACTCTTCCAATTGTTCCTCAGACACATTAGATGGTGCATGCGTCAGTAAGCACATTCCCTGCTGGGATTTCGGAAATGCAATCACCTCGCGTATGTTTTCTTCATTCCGCATTAACATCACAATTCGGTCAAGACCAGGGGCAATCCCAGCATGCGGTGGTGTACCATATTCCAAAGCATCTATGAAATATCCAAATCTGCTTTCTACCTCTTCAGGTTTGATTTTCAAAATATCAAATATCTTCTGTTGAATATCCCATTGATGTATTCTCACACTACCACTACATATTTCAGAACCGTTGCATACCAGATCATAATGTTGACTCTGAATCTTACCAGGATCAGAATCTAATAAAGGCAGAGTCTCATCAGTTGCACCAGTAAACAGATGATGAAAAGGCTCATACCGGTTCTCATCTTCGTTCCACTCAAATAGTGGATAATCCACAATCCACAGGAAGTTATACTGATTTTCATCAATCAAGTTCATTTTTCGTCCAAGATGTAGACGTAAATTTCCAAGTGCATCCGCAACCACCTTCGGACGATCTGCAACGAAGAACATGATGTCGCCTTCTTTCGCACCCATACGTTCTTGTGCTGTTTCAAGTTGCTCAGGTTTGAAAAACTTGACAATACCCGATGAGAAACCATCTGATGTAATCTTAACCCAGGCTAATCCCTTTGCACGGTAAGTTGCAACAAACGAAGTCAAATCATCAATATCTTTTCTTGAAAAATCTGCACCACCCGGAGCAGCAATACCTTTCACCTGTCCACCTGATGAAATTGCTCGTGTGAATACTTGAAAATCGCAATCTGCCATTACATCAGAAAGATCTGTTAGTTCCATACCAAACCTTGTATCAGGTTTATCATTGCCAAACCGTGCCATTGATTCGTAATATGGTAGACGGAGAAAAGGTGTTTCAACAGGAATGTTCCCTGCATCCTCAAATATCCGCTTCATCAAACCTTCGGTGACTTCCAGCACATCATCAACACCTGCAAAAGACATCTCAATATCAATTTGAGTGAATTCAAGTTGTCTATCGGCACGGGTATCTTCATCGCGAAAACAACGTGCAATCTGAAAATAACGGTCAACCCCACTCATCATGAGTATCTGCTTGAACTGCTGCGGAGATTGAGGCAATGCATAAAACTTACCCGGATAGTAACGACTCGGGACGAGAACATCACGTGCACCTTCAGGTGTGCTATTCATCAAGATAGGAGTCTCAATTTCAAGAAAACCTTGCTCATTCATATAGTTTCGCGCTGCATGTGTCGCTTTATGACGCATCTCAAGTGTTTTCTGCATCTCAGGTCGGCGCAAATCAATGAACCTATAACGCATACGTGTATCTTCTGCAACTTCAATATCATCTTCAACAGGAAATGGCGGGGTTTTAGCAGTATTCAGTATGTTAAGGGAATGAACTGCCAATTCAATTTCACCCGTATCCAGTTCTGGATTCACAGTACCTTGATAGAAATTGAGACTGTCTTCTTCATTGACAATATCATACGTACGATTATTTTCTATATCGGTGAGAAGCCATCGTTTGTCATTTTCACGAACGCTTATTTTTGTATCATCTGAAAGTGTGTATTTGGTATCTAAATCAGAAAAAAGGGAACGAAATTCAGAAGAAAGCGATGTGTTCTTGGTAAGTTCATTTTGATATGACGAATCTGCTTTGAAAAGTAGTTCACCCGGGGCACGTTCACGGACAATGCCACTAACGTTTAGGACAAACTCACTTCTAACCGAGTCCGCAAGCGCGTGTGCTTTCTCATCAATTTGCGGATCAAAGACAACCTGCGTTATTCCTTTTCTATCACGTAAATCAACGAAAATCACACCACCATGATCGCGACGTCGTCTAACCCAACCGTTGAGTTGGACAGTTTTACCAGCATCACTTAAACGTAAGTCGCCACAATAATGAGTTCGTTTTAATGAAGGTTCTTGAGACATAATGGTTTAGGTTTTCCTCCTATTTTTTTATCTGATCAAGTTCATTTTGTATTTCTTCTCTATAACTAAGCAAATTACTTGGATCTGCTGAATTAGGTATTTCATCATCTAATATGTTTATAGCATTAGTATAATGTTCAAGAAGTTTATTGGGTTGATTCATTGCATTATACACTCTTCCAAGAACATGGTGTGAACGCCAAGAATTATTATCTGTATCTAAACCCTTTTGTGCATATCTTTTTGCTTCATCAACATTTTCCAGTGTCAAATGTAGTTCTCCCATAGTCGCGAAAATTAGAGCGGGTAAGTCAGGATCTAACTGTTCAAGCCGTTCATAGGTTCGCAGTGCTTCTCTGTATAGGTTTTGACGTTGGTATATTGGTCCAAGGATGACAAAAACATCTATTCTACTTGGATCGCGCTGAAGTAATTTCTCAAGTTCTGTAGAAGCCTTTGCAAGTTCTTTTGCTGCTAATGCATTATTACCCCTTCTCTCATACTCTCTTGCAATCCCTTCATATACTACTGCCAACTGTAGGTATCCTTGGATATCATCTGGGTTTTGCTGCAAAGTAAGTTTTACCTGCTGTTCAATACGTCGCAGTTGTTCAAGATCATCTTCACGGATTATACCACTGACAACTCCGTAATTATATCGAAGCGTTTCGTCCTCTGGATTTATTCTTATCGCCTCAGTCATTAACACGCTTGCTGTTTCAAGTTGGTTTTTAAAGTCAGTAACTTTTCCCATCGAAAGTTCGGTCTGTGCATTCGCATAAGCAATCTGTCCATCAATCAACTTCTGTGTGGCTCTAAAATAGGTATCCAATTTATTCTGTACTGCCTTCCTTTCATCAAATGTAGCACCGTAGTTTCTAAGAAATGGTGGTCTCACATGTTGACGATATATTTTCATTCCCTTAATATTATCTGCAGTAGAACTTGTTAAATCCTCAGCCTTGAAAAATTCTAACCGAGGACGGTCATCCGTGTGAATCGGTCCAACACCTGCATACTCTTTTACTGCTTTCGGTCCCATCATAAATGAATCTAATAGAGACATACCATCAAGGTCATCTGCAGCGAGTCCTTCACGGATACTCGGTTTCTTACTTCGGGCAATAAAGTCTTTATAATTAATTGTAAGTGGATTTTGAGTGCCAATTAATATCACAAAATCGGGTGTATATTTATACCATAATGTGGTTTCTGGAAAAACAGAAATAAAAGTCCGTACAATCATCTTATAGTGAGACTCTGGTAACCGATGCAGCGGAACCCACTGACACATCACACCATCCTCAGTCAAGATTCTTCTACATAACTTGTAAAAGTCTTCCGTATATATATTGGAACTTCCTGCACTCACAAGTGGGTGGATAATACCCGTTGAAATCATATCATATTTTGTTTGCGTCATCAAAATATGATTTCGTCCATCATTTACCTTATAGTTAAAAAGTCGATTATCGAATACATTGCCGTTGATGTGTGTAAAATGTTTCTGTGCAGCAGAAATAACACCTTTGGATAATTCAATAGCATCAACTTTGACACCGTGTTGTGTAATGGAATAAGAGGTAAGCCCCATTCCAAAACCGACAACAAGTGCACGTTCCGGATTCGGATGTAGCAACAACGGAAGATGTGCAATGACACGGTGTGATGGAGAATCCCAACGTGATGCATCTGCTGCTTGATTCGCATCTACATAGAGACGATAGACACCCTCATCGTCTTTTAATGTTGTTACCGTCGCATCTACCTCTTCCTTATAATCAACAACATCATCACCCGGTCTCTGTGTTTTATAAATAGTGCTTTTTATAAACAGCGGTTGATTTAATGTGAATAATACGACAATCGCTAATCCAACAGTAATAATAGGCACTCCGATACCTATACCTTGCAATAATCCCTTCGTTCCGCTACCTGCCGTTTCACTTTCAATATCAACTTTTGATTGCCATCCTCTTAGGACAAGAAGACACCCAATACCGGTATTCAATACTACTGTTAACACAATGCTCGGACGAATGTTCAAAAGTGGTATCAGAACAAATCCTGCACAAAATGCCCCTAATATACTCCCAACAGTATTGACTGCATATACATTGCCAATGCTTCTACCAAGTTGTCGTGCGTTGCCTGTATATATCTTTGTCACCAGAGGAAAACTTGCCCCCATCAGGAATGTCGGAACACTCATTACAAGGAAACTTGAAAAGAATGTCCAGAATCTACTCGCACCAAAGGTAGACTGAAGCGCGTATGTCATCCCATATAGCTGCTCAAATGCAGGCATAAGTATAAGTGCAAATAAACCTATACCAAGTTGTGCCAACCCAAAGGTAATAATAGGTTGTTTTATACGATCAACCCACCGAGCAAAAACCATACTACCCAATGCAATTCCGAATAGAAAGGCAGCCAGCATTGTTGCAAATGCATAAGTCGTGCTGCCAAGAAAAAATACGAGAATACGTGTCCACAGTACCTCATACGCCAATGCACAGAAACCAGATATACCTATTGCCCACAAAACAAAGTGGCGTTCCTGTATGCTAACTTCCTCAGATGCAAGTAAAGGCACTTCTGTCTGTTGTTCTTCCGATTCTATATCCTCCTGTTCAATCTCAGCTTCTCCTTCATCTGACTCTATTCTTTCTGCATGTCTTGCTAATACCCATGCCACCAACGCCACACCGAGATTTATTACAATTGCTACACGGAGGGACCATTGAACACCTAACGCCTGTATCAAGAAAAATCCTGCTGCAACTGTCCCGATAACCGCACCAAATGTATTCAAGGCATATAGAATACCTATGTTAGTACCAAGTTGTTCTAACCGTTTGACAAAAAATCGTGTTAATACAGGTAACGTCCCACCCATCAATGTTGAGGGAATAAGCAAAATTCCAAAAGTGAGAATAAAGCGGATAAGTGAAAGAAGATAGAAGTCTGATGTAATATGTCGGTTGATGAGAACATATAGGGCTGTGAGGACGCTTAGTAGTAGGGGCCAAATGATGCAAAACCCACCGATGCCTACCTCAAGGAGTGCATAGAGTTTCAATGGTGACATTTTACCCTCATCAATCTTCCTACCAAAGTAGAAACTACCGAGGGCAAGTCCTGCCATGAATGCCGTCAACACCGTACTTGTCGCAAATACAGTACTGCCAAAGACAAGTGTAAGTTGCCGCATCCATATCACTTCATAGATGAGTGCACTCGCACCAGATAATATAAAAATAAGCCAAACGATAGGTTTTATATGTCGCATTTTAGGGGTTGTAATAAGATTACGTTGGATATTTTATTTTTTTCGCAATTTCGTATAAACGGATTTGAGGATAGGGCGAAGTGCTTCTATTGATGCCTCATTCTTAAAAATGAGGCATCGCCTTATCGGATAATAAGCATTGAACACGGGTTGGTTTTTTAACTGATTAGCATCTTCTTGGTTTACCCAGATAACAAATTTTGGAGGAGAACAATCTATATGAACTCCAAAAGCACGTCTGTTACCAATATTAAAAGCAAAATAGAGTTGTTGCAAGTTGGGAGTAAGTTCATCCAATTCTTCTTCAATCAAATTTAATAATTCTTCAATGCGTTTACAAAAATCTTCTACTTTGGTTGAAAATTTTGCAACATAAAATTCTTCAAACTGTCTGTGAAAATCATCTACTTTTTCAGGAGCTTTTGCAATATAGAACTTTCGAATTTTGTCCCTTATTGCTTTTTGTGTTGATATTTCTTCAACCTCATAAGATGTACAATCATTTTCTGGATCAAGAGATTCCAAATCATTATCTTCATTTGCAGGTGAACTTTTTGGTTTACCTACATTAACAAGTTCTGTGTTACTATCTGTTTTCAACCTATCCGGATTCCATATCTTCTCGGCAAGCTTAAGGTAAAGTTGATGTCGTTCCTCAAGATCTTTCTTATTAAAATTGTCGTGCTTCTTAAAATTCAAACCACTTGTTTCACGGAATCTACGGAATCCAGGTTTATTTAGGTAGGCTACTTCATGTAAACTTTGGGCAAGCAGATTCTGTCCAGCATATACATTAAGTTTCTTTCTATAAGGATCATCCCCAATACTGGCATTGTCACTTTTTGGTAGGAGGAGTAGTCCTCCGATGCGGTTCCTGTATATAAAAAAATCTGATTCATTGATAGAATTCATTTCAAGAAACTTAGGATCAGGATGTGCTGTCCAAATGTGTTCAATCTCATAACGATTTTTTCCCGTTCTCATGTATTCCATATAACGTGTAGATTGATCAGATTGAACTTCTAGGAAGTCTGTCATACGAGCAAGAATCAGAAATATCTTGCGGCGGTTTCCACCATGCAATCCAAAAATGTTGTTTTCACTAAAAGGTTTTGTTTCAGCATGAATTCGCTTGTATAATATATCTCTCAATTGATCTACTTTCTTAGCACGAATTGAAGGAATAAGTGGAAAAATCTGATCAGCCATGGTTCTCTGTGAAATATCTTGGTTATTCCAAATCCGTCTATGGATTAATATATCTAAATATGTTGATACGATTTGGATCTTCTGAAGAATCTCCTCTTCCGTGTTTCCTACACATAATGGAGATAAAAGTATCGGATATTGGAGTGTAAAATTGTTCTGAGCGTTATAGAATACACATTCAAGTCTAGGTTTTAACGACCTTGCAGCTTGTCGTAAACGATAATACCATCCGCTATAAAAATCAAAGTTATATACAATAAAATTTGCGAAGTTGTCACTTGTCTTAAGTCCAATTGCCTGTTCCTGATCGCGGACCCAACGGTGAAATTCGGATCCAATTTCGTCAAAATCGGTAACATTCTGGGCGTACTGACTGCGCAACCAAGCTTTGATTGCCTCTGATTCCTCATTTTTGCCTATACTTCTTAGAGTTTGGGTAGCATCACGCCATACCTCACTAATCTTGTCTCTAAATTCAAAATCTTCGCTTTTCGATAATACATATCCTCTGAGCATGTCGGACGGAGTGAGTGATAAACCGCGATCATTCACAGTTTCAAATATCGCGTAAGCATCTCTCGTATTATAGGCAACAATTTCCACCAAGTATACATTTTCAAGTAACCAGTCAACGAAGTACAATAAACTTTGTCCATGAAATTCAAAATTATCCTTAATATCGTTGTAGCGTGAAACAATATTAACAACAGATTCTAGTTCATTGCTATTATCAAAAGATTCCTTCTCTTGTTTCTCCTTTGGGTAGAGGAAATTCATAACGGACAACCAATCATGAACATCTAGATTGAAACTTTCTTTTCCACCACTTAGGGAATGTATCAAAGGCTCGACTCGTCTTTTTTGTGTTTCGTCTTCAAGAAGATGGTAGAGTCTGATAAGAAGAAGCGTTAACGTCGTTAACCTCTGTTGTCCGTCAACTATGTACTTTTTCCCATCGTAATTACTAATAATAGTAATTACTAATAATAATTGAACCAAGGAAGTAATGACCGTAACTGGGTACCTGAGTTCGTTCATGTCCATCTTTGTAACTATCTAAGAAACTATTGGTAAGGTCGTTAATTAACTCAGATACGTGTTGAGACTGCCAGCTGTACTCGCGCTGGTAATAATCTAATTCATATTTAGTGTTTGATAGCAGTTGAAGAATTGTTCTAGCGTTAGCATCAATTCTCATAGGCAAAATCTCCTTTACTCTATTATCTTACTGAAAAACTATGTTATATAATATCTTACCTATCCTAATATTTCAAGCGGAATCTTCCAACTCCTTCTCCAATCGCACAATATGTCGTAGAGAAGATTATGAAGTCATTTGAGAAGGCATTTCCTGTACCACAGGAATGACATAGCATCGGATAGTCACCTCATCTATGATTTCTGTTTCTAAACGTGGTTCAGGTTCTGCACGATGATCGAAAACGACATAATATCCTTCAGACACACGTTCCAAATTGAGATATGCGGATAGTTGTTTCTTACCTGCATCATAGCGAAATTTCCCCTCCCAAATCTTTGTTTCAACGATATACTTATGTCCGTTGTGAAAGATAATCATGTCCATTCTACCACGTCCCGTCTGTGCTTCAAGGAACATCGCACCACGAATTATACTGACAAACTGGTCAAGATAGGCGTAGAGGAGGTCTTGTCCGATATATTCTTTCGGTGTCTCAGGTACTTGAAGTATCCGAAACCCGACGCGTGCAATGAAATTTTGGAAGTTATCAAGAAGCAATTCCATATTAATCTGTCCTGACGGTGTGAGGTAGTCCAGAAAATCGGTGTCTTCTGGAAGATAGTCCTGCTCAAGTCCATTCATCTCAGGTTTGAACGCATGCAGGATGCAATACTGGTAAATTGGATTGACAATTTGACACATTCCATCCAGTGCTTTTCCGATAACACCAAGTGTAGCAAGTTCACTAATAATTTCTCTGCGTGGATTGAAACGTATACCCCTTTCATAAGAAACGATTTGCATCAGAATGTTTTTATAGCGCGGGTCTCTACGGATATTGGTCATCAGATGTGTTAGGTTCGCGTTATCTTCTTCACTGATTTCTATGTGTGCTTGTGAAAAGTGCGACATCGTAATTGTCTCTGTTTTGGGAATATTCATCTCTTCCGTGAGAATCTGTGCGAATCTGTTGACAAGGAAAGGTTGTCCAGCAGTCTGTCTGTGTATATTCTCAATAACCTCAGGCATGAAGGGTTGACCTACCTCATCCGTATACTGTGCAAGTAACTCACACACCTGTTCAAATGTGAAGTTCGGCAAAGTGAACTCGTCCTGGATATTGAACGGTGAAATTGAGCGGTTAAGATTAAGTTGTGTTATGCTCTTAACCCCTACAATACCGATACTGTAGGGACATTCACGCATAGAACGTTGAACATAGATAGTGCGGAGTGCATTCAGGAAACCGTTCACGGCATCACGAGGAATGCCATCAAATTCGTCAATGATGAGAACTAATTTCTCATCTCCAAGAAATGCACCGAAACGTTGAAAGAATTCCAGCATTGTAACCTGATCAGTTATCTTTGTGTTCTCTAAGAATTGGGTTAAATCTTCAGAAAAGACCATATCGCGTTTTTGAAAAACGCGTCTAATCTGCTCGAAAATCCTTTTACAAAGTGAGGCATAAAAATCGGACGCACTATAGTCTTCATAAATCTGAAAATTTAGTTCAACCGGGAAGTAGGTTTCTGTAGACGCAGCTGTGAGTGCATCAAGAGCCCATTGAAAAAATGTCGTTTTCCCTGTCTGTCGTGGTGCAAATATTACAATATATCGTCCCTGCTTGACACGGTTGATGAAATCAGCAAGTTCCTCACTGCGTGAGACAACGTAATGATCTTCAGGATTCACGGGACCGTGAGTGCCAAATGTCTTCATGTTTTCCTCAATAACGTTGCAGTCTAAAACCTACTGAATCTGCTTGTTACTTTTCTGCCAATTCTATCTTTTCTTCCAACCGTACTATATGCCGATATGCTGTAGAGAAGATCATATCAAGCGTTGCAATGTCACGTTCCTCAAGAGGTGCACGTGAAAAGACACGACGTAAAGATTTCAAATACGTCTCCCAATCCTGATTATACGGGATCACACCAACCTTATCTAATAGACGCACAACTCTCACATAAAACTCCTCTAAAGAATTGACATCAGCATAGTCGATATCATCAGGAGAATGTTCATCTAAACTCGCAATAAATACCTCATACGCGAATATCTGCACTGCCTGTGCTAAATTAAGCGATGGATTTTTTGTTGCCATAGGCACACTTGCAGTCAACTGACATAGACTCAACTGATCGGTAGATAAACCGAAGTCTTCGCGTCCAAAAAGAAGTGCCACAGACTGATCTTGTGATACTGACGCGATTGTATTTGCTGCTTCACGAGCAGTAACAGGAGCGGGTAAACGTGCATCACGTCTACGATGGGTTGTTCCGACAAGGTATTTTATACCATTCAGCGCATCTTTTAGTTCTGGGATAACATTGCAGTTCTTTAGAATATCTCTTGCACCATGTGCCATCCGAAAGGCAGCATCCTCATTTTGAAACGGAACCGGATTGACGAGGTAAAGTTGGGATAAACCCATTCCTTTTACAACTCTTGCAACAGACCCAATGTTTCCAGGTTCACGAGGTTCAAAGAGAATAATCCTTATGTTAGTAAGGTTTTTAGGGGTGGATACGGGGATTGCTCGGAAACTCTCTGCAGCTTGATTTGGTGTTTTTTTAGATTCAGTTAACATTACAATTTTAATGGTAATTGAAATTCAACAAAATGTCAAGTGAGTTGTCTTTTTCCTGTCAAATATTAGTAATCCTTTTACAGCACAAGTGATATAGACCTTAAGACAATTACACACAATCTAAAACACAAGATATTTTATCATTAACTGCATGACAGTTCCAGAAATGAGTGGTACAGTAAAGTTGTCATCAATCTTAAGAGGTAGTAGTTCAACAACCGTCGCTACAAAAGCACCAGTTAAACCTATAATTGGATTTAACCAGAAGAGTGCTATCACAACACAAGTTAGAAAACATGCAGCACTCCCTTCAAGACTCTTTTTACCGATAAGTTTTATCCGTCCCCACCGAGTACCAACCAACGCTGCAGCAGTATCCCCTAAAATCATAAAGAAAATACAGACGATTGCTACATTCTTCTCAAAGATATAAATACATAACAATACACTGAAAATGAAATAGGTTGCTCCAGTAATCGCCCCCTTACGTTCATGGCTACGCAGAAGTGGTTTGAGAAAACGAAAGAAAAGTGCACGGAATGGACGATAAATCCATTTCAGCAATTCCACAACCAATGCAATACCTGCAAATACTGCTACGATTGATAACATAACATCTTTATTGATAAAAATGTAAATTATGGGAATTATTAATCCTGCGATGTGAGTGCTTTTTCGTAATAGTTCCTTAATCATGAATCCTCTGTTTTAACAGTTTTGTGTTACTTAGTGTGTCATCATAAATTATATTCAAGTTGGATAGATTTAGCATTGCAGAAGATAGGATTTAAGATGCTTTTGAATTAGATTTGAACAATAAGATTTTTCATGCATTTGCCAAGAAAATATCACAATTTTGTTTCATTCTCAAGTTAAAATTCTAATTGCCATTAGAAGTTGCTTTAAGAATAACAGGAATTATCTTAAATAATGTGTTTGAAGAGAGGTAGCATGAAACGTCTTTGCATTGGGCTCTCATTGTTTATGTTGTGTTTCGGATTTATCATAACGGCAGGTGTAACAGCACAAGATACACAACAGGCAATCAAATTTATAGGTACAGTAGTAGATAACGATACAGAAACACCACTTACAGATGTTACTATAAAAGTTGTAGACACAAAAACAAAGGTAAAGACCGATGAAACTGGGACTTTTTCTTTAGAATTACCAGTTGGAACGTATACTCTACATGTGTCTGCACCATTTTACAACACTTTTGTACTTTCCGATATTAAAGTCAACGTCGATGGTCTATCAGAACCCCTACAGGTAACACTTGAACCACAAGTTGTGAAGTTAGCTCCAATTAATATGAAAGTGCGATTAAGCCAATCTGGCGAACGCGGTCTTCTTGAAAAACGGATGCGGAGTTCCCGCATTGAGGATAGCATCAGTACTGAAGAGATCAGTCGTCTTCCTGACTCCTCCGCTGCTCAAGCAATTAGACGTGTAACAGGTGTTAGTATAGTAGGTGGAAAATATGTTTTTGTTCGTGGGTTAGGTGAACGTTATAGTAATACGCTTCTCAACAATGTTGAGATTCCGAGTCCAGAACCGAATCGTCGGGTGGTTCCGATGGACATTTTCCCAGCAAGTCTGCTGGCAAGCCTTCAAACCGTCAAGACATTTTCTCCTGACCAACCGGGTGGTTTTGCTGGAGGGTCAGTGCAGGTATTCACAAAAGACTTTCCTGAAGCATTGACGATGTCGCTTTCTTTATCAACAGGTTTTAATACACAGGCAACAGGTACTGACGGATTAACATATCCTGGTGGAAATCTTGACTTTTTAGGATTTGATGATGGATCGAGAAAACTACCAGAACTGATTGAGGAAAAGGCTGACGAAATTCCTATACGTGAACAGGGACGTTTTACCACAACCGGATTCACACAAGATGAAATTCAGCAGTTTGGTCGTTCTTTTTCTAATGTGTGGTCTCCTGAAAGGAAGGCTGTTCCTGTAAACCAAGGTTATAAATTCAGTTTCGGGAATAGCAATACCGTATTTGGTAAACAATTCGGTTATTTAGGTGTAATCTCCTACGGTAATAGCCACAGTTATAGTACACAGGAACGTAGAGACTTCCGAATCGGATTAAATGAGAAGTTATCCCCAGTCACTGATTACATAATAGAACAGAGTGGACACGAAGTTGATTGGGGAAGTGTTATAAGTACAAGTCTACGATTTTCTCCTGACCATCTTCTCAGCTTACGGACACTTACAACTCATGCCGCAGAAGATCAAACCAGAACTTGGGAAGGTGATAATGCAGATAGAAATACTATATATCGAAGTTCCAGACTTATGTTTGTTGAGCGACAACTCTTTTCGGGACAATTAGCTGGAACACACGGCTTCAATTTTGGAGAACCTGAATTAAATAACGGTTCTATGGATGAACATACTGAGTCCGTTGAACAAGCAATCGCAGAGGCAGCGGATACAGGGATAGCACAACCAGATCAATCTGATCTGTCTATGGAATGGCGACTCACATATTCTCGCGCAGCACGCGATGAACCCGACACACGGGAAACTATTTATGAGGATAATGGAAAAGGTGATTACATTTTCCGAGATTCTTCACAAAGTGGCAGTAGATTCTTTTTTGAACTTGAAGATCATGATTACAACGCACGGACTGATTGGACTATACCAATGAGAAAAACTGGGTTCATCAAATTCGGTGGACTCGTCCGAGATAGATCCCGTGCATTTGATGTGCGTAGATTCAGATTCCAACCCTCAGATAATGTAGATGCAGTGGTTGACCTGTCGTCACCACCTGAAACGCTATTTCAAACAGATAACATCGCGCCACGCGTATTTGAGTTACGTGAATCTACAAGAAGATCAGATAATTACAACGCTGACCATCGCGTCTACTCAGGATATATGATGCTTGACATTCCACTCAGTAGAAAATGGCAAGTGATGTCCGGTCTACGATGGGAGTATTCTGACCAAGTTCTCACCGCTTTTGATCCATTCTCTACCGTTGTTTTGGAAGGTCATAAGGCAAATTTAAATACCTCAGATGGACTTCCCGGACTAAACCTTACCTATCGGTTGACAGACAGAATGAACCTACGTCTCGCTGCATCACGCACAGTTACACGTCCAGACTTAAGAGAACTTGCTCCATTTGAGTTCACCGATTTTGTCGGAGGTAGAACTATTCTTGGAAATACAAAGCTGGAACGTACATTAATTGATAATTACGATTTCCGTTGGGAAGTTTTTCCAGATACAACTGGCGGTGGTGTAGTTGCTGTAAGTGCGTTCTATAAGAGATTCCATAAACCTATAGAACAGATTATTGAACCGAATGCAGAAGTTCGCATAACCTATGCCAACGCTGAAGGAGCACACAATTACGGAATAGAACTTGAAGCAAGACAGAATTTAGGTGTCCTCACCCCGATGTTAAAAGCTTTCTCAATAAATACAAATGCCGCGTTTATTTCATCAAGAGTTGAACTGCCTAAGGATGTAGGTATTCAAACCTCTACAGAACGCCCCTTACAAGGACAATGTCCCTATATTATTAATGTTTCTGTGGGATATGAAGAACCGAACTGGAGTATTTCAAGTTCGGTTGCATACAATATATATGGTCGAAGACTCTCTGATGTAGGTAACCACGGTGCCCCTGATGTGTATGAACAGCCACGTGGGGAGTTAGATATGAGTTTTAGTCGTACAGTAGCAGATACATATAAATTTAGTGTCTCTGCTAAAAACCTACTTGACCGTCCTGTCGAATTCAAACAAGGAGGTTCAACATCTGTTAAATATAAAATCGGAAGATCCTTCTCGTTTGGGATTAGCTATAACCTATAATAAGCAACATAAACCGAATGTCTAATAAGCGAAATATCTTTGATTCAATAAAAAGTCAAATCATAGTCAGTTTTTCGTAACAATTGTTTAGTAAATTTAACGTGATAGAAATTTACAACAGCGACCAAAATAAATTCATCAAATTGTTTGGTCGAATACAGAAGCACCTACTCAATATAGTAGTGGGATAAACAAAATAAAGGAGCTTAGAACAACTAATGTCAAATATTGTGTCAACCCTTGGATCCGTTTGGAAAAAAGGAAATTATGGATGGTTATATCAATTAATAGTCATATTCACAGTCAGCTTATCACTATTTATTGTTGGATGTGGTGAAGGTGATGAAGATGAACGAGAACCAGATGTGATTGTTGAGGAAACTATCACCGTTGATGGACGCGAAGTGGTTGTCTTGTCAGGTGACATTTTAGAAGATAGAACACTTTCTGTTGACTACGATTATCTGTTACGTGATGCTGTGTTTGTCAAAGACGGTGTAACACTTACAATTGAACCCGGTGTTACGCTGTATGGTGAAAATGCAACAAACGGTACATTGATCGTTTCCCAAGGTGGGAAACTTATGGCAGACGGTACAGCAGATGCACCTATCGTAATGACAAGTGACGCTGAAATTGGACAACGTGCACGTGGACAGTGGGGTGGTCTGATTATCAATGGAAGAGCACCCACAAATCAAGGTATTACCTTTGGTGAAGGCGACACAGGGGCATACGGTGGTGATATCCCAACTGATAGCAGTGGTGTCCTTCGTTATATACGCGTCGAATATGCTGGAATCGAATTTAGTCCGGACAACGAATTGAACGGTATCGCATTCCAAGGTGTCGGATCCGGGACGGTTGTTGAACATGTTCAAGTACACATGAATCAAGATGACGGTATTGAAATGTTTGGAGGAACCGTCAATCTTAAATATGCACTGGTAACTGGTGCCCGAGACGATTCTTTTGACTGGACTGATGGTTGGACAGGAAAAGGTCAATTCTGGGTTGCACAGCATTATGGTGATGACGCTGATAACGGTTTTGAAAATGATAACAGTAGCAAGAATAATGAGGCAACACCTCGCTCTGCACCAACAATCTTTAATGTTACACTCGTCGGTGATCCTGACGGACCTGAAAGTGATAACGGTATGCTGATACGTGAAGGTGCTGCTGGAATGTATGCAAACTTCATCGTTGTTGGTTTTAACAAAGTTGGACTTGATGTCAACAATGAATCCTCACACAAACAAGCCGATGATGGCGGTTTAATCGTGAAAAACAGCATTTTCTTCTCCAACGGTGCTGGAAACTTCGGTGATGAAAAAGATGATGACGGTTTTGATGAAGCAGCATGGGCAAAAGCTCTTGGAAACAAAGAAAATGACCCAAATCTCGCAGATCCGTTCAACAAGGATAACCCGGATTTCACATCAGGTGCTGGTGCAGCTTCTATGAACCCAGCCTCTCCACCCGCAGACGGTTTCTTTGATGCTGTTAATTTTATTGGTGGTGTAAGCGCATCCAACGATTGGACAAAGGGTTGGACAACAAGTGCACGGAATTAAACTTTGTAGTACTACAATCTCTGCTTGGTGCAACCTCACAAACATAGCGATTGCAGTTTTACTGTTTAGTTATGGTTTGCAAGGGTGTCAGCGTCAAGTATGGGAGAACAGTCTCGACTCGCTAGACCAAATTGGTCTGGCAGTCGTTGACGCTTTAAATCGGAAAGATATTACAAAGTTAAACGAATTGCGAATTCAGCGAGAAGAGTATCTTTCTTGGATATATCCGGCATTTCCAAAAAGCAATTTTACTGCTGATTTCTCTTGGTCAAATCTGAATAAAATATGCAATGTCGGTATGAAAAGATCGATTGATCAATTGGGTGGACATAACCTCAGTTATGTGAGTATAAGATTTGATAAACCTACAGAATCTTTCAATGGATTCCATCTTTTACGTGGAACTGTTTTGACGTTACAGAACCAAATTGGAGAAAAACGTGATTTTACCATTTTGGGTTCAGTTGTTGTAAAAAATAATCGTTACAAAATACTCAGTTACGATGATGGATAATTACAAAATAACATAATTGGTATTACACTGACATGAGATTTTATATTTATTTTGAAATTCGAACTAATCCAGATTATTCATAATTTGGCATGCAATATCCGCATGCCTACTAAAGTCAGGAGGACTAAACTGAATGAGTTACGCTCTCTCTAATAACGCTTTCGGAAAACAAAAGAGAAAACGTCTGAGAAAAAAATTAGCAATGGCGAAGGGTACAGGGACAAAAGCACCAAACGTTGCAAAACGGATGGTATCCGAAGTATCAATCACTGTTGCAGATGCACAACGTGAGAATCGTCAGGCATCTAACAAGTGGAAAGCAAAAGCCAGAAAGTTGGCATTTGGTTTTGCTATTGGTCTTCATGCTGCAGCACTAATTGTTGTTGCTGTTTGGTTTGTAAAAAAGACTGTGTTACAGATGAATGAAGACAAGATACAGAGTGTCGTTGTAGAAAAACCGCCACAGCAAACGAAACGCACAAACCCTCCACGTACAAATCAGAAACCTGCAAAACCGAAAATGGTTGAAGTACTCGTGCCGAAAGGTAATTCAATTGCTCCAAAGACGAATATTAACCTGGGTCCCGCAGACTTCACAATGCCAATATCTGACCTGCCTTCTGATGATTCAATGCATCTATCAACTTTGGGAGCAGGCGCAGCTATTATGGAACAAAACCGACAGGTAAAAATTGTTTCAACTGTCCCCAAATTTGAAATGCCTAAATTTTCCTCAACAGGGTTAACATCGACAATGGATACGGGGACAAGTTTAGTTACTATGGATTTTGGTGCTACTGAGGATCTCGGTTTGTCTGCTGCAGACTTCGGTGAAACTAAGCAATCTTTCTCAGAATTTTTGAGATTAGTCCGTGAACGGATTAAAGAGGTACAACGTTTTCCACCAAATGTTAGGACTTTGGATGATGATTCTACTACAACAATACGTTTTACGCTTCTTAAGGATGGATCAATTCGGGATCCAAAAGTTTCTACTTCATCTGGATCACGTGTCTTGGATAATGCCGCACTCGCAGCAGTCCAAAATGCTGAACCCTATCCACCTTTTCCCGACGGACAATCAGGAAATAGCATACGACTTGAACTTCCAGTTGTCTTCGAATTGGTTAATTAATCCCTGGATCAATACATTAAGGGTGGCACTACCACCCTTTTCATTAATAGAAGTTATTCTATTTTCAATACCTTAGCTTCTCTTCCTTCGCTTTCTCATCATTGACGAATGCCAATAGTATTAACCCAACCACAAAGAATACCATTAATGAAATAATGGCAAGTCTTGCTGTCCCTGTGATCTGTTTAATCAATCCAAAAGTAAACGGACCCCAGATAGCAGAAAACTTACTGAAAACAGAATAGAACCCGTAAAACTCAGCACTTGCACTTTCCGGTATCATCGCACCATAGAATGACCGACTGAGTGCTTGTGTCCCTCCAAGTACAATACCAACAATCATTCCTAAGACAAAGAATTCCATTGCTGAATGGATAAAGTAACCATAGATCACAACCCCACTCCATAAAACTAATGAAATCATCACAGCACGTCTTGCACCTATACCTTTGGCAATTCTACTAAAAATCAAGGCACCTGCTATTGCAACTACTTGAACAAGTAGCAACGTAACCATAAGATGTGTTGTTCCAAGTTCTAATTCTTCCTTACCATATATTGCCGCCATACTGGTTACAGTATGGGCACCATCGTTATATATCATATATGCGATCACAAATATGGTGAGTTGTTTGAAATTGCCTACTTTTTTTGCCGTATTGATAGTTCGATTGATACCAATGGACAAATATGCAAAAACTTTCGGTGTGTTTTGATACTTTTCCGGCAACTGTGTATCTGTTTTTACCTCTTTAAGATATTTGACTGTAAACATTGACCATCCAGCCCACCATATACCAGTCATTGCCATACCAATACGAACAGCAAGTTGTTGTTCAATCCCTATTGACTCATGCAAAGCTACCAAAGCAAGTGCAACGCCAAATTGAATTGATCCTCCGACATACCCATACGCATATCCTTTAGCAGATACAGAATCCATTTTATCTTCAGAAGCTATATGGGGTAAAAAAGCATCGTAGAAGACATTTGCGCCAACAAAACAAACTTGGGTACAGATATATAGCACTACCGCATACCAAACATCTCCCGGTCTACTAAAAAAGAGTAATGTGGCAAACATACTTCCAAAATAGGCAAAACTTAACAGAAACTTCTTTTTCGCTGATGAGAAATCTGCAATTGAACCAAGCACCGGTGCAAAAAGAAAAACAAGCAAAGCAGCAAACCCTAACATAAAACCCCACATCGCTGTTGCGGAAACTGACATACCAAACATGTCAATACCACCTTCACCAACAATACCTTCTTTAAAATAAATAGGCAGTAATGCGGCACTTACTGTCGTTATATATGCAGAATTTGCCAAATCATACATACACCATCCAAAGATAGTCTTTTTGTCGTTTTTCATATATTTCCTATTTGTAAGTGTATATGTCAGTTATAGTTTCAGTTTTGCTTACTTTGACTATGCAAAAGAAATGGAACATTAGGAACGAGGGATATCCACATGCCTAATGTTCCAATATTACTAACCTTACACAAGGTCAAAACGATCAAGATTCATGACTTTGTTCCACGCTGCCACGAAGTCTCGTACAAATGCTTCCTGAGAGTCATCACAGGCATAAACTTCTGCAATAGCCCGAAGTTGTGAGTTTGAACCGAAAACAAGATCTACGCGGGTTGCAGTCCATTTGATTTCACCTGTAGAACGGTCACATCCCTCAAAAATATAATCAGAATCCTTGGCTGCCTGCCATTCAGTGTTCATGTCAAGGAGATTCACGAAGTAATCAGTTGACAATGTACCAGGACGATCCGTAAATATACCAAAACCAGATTCACAGACATTCGTATCCAGAACACGCATGCCTCCAATCAGAACGGTCATCTCAGGTGCAGATAAAGTCAGCATCTGTGCCTTATCCACCAGCAGTTCCTCTGCTGTTCTTTGATGTCCGTTACCAATGTAATTGCGAAATCCATCTGCTGTCGGTTCAAGCACAGCGAATGATTCAACGTCTGTTTGCTCTTGCACAGCATCCGTGCGACCGGGTGCAAAAGGCACTTCAACCTCAACACCAGCGTTCTTCGCAGCTGCTTCCACTGCTGCACAACCTGCTAAAACGATCAAGTCTGCGAGTGAGACCTTTTTCCCATTGGATTGAGATGCATTAAATTCCTTTTGTATCTCCTCAAGAGTCTGAAGTATCTTAGCCAGTTCCGATGGTTTGTTGACTTCCCAATCCTTCTGTGGCGCAAGACGAATGCGTGCACCGTTGGCTCCACCGCGCTTGTCAGTCCCACGGAATGTTGCCGCTGATGCCCATGCAGTTGAGACCAATTGGGATATGGACAAATCTGAATCAAGAATCTTGGATTTAAGATTTGCGATATCCTGTGCATCAATCAATTCATGATCGACATCTGGAACGGGGTCTTGCCACAACTGCGGTTCTGCAGGAACTAATGAACCGAGACATCGGGTGCGAGGTCCCATATCGCGGTGTGTCAACTTGTACCATGCCTTCGCAAATGCATCTGCAAACGCATCGGGGTTCTCATAGAAACGTTTTGAAATCGTCGCATAGATTGGATCCGCTTTCAACGATAGGTCGGTTGTAAGCATCATGGGAGCGTGTTTCTTTGAAGAATCATGAGCATCAGGAACTGTGTCCTGAGCAGATTCATCTTTGGGAGTCCACTGCCACGCACCACCAGGTCCTTTTATTAGTTCCCAATCGTAGTTAAACAGATTGTAGAAGAAACTATTGTCCCATTTGGTCGGTGTCGCTGTCCAAGCTCCTTCCAACCCACTTGTGATGGTATGTACACCTTTACCAGTGCCGAATGTATTCTTCCATCCAAGTCCTTGTTCTTCAAGGTCTGCACCTTCAGGTTCCGGTCCAACATACTGGTCTGCATCCGCAGCACCATGTGTTTTACCAAATGTATGTCCACCAGCGATGAGTGCAACCGTTTCCTCGTCGTTCATAGCCATACGACGGAACGTCTCGCGAATGTCTATTGCAGCAGCTACCGGATCTGGGTTACCGTTCGGTCCCTGCGGATTAACATAGATTAGACCCATCTGAACTGCACCGAGAGGATTCTCAAGATCTCTTTCACCTGTATAACGTTCATCACCCAACCATGTGGTTTCTTTTCCCCAATAGATATCTTCCTCGGGTTCCCATACATCCTCTCGTCCACCAGCGAACCCTATCATCTTAAGACCCATTGACTCGAGAGCACAGTTCCCCGCAAAAATCATCAGATCTGCCCACGAAATCTTTCTACCATACTTTTGCTTGATAGGCCATAACAACCTTCGTGCCTTATCAAGACTCGCATTGTCGGGCCAACTGTTTAGCGGGGCAAATCGCATAGTACCTGAAGCTGCGCCACCACGTCCATCACCAATACGGTACGTTCCCGCACTGTGCCACGCCATACGTATGAATAGGGGTCCATAATGACCATAGTCAGCGGGCCACCAATCCTGTGATGTCGTCATCAAATCAAAAATTTCCTGTTCCAGAGCATTCAAATCAAGCGTCTCAAACTCTTCTGCGTAATTGAAATCCTCACCCATAGGATTTGATTCGGGTGGATTTTGATATAACATTTTCAAGTTCAATTGATTTGGCCACCACTGCTGGTTCGCAATGGTTCCTGATGCTTGAGAATGATGCATCACGGGACATTTACTTTCGTTACTCATAATTCCTCCAATCGTGTTCTACACTGTATCAATTACTTCTATGACGGACTCCGTCTATGTACTTGTTTGTAAAATCCTAATGGTTCTTTGTAGGTTGTCATATTTCTGGAAAGGAACTAAAAACAAACTGGTTTTCATCCATACATGACAAAAGATTACCATAATATCTACTACTAATAAAAATGTTCTAAGTATAAATGGGTAACTTATACCCTATTCCTTGATTATATTATACATCAACACTTCAAAGAATGGAAACAAAAAATAACTGGTTTATTTTCTCTTCAGTTTTTCTCATTTAATTTCAAATCTTAATATAATGCAATATAGGTTGGCTCAATTTGTACTATGTCACATACACTCTATATATCGTAGGGGCGGGTGTCCTCGTTCATATTGACCTTATTGGCACATCGTAGGTGGAATGTTTACTCGTTTATGTTATGACATCTATGGTCGGTGACCCCGTACCTACTGTTATACCAATTCTAAAAAAATGGTGAACTTTAGAATTAATGGAACGTTTAGAGATGTAGAAAGGAACTCCGATCAACGACTACAAACGGGTCGTGATTCGGAGATCGCTCCTACAGAAGATATGTCACTTTATTTACAAAGTTCACTATAAATTGACCTGCTAAACCATACAAACTATAGTATAATTAAAACAGATTAGGTATAATAACAGAACTCTTTATCAACTTAAAATTATACTTATGTCAGCGGGAGAATATCCTATGAAAATAGTTGAGGTAAAAACTTATATGGTTGATGTTCCTCCTCCACATTGGGGCGGAAGTCGATGGATCTTTGTAAAACTGATAACCGATGAGGGAATCGAGGGTGTAGGTGAATGCACCTATCATACCCGTCTAAACCATGTTGTCATTGAACTAATCAAGGATTGGGGTGAACGGTATCTCATTGGGGCAGACCCATTTCGCATTGAAAAGTTATGGTCTACGTTATATGAAGGACCTTGTGTTCGTCACTCGGGTCCGCTTGTAACCCCTGCTATGAGTGCAATAGAAATGGCATGCTGGGATATCGTCGGCAAAGCAGTAAATCAACCTATTTACAATCTTTTGGGCGGGATGTTTCATGAAAAATTGAGAGCATATTCCTATCTATTACATTGGAGACATGGAGATTCACCAGAAAAAACAGGAGAACTCGCGCTTTCTTATGTTGAAAAAGGGTTCACTGCTGTCAAATTCGACCCTGTGAGAGCAGACACCGCAGATAGGTTAGAAACCCTCAACTATGCGGAAAGCGTCATACGTGGAATACGTGATGCAGTCGGGGATAGATGTGATATTCTCATTGGTACACATGGACAATTCGATACGAACAGTGCTATCCGTTTTGCAAAACGTGTGGAACAATACGACCCACTTTGGTTTGAAGAACCTATTCCGCCAGAAAATATAAAAGAGATGGCACGCGTAGCACAATCAACCAGTATTCCTATAGCAACAGGTGAACGTTTACTTACAAAATTTGAATTTGCTGACCTACTTGAACAACAGGCTGCTTCTATTTTACAGATGGACTTAACAATCACAGGTGGTATCCTTGAAGCCAAAAAGATTGCATCTATGGGGGAAGCACACTATGCTCAAATCGCACCACACCTTTACGGTGGTCCTGTTGGTGGGGCAGCGAATATACAATTAGATGCCTGTAGTCCAAACTTCCTGATTCAGGAAGGTATACACATGTGGGATGGATTTCATGCGGATATTCTCAAGGAACCAATCCAATGGGAAAACGGATACATCATTCCATCAACAAAACCTGGACTCGGCATTGAACTAAACGAAGAAGTATTAAAAAAACACACGATTGAACTTTGAAACTTAAAATCTTCATGTGCGCGGTTTGTAATCGTGCCTATTGTAATGTTATAGAAGGAAGACATGTCAACCGCAGACACGCCAACGGGTACGCTTGATGAACTGCCCAAATCAATTGAAGAAACATTAAATACACTGGATATCCAATTTAACGAGATACGATTCTCTGTCAAAAGCGATATAATTTCAACAGGAACATTCGGTGAAGAATGGTTTGTCTTAACCGATGCAGCAATATTTACCGTAACGGGTAAAGGTGAAGTAATTCACTATATACCCTATCAGAGTGTTTTTGGCATTCGTGCTGAAATGGTCGTTGATGCAGGTCTTCTTGTACTGGAAACTCAAGAAGGCACGGTAGACCTAATCAGATATTCAAACGGTTGTGCAGCAAAATTTGGTTTTGTAGCACGATTTATAGGAGATGAAATAGCATTCCGTGATGGTGAACGAGATGAACCACCACTTTGGGACTATAAGATTGAGGAACATTCCTGTAAAACCTGTGGGCTGCCACTGGTAGATGAATACTCTCCCTGTCCTGCATGTACAAAAAAGCACAAAGTAATGTTACGTATTGTGTCATACATGAAACCCTATAAGGGACGGGCAATAATCTTTATTCTTTTTGTCATCGTAGGCACATTGATTTCTCTGATTCCACCCTATTTCTTTCGAATCCTTGTTGACGATATTTTGCTGCTAAACGAAGCAAACATCCAAGCACCCGATGGAGAAACAACATGGTTAGGTGCTATCTTCCGCGCCATACAACCCCCAGCAATTGCATTATCAATAGCGACAGGTGCGCTGTTGGCAACACATCTAATCAGTACATTGTTCATTGTTCTGCAATCACGATTGAGTGCATGGTTGACTCTCAGAATCGCAGCAAATATACGTGAACATGTTTACGAGCATCTGCATAATCTCTCTATCAGGTTTTTTGACAAACGCACAACAGGTACCGTCATTTCTCATATTACTGAGGATAGCGAAAGGTTACAAGACTTCATGTTAGAGGGATTATCGTTCCTTGGTAGAGAGTTGTTTGTGATATTTGGGATTGGTGTTCTGCTCTTTATGATGGACTGGCAACTTGCCTTTTTCGTCCTAATACCAATTCCAGTTATTGTTGTTGGTGGAGGTTGGTTTTGGAGAAAGGTCCGTAGTCTCTGGCACCGCGCATGGCGGCGACGTTCAAAACTTTTTGATGTTGTCAATGATTCCGTATCCGGTATACGTGTCGTTCGCGCATTCGGACAACAAGTCAGTGAGGTAAACAGATTTGACGTAGCAAATGTCGATACACGGGACTATGAAACTAAAGCAGAGATGATTTGGGCAACCTATTATCCACCACTTATGTTGGCTGTCAATTTAGGTTCTCTCATAGTCTGGTATGTAGGTGGACTTGATGTTCTCGGTGACTCAATGACACTTGGAACTTTGATCGCATTTAATGCATATCTCACGATGTTCTACGGACCATTGCGGTACATCAGTCCACTCATCAATTGGGCATCTCGTTCAATGACAGCAGCGGAACGACTCTTTGAAGTGATAGATTCACAACCGGAACAATATGACGATGGAAACCTAAAAGCAATGCCAAATATCCTTGGTGAGGTAAAGTTTCACAATATGACCTTTGGCTACGATTCACACAAACCGGTACTTAGAGACATTAGTCTTCATGTGAAACCCGGTGAGATGATAGGACTCGTTGGACACTCAGGGGCAGGAAAGTCAACACTTATCAATCTTATATGTCGATTTTATACACCAGATTCAGGGAACTTGGAAATAGATGGTGAAGACATCAAGCAGATTAACCTTAAGGATTTACGTAGGCAAATTGGCGTAGTATTACAGGAACCATACCTTTTCAGTGGAACAATTGCAGAAAACATTGCTTATGCAAATCCTGATGCATCAATGGAGGATATTATCACCGCAGCCAAAGCAGCAAATGCTCATGAATTTATCATCAAATTCCCAGATGGTTATGATGCTGAAGTAGGCGAAAGAGGTGGGAGTCTTTCAGGTGGTGAACGTCAGCGCATTTCAATCGCACGCGCAATTCTACACAACCCACGTATCCTTATTCTTGATGAAGCTACCTCATCTGTTGATGTTGAGACTGAAAAGAAAATCCAACAGGCTATTGATAGGTTGGTGCAAAACCGAACAACTTTTGCAATTGCACATAGACTTTCAACACTTAGAAATGCTGACAGGTTATTTGTAATTGAAAAGGGAAGAGGAGTTGAATGCGGATCACACGAAGAACTAATGGAGAAAAAAGGTATCTACTACAAACTCGTTGAGACACAACGCGAGGCAGCGAACGTTCGAGCCGAAGCTCAAATTGTGGAGAGATAATCATGCAGAAGAAGAATTCAAAAGAACATAAGATACCTACGGGTAGTCAATCAGAAAGCACCGAATCACCTGAAAACAGTAATTTTATACCCCGTTATCTTGATGCATCACAACTTACATTCACACGTACGCCTGTAGGTACTGCAAGACTTGAAATCAACAATGAAGTGTGCCATCTCCGCGTGATAGTCCGTAGGCTTATGCCACTAAGTAATCCTGATAAATATATTTCTCTCGCTGCGAATGAAGATACTGAGATTGGAATACTGAAAAACCCGACTGACCTTGCACCTGAAAGTCTCAAAATATTAAATGATGAATTAGATAAGCGATATTTCACACCAACAATAAAAAAGATATTTCGTGTGAAAGAACAATTTGGGATACATGAATGGGAAGTTCAAACGGAGCGCGGTCGTGTGACATTCATGGTACGTGGTTTGAACCAGAATATCAAACAGGTTCCCCCAGCACGTCTTTTTGTAACAGATGTTAGGGGAAATCGTTACGACATTCCAGATTACCGGGAGTTGGATGCTAAGAGTTTCCACCAAATTCAACGGCATCTATAAACTATCAATGAAAGATAAACGCTTACACGCTGTATTACTTTCTATTGTAATTCATCTCATTCTTGTTGTAATCATTGGTATGCTGTTTACTGAACACATTTGGAAATCAGAGGATGTTGCTATAGATGTGAGGTTTGTCAAATCAAGAACAATAAGAGATACTGCAACACAGAAACATAGAGCAATGTCGCTCCACACTAAGGAGCATACAGTCAACCCCTTGCGAGTTGAACTCTCATCAATAAATCGATTACCAAATACTGATACAACTATAAATAGTCCTTCAAATATACCTAAATATGAATCGGAAGCACTAAAACCAGATAACCTATCTGCTCCAAATCTCCAAGTTAAAACTGACCAAAATACTAAAGATACTGTGCAACGTTCAACCGTGGTTGTGCCGATTCTACCCACTGCTACATCCAAAATTGATTCTCCTGCAGTGAATATTCGACCAAAATCAAACAATCCTACTAATACTGGTTTCACCGAGTTACTTGAAACGACATTACCCGATTATAACCTTAAAGATGAGCTTAATACCACACTTGAGAATCCTGTTATGTTACCTCAAGGAAAGTTAGGTGCAATCTTGGAAGGTACAGTTGATAATATGCGTGGTCATATCAGGATTATCCGATTGAAGCATTCTCTTTCTGATTGGTGGCAAGATCCTACCGCAATACCTTCACTTATGAAATGGATGGATAAAAACACTTCAATCAGACTTGATATGAGTTATGCTGGTGGGGCATTGCCTTTGTCGGATCGAAGGATTTTAGATGCACCACTCATTATTATGACGGGACATGACAGAGATATTACTGCAGGACGCGGTCTTGCGAGAGATGGTCCACTGCAAAGCAGATTCACTCCCAAAGAACATGCTATGCTACGAAAATATATCGTTGAAGAAGGTGGTATGCTCTTTTTTGATGACTGCGGTTTTCACGGTCTCTTCGCACATACTGTTGCAGAGGAATTGCAGCAGATTTTTCCTGAGTATCCTCTGGAAATCCTGCCACATGATCATGAAATCTATAATATACATTACCATTTAGAGAAACCACCAACTGGTGGAGACGTGTTCTGGGGAAACGAAAACAACGCGCAGCCTACGCGGTTCAAACATCAGAAGGGTATATTTATTGATAATAGATTAGCAGTTGTGTTCAATCGAAAAGATTATATGTGTGCGATGGAAACCGCAGAAATTGAAAGCCGCACAATGTTACGCTTACGACGTTCCCCCGATGTTTATAGGTTCATGACAAACATGCTTATTTACGCGCTGAAATATGGAGGGAATACAGATAGAACTGGTTTTCAGGATTAATCTTCAATTGAAGTATAACGATTCGTTTTTTCTGTTAATAGAACACATCAATTATAGATAATATCATATATCCAACTACAGGTATTGATTAGGACGAAAATAATTTCAATTGCATAAAACAGAACAAGCGTGAATGAGAAAACAACTGAACTCCAATTTGTCTTAGGTTTATCCTTATGTATGCTTACATACATATTTAAGTCCGTATCGCTTTGTTGTCTTATTGCATCATAATGGTGTCGAAACAAACGTTCCTGCCGAAGATAGTATGCATCCATCACCCAAAATCCAACAATTATGAGAATTTGCACAGTAGACATTACTATCAAATGTAGCCCTATCGGTTGTATACTAGCCCAAAAATAATAAAATAGCACCTCAGTTGAAAGTAGAAATACTATGCTCACGATCTTTACCAAAAAACTATATAGTCCATAGCGGTTGATATTGGATTGAATCAATTCTAAATGTGCAATAACCTTTTCTATTCCATTCATGGGCTTCCTCATTCTATTTCATTTATACTTTCATATCATTCTCTGAAGCTACTATACGAGTATAACAGACATATATAACTGTATTCAAGTACGTAAATCTGAACGAGCGTAGCGACCTACGACATTCCTGTGTGCTTTCGTGTCTTCTGTGCATTCTGCGATTCTGACAACAAACATATTGAAGGTAGTTACGACTTATGAACATGTTGCAAGGTTGCTGTAAACATATTTGAATCATTCATACTTGTGAAATATAGTGAAACCTAAAAATAAGTGCACACTCCCTGGTAGATGCGGTTTCCTAACCGCATTTATAAGACTGAATAAACAACGGTTCGCTTGGGAAACCGAACCTACCCCAGTATGTAAATTATTTCAGATAAATTTCATGAATGATTACAAATATGGTATAATCTATATGTGATTATCAACTTATACAATATCATACTCACATTAGCAATGCACATATTTGACCCAAGAAAGTATTGCACTTAAGGGAGAACATGAAGATTACAATTATTGGAACGGGATACGTAGGATTGACGACTGCAGTTGTACTTTCATACCTAAACCACGACGTAACCGCTGTGGATAAAGATAAACACAAACTAAGTCTATTGCACGAAGGAAAAAGTCCAATTCATGAACCAGGAATTCAATCTCTTCTTGACGAAGTATGTCATACAATCCGTTTCACACCAAGCGTTGCAGAAGTCGTTCCAGATGCAGAACTCATTATGATTGCTGTAGGCACACCGCCTAAAAAGAACGGAGAGGCAGATACACGTCACGTTGAGGAGGCTGCAAGAGAAATCGCTGAAGTGTGTCATCCGAATAGACACTATACCCTTGTCATCAAATCAACCGTTCCCATTGGCACGAATAAACGAGTCGCACAAGTCGTTGATACTGTCTTTGAAGAGCGTGGAATTCAAGGTAATATATCAGTGACCTCTAATCCAGAGTTCCTACAGGAAGGATTAGCATTGCAAGGTGCATTCTATCCCGATAGAATCGTGGTTGGTGCAAACAATGTCAACGCTTTTGATGCTTTACGACATTTATATCAACCAATATTGGAGCAGACATTTGACCCTCCAACATTTTTACCACGTCCTGCAGCATACCATCTACCTCCGATGATGACAACCGATCCGAACAGTGCGGAGATGATAAAATACGCTGCAAACACATTCTTAGCACTGAAGATTAGTTTTATCAATGAAATCGCAGGTCTCTGCGAAGATGTTGGGGCAGATGTTACAGAAGTTGCACGCGGTATAGGTCTTGACTCGCGCATCGGTCCCCGATTCCTACGTGCTGGTCTTGGTTGGGGTGGAAGTTGTTACCCAAAAGATACTGCTGCGTTGTTAGGTGTTGCAGCACAAGCAGGGTACGAAATGCCAATTACAGAAGCTGCGCGTACAGTCAACTTTGAACAACGCAAACGAATTGTAGAGAAATTACGATATGTTTTGAAAACACTCAAAGGAAAAACAATTGGCATACTTGGACTTGCTTTTAAGCCAAATACTGACGATGTTCGGGAAGCTCCTTCACTTGATATTATACGTCAGCTTGTTGCAGAAGGTGTAAATGTCAGAGCACACGATCCAATTGCAATGCCTAATGCACAGCAAGCTTTGAGTGAAATCACTATTGAATATTGTGAAGATGTCTACTCGGTCTCTCACAATGCAGATGCACTTCTACTTATTACTGAATGGGAACTTTATCATAGAATGGATTTACGCAAACTTGCTAAACAGATGAAGACACCAATCCTCATTGATGGACGCAACGTATTTTCCCCACAAGATGCTATGGATGCCGGATTCCATTACATAGGTGTTGGTAGATAATTCAGGTTAATATTGCTGATGGATAGCCACAAACAACCCCAACCTTTTGATCCAAATTGGCATCGGTATTGTCCAGAAATACCGTTTCCACCGTACCGTCATGTGCCAGGTGTTACACCACATCCTATCCGTGATCCACTCGGACACAGTTACGGCATTGAGGAAGAACATGACGATACACCACTTCCACCAGAGATGTGGAGGGAGAACGAAGCGTATTTATACGGTGTTGATCTCTACAACCTTGCCTACTGGTGGGAAGCACATGAAACATGGGAAGGGTTATGGCATCAAGCGGAAGATACCTATCGCCTTTTTCTGCAAGGGTTAATTCAGGTATCAGCATCTCTAATCAAATATCACATGCGAATGCTGCGTCCATTGCGAACTCTCTCTACTGCTGGACGCGATAAATTACGACAAGTTGTAGATGAAAGTGGTGATGCGTGCAACAATTATATGGGTATGAATCTACCAGAATTTTTAGAAACTACAGATGCGTTTTTCAATCCATTTTTCTCAGAAGTTGTAACAGAGAACACCTATCTGCAGATAACGGTACAACCATTGATTACGCTACAGTTAGGTTAAAATTATGTGGGTAACATCTTGAGTTACATAAAGGGTTAATTTTCCTTTGCTCCGTTATTGATCCAATCAATTATGAGTTGAATTTCAGAGACTTCTAAGGGAGGACCGTCTGGAGGCATTTTGCCTTTAACAATTTCCTCTACAAGTTCGCTCTCCTTGGCATTACCCGCAATTAGTAAAGCACCATGTTCTCCACCTTTTTGAATTGTAGCATAAGTTCTTAAATCAACATCATCAGGTCCATTTTCGACGTGGCACCCCGCAACTGCACATCTTTGTGCCAAAATCGGTGAAATATCGGCATTAAAAGATGGATCAGGTCTATTGCCAACTGTAGAATCGGTAAACATCAGACCTAACTCAACTGCGTATTCGTCAACACTTTTCCCACATCCTGAAACGAAGATTATAAGTCCAAACAAAAGTATTAACGCTGCAAATCCGTTTATTCTGTAAATTATATTCATTTCTCACCTTTTTAGTAATATAGATAATTATCATAAAATACATTTTGGTTGATTTATATGTTGCGTTAGAAATATAAGAATAACAGAGCAAAATTGATACCAGTTCTAATATCATTGTCTTTTATTCCTAAAGATATTATATCATATATACACTTACCAGTATACGATAAATAATGCAAAATCGAATGACATTAGCATGAACATAAATTTAACACTATTCATTGTCTTTTTTGTCCATTATTTGAACAATACTGTCCACTTTTTAGTCAGTATAATCATCATTTTACAAGAATAGATACCTTTTTATGCTGTCCATAATTGGCATGAAATATGCATTAGGTCATGTATTCATTATTAATCATGAATTTAGTTTTGAGGTACATATCATGACAACAAAATATAAAAGGTATTTTCTGATTATTATCGGATTATTATATTGCATTTTTGGATGCAATGAGCAAGGTGAGATATTACTACCAGATAATGTTACAACCGATAATGAACAAATTCCTTCTATAGTAAGTGGTCAAACCCAGGGATCTGAAGCAACCTTCAATAATGACCTATTGCCAATTCTTACAGAAAAATGTGCGTTTGCAGGATGTCACGTTGATGGTGGACCACTAAATCTTGATCTTAGTACATACCAAACTTTCATCGCTGGAGGAATCAACGGTTCTGTGTTCGTTCCCGGAGACGCACAGAGCAGCTCTATTATTGATGAAATTGTATCCGGTAGGATGCCCATAGGGGGTCCCGCATTATCAAATGCGGAGATTCAACTCTTTAGAGATTGGATAAATAATCAACAACCTGATACGAATGGAAACCAAGTCCCTCAACCACCACAAACACCTATACCGACTGATGGGATAGTATCTTTTGACCAACACTTACAACCTATTCTTACCGCAAGATGTGCGTATGCGGGGTGTCACGACGCGAATGGTTATGATGGTCTTGATTTCAGAACATATCAGTCATTTATAAGAGGGGACGACGAAGGTGAGTCAGTTTTCATTCCTGGAGATGCCAATGATAGTGATATTATTGAAGAAATCGTTTCGGGTAGAATGCCTCCCGATGGTCCTCGTTTGAGTGATGCAGCAATTCAACTTTTTAAAGATTGGATCAATCAACAAGACCCAGCAGATTTTCCCAACCTTCGCTATGATGATGACGACGACGATCACGACGATGATGATGACGATGACGACGATGACGACGATGATGACGATGACGACGATGACGACGATGACGACGATGATGACGATGACGACGATGATGACGATGACGACGATGACGACGATGACGACGATGATGACTAATCAACAACCAAATTATTCATAGAAGAATTGGTGAATATCGTCTTTCTCTTTTCTGATGAACATACAGGTTGTAGATGAAAGTGGTGATGCGTGTAACAATTATATGGGTATGAATCTACCAGAATTTTTAGAAACTACAGATGCATTTTTCGATCCATTTTTCTCAGAAGTTGTAACAGAGGAAACCTATCAGCTGATAAAAGATCCACCAATAATTCTACTTCAGTTTTAGCCGTGACAAAATGCTTATCCTGACCTAAGCAGATTTGTAATGTATACCGGATTGAATTTGTTTTACATGAGATCGGACCACGAATTTTACTACAAATATTGGAATACTTCATACAATCAGAATAGGTGTAAACTACACAACTCGGACTAAAAGGAAAGCAGGATATGAAAACGATAGATTCGATTCGTAAATTGTATAACGCTATTGGTGTACATCCGACAACTGACCCAGATAACTCAAAATCAAAATCTACTATCGATAGATACACAAAACATCTGAGCAAGTTAATACAACCCGGCATGCGTGTGTTAGACTTAGGTTGTAATGCTGGAAGATGCACCTTTGCCATGGAAGACATGGGAGCTATTCCAACTGGTATTGATTGCGCGGAAATTCCAATCCTCCATGCCAAAAAGGTGGCGAAGAAGAGAAAAAGTCAATGTCAATTCAATATCGGAGATTTAAGTGCTCTCCCTTACAGAGAGGATTCATTCGATCTGGCACTATTCCCTTCAAATATAGTTGAGATATCGTATGAAACGATGGAGAACTTAACAGTCCAGTTAAAACAGATTTTATCAAATAAAGGTCTCTTTGTTGTATTTATGCATGATGAATTTATCAAGAGAGTGGGTGAAACAGCTTTTCTGGATCGCTATGATTCATTGAACGGTTCTGTAGCAGGACATAGTACAATTCCTGACCAAGGCATGTTCTACTATCCATCTTATTTTTGGACAGTCGCCTTTGCCAAGTATATCATTGAGAAACATCTAATTTGTAGACGCGTTGAACAGATAGAAGATAACTTGTTCATATTGGTGTTCTGCAATAAGAAAGGAAGTTGAAATGTGTCGCGATATATTGCTGATTCTACAAAGGAATGGTACATCGGATGAATATCGTCTTTCTCTTTTCTGATGAACATACAGGAACTGTGATGGGGCACAACGGACATCCTGTTGTCCAGACACCTCACCTTGACCGTTTATCTGAAAACAGTTATACCTTTGATAATGCATATTGTAATTATCCAATCTGCACACCTTCGCGCTTGTCAATGCTAACGGGGCGTTATCCTCATCAGATTGATGCTTGGGATTTGGGAGCAATTTTGGATAGACAGCATAAAACATGGGGAGATTATCTGACAGAGAAGGGTTATCAAATGGTATTGTGTGGTCGGACACATTTCAATGGAAAGGACAGGCTTCTCGGTTTTTCTGAGCGATTGTTAGACGATCTCCCTCGCTGGAGGAACACAAGTGGAAGACCACCTAAGCGCACACCAGACGAACAAAGAGGTTCCAATTCACACGTCGCTGAATGCGGTCCAGGAGACCACGAACATACAAGATATGACCGAAACGTGGCGGATTTGGCAGTGGACTTCCTTCAAACAAAAGCCGCCTCTCCAAGCGAAAAACCTTTCCTGCTATACTGCGGGTTTATGCATCCACATTTTCCACTGATTGCTCCACCTGAATTCTACTCATTGTATGACCCAGATAACCTAACCTTACCAGATACATGGAACGAACCACTTGAATCTCAACATCCAATCATTCAGCACCACCGTTGGGCATGGCGGAACGACATTCCCCCACCAGAGGAAATCGTTCGTTGTGCATTAGCATCGTATTACGCGCTTGTCTCAACTCTTGATGCACAGATTGGACGAATCTTAGATGCAATTGAGACATCATCATTAAGTGAGAACACTGTCGTCATATATACAAGTGATCACGGTGAGATGGCAGGCAGTCACGGTATATGGCAAAAGCAGTGTTTCTACGAATCTGCAGTAAAAGTGCCTTTGATATTACGTATGCCTATTTGTGAGAACAAACGAATAACACAGAATGTCTCTTTGGTTGATGTCTTACCAACATTATTAGACATTGCAGATATGGAAAAACCTACTGATTTACCGGGAGAAAGTCTGTTGAAAATTTCCCAACAACAAAACGAATCATCACGTGCAGTCTTCTCAGAATACCATGATAGAGGCATGCTTAACGCAGGATTTATGCTCAAACGTGACAATTACAAACTATGCCATTATGTTGGAAGTCAACCGCAGCTGTTCAACTTAGAAATTGACCCGAATGAAAACATAGATTTGGCTTCAAACCCTGAATATACCGCAATAAGAAATGAAATGGAAACCGACCTGCGGACAATACTTGATCCAGAACGAATAGATGTTTCGGCAAAAGAAAACCAACAGATGCGTAGGTCACAGGGTTAAGAATACTAACCGTTACACTTCACCATCAAAATATTCAAGACTCGGTTCTTTACGATATATTTTTTGTAGAACATAAGGTAAAACCTTATTGGAATCAGGATATTCACTGACATCATGTGGAGTATAAGTCCCAAGTATCAACAGGGTTGCAGGATTATCACTTTCGTTGATGAACTTATGTGTACCTGCTGGACCTGGTGGAAACGCAATAAAATCACCTTCACTCACTTCAATATCACCCCGCGGTGTTTTAAGTGTGCAAGTTCCTTCCATCACATAACACATCTCCTCACCGAAATGGTGTAGGTGCATTGGGAAAGTCGTACTCCCTGGTGGTAATCGGTAAACGCAATATCCTATATTTTGTGCACCGATTAGCGGATCAATATCTTTATATTCAAAATTGTAAGTGGTAGGACCTTTCCGTTGTACCCATTCCATATCATCAATGTTGATACGGTTGATATATATGTCATCACGTGCCTGTAGACAATTTACTAATTCTTGTCGTCCATCTCTAAAGAGTGAATGTCCATCTCCAACAAGCACAGTGTTGAACCGCATTGCTAACACCTTACGAAGTTGCATTGCTGCTTTCGGTGCGTCTTCCAATTTATCATCTGCGAGGAGTGTTAAACGTCCCATAGGTTCACCTGCAACTATGTCTCCGAACAGAATGGCTTGCTGCTGGTTAAAATAGAGTGCTATTTCTCCCGGACTTTTACCATAAGATAGATGAATTGCTCGTAATCCGGGTACAATAGTTTCTCCATCACTAATCTTTCGTGAAGGTTTTATATCCATTAAATCAGCATCTGCTTCATGCACAATCACATCCGCACCAGTCAATTCCTGAAAAGCAGCGGCTTCTCGTTCATGGTCGCGATTTGTAATGACAATTAACTTCGCGCCACCGAGTTGTTCTAATTGCCCACGGTCAGAGTCACACATTTCTACTGGATCTATCGCGATATTTCCTTCCTCCCGAACCCATAGATGTCCATTAAAATCTATCTGTCTTACTTCACTAAATACTGACCAACTATATAAATTTTCATGAATCAGTCGTTTCATTCTTTTTCCTTTGATATAAATCCGTATACTTCTATTTCTTGAACAAAAGGTTTTCCTAATCCTTTATGTCGCACAATAAGGTCCTGTCGAGAAGAAATTAAAGGTGTTTTTCGTTCATCCTCTGTAGTTCCGCTTACATAGATACGTATTGCTTGAGTAACAAAACTCCTTCGCATCTGAATCACGTTACTTCGGTTGTTTTTTATTTGAAGTATTGCAGGCCAACGTTGGTCTCCTTCAATTTTCTTAAAGACTGTGGCATCTGTAATATTAGTGCCTTTGAGAACAATCTTATGAATTGTTTTTCGCGTAGGTAGGCTTAAATGAATCCAACCATCTTTCGCGTATCCAACTGTTTTTAGATCTCCATCAATCATTTTTGCGTCAGTGCATGTTGCCCCTTTTGCAACAGAAAGGTTTTCCCATTCCTGCGGTTCAATTATCATCTGGAGTGCTTTTGATTGACAACCTGAAATAATAACACACATGCAAATAAATTTGACAATACGAAGATATTGTGGCATAGTTTTCACTCCATTTAAGTCATCTGCTACAAGTCAGTGTTTATTAACTATGATATAAAATAATAGAATATCATTATACCATATATTCCCTTTTTTGCAGAGCCATTCAGTTTTCCAAATTCTATTATTTTTAATATTAAGCCTTACTTTGTAAAAGCACTCTCCGAATCGCGACCTTTTCTCCTGAAAACCTTGGTTCAGACAACATCGTAGGGCGAGGTCTCCTCGTCCGTCTTCACCCACACCCTCTGTAGAAGCGACCTCATGGTCGGGACTTTACAACATATTTCTATGAATTAACGAAAACTGAATGCCTCTGCACAACATCAAAACTGCTTGACAATTCAAATCCTACTATGTATAATTGAACCAATATAAAATCTAACAGAAATCCATTACATAATTATTCAATGAATCGTATAGACAAAAAATTTAATGAACTACGACAGCAAGGTGTATGTGCATTTATGCCTTATGTCTGTGCTGGAGACCCAACCCCAGAACTTACCCCCGAACTATTTCTCACCTTTGAAGAAGCAGGTGCAGACCTTATTGAACTCGGTGTCCCCTTCTCTGACCCAATAGCAGATGGTCCAACAATTCAACGTGCAAGTCAACGCGCTCTTGAACATCGTATCTCACTGGTACAGATTCTTGATATAGTGAAAAATCTTCGCAAACATTCAGATATACCAATCGCGCTGATGAGTTACTATAACCCAATCTTTCGTATGGGAGAAGAAGCATTTTGTAAAGCAGCACAAGAGGTAGGTGTTGATGGATTGATTGTCCCTGACTTGCCACCTGAAGAAGCGCAACCACTTCTCAAAGCAGCGTCTCAGTATAACCTTGCTACAATCTTCCTCGTCGCACCGACAAGTTCTCCTGAACGTATGAAATTGGTTGCATCGGTCAGTACCGGGTTTATCTATTGTGTTTCGGTAACAGGCGTAACAGGTGCGCGGCATACCTTGTCAGAGGAAGTTGCAACGATGGTTGAAGAATTACGGAAACACACTGACAAACCTTTATGTGTAGGTTTCGGTGTTTCAACACCTGAGCAAGCAAACCAAGTCGCACAAGTGGCTGACGGTGCAATCGTAGCGAGTGCAATCATCAATGTCGCTGAAAAGCACTTGGATGACAAAGACAAAATGCTTGCATCAGTTAAGCAGTTTGCTTCAGAATTGGCAAACGGGACAAAGATGGATAAGGTCTAAGATTAAACGTGAACTCAGTACAAGTTCATGTAGGAACGATCTCCGTTGCGCGACTGGGAGGTCGCTCCCACAGAATATAAGAATAGATTTGAAACTGACTTATGCTACAGTTTCTTCATTTGCACGTTTGACAAGTGCATTCATGTATGCGATTGTATACGCCGTTCCAACACGATGGTCACCCGCCATGCTTGGAATATGGTCAGGAATCATAACACCATTGAAGTCTACTTCACGGAGTGCTTTTGCCACGTGATACATATCTTGATATCCGTTGTCAACGAAGGTCTCAACAAAATGTGGTAGTGGTTTATCAACATTGCGGAAATGCACCTTAAAAATCTTATTACGTTCTCCAAAGTAACGTATGGATTCAATGACATCTTTACCCATTAAATCTCCACCCTCAAGCCAGCAGCCTACACAGAAACACATGCCAACATTCGGACTGTCTGCAATTTCAAGTGCACGTTTGTAACCCTCAAAGCTGCTAAAGATACACCTTGGAATTCCTGCAAGGTCCACCGCAGGCGGATCGTCAGGATGGATACCGATCATCACTCCTGCTTCCTCAGCAACAGGTGCAGCCTGTTTAATGAAGTAGGTATAATTATCCCAGATCTCTTCTTCAGTATACTCGCGTCCGTGTGAGAGTGGCATCGGGTATTTATTACCACCCCAATGTCCCTCTGTTGCAGTCTTAAGATTGAAAGCACGTGCACTTGCACCACCACGAGTTGTTTCACGTTCCGTGCTCCAGATACCATTACCCATGTGTGCGTACGTCGTATACGGTATTCCCGCTCTACCAAGATCACGGATGTATTGTTTATACTGCTCAACTTTTGCATCACGATTCTCTAAGTTAAGCACAATAGCATCTTGATTATGGACATCGCTGTTGCCAAATCCATATATTTTCAATCCAGCGTTCTCAAATATCTCACGACGACTCATGAAGTAGTCGTAATTGGCGTTTGCACCGTTTGTCCAGAGAACAACATAGTCGACATCCATCTGTTTAGCAAACTGAAGATCTGCCTCGCTGGGTTCTGGGGACATCTGTGCTGTTACTTTCATACCGGGTGCTATATTATCCAGTGGATTATTTGCCATATTATGCCTCCATATTCATTATAAACGTTATAAGGATCTATCTCAATGTGTTAGGTTTATTAAATGACTACTCGTCATCCATCGCTTCTTCTTTGAGTTTATACAACTCAGTAGTCAATTCCTTGACAACATCAGCATATTCGGGATCATCATAGACGCTACACATTTCATTCGGATCTTTTTCCAGATCAAATAGTTCCCATTCTGGTTCTGTCGGTTGGCCAACGGATCCAGATGTTCCAAGTGCTTCTCCATAATAATAGATGAGTTTGTAACGGTGAGTCCGTATACCATAGTGTGCGGGAACATGGTGATGTGAAAGGTGCATCCAGTAACGGTAGTACATTGATTCTCGCCAATCGTCCGGTGTTTCACCCTCGAAAATTGGGCGTAAACTTGTCCCCTGCATATCGTCAGGTATTGATATTCCTGCGTAATCAAGCCATGTTTCAGCAAAGTCGATATTCAGTGACATCGCGTGTGTAGAACTTCCTGCACCAATTGCCCGTGGATAACGAACAATAAAGGGCATGCGTAACGATTCCTCATACATAAAACGCTTGTCATACCAACCGTGGTCTCCTAAAAAAAAGCCTTGATCAGAAGTGTAAATCACCATTGTATCATCTGCGATACCATCATCATCAAGATAATCAAGCATTCTACCAACATTGTTATCAATTGATGCCACACATCTCAAATATTCTTTGATGTACCTTTGATATTGCCAGTTTGCCAACTCTTCATCGGATAGACCTTCAGGGGGAGGACCGAATTTTTCTATTTTCAGATCTCTATCGTTCATGTGACCGAAGACACGCATCTTGGCATTTTTTGCAGCATTCGACCGATTAGCATAGTCATCAAAGAAGTTATCGGGCATAGGCACATCTTCGTCCGCATACATGTGATGGAGTTTTTCGTCTGAATCCCAAGGACGATGTGGTGCTTTGTGATGACACATCAGGAAAAACGGTTTATCTCTGTCCCTATTCTGCAGCCAATCCAACGAAAAATCTGTAATGACATCTGTTGTATAACCCTCATGTTGTGTCCTGCCACTTTCCTCAATCATGACCGGATCATGATACGCACCTTGACCGGGAAGCACGTTCCAATAATCAAATCCTGTTGGATCAGCATTACCACCGTGTCCAAGATGCCATTTACCTATCATAGCAGTCTGGTATCCGTCCGCCTGAAGCATTTTGGCAACATTCCGTTCTCGACCATCAAGCGGATCGCTTAATGTCTTTACACCGTTGAGATGGCTATGTAATCCAGTCAATATGTTCGCACGACTGGGTGTGCAGATTGAGTTGACACAGAAACAGTTTTGGAAAATCATCCCACCATCTGCAATTCGGTCAAGATGTGGTGTTTCGTTGATACGACTTCCGTAGCAGCTCATCGCATGAGATGCGTGGTCGTCTGACATAATAAAAAGAATATTTGGTCTACTCAATTGTGTCTCCTTCAAATATACGTATTCGAATGTGGTCTTTGATGTTTGCTCTGACTCAGGTGATACTTCATATCATATATGTTTCTGCATTTGCAGTCAATGATTTTATCGGAAGACATCAGGTAAGTAACACAAAAACGCACCAGATAAAATATCTGATGCGTAATATAAACACAATGTTGAAAACTTCTGTCAATAGTCTGTTTGCTAATAGACTTCCAACATTGGTGGGTTCTGAGAAAATTGAGATTCCTTTTCTGAATCCTGATGTTGTTGATGATACCAATCTATCCAAGTCTGTCGTTGATTATTTTTCCCATTATGTATACCTTTCATCTCTTGATAGGATGAGATGAATGCAAGTATTAAAACAAGTAATATTTGACCAAAATCAGGAAGTGCTTCTAATACTATTAAATTCGTAATTCCGTAGACAAAAACAAAACCAGTAATCCAACAGACTAAATGAAGCAGAAACAGTTGTGGTTTACGTGCCAAGGATATGAGTGTCTTTTTTGCATTCATTAGATACGAATCTGATTGAGTTGTTTCTGAAATAGGTATTCCTTCCTGTGTTTCAGTCTGTTGTGAATACCATCTATTCCATTCATCCTGTTCCAATTCCATTCCTTTTTGAATACCTCTTGAGGCTCTATAATTGACGATTACAGAGAAGATTGCTGCAGGAACAGAACAAAATGTAAGTATAATCCAAACAATATCATTTATTGCTGGAAATGGAGATAAACCTTCATATATTCCAATTGAAACAAGCAGAATTAATAAACCTGCAATTATCCAAACTGCAAAATGAATGAGCAAGTGACTTGGATTTCGTAACATGAAAATAACTGTATCTATAAAAGTCTTATATTTAGAATTAGGCATATAATTTACAGAAAGAGGCAGTTCTTCTAAATTATCTCCAGCAGCAATTAGCTCTTTTTGACGGTTATACCAGTCTGTCCATTCCTTATGTTTTGCATTAATCCCTTTTACATACCCTCGCGATGAACGGTAACTTGATAGGAGTGATAGAACAGCAGATGGTATCAAAAGTCCTTCAAAATACTTAATGAAAAGTTGTATAGATTCACCTTTACCAACGGTTAGATACATGACAATTGTAAGGATCGCAGACACAGCGATCCAGAATATGAAATGATAGAGAAGCTGCTTCATGAAATAGAAATTGGATTGAACTGTATCGCTACTATCCCAAGGAATTGATGTATCTTGACCATTTTCAGTATTATGTTGCATTACATCAGATTGACCCTCAATAAAATCTTTAGTTATGTTACTATGCAAAATCATCAACTCTTTTCTCTTTTTCTCAATCCCTTTTAAACACCATCTCGCCTCAAGGTAACCTATAAACAGCGCGGGAATAATCATAAACCAAATACCTTCATACGACATATCCGTTGCAATTTCCTCAATTATGATGGTTAATGCTGTACACAGTTTCCATAATGACCAAGGGAGATTTTTGCCTACTTCTTTGACTTCATTCGCAGCCTCTGGTAATGTGCCATATTGAAACGGATCATCTGATATTGTAACTAATGCAGAAAACAGTATCCAACAGAGAATAAAGTATAGGAAAATGGGGATAGGGTTTTTAAACATGAAGACTAAAGTTTGTCTGATTTTCATAACATTCCTCCTAAAATATACTATAGTTTGGACAGTTTTGAAACTTCTCGTAGGATGTTGTGAAAACGTCTAACATCCAGACAAGTTAGAATTTATACACATTTCGCCCCTCTGGGCTGTTTCAAATGGCAATAAATTTTATAACTTAATCCTCATTTAGTTGTTTTTAGTTGTTTTTTAGTTGTTTTTTTTATATTTTTGGCTAAGTGTCCTCAACCCTGTAGTGATAAGGGTTTAAGTCTGTTTTTTTATTCACGGGAAATTAAAAAAAACAACTAAAAGCAAGTTTTTTTTATCCGTTTTTTCGGTTTTTGTATTTGGTATGTTATCATCGCATTGCAGAAGTATTATGTAATTTATTTGAAGATTTCGTTTTTGGATTTGGCTGATTTTCATTGCGCTCCTCCATTTTGTCCGTTATGTGTTGAATGTTGGGTTATATTATACTTGATGGTCGTTTGGTTGTGTAGTGTTATTGATTTTGATAACAATATATATCCAATATATTTGATATATGTTTCAGTTTTCAGTGGTCAGAAAACAACAATGGTTGAATCCAGTAATGGGATAACAATTATTAGAATTGGTATAACGATACACTTATTTGTAGGAGCGATCTCCGAATCGCAACCAAAACCTATCAATAGCGACCAAAGACACTTGTAGGAGCGATCTCCCGGACGCTCTTACAGGAAATCAACAGATAAATGATGCCTTGTTAATCGAAATGGTGTAATTTAAAGAAATGTGTGGTCAATTTTTTGGGTGTTGATTAAGGGAATGAATATAGATGAAGATACAACAGTCAATTTAGTTTGGCAATCAAGGTTATCTGATATTGCATTATTTGGCTTTGACTTCATCCCATGCACGACTATATTGTTTTGTAAAATCACCTTGGTCAATCAACCATTCAAGTGACTCCATAATCTCGGCAGGTGGATAGATGAATTCGTGCTTTTGCAGTTCCTTTGGTAAGTGATTCTTAGCATCAGGAACACATGTGCCATATTTGGTAAACTCTGTAATTTTAGCATTGACTTCAGGTCGCAATAGGTAATTGATAAACTTTTCAGCAAGGTCCTTATGTGGGGCGGATTTTGGAATACACACAGTATCTATAAATTGGCTTGATCCCTCTTTTGGGATAACATAACGGATGGAAGGACGCACATCAGCAGCACGGAAGGCATCACCACTCCAGCAGTGTGCCATTGCAACATCTCCTGCGATGAGAAGTTCTTCCGCTTCACTTTTATACTGCTTTACGAGCGGTCTTTGTGCAATTAACTTATTCTTTGCCTGTTCTAATTCCTCAGGATCATTTGTATTGAGACTATATCCAAGTAATTTTAACGTGGCACCGAGTGTTTCACGTTGGTCATCAAGCATACTGAATTGGTTTTTATATTTTTCATCCCAAAACACAGACCAACTATCAGGTGCGGGATTAACTACAGATGAATCGTATGCAATACCGGCGGTGCCAAAGGTATATGGAACGGAATAGGTATTATTAGGATCAAAGTATTTATTAAGAAATAGGGAATTGATGTTTTGCAGGTTTGGTATATTATCACGATTCAATTCCGCTAACAGATTTTCCTTAATCATAATAGATACCATATAGTCAGATGGCATAATAATATCGTAACCTGTTGCCCCTGCTTGAAGTTTTGCGAGTAGGTCTTCGTTGTTAGCGTATGTGTCAACAATAACATTCACCCCGTATTCTGTTTCAAATCCCTTACGAATATCATCACTGACATATCCTGACCATGTAAAGACGTTCAGCTGTTCCTTTCCTCCATCACAACCAACAATTAGTGCAATTCCTATAATAAAGAATAACATTTGATGTTTCTTTAAACCTAAACTAAAAACAGAAAAATGTTTCATACTTTTCTCCATTAATTTTCCTTCTATATGATGAATGGACGATTGCATTTCTGAAATGCATTATCCATAAGACATAGGAATTCAAATATTGACATGTGCTCCAATTAATGCTAATTTGCTATTGTGAGAATTAATCATCAGCTTTTTCGGTTGGTAGTTCAGCAGCTTTCCAACCTCGAAAACCGCCTGTCAAAACTGATACATTTTCATAACCCATATTTCTTAATGTATGTGCCGATAGTGTCGCACGTGTTCCACCACCACAATAGGTAACAATATGTGTGTTTTCATCTGTGACGGTCTCATCAATATCAAGTTCAATGTATCCACGTGGGAGAGAAACGGCATTCGGTAAATGTTCTTCATCGTAGTCTGGTTCGTCACGGACATCTAATAAAATAACAGAATCCCCTGCTTCCATGAGTTCGTCTGGTGAAATATGTCCGACATTGGCTTTTGCCTCAGCGAGAAGTTCTTGAAGTGTTTTTATTGGCATAGTTATCCTCCACAAGTGTAGATTCAATATAGGATTTCAGATTATTTGGTTCTAATTACTGACAAAACAATTGTGTAGAATATAACATATAGATGCAGATTCGTCAAACATATTCTGATACAGAATTTGAAAGGAAATTAAATGGAATTAATTAAAAAGTCCGTAGATTCCGTTATTGAAAAAGATAGAATTGGGAGTCCTGTGTTTTTACGGTGTGTGCTACACATCGTAAATGAAACAATGAACCTGTTGCATCCTGCTGCTGAGATTGTATCCCTTTCAAATGGATGGATACCATCTAAACCACAATGTGTTTATGCACAAGGGGATGCGGATGCAACTCAGATTACGGTCATGGTGCAATATGATGGTGGACAGATGGCGGTGTTAAGTGTCAATCGGGTTGATTCCGAAACAGCGATTGATCTCATGTTGGTAGGTAATAAGGGTGTTATTTATTACGAAACGCCAATTGGCAGACATTATATGGGTGGAACTCCACCTGAATTTACATCGTCTGGAGAACTTTCAGATGTCCTTGCTGAGGCACTTTCTACCGGTCAACCAATTTCGGTGGAGGGATAAAAATGGAAAATAAAAAAAAATATGGCGTGCTACTACTCGGTGGATACCGTACGCATCAAGAAAACTATGCCCCACTTTTTGCCAATGATCCACGTTGCAATCTCATCGGATTTGCTGATGAATTAGATGCTCCTACGGAACGAATCACATTGGCACGTTCCCTTGCAAAATCGTTGAATTTACCATATATATCTGACCTTGATGTGGCATTAGCACGTGATGATGTACATATTGTAAGTTTATGTACCGATGTAGAACGACGTGGACGTGTCGGTGCTAAGTGTGCTGAAGCTGGAAAGCACGTATATCTTGATAAACCTATGGCACTCAATGGTGAAGATGCTCAACAGATTGTAGATGCTGTTGAAAGCAGTGGTGTGCGAACACAGATGTTTAGCAATATCAATAGTTCGTGGGCACGGACTGTCAAACAAGCATTAGACAGTGGTGGTATCGGTGAACTAAAGGCTATACACTGTGATGTGATGTTTGCAAAGGGTCATCCGGGAAGTGCCCCTGTTGGGAAAAAACGCAAACAGAAACCGACATTAGCAAGGTATAGTTTTGTCGAAGCGAAACCTGAGATGTTTGACATCGGTGTTTATGCTGTGTCAATGGTGAACTGGCTTACAAGTAAACGTGTAGAACGTGTGTTTGGCGGAACAGCAAATTACTTCTTCAAAGAACATCACAGTTGCGATGTAGAAGATTTTGGTGCTTTAGTTCTTACATTAGAAGACGATATTACTGCAACGATTGCTGCAGGACGTTACGGTTGGAAAAGTCATGCCCAAGGTGGTGTGCGAAAAGTACATCTCATTGGCACGGATGCAACTTTGACCTTTGATGCTTCTGCTAACAGACTTGAGGTGTTCGCTGCAGGACCGGCATTTGAACCTCCGACACCCCATCCACTTGATCCAATGGGAATGTGGAGCAGCACACAATCAGAAATAGGGATGACACCAAAACAACATTGGATAGATGTAAATAGTGGGAATGATGGACAACGAGAATTTAGTGCATTTATTGATTGTATTGAAAATGAAGTGGAAAGTGAGATGAACGCTGAATTTGCAGCACATTCCGTTGAGATTATTTGTGCTGGTTACCGTTCTGCTGCAACTGGGAAGGTTATTGATCTCACACAGTAAATGCAATTCTTGCTGCTAACATGCAAAAATTGATTGTTTTATATTACAAAATCAAAATATCATCGGATCATTTGCGAAAATACTCCAAAAATAGCAAATTTTAACAAAATATCCATTGTCTTGTTTTGGCTGCAAATGGTAAAAATTGACTGCTTATCCTCTTACCCCCAGGGCTTCAAGCTGCGCAAGCTCTTTCAGCCATGAATCACGAATTTCATTGGAATAGTCCCCTGGAAGTAGTGACTTACGCGTGCAGTTTAGGTAGGCTTGCAAGGTTTGATACTTACGAATTGGACCGATGTTTGGCAGAATTCTATCTGAAATTACATCTATGATTTCGTCAACGGATAACTCACCATTGCGGTTCTTGGCAGCTTCAAGGTCAGCACGGAGAGATGCGAAGCTGGCTGCAGAATACCCTTCAATATGCGCCAGAAGAAGCTCAAATTCTCCCTCCGGAATTTCGCCACTGTATACGTTTCTTAGTGTCCACTGTAGAAAAGTTTTACGGTCTTCACCAGTCGGATCAAGGACAGGTATCACGATGTCTCCAACCCTACCCTCTCGACGCAAGTCTGGAGATAGGTTGTAAATACGTGCTGTCATCAACAACCATGTGATATGACCGCGTAATTGCGGATCGGACATCATTGCCTGAATCTTCCCCGTGAGTCTACGTTCTGTTGCATGCGCGTCCCTTCCAACATCACCAAACTGTGTATCTGCCTCATCTACAAAGATTAGTACATTTACGAGAGCCATTAGCAAACGTCTTAAACGTTCAAAGATGACATCTGTTTGCCCAAACCACATACTGCGTATATTTTTGAGAACTAAAACAGGAATATCCAGTTCACCAGCGAGACCTTCAAAGATAAATGTCTTTCCACTTCCGATAGGACCACAGACACTCAATCCAGAGATAGAATCTTTACCAGTTGAGGTGATGCGAGGAATAATCTGTGTTCTCAAGAAATCAATTAGTTTCTGATTTCCAACAATATCTTTCAGAGAGTGTGCAGGTTTTTTAAACTCAACGACATCTTCACCTAATTGCGCTTGAATAAACTCAGATACTTTTTCTATCACTATATCTGGTTGCAGTTTTTCACCAGAATAACATGCAGATACGAGCAGTTGTCGCAATGCTTGTAAGGATAAACCTGCTGTTAATACTGCAAGTTGTGACTGTGTGCCCCAAAGGTTTAACTCGTTATTTGCAGGTTTCTGAGTTCTATTGAACCATGAGATAAAATGTCTTCGTGCTTCTACTTGCGGAGAAGGAATTTCTACATCAAGGACTTGTGGTAAGCGAGAGATCCGTGAGTTCACCAGACTTTTTGATTCTGCAATAAAGACAACAGTATCTGTGCCTTTCATGAAATCAGAATCAGAAATCCAATCCTGAACTATACTTACCCGTTGTCTGTCTGCTAAATTCAGAGTACGGATTTCCCCTTCAGGAAGCAACATATCTGTTGCTTCAATAATGATAAGTAATTTTTCTTTTAGGAACTTTTTTCCAAGAGGACTGATGGAACGAGAAATCAGACAGAATTGACGCAGCAGTTCAAGTGCTAATGTTGGACTTCCAATTGCATCGTTGAGATATTTTTCAAATATACCGTCAGAAGTTGCATCGGTTTTGCCTGTTTTAGTCTGTGAGTCATCATACCTATCACCAAGCGTGAATAAACTGGTTGTTTTACCTTTTGAAGGTTCAGTATCACCTCTCCATGTATTGAAGGCATTTTTCACTTTTTCGCGGTCGTTAGCACGTAGGAAACGAAGTGGACCGTTCAATTCATAGACTATTAGAATAAAGCCTGATATGTCCCAACTTCGCGTGAGGAAAGGAACGATCGGAATATAATCCTCATCATCATCGTCTTCAACAAAAAATAGGTCATGGATGTTACCGTGAAGAACAATACTTCGCGAAGTACCAGAATTAATTAGCATTCCCGCTTCTGTACGGAATTTATAGGTAGGGTCTTTTATAGCTATTGTTTTACCCTCCGTTTTTTGGATGTTGTGAATCTGCCAACATCAAAGTGCATCAGATAACTTTCTCCAACGTGGAAGAAAACCTTCAGTTAGAAATTGGTCAAGAAACCAGATATTCCTTTGCGGATCAACTTCAAAAAATGTTCCCATTGCCAAAACAAGTGCGTCATTAAAACTATAGTCTATATCAATTTGTGAGAGTGAATCGTAGGTTTGAAGAAACTTTGTATGAATTCGGAGAAAGTTAAGTGCCGCAAAACTGAATGCATTGAGTTCCAAACAGTCATCAGATGTTTTTACCCAATACCATTCGGGTTGATAAAATCGATCAAGCCGTTGCTTACATATCTCTACAGCCTTTTCAAGTGCATTATCTAATTCTTGATGCATGAATTCTTTATCTGGTATGTTGAGTCTGTCGCAGATTTGAGAACGTATCCTATTTTTTGCTCGATCAGAATCAACCCAAGTTTGAAATGCTTCAGATGCGTGTTCAAAACAATTACGAAGATCCTCAAGAGTCAAATCAAGTTTGCTTGGATATTCCTTCAGCAACGAGGAACTCGGCATAAGATGTGCTTTTTCTGAATGAAGTTTTAAAAACTTATATTCTACGACATCCGCCAGCATCTCCGCAAGAATCGGAGTGAAGGATATGATGGAACGTTCATAGAGTTCAGCGTCAATAAATTCAGTTAGTTTCTCTGAATCAAGATGGATTTTACCAGATGCTGTTTTGAGAAATGCATCTCCAAATTCACTTTCTTCACCTAAAGCAGATGCAGATTCTGACAAGGATAAGTGACGATTAAAGAGCGATAATTCCGAATATAGTTCCTCAAAGTCAAGTAAACTCTCTTGCCACTGATGTCCCCATGTGTCGTGTATTAGGTATTTATCAAGTTCTCCTAATGGTAGGAAACCAACCATACGAGTAAGGGTTGTTGTTACCAAATCGACTGTAAGTTTTGTATCTTGTGCAATTTGCTCACGGAAGGTTAAATCAAGGTCTTCCGCATTAAAAGTGCCAAATACTGGAAAATTTGCAAACGGTTCAACCTGCCATATTTTTCGGAGAAATTGTGCGTATCCAAGTTTTTTTTCGTAATGAAGTTCTTTATTAGCATCAGTTCCCTCTGATTCTTGTTGAGTATGTATGTCGGTTGAAACTTCTTTTAACTCAGAAGGCAAGCAGAAATAGAATGCTGAACAAGTTTTTATCAGTTTAACTTCACCTACAGCAAGTGGAGCACTAGGATATAGATGTTGAAATAGATGGAGAACATCAGCATCTATTTCAGGATTATCTAACGTTAGGTTGAAGCGAGACTGCAAACTCAACATTATTTTATGCCGATGTTTAAGTGGGGCAGTCCTGACAGATAGTTTCCTATTCAATTTTTCTGTCGTTTCATCTGACAGATGAAATAGTTTTTTTAGTTTCGATTTTAGGTATTCTCTTTCAGAAACTTTAGATGGTGCATCAGGAGTAAAGAGGGTAAAGATCTTAGATCCAGCCGTATCAAGATTTTCAATATCTGGATGGTGGACGATTTCAGGATACTGTTCAAGAGATAGCCATATCGCTTCAACAAACGATTCATCCAAGACATCCTTTATTGAATCAATAGAAATATCTGCAGCAGATGAACTCAACACCTTTTCAGTCTCAGCTATCAAATCATTATGGAGTTGATAGAAAGAAGTGGGTGTTTGAACCTGTTTGGGAGAGTTCTTTTTTTTCTTTTTTATTTCGTGTACTTGGTTTTCAAAAAGCTTTAAACTCTCCAAAACACCTTCCCAACTGCTGTGAGTTTTATCCTGATGCCATGCATACACGTTGATATACCCTCTTTTTTATGAATGTATTGTAAAGTATGACGCGGGTATCCTTGGCCACATCAATTTATGGTAATCAATAGGCAGAGTACCCGCGAAATTATAGTGAAATCCAAAAATATGTTCACACTCCTTGGTAGGTTAGGTTTCCTAACCGCACTTTTTACACAGGTTCGGTATCCTAACCGAACCTACCAAAGTGTCCAAGTAATTACGAATTTTACTATAAATATTAATGTTATCAAACGTTCCGTGTCAAAACCCCGTTCCTTTAGGTCGGGGATGTAGACACGGCTAACGTCTATATTGTTGAAAAAGTCCTTGACTTTTCCTTATGTTTGTGATAAACTATTACCAGTCACTTGGTTGAGAGTTGTAACTTCCGCACCCTTGCGGATGTCTCAACCACCCCTTTACAACGGGGGCAGAGTGATTGTGGCACATACCGCCGAAAAGTGAAAAATCTTGTTTCAAGTCTGAAAGATGACGGACCCTTGTATTTTTCATATTTTGAAACTGCATAAGGCAGTCAAGTATCAGTCATCGTTGCGAACAACAACTTTGTCTGTAGCGTGCAATATGACCCGCA
>JAJEAG010000097.1 GCA_022824265.1 Candidatus Poribacteria bacterium | reverse complement strand
GTAGTCGCGCAATGCATCGCGCCTCAGACATTCTCGTAGGTCGGACAAGTATTGTGTCTGAACCAAGATTTACAAAATAAGAGATTTGTATGCTAATGTTCCTTGGCAAAAGGCACCCCTTCATCCTGAACAACGGAATATATAATACAAATCCCTAATCCTGAAAATCCTATAATCCTGAAAATCCTGGTTCAGACAAATGGTATTACTTTACAAACACACTCAAAATCATCCGAAGAAATATCAAATATATACATCAAAATTAACATTCAACATAAATTCAAATTCAGTTGTCTAACATACAAACATAATTGAATAAGGAAAATGAAATGAAAACTAAACATTTTGGGATTATATGTTCTATAATTCTTGTATATACTTTCTTCCCGCTTATACCTACATTAGCAGATGAGTCAGAAAATATTCAGCAACTGTATAATACTGCAGATGGTTTATATAGTCAGGCAAATTATACGGGTGCGATTGCTAAATATATGGAAGCACTTGAAGAATCAAAGAAACCTGGCGTAAGAACTGAAATGATAGACAAGGATTTCAATACTTTGGTAAACTTCCGAATTGCCGTTTCTTATTCTCGATTGGCAGAACAGACCGGGAACAATAATCATTATAACTCCGCTATCAAACATATCAACATTGTCGCACCAACCGCCAAAATACCAAAACACCAACAGGCTTTAACCTACCTCTTAGGACATACGCTCTTTCGCACAAAGCAATATGAACTTGCGGAAGAACAATTTATGAAGTTAATTGTTGACTTTCCAGATAGTTTACAGGTAGAGCATGCATGGTATGCAATCGGTCAAATGAACTACAAACTGGGTGATTTTGAAAAAACGCGATCTGCATTCAGAAATCTTATTGTTAAATATCCTAAATCCAATTTCAAGGACGATGCACAACTTCTCATTGCCCAAACATTTCTTGATGAACACAACTATGATGCGGCATACAAAGAATTCCAAAAAATAAATACACCCGCATTTAAGCAATATCCTGATAAGCAAGCAGAAGCGATGTACAAAGCCGCATTCAGTTTATACAAATTAGCAAAGTATGACGATGCAATTCGCAGATACACAGACTTTATCAAGCAGTACACAAACCACATCACAACTCACAGTTTAATTACTGCAGCATACTTCGACCTTGGTAAAATATATACTGAGCAGTCAGACTTTGACATGGCGCGTAATAACTATAAAAATGCATTAAACAGCACATCTGACAAAGAACTCCAATCAGAAATCCATACTGAAATTGGACACTCATTCTTTAAACAAACTGACTATGTAAATGCAATCTCTACATATTCTGTGGTAATTGAACTTTATCCAGACAGTAACTTTGTCGCAGATGCAAAACTTGGTATTGCCGACAGTCATTTCCGTCTCGAAAACTGGAACAAGGCTATTGCTGCATTTAAAGAGGTCATTGAATACATTACCAACGATTTCAAGTTCAGTAATACTACAGAACACGTTTACATACCTTATTCTTCTTACCTTGTAGCAGAGGCATATTTCAAACTTGGAACACAACAGAAGGAGATAAGTCAGGTTGAGTTGGCAACTGAATCGTTTAAACAAGCGTTAACATGGTACCAGAATACCGTTGCCAACTTTCCAAAAAACAAAATAGTCCCGCACGCAATCTTCGGTGAAATATGGTCCCTGAATGAATTAGGACGATATAAAGACTTAGAAAAAACTGCTAATAAATATATTGAGAAGTATCAAAACAATCCTGAATTTGATCTGTTTGTTGCAGAGGTACAACTCCAACTTGCTGATATCATGCGTATGGAATATAAACAATATGTCCAGGCAGCAAGAGAATATGCCAAGATTTCTAATTTTCCTTCACACCCGAAGTTTCATTTCGTAAAGTTAATGGCGAAATATTTTGAAGGGAAATGCTACTTCGAAGCGTCAAAACCAGTTGATTATATAGAGGGTGATCCCATCTCAAAATTGAATACAGACTATCTCAAAAAATCAGTTGTCGCATTCCAAGAAGTAAATAAGGTGTTTGCTGATGAATCTTTTTTATCTGGTGTAACTGAAGGGCTGTATAATGACTTTCCTGAACGTGTTCTTCAGGTAGAGTCTGCACTTATAAATGAAGCACTTTCACATGAGATGCTTGGCAACTTAGATGCAGCACGGAAATGTTATACAAGCATACCAGAAACAAGTAAGTCTTATCAAAAGGCTCAATTTCAATTGAAACGACTTCAAGAAATTGAAAATGTGTCAGATAATTAAAGAGATAGGTTTGAATAATATTGTTGTGATGAATATAGTCGGTTCATTATAAAATCCATTAAATATGAAAGAGATACAGTAGCACATGGAAACTTCCGAGGCATTGATGAATGAACTTACTCAAATAGTAGGACAGTCCGGTCTGCTATCTGATGCCGAGACTTCAGATTATTCTTATGATGGCAAAATTCCAAAAACAATTGTTTTGCCTGCATCAGTTGGTGAAATTCAAGAAATTCTACAGTATGCTTCAGAAAAAGAATTATCTGTAATGCCAGCTGGTGCGGGGACAAAACTCGGTATTGGCAACTTAGCCAATACGACTGATATAGTCCTTGCTACAACCCAACTGAATAAAGTGGTGGAATATGAACCTGCAGATCTAACTGTTACTATAGAAGCGGGGATGAAATTGGCAGACCTGCAAAACGAATTAGCACAGCATAGACAGTTTCTACCGTTGATTCCTCCATACTCAGATAATTGCACTATCGGGGGAATAGTAGCAACAAATGCAAGTGGTCCATTACGACTCCGATATGGGACATCACGAAATTTGGTCTTAGGAATGCATGTGGTACAGGCATCAGGGACTGTTGTAAAAAGTGGTGGAAAAGTCGTTAAAAATGTCGCGGGATATGACCTAAACAAACTTTATATCGGGTCGTCCGGAACGCTTGGTATCATTACTGAGGTAACACTCAAATTGGCACCGTTGCCTGCGAAAGAGGCAATAATCGTCGCACAGTTCCAAAACATTCAGGATGTGGTAAAAACTGGATTAAATATCGTGAGTTCCCAGTTACTACCAACCTATGTGAACCTTTTGGATGGTGACCAATTTGAGTTATTTGAGGAGAAAAAACCAACGCTGATCATTGGTTATGGTGGTGATCCTGAAACTGTCTCGTGGCAAATTAAGACGACCCACTCACTTTTGGAACAAAATAATACTATCGGTGTGCATATTATAGATGAAGAAATGAACCAGAGCATAAAAAATGCGTTATGGGAATTTCCTGCAGTTGGAAAAAAATCAACTGACGTTCTGGTTAGAGTCAATCTAAAACGTACAGATTTAGCAAATTTTGCAGAACAAACTCAAATAGATATAGGTGAGATGATGGCACTAATAGGGAATGGTGTTCTTTATCTCAAAATACATACAGATTCAGATACCGATTATCAACAACTTGCTAATGCTCTTTCACAACTGCGACAACTCGCTGAAGGTGTTAGTGGTAATCTTATTATAGAGAATGCACCACCAGACCTAAAAGATCATATTGATGTGTGGGGTTCCATCGGGAACACATTAAAGTTGATGAAACAGGTCAAAGGAAAATTTGATAAAAAGCACCTACTGAATCCTGGTCGTTTTATTTCAGGTATCTAATCTAATCTAATCTCTCTTAAATTCCTTTCTTAGTACCAACTCTTTCAAGTCATTTATTCTAATAGTCCCAATTGTTCATGAATAGCATGCAACCAAAATAGGAAAGGGTGAAACATGGATAAAACAAAAGCAAAAATATTATGGATAGATGACACAATTGATGGATCAATCGCAAATCCCTTATTGAAATCTGAGTTGAAACCCTATATCCGTTTTTTAGAATACCAAGGATACGATGTCATATTTATTGATAATCTTGTTGACGGTATTGACTTACTCAGAGAAGACTCTTTTCATGCAATATTATTAAGTTGTGATGTTCCTACTGACACAGACGATCAACTGTCATATATCAGAACAGTTAACACCCACATACCTATTATTCTTCTTACAAATGCTGGTGGACAAGAGATATTGGCACATGCAAGTCTATATGGTGTTGACGATGTATTGATTATGCCTACAAATCCAAGACAATTGGTATCATCACTTACATATATACTGGAAAAACAGCAGTTACTTGAGACATATACCCTTCAAATGTATGTCAAGAACTTTAATAAACTACCAACATCGGAATATAGCCAATCATTAAAATTGGTAGATCAGTTTCATGAAAATGATTGGCAGGGATGGATTGATACATATATTCATTATGCTGAGTGGGACATTAAATTTGATGGACTTTCTAATGTTGATGAACTAAAAACAATCCATGCACAAGAAAAAATGGATGCCAATGCAGCATTTTCAGACTATATAGAAAACACTTATACTTCTTGGATTGATGGAGAAAACTCACCAACACTATCGGTGGATGTTTTTTACAAATATGTCATACCTAAAATTCAAGTGGGAAAGTCAGTACTCTTTATAGTTATGGATTGTATGCGGTTGGACCACTGGCTAAAGATAGAACCTTTACTTTACAACAACTTCAATATGGAAAAGCACTATTACTATTCCATATTACCGACTACCACACATTATGCTCGAAATGCTATTTTCAGTGGACTCTTTCCAAGTGATTTATCTGAACGATATCCAAGTCTATATGCTGAACCAGATGATGAACAAACAAGTATTAATAGATTTGAAAAAGAATTGATGTACTTACAACTTGATCGACATGGAATAGTTTTAAAGCCAACACCTCATTATTTCAAAATATTTGATGCACGTGGAGAAAATCAATACTTTCAGTGGTTAACAGAAGCACCACGTATCAGTTTAGCAGCTGTAGTCGTTGGTTTCCTTGACATGTTAACGCACTTACGAAGTGAGGTAGATCTATTTCAGCAACTTGTACCAAATGAAGAAGCATTCAGATTACTTATACAAACTTGGTTTAAAAATTCACGAATATATGAACTAATTCAACTTGCAGCAGAACGCGGATTAACTATAATATTAACATCCGACCACGGTTCAATATTGTGTAATAATGCAGCAAAAATTTCCAGTCCACATGAACTCTCAAGTGGTCTCAGAGTAAAAGAGGGGTTGGATATATCTTATGAACCTGAAACAGGTATACTAATTGATAATCCAAAAACATATAAATTGCCTTATGGGGCATCAGAGAGGAAGTATATCATCGCTAAAAATGATAATTATTTTGTATTCGAAAGACAGTTTAACTCATACAAAGACATATTTCAGGGAAGTTTCCAACATGGAGGAGTTTCATTAGAAGAAATGATACTACCCTGTGTTATTCTTGAACCAAAATAATTCCATTTTTAAATAATAACTTCTCATTAACAATAAACGCGTTTGTAGTTGCGCAATTCATTGCGCCTCTTACATTCTCGTAGGGGCGAGGTCTCCTCGCCCACATTCTAACATATTTTACGACTTGTTCAAGTTACGTGATAGTTTTGTTGCTTTATACAACTGTTCATATTCTGTAGGAGTGCTCTCCGAATCGCGACCCGTTTGTAGTTGCGCAATTCATTGCGCCTCTTACATTCCGTAGGGGCGAGGTTTCCTCGCCCGCATTCTAACATATTTTACGACTTGTTCAAGTTACGTGATAGTTTTGTTGCTTTATACAACTGTTCATATTCTGTAGGAGTGCTCTCCGAATCGCGACCCGTTTGTAGTTGCGCAATTCATTGCGCCTCTTACATTCTCGTAGGGGCGAGGTTTCCTCGCCCACATTCTCACATACAGTCCCGTATATCGGATCAAGCAAAGCGGCCTCCGGCATACAAGAATCACTAAATTGACACTTATGGTTCATTAGGAAACCGAACCTACCAAAGTGTCCAAGTTATTGCGAATTTTACTTTCACGTTCATGGAGAACGTATTTATGCTAAAAAACAAACAAAAGTTTTTTCTATTGTTAACTCTGTTTACATTACTCTCAACAATAGTAACTATCAATACACATGCCCAGTTCCCCGACATCGGTCTTTCAGATGAACAACCCGCTGAAATACTTAGTGCTAAAGGTTATATCTCACTGGATAAAATCCAACCTGGTACTGACTTCAAAATTGCGGTTGTAGCGAGTATAGCAGAAGGTTGGCATGTAAACGCAAATCCTACACGTGAGCCACTCATCCCTACAGAGATAACACTACCTGATATCCAGAACATATCTTTTGGTGACGTGATTTACCCCGATGGTGATACACTGAATTTGGAGTCAATTGGGGGATTAGCATCAGTCTACCACGATACAATTACATTTGGTGTTCCAGCAACTTTACTTAACAATGCAACAATTGAAACATCAACATTGGAATTAAAACTCACATATCAGGCATGTAATGATGAACAGTGTCTTTTCCCTGTAACCTTGGATGTGAAGATACCTTTAGAGATAGTTAGTAAGAATGAAACTGTTCAACAAGTAAATGAGGATATTTTTGCCAGTATCAAATTCGAAAATGAAGATACTAAACAAGGAGGACTTGCAGGGGCATTATCAGGTGGGAATTTATGGCTTGCCTTTCTTCTCGTTTTTGTTGCAGGTATAGTTACAAGTTTAACACCGTGTGTTTACCCGCTTATTCCGATAACAGTCTCAATATTCGGGGCAAACGAGTCCACGGGAATTCTCAAATCGTTCATACTTTCTGTTGTGTATGTCTTTGGTATTGTCGTAACCTATTCAATTTTAGGGGTTGCAGTTGCTTCAACGGGGGCAGTCTTCGGTCAGATAATGGCAAATCCATGGGTAATAGGCTTCATTAGTTTAATACTATTTGCACTCGGTTTGTCAATGTTCGGTGTCTTTGAAATTCGACTCCCATCTTCGGTACAAAACAGACTCAACACAGTCGGTGGAACAGGTTTTGTTGGTGCGTTTGCAATGGGAACTGTTGCTGGAATAATCGCTGCGCCCTGCACCGGACCCGCATTAGCAGCCGTCTTGGCATACATCGCCACGACAAACAGCACACTGCTCGGTTTCTGGTTAATGTTCACTTATGCTATTGGAATGGGACTATTATTCATCTGCATAGGAACATTTTCAGGTCTGATCTCCTCGCTGCCTCGCTCCGGTGGATGGATGTACATTTTAGAAAACATCTTTGGGCTTGCAATTATATCAGTGGCACTCTTCTTTCTCAAAGATGTTAATTTCTTTGAACCTGTGAAGAATGCAATACAGAAATACTTTCCTTATATTGTTGTTGTCTGTGGAATATATCTCAGTGATTTAACACAACGTTTCAAAGGAATGTCTCCCTTAATGCAGCTGCGTAAAGCATGCGGCATCTTAGTAACACTAATCGGAGTTTTTATGATAATGGTTGGCGGGTTACAACAACCTGCTGCTGGACCCCATCTGTCTTGGGTTTACGATGACGAACCTGGTGCTTTGCAGACTGCAAAACAGGAAGATAAATTAGTGATGCTTGACTTTTACGCATCATGGTGTGCCGCTTGTAATGAGCTGGATCACAAGACTTTTTCTGATCAAGCAGTCGTTGATAAGTTAGAAAATTTTATAACCGTCAAACTTGATTTCAGCGTAAAATCTGATGAAGTATTGACAGAGAAATATAATATCCTTGGTTTACCAGTTGTTATTTTCTTAGATGGAGATGGCAATATCTACAAACGGTTAGAAGGTTTTGTTAACGCTGAAGATATGCTGAAAATAATTGACGAAGTAGAGTCTAAAGCGAAATCCGCTAAAGATGGAACTATGTGAGGAACAAAATATGGAAGAAAATAAACAGACTGAAAAAATTGGTCTTTTCTCTTATAGTCGTTGGCAACTGTATATCGAAATCATTGCAGTTATAGGATTTCTTGTGCTTGCAGTAGTCTACACACAACGAGGTGGTGCAGAACTTGATACGCCGAATATCAACGAAATAGACAACTTAATCGCGGAGGCGGATACGTTCTATGATAAACAGGATTTAGCAACAGCAGCACATCTTTACTGGGAAGCATTACACGCATTAGAAACAGAAAAAACAGCAGAAAACAAAACGAATCGATTACATGTCAATCTTCGTATCGCAGAAATTTATTCTCAGAGTAATTGGTTGATAGATGCCAAATCGAGATTACAATATGCAGCACAAATTCAACCTGATCATAAAGATGTTCTGCTATTAAGTGGTAAGTTCTATCGTGATGAACATTCTCCCGAAAAAGCAACTGAAAAGTTTTTAGCTGTGTTGGATAAGAATCCGACTGATCCTGAAGCAAACTACCTACTCGGTATTATGTATCAAGCTAATAAACAGTATGAAGAGGCAGCAGTCCGATATAAAATGGCAATTGAAAATGATCCTGAACTCATCCATGTTCCATCTGAAAAAGCACCTTTCGGCATACTTGCACGTCTACAATTATCACGAACATACAACAAATTGTTTCAAAGTTATCTATTGCTTGATAGAAAACTTACCGATGAGGAATATGATGAGATTACCCGTCTTGAAAATCAAGCAATTATACTTTTAGAAGAAGCAATAAAATTAGAACACAGAATGCCAGAGATAGTAGATGATCTCATCCGATTGTATTATGTTAGAGCCAATGCACTTAAACGTGAGGCAGCAACTCGTCCCTATGCTGATGCGCTGGAAGTCTATGAAAGAATTGTTGAACTTGAGCCAAATGAAATAACCGCATGGCAGGACATGGGTGACATCTATGACGGATTTCTTGATGATAACGAAAATGCATTAAAGATGTACAAAAAAGTATATGAATTGGAACCGCACGCAACGACATTAGCAATCATCAAATCACTCGAAGCGGAAATTGCAGAAGAAATTGACAATTAAGAATAAAATAAACAGTTAGGATTTCTCTGCTTTTCGTTTGAATCTTTCAACAAATGATGTGCAGCAGGTATTCTTATACCTTTTGAAAATTTTATTGCTTTTCTGCATAACTTCATAAGGTAGTTTTCTTGTGCATACACCAACCTTATCGTTAACCTTCTTTGGTAAACAACGTGCTGCTCTTGCCAAACCTGATATTCCAATTGCAGTATGAGTTACAGCATTACCAACTACAAACCCTATTTTCTCTCTATGTTTGTATGCTACTTTGCCAAGTTCAAATGCTAACGGTAAATACGGCAATGAACACGACACTACTCTACCAGCTGCCTTTGGTAAATGTGGTATCACAGCGGTCACAGCAGGTCTTAATGCCGTCAAACTAATCATGATACAATCCTCCATAGTACAAATATGGGTTTATAGTGAAATCCAAAATATATTCACACACCTTGGTAGGTGCGGTTTCTAACCAATGCAGAATGCCATTTAGCGTCAATTTAAGGAGAAACCGCATTCGTAATCGCGCAATGCATTCCGCCTCGGACATTCTCGTAGGGGCGAGGTCTCCTCGCCCGCATGCTCACATAAAGTCCCGTAGGTCGAAGCAAGCAAAGTGACCTCCAACAGGCACACTAAAGCCCCAGAGGGGCGAAAGGTGTATAGTAAACGTTGATCCCGCTAATAGTAAGCCCCAGCGGGGCGACAGGTGTATTAGATGCACTAACGTTACGCCTTAAATTGACACCTATGGTGCGGTTAGAAATCGAACCATAAGCGTCAATTTAGGGAGAAACCGCATTCGTAGGGGCGAGGTCTCCTCGCCCGCATGCTCACATACAGTCCCGTAGGTCGAAGCAAGCAAAGCGACCTCCAACATGTATTACGTCTGAACAAGGATTTTCAGGATAAGAGACTTGTCTTCCAATGTTCCTTTGTCAAAGGTAACCCTTCATCCTTTGCAATAGAATATATACTCACCAACTCCTAATCCTGGAAATCCTGAAATCCTGAAAATCCTGGTTCAGACAACAAGTAATTCAGATGGACAAGAATCACTAAATTGACACCTATGGTACGGTTAGAAACCGAACCTACCAGGGAGTGTGAACATATTTTGGGATTTTACAATAATGTACTGGAAAGAGAGAAGCCGATGAGAGGATTTGAACCTCCGACCTACTGATTACGAATCAGTTGCTCTTCCACTGAGCTACACCGGCTTAACAGAGTATGCAAAAGAAAATGCCGAGAGGCAGAATCGAACTGCCGACACATAGATTTTCAGTCTACTGCTCTACCGACTGAGCTATCTCGGCTACAGATATTAATGATAACATTAATTAAATGGAATGTCAAATTTCATGACAAATTTATTCCTTCCAAATACCGATTTCTTTGTAGAAACGAATCGCACCCGGATGAAAAGGCGTACCTACATCTCTGACAGCATTTGTCTCATTGATAGCTTTCCCCGCAGGATGTGCAGTTACAACTTCAGCACGATTTGTATATACAGTCTTCGTGAAATTATAAACCATGTCTTCGTCAGCACTTTCAGCGGTGATCAGTTGCATCGACCCAACATTTATAGTCTCAAAAGGTTCAGTCAGCACTTTACTATAGGCATCCGCAGGAATAGTTATGGGAGTAAAAAATGGATAGTCTTCAATTAGTGATTTTCTTGCTGATTCATCAAACGGGATAAAAACAATGTCTTGGTTTGAGCTTGCACGGGTCACTGCAGGTGTCGGTATTGCACCCCCCATAAAAGCAGCATCTGCTGAACCGTCTGCTAAATAATCTACAGCAGAATTATAGGTTGCATTGAGTGGTTTAAAATCATCATACGTCACACCGTGTGCTGCCAAAATTGGACTCAGAAAATACTCAAAACCCGCCCCTGCAGGTCCCACGACAACCCGTTTCCCTTTGAGATCAGCAATTGATTTTATACCTGAGGATTTTGTGGTTACAAACAACCCTACATTAGGCGCAAGAGTCATAACTGAACGAATTGAGTGTATAGTATTCCACGCACCTTCTCCGCGAAAAGCAAAATATGAAATAGCTGCATTCGCAAGTCCAAATTCTATTGAACTATCCTTACTCACAAGTAGACGGATGTTCTCCTGTGTCCCTTTAGTGCCTTCAGCGGTCACCTCCCAATCTTTTTCTGTCATATTCTTACTGACAACATTCGCTATTGCAGAACCGACCGGATGAAAAGCACCACCAAACGGGGCAGTTCCTATACTGATAAATTGACGTTCTTGTGGTTTTTCTTCTTTCGTATCATTCTGTTTTGTTGCATTATCACAGCCTACCCCGTATACCAACATAACGATAAGATAGATAACGGGTGTGTAGATTTTTATATATTTCATTAATTTCTCCTAAATAGTTGTTTAATCAATTTTAGTTATCCTAAATGTTCAATCACAAAGTTTTATTCGTAAAAACTGTTTACACCATTAGGTGGATTTTGTAAGTGGTACTTCTGGAGGAAAGTAGCATGTTTTTGACATGTCTGGAAAAATGTGTGTAACATCACGTCTATAAACATCCCCGCTTAAAATGTCAACGATTCCACCCAGATGTTCAGGATGTTCAGATAGAAACCGCGCGAAACTGAAATCCTTTGTATAAAACGCATATACTAATTTACGAAATGCCTCCATTCCCTCAACAAACATATCTCCAAATTGCCCCAATCTGGTTTGGGAAAAGTCATTATCTTTGAATGCTTCAACAACCGCATCTGCAGCCATTTCACCAGATTTGAGTGCTAAAAACAGACCTGTTGAATAAACCGGATCCAAGAAACCGAACGCATCACCAATCAATACCCAATTATCCCCAGCGATCCGACTCGCACGATATGAAAAATCCTTCGTAGTCTGAATTGGAAAAAGTTGTTTTGCCCCTTCAAGACGTAATTTCAAAGGTTGACACTTTTCCAATTCTTCTTCAAAAATCTTCTGTGCATTGAGTTTACCATCTTGTTCCCTTCTGTTTTGGAGTAGATAGTCCAATTCCCCAACAACACCTACACTTGTACGGTTATAAGGAAGTGGAATTGACCAAAACCAAGAGTCTTTTTCTTCAGTGTGTAAAATTAGGGTTGCCCCTTCGTCAAGTCGCTCATCACGATGTCCACCTTCATAATGCGTAAACAACGATGCCTTTTTCAGATTAGGTTCAATAGTATTTAATTTCAACTGTCTTCCAATCAGAGAACTCTGTCCTGTTGAATCTACAATAACAGTACCGTGTATCGTTTCAATGTTTTGCTTAGATTTCTCATCTCCCATCCTACCATTTTGTACAACAACTCCAACTGCCTTATCACCTTCAAATAGCACTTTTCTGACACTAACACCACGCTGTACTTCAACACCTTTTTCTTCTGCGTTGTCCAATAACATCTGGTCAAACTCACTACGTAGAACCTGCCAGGTGACAGCACTCTCATGTGGATTAGTTTCAAAGAAGTAAAACGGATTGGTAGCCTTCCCAGTACGTGTAAAAAACTGGACACTGAATTTCAAAGGAAAATGACTCGCTCTTAATTTCTCAAGCATTCCCAATCGTTTAAAAGTCCAATAAGTTGCTGGTATCAGGGACTCACCGATTTTGAAGGTCGGTTCTGCATCTCGTTCCAAAAGCAAGACGTTATATCCCTGCTGCGCGATAAGGGTTGCAGCTGTGCTGCCTGCTGGTCCACCGCCAATGACTATGGTGTCGTAATTTTCATTTGTAATCATGTATTCGTAATTCTATACAGAAATGGTTTTTATGAGTCTTTTCTTTAACTTAATTGTCTGCAATTTATTAAGTTTATATACAAGATAATTATAACTATTGATATATAAGGTTTCAAGAAAAACACAACTCATTACATGTTAACGTGAGTTTGATAATAGGTATATGAACTTCATTTTTTCAAAAAAATCACCCTTATAGACCCAGTAGGCAGGGAATGCCAAAAGGCATTCATACCCGCCGAATGCCAAACGCGCATTCGGCGTTGATTTGGGGGAACGCCTACAGGCGACAGATGCCTACAGGCATGTGGCGTTGATTCTGTTCATACCGTTGATTTCTTGATTTGGCGGTTTCCTAACCAGTGCAGAATGCCAAACGCGCATTCTGTCATTAGCGTCAATTTAAGGAGAAACCGCGTTCGTAGTCGCGCAATTCATTGCGCCTCTTACATTCCGTAGGGGCGAGGTCTCCTCGCCCGCATGCTCACATACAGTCCTGTAAACCGAAGCAAGCAAAGCAGCCTTCGACATATATGTTATCTGAACCAAGATTTCCAGGACCGGGAGTTAGTGGGTATAGATTCCGTTGTACAGGATGAAGGACTACCTTTTGCAAAGGAACATCGGCATACAATCTCTTATCCTGAAAATCCTGTAATCTTGCAAATCCTGGTTCAGACAACAAGCAATTCAAACGGACAAGAATCACTAAATTGACGCTTATGGTGCGGTTTCCTAACC
>JAJEAG010000065.1 GCA_022824265.1 Candidatus Poribacteria bacterium | reverse complement strand
ACTCTTGAAGAAATAAAACGAACTTTATTAGAAAGTGAGAAAAGGATACGAAATCAAGGAAAAAACACAACATTAGAGCATCTACAAAAGGTAGAAAATCCTTAAGTTGACACCTATGGGTTGAGGAACGAAACCCGACCTACAGGACATTATGACAATTTGTCAATTAGAAATGGTATTATAACAAGGTGTTTCCACAATTACTCTGCAAATGTTACGCATTATTTTATTCTCCTATAAATAATATCTAACTCACCAAATCAATTTCCATTGCCCAAAAAATAAGATTATTTTGCTTAAAAAATAAGCAACAAATTACTCAATCCGAGTTTTCAACCTTTGAAAATCAACAAGGATCTTGTTGTTAGTTGTTTGTGCATACTTGGCACTGATTTTGCTATAGGTTTTGTGTGAGTTTTTATAGTGATTATTTATGCACACATTTTATTTGATTTGGAAAGGTTTATATTCAACAGATGGAAGCTGTCGATGAAACACAGAATGTATTAATCGTTGATAATGACTTGGAACGGACATATCTGTTGAACCGGGTTTTTGAGGGAAGTAGATATAACATCGTTGCACATGTAGGACTTGAACACGGTCTGCTAAATCAAGTCAAACAAATAAGTCCGGACATAATCCTAATAGGTGTTGCTTCACCCTCTGATGATACTCTAACTGAAATTGGATATATTAATCAGAATCATCCATGTCCAATCGTTATGTTTGCACAGGATGACCGTTCTGAGACGATTCAAAATGCTACGTTGGCTGGTGTTTCAGCTTATGTTGTTGGTATGCTGTCTAAGGAACGAGTTGAAACAATTATTGAAGCAGCAATTGCACGTTTTGGTAAGTTTCGTGCATTACAAAAAGAACTTGAAAAGACAAAAATAAGTCTTGCAGAACGTAAAATCATAGAACGCGCAAAGGAAATAGTAGCGCAACAACGAGGTACAACAGAAGCAGAAGCTTACCAAACTTTACGAAAAATGGCAATGGATCGGAGAAAACGTCTCGCAGAAATTGCTCAAGATGTCCTATCAATTGCCGCAGTATTGACAAATAAGGTTTAGCGACTAACTCACAACTTATTACATAATGAAATAGCGTTTGTTCGACGTTGAGCGACGCTACTAATAGAAAATAAAAGAATAGCAAATACCCAACCAATGTAGGTATGGGTTCGGACATAGGTGTCCATTTGGCAGAAGCATTACGCATGCCGGTGGACACCTTTTTGTTTTAACTTTTTATATATGTATGCTGATACATTTCCAATTATTAATTTTTCAGAGTATTACATTTTCATAAATAGGAGATTGAACTATGAACCAGCAAGAGAAAAAATTAAGGATTAAGAGGTCAACTTCTCAGAGAAAGCGAAAAGCAAAAATACATCCTGCAGAAGCACTCAAACGTGAGAAAAATGGACTTGAGGTAATGGACGATATTCCATACTACGTCCGCAACGGATGGGAATCGATTCCTCCAGAGAAACGAGACAGACTCAAGTGGGTCGGTGTCTTTTACAGAAAACAGACTCCCGGTGCGTTTATGATGCGTCTCAGGATGTCAAGTGGGTTTTGCAATACTGACCAAATTCGAACAATAGCTTCAATCAGTGAAACACACGGTCCAGGGTTTGTTGACCTAACAACACGTCAGCAGATTCAATTACGTGGGTTTACAATTGAGAATGTGCAAAACATCTGGAATCAACTTGAAGATGTCGGTCTAGATTCTCTTCAAACAGGATTTGACAATATCCGAGGTGTAACAGGTTGTCCTGTTGCCGGACTGACCCCAAATGAGTTGTTTGATGCATCACCTGTTGCCCAAAAATATACAGATATTATTACAGGTAACAAGGAATTTACTGACATTCCGCGTAAGTTCAATGTTGGAATAACAGGATGCTTAGAGAACTGTACACATGCTGCTTCGCAAGACATCGCACTCACCCCTGCTGTGAAAGATATTGATGGTCAAGAAGTCAAGGGTTTTAATGTCTCGGTGGGTGGCAAGATGGGATCTGGTGGTTACACGCTTGCCGAAGACCTTGATGTGTTCGTCTCTCCTGAAGATGCGGCTGAGTTATGTGCTGAAATAACCTTGATATTTAGAGACCACGGACCCCGTAATGTGCGAAATAAATCGCGTCTCGCGTTCCTTATTGCTGATTGGGGAGTAGAAAAATTCAGAGTAGAATTAGAATCCCGTTTTCACAAAACACTTGTATCAACAGGTAAAGATATGCGAGGAAAGAAAAAGACTGACCATACAGGTATTTTCTCTCAAAAACAGGAACAATTGAACTATGTCGGACTTGTCGTGCCTGTTGGACGAATAACAACTACACAACTTTACGAAGTCGCACGTATCGCAGACTTATACGGTACAGGAGAAATCAGGTTAACTCAAGGGCAGAATCTGATTATTCCTAATGTGTCGGATACAAATATTGGAAAATTAACTGCTGAACCACTTCTGCAGAAACTTCGATATGATCCATCAGAAGTCATGCGTGGAATGGTGAGCTGCACAGGTATAGATTACTGCCATTTCTCACTCATAGAGACCAAAGAACGTGCTATGGAAGCAATCAGGCATTTAGAGGAGAAACTCGGCAATACCGAACCTCTAACAGTGCATTGGTCGGGTTGTCCAAATGGGTGTGGAAACCACACCGCTGCTGATATAGGACTACTCGGTAAGAGAACGAAAATAGACGGTGTGGTTACAGATGCAGTTGATGTCTTTGTCAAGGGTGATGCCGGTCCAAATCCCAAAATTGCTACGAAATTGTTAGAAAATGTGCCTTGCGATGATTTACCGCAAGTACTTGAAGGACTTGTTCCTTACTTTTCACGGAAATAAACTACTGATATCTGTAGTTCACATAACTTATAAATATCCTAAATCAAGTCTGCAATATTTAGATTGTAACTAATTGAAAACAGAAAGGAATTACATATTTGGGTGTATGAATGGAAGTAAAAAATAAAGCAACACAAATTAATCTTTTTAGTGTAAAGACGATTCATATGCGTACCTTTCACACGACATGGTTTGCGTTTTTCTTGGCATTTTTTGGTTGGTTTGGGATTGCCCCACTTATGGCGATAGTACGTGAAGACCTATTGCTAACCAAGTCACAAATTGGAAATACCATAATTGCGTCTGTCGCAATTACGGTTTTAGTAAGGGTACTCATTGGTCCACTTTGTGATCGTATCGGAGCGCGAAAGGCGTATACATGGATCCTAATACTCGGTTCAATTCCTGTCATGGGTATTGGGCTTGCTCAAGATTATACCTCATTCCTACTCTTTCGCTTAGCAATCGGTGCAATTGGTGCTTCGTTTGTCATAACGCAGTATCATACTTCAGTAATGTTTGCCCCGAACTGCGTTGGAACAGCAAACGCTACGACTGCAGGTTGGGGTAATTTGGGTGGTGGAGTTACCCAAATGGTGATGCCGCTGATCTTAACCGCTGTCCTGAGTTTTGGTGTAGATAAGTTTCTCGGTTGGCGTTTGGCAATGATTATACCGGGTATTGCTTTGTTCATCATGGGTTTCGTCTATTCTTTCCTAACGCAGGATGCACCTGATGGAAACTATAAAGAACTTAGAGCGAGTGGTCAACTTGAACCTACTAAAGATAAGGGAATGGGATCCCTCATACTTGCGATTAAAGATTATCGCGTATGGGCACTTTTTATTATATACGCTGCGTGTTTCGGGGTTGAACTTACAATTAATAATGTCGCTGCGCTATATTATCATGATCAGTTTCAGTTAGATGTTAAAACAGCGGGACTCATCGCGGGACTGTTCGGATTAATGAACATCTTTGCACGTTCTGTCGGCGGATATTTTTCTGATTTCTTTGCGAAATTCATTGGTCTCCGTGGACGTGTTCTATTTCTGTTTGTCGTTTTATTAGGTGAGGGTATTATGCTCATCATCTTTTCGCAGATGAATGTCCTGATCTTGGCAGTCTGCACAATGATTATATTCAGTCTCTTTGTTCAAATGTCTGAAGGTGCAACGTTTGGAATTGTGCCTTTTATCAATAAGAAGGCATTAGGGTCTGTTGCGGGAATTGTTGGTGCGGGTGGAAACGCAGGTGCAGTTGCAGTTGGCTTCTTATTCCGTGCTGAAAATATCACGATACAACAGGGACTGTTTTTCCTCGGAGGATTAGTTGTTGTTGCCGCTTTTGCTACAGTTTTAGTGCGATTCTCACCTGAAGTACAAGCAGCAGAGAAAAAGGCTTATGACGCCGCGCTTTCTGAAAGATATGCGTTCAAGAACTGAAATGGTATGTTATTACTTGATTATATAGATTGGAGAAATCAGTGAATAGTTCAACAGGAAAAGCTGTCTGTCCTTATTGTGGTGTCGGTTGTGTAATCCGGGCAGAGGTTAAGGAAAATAAAATTACAAGGATTTCAGCAGACGATGATGTTGCGCCAAATTTCGGTATGCTTTGTCCAAAAGGCGCACATCTCAAACAAGTATTTCAGAACCATGACGGACGGTTAGCATACCCAATGATTCGTGAAAGTAAGAATGAACCGCTACGACAAGTTTCGTGGGAACAAGCCATTGCATTTACAGCAAATCGGCTTCAAAACATCCGTTTAGAACACGGGAATGATGCGCTTGCACTCTACGGTTCAGGACAATTAGATACAGAAACATCTTACGTTTTCAATAAACTATTTAAAGGGTTTTTGCGGACAAACAATATTGATACAAATAGTAGACTCTGTATGTCTTCTGCGGTAGTTGGTTATATGCAAGCATTCGGTTCAGATGGACCGCCGACCTGCTATGATGACATTCAACATGCGGATGTGTTTCTGATTATCGGCGCGAACATGGCGGCAAACCATCCTGTTCTTTTTCAAATGATTCGGAAACGGCGGGCATCAGAACCTAATACACGGATTATCGCAGTAGACCCTCGACGCACTAAAACAGCAGAATTTTCTGACGTCCATGTCCCACTTGCACCAGGTAGTGATGTGGCTTTCCTTCAACTTATTGCCAAACGTCTGCTTGCGAATGGTCGTGTTGACAAACGTTTCATCCAAAGAGATACTGAGAACTTTAGTGCGTATAAAAACCATCTTGAAAGTCTGGATGAGGACGAACTTCTTTCTATCTCTGACATACATCCCGGACGTATTGATGAAATCGTAGAGTTTCTATCTAAACCGAATCGATTGCTTAGTTTCTATTGTCAAGGAACAAACCAGAGCACGAGTGGTGTAGATAAAAATGCCGCACTGATCAATCTCCATCTTCAGTTAGGAGAAGTTGGCAAAAGAGGCGCAGGTCCCTTTTCATTGACAGGGCAACCGAATGCAATGGGTGGGAGAGAAGTAGGATATTTGTCACACCAGTTACCCGGCTATCGTGTTGTTACCAACGACATGCACCGTGCATATCTGGAAGGAGCATGGAGAATTCCACCCGGTAGCATAGATCCGAATCCTGGCTTAACAGCAGTGCCTATGTTTGAGGCTGCAGCAGCTGGGGATGTCCGCGCGCTCTGGATTGTATGCACAAATCCTGCTGTCAGCATGCCCGATACAAAGGTTTCTCAAGCGGGACTAAAACGTGCTGACTTGGTGATTGTGCAGGATTGTTATTATCCGACGGAAACAACGGAATATGCGGATGTGCTGCTTCCGGCTGCACAATGGGGAGAAAAGCGCGGCACAATGACGAATAGTGAACGACTCGTTGTCCGCAGTGATAAATTCCTTACACCACCCGGAGAAGCAAAACCTGATTGGTGGATATTCTCACAAATAGCGAAGGTGATGGGTTTCAAACGAGATTTTGATTTCCACAGCCACGAGGAGATATGGGATGAATATCGCTTATTGACTGCTGGCACTCCGTGCGACCAGATCGGAATGACGAATGAACGTCTTGAGAAGACATCACTCCGATGGCCCTGTCCTAATCCGAAACATCCTGGAACACTCCGAAGATATACTCGTCGAAAGTTTTTTACACCATCTGGAAAAGCACAATTTAAAACACCTATTTATCGTCCACCAGATGAAAAAACAGATGAGGAATATCCACTCGGTTTAACAACGGGACGTGTTGCGAGTCAATGGCACACCCGCACCCGTACTGGGAAAGTCCCACAACTTATAAAGAAAGATCCTGAACCTTTTGTCGAAATTCATCCTGAAGATGCTGTGGAGAACGGAGTAGAGGATGGCAATTGGGTATATCTTGTTGGGAGGCGAGGAAGATGTTATGCGCGGGCACGTGTGACGGAGACAATCAGGCGTGGATTGCTCTTCACTCCGTTTCATTGGGGAGACCTGTTCCATGCTGAATCCAATACCAATTATGTAACGAATCCAGCATTTGACCCAGTGTCTAAACAACCTGAGTTAAAATTCTGTGCCGTGCGGATTGAGGTAGATAATTCGTAGGTATAAACCAAATTGTATTGTGGAGTAGATCCCAGCGTCTTATATTTTCTTCAATAATCTGTTATGGAGTTAATGTTAACTCGTTATCACATAAATGACCTGTCTGGGTTGAACTGTTCTTACCACTTCATTATAGTGAAATATCAAAAAAGCATTTTACTACATATAGATTCATCAAGTCCATCAATAATCGCTATTCAACGGGATGGGAAGGACGCTCTTGCACTACAGGAATAACGTAACTCCGAATCGTCAATTCATTTATCACCTCTGTCTCTGTGCGCGGTTCTGGCACCTTGCGATGATCGAATACTACATAGTATCCCTCGGCTACTCCCTCGGTTGCCAGATATGCGGAGAGTTGCTGCTTCCCTTCGGCATAGTGACGGTTACTCCGCCATATCTTTGTTTCTATGACATATTTTCGCTGATTGTGAAAGATAATCAGATCCATCCTACCGCGCCCAGTTGGAACTTCCATATACATTGCCCCGTTCACGCTGGTAACGAACTGGTCCAGATAAGCAAAGAGCAAGAGTTGTCCGATGAATTCTTGAGGGGTTTCGGGAACTTGTAGAATCCTAAATCCAACGCGGGTAATAAAGTCTCGGAAGTTATCCAAAAGCCGCTCCATCAGGATCTGTCCGGTGTCGGTGAGGTACTGAAACTTATTGGTGTCATCTGGGAAGTAGTCGTTCTCCAATCCATTGACTAATGGTTTGAATGCTTGTAGAATGCAATGTAGATAAATTGGATTAGCAATTTTACACATTCTGTCAGAACCCCTCGTGAGTACTCCGTAAGTCGCAAGTTCATTAATTAGTTCATTACGGAGCGTAAAAGGTACCCCTTCCTCATACAATACGATTCGCATCAAAAAACTTTCAAAGCGAGGGTTTCGGCGGATATTGGTTGTCAAATGTGATAGGTTGGTGTTCCGTTCCTCCAGAAGTTGTCCGTGTGCCTGTGAAAAATGTGTCATTGTGAGTGTTTCAGTTTTTGGAATGTCCATCTCTTCAGTGAGTATCTGCGCGAGTCGATTGACAAGGAAGGGTTGTCCTCCTGTCTGTTTGTGAATGGATTCAAGGACTTTTGGGTCGAAAGCCTGTCCCGTCTCGTCTGTATATTGCCCTAACAACTCTTGCACCTGAACAAGCGTAAAATTGGACAAAGCAAAATCGTCCTGGATATTGAACGGGGAGACAGAGCGATCGTAATCCAGTTGTGTGATATTTTTCACACCCACAATACCAAGGCTGTGAGGACATTGAAGCGTAGCGTGAGTAATGTAAGTATGTCGAAACGCGTGCAGAAATCCCTTCAGAGCAGATTTGGGAATGCCATCAAACTCGTCGATAATGAGGATAACTTTCTGCCAATTTTCCCCGTTTTTCAGGAAACGCTGAATCTGTTCAAAAAACTCCATCATTGACAAATGGTTAGTAATTTGGGCATTGTCAAGAAAATGTTTTAATGCTTCGTCAGGTTCCTTTCCGCGTCTTTGGAAAACGTGCTCAATTTCCTTACAAATTTGTTTGGTAAGAGAGTCGTAAAATTCGGAACGGTCACAGTCTACATATATTTCAAAATTCAGCTGAATGGGAAAATAGGTTAGGTCTTCAGCGGTAAGTGCTGCAACAGCACGTTGGAAAAAGGTTGTCTTGCCTGTTTGTCGGGGTGCAAAGATGACAACATAACGTCCCTCTTTGACGCGCTTGATGAATTCAGTGAGTTCTTCCGTGCGTGCAACAATATAGTGCTGTTCAGGGTTCACGGGTCCCAGTGTTCCAAACCTTCTCACTATATTTCCCCTCAGAGATTAAGTGTTTTCACCAGTTTTTAAGTGTTACCATAAGGTTTTCATTAGTTAAAAATAAACATTATAGTTGTTATGCATGTTATACAGCGAAAATGTAAATTCATTATAAACCTTATGGGATTCCTGCATTTCTTCCCGTATTTGGCTACTGATCCACCGTAAAATGTGATAATGTCCTGTATAATTATTACTGTGTCGTGAAGAGAGCAAATTCCGGATCGAAATTGGTGATCCCGATATAACCATTATATACAATCATTGCTAAAACCCAAGCTGCTTATCAACCACATTCTTTAGTTCTTCACCCTTCAAATACCGATCAAGGTTATCTAAGAAAAACTCGGTGATGCGGCGCATGCGGTGCTGAGAACCACCCGCTGCGTGTGGTGAAATAATTACGTTATCCATATCCCACAACGAACTATCTTCGGATAGCGGTTCAACCTCTGTAACATCCAATCCTGCACCAGCGATTTTGCCTTCCTTCAATATCTCAATAAGGTCGGCTTCGTTGACGATCGGACCGCGTGCAACGTTGATGAAATACGCATTCGGTTGCATCACAGACAGGTTTTCAGCATTAATCAGTCCGCGTGTCTCCTCAGTTAAGGGACAAGCAATCATCACAACATCCACACGACTCATTACATCTGCGAGTTTATCCATAGGCAACAGTTCATCAACGTTTTCCGGTTTTTCCGTGCGGTAAGCATCAACAGCGATAACGTGCATGTCAAAACCTTTTGCGCGTTTTACCATCTGCATGCCGATACCACCTAATCCTACAATGCCGATATTGAAACCGTCTATCTCAATCATCGGAGATTTGCTACCACCCCACTTGTGGTTATCTTGGTTGCGTACAAAGTGGTGAATACCGCGTGTTAAACCGAGCAAAAGCGCAAACGCTTGATCAGCAACGTGGGTTCCATAAAGACCTGCAGCGTTTGTCAAAATAACATCGCTCTCGCGTATTGCGGGATACATGTGCTTATCCATGCCAGCACTGGATGCTTGAATCCATTTTATATTCGGTAGGAGGGGGAAGATGTCCTCACTACAGAATCCGAAGTATATATCGGTATCTTTACCCTCTTCAGCAATTTCTTCTCTTGAACTCGGAGCAACATAAGTATGTTCATCACCAATTATGTCTTCTAACCGTTTTAATTGGTCGTCTTCCACTCTATGTTGTAATAATATCTTCATATATTTCCTTTCGTGTGTTTTTATGGTTTATGTTTACCAAGGAGGTGTTTCTGGTAGTAATTCTTGAAATTTGGTAAGCAACCCATCTTCATAGCTGCCTGCATATTGTCCATTAAAGAATCTCTCTATGCCTTCGTCAAGGAAGTGTGCCCAAGATGTATCTTCTGCACCGGGATTGACAGGGAAAAACAGCGCGTCTACACTACGACCCGCTTTTAAGTCCCCCGGTGAATCACCAATCATTAAGACATGGTTATCAGGATACTTATCTTTTGTTGTGATGGTAAGGTGTTCTGTTTTCGTTCCCATCTCTTGTCCTGCAATCAGAGCAACGTATTGGTCAATATTGTGTTCGTCCCATTCACGTTTGAGTGCTTCATCTGGCGTAGCCGAAACTACAATGACATCTGCTTTTCCTTGGAGCCGTTGTAACGCTTCACGGACACCGGGAAATGGAGGTAGATTGTAGACAATCTCCGCGACACTTTCGTTTACACCGAGACTCCATTGCATCACATGTTCCAACTCTTCTTGTCTTTTACCAGATGCCTTATCAATTGCTTCTTGAAGTGCAGGGTTTCCAAGTTTCGTTTCAGTTTCAGTCCATTCTCGCAAATGTGGCAGTTCTGGAATGTCTAAACTCATCTTCTGGACAAGATCCATTTCCCGTAAATAATCAAACACAAGAAGGACTGCTTTAAACCGATTTGTGCCACGCATTGTAGAATATAGGTTGACAAAATCCCATGCCTGATGAACTTGTCGTGAGATAGATGCTAACCCAAAATGTTTGACGACATTCACGCTGAAACAGTCGTTATGTTTGACTTCCATGCTATTGAAAACACACCCATCTGAGTCGATTCCAACAAAAAAATCGTGTTGAGGTTTAAAATCATATAAAGCTTGCTGTGGTCCTTGAGCCATAAGTTCTCCTTTATTCAACAATCACTTCTGGACGGTTTTCTAACATCCATTCGGTATGGAACACCGTCGGTTCACCATCATCACCGACTATGATGTTACCATCTGCATCTAATTTATTGTATGTATGTGCCCCGAAATAGTCGCGCATCGCTTGAATCAGGTTAGCAGAAAGCCTACTACTGCGATAACTATCAAAATATGCTAACGCTGAACTAAACGCGGGGATCGGAACACCGAGTTGTGTGGCAGTGCTGATAACATTTCTCCAATTCGGTTGTGCTGCTTCTATGATTCCACGGAAATAGGAGTCAAGTAACAAATTTGGCAGATCAGGATTTCGTTCAAACGCCTCTGCTATCCGATGTAGGAATTTTGCCCGAATGATACAACCGCCACGCCAACCTAAAGCGATTTTACCGAGATCCAGATCCCAATCATTTTCTGCACTTGCTTCGCGCATCAATGCAAATCCTTGTGCATAAGAGCATATTTTTGCAGCATAGAGTGCATCGTGGATAGCATTTAGTGCTGCCTCACGGTCACCATCAAAATTGCCTATGGGTCCGTTAATTACCTTGGCTGCGTCAACACGTTCGCTTTTGATAGCAGAGATACAACGTGCAAAAACCGCCTCTGCAATAGTAGGGGCAGATATTCCCAGATCAAGCGCAGAGATACTTGTCCATTTGCCGGTTCCTTTTTGCCCCGCTTTGTCCAAGACAACATCAACAAAAGGTGTGCCATTTGCATCCCGTTGTGTGAATATATCAGCGGTAATTTCAATGAGGTAGGAATTGAGTTCGCCTTGATTCCATTCGTTAAATACTTCCTGCATCTCATTTGCGTTCATATCCAAGACGTTTTTCATGAGGGAATACGCTTCACAGATTAGTTGCATATCACCGTATTCAATGCCGTTATGCACCATTTTGACGTAATGTCCTGCACCGTTTGGACCGATGTAGGAACAACAAGGTGTGTCTTCAACCTGCGCTGCTATTTTTGTGAAGATCGGTTCTACAAGTGCATAAGCTTCTGGTGATCCTCCCGGCATCATTGCGGGACCTTTTAGCGCGCCTTCTTCACCGCCAGAAATACCAGTACCGATGAAAAGTATATCTTTTTCATCTAATTCCTGATGCCGACGAATTGTATCATTGAAATTTGAGTTGCCACCATCAATAATCAGGTCACCCTTTGAAAGATGTGGTACTAATAACTCAATAAACGCGTCAACAGGTTCGCCTGCTTTAACCATTAATATTATTTTTCGTGGTGTCTCTAATTTACCAATGAATTCAGGTATGGAATGTGTTCCGATTATATTTTTGCCATTTGCTGACCCTTTAATGAAATCATCTACACGCGAGACAGTTCGGTTAAAAACCGCTACCTCAAAGCCTTTGCTTTCCATATTCAGTGCGAGGTTTTCACCCATCACTGCTAATCCGATGAGACCAATATCTGCTGCCAAATTCGTTTCCTCCAATCAAAGCCTATCTTTTTCATATCATACACTGCAAAAGGTAAGAATGTCAACTGCAAAATAAGTGCAGTCCAGAACCCTTCTGTTATCAATATCTCATGATTTCAATATTAATCCTTGAAGTGAACTGTCTGAATCACTGAAGGCGCGGATTATTGTCTGAACCAGGATTTTCAGGATTATAGTATTTTCTCATATACATGTGTTTTCTTAGTATAGATGTCCGATTATGAATAAAATTGCTTTAAAAAAAACGCACTAAAAAAGGGTGTTTTTCGTTTTTTGGTGCGTTTTGATATTCGGGTTTATGCCAGTCTGGGAATGGGTTTATGGGGTGGTACGAAAATTTTGAAATTTTCATTTTGGTACGTTTTTCCTTTTCAGTATTTTTTCATATTCAGTCGTTCGTATTCGGATTACAATGACATAATGGTATTAGATTTGTCTGTCAGTCCCATGTCGGAGGTCGCGGTGCTCGCTCCGACCTACGGAATAAATTGTGAATAAAATGTTTTTATTTCGAAATGATGTTATAGTTTAACGGATGGTGGTATGTGGAGGGTAGTTTATCAAGGAGGTGGAACAATATATATCCAATATGTTTTATGTGGGTTTCAGACATAATACATGTCGGAGGTCGCGGTGCTCGCTCCGACCTACGGGACTGTATATGTGAATGCGGGCGAGGAGACCTCGCCCCTACGGAATGTAAGAGGCGCCAAATGCCATACACGCATTTGGCGTTGATTTGGCAATGAATTGCGCGACTACGAACGAGTTTTTTGTTTATGAGAAGTGATTATTTAGAAACGGTATTATTTAGAATACTGAATGGGAAGATTGAGGTTTATGAAACTGTATTTGTATTGTCAGACAATTAACTCATTGCCTGCCAAATTGGTTCTGCCCCCTCAACACCGACAAGTTTTTGATCTAAACCACCGTGAAAATATGTGAGTCGATTCGGGTCAATACCGAGTTGATGTAGAATAGTTGCGTGAAGGTTTCTAACATGAAACGGATTGATGACCGCTGCACTACCGAGTTCGTCGGTCTCACCAACACTTATGCCACCTTTAATACCACCACCCGCTATCCACATTGTGAATCCGTAGGAGTTGTGGTCACGTCCTGTGCCTTTGGCATATTCTGCTGTCGGTTGGCGACCAAATTCACCACCCCATACAACTATTGTTTCGTCAAGCAACCCGCGTTGTTTCAGGTCTTTAAGTAGTCCAGCAATCGGTTTGTCCGTTGCCTTAGCATGTTTGTTGTGATTTCTTTCAATACCCCCATGTGCATCCCAATTGTCATCATTATGTGCACCGCCAGAGTAAACTTGAATGAAACGCACTCCCCGTTCGACCAGTCTCCTTGCTAAGAGACATTTTTTTCCGTATTCCTCTGTTTCTTTCTGGTCGATCCCGTAAAGTGTCTTAATATGTTCTGGTTCACTATCTAAATCAACCGCTTCTGGTGCTGCAGACTGCATCTTATATGCCAACTCATAACTGGATATTCGAGCAGCAAGATCAGTGTTGTCAGTCCGTTTAGAAAGATGTGTTGAATTGTATTTTCGCAAATAATCAAGCAATCTTCTTTGCTCACTATCTGACACGTCTTCAGACCGTTTCAAATTAAGTATCGGTTCTCCTTCTGAACGGAATACAGTCCCTTGATAAACAGCAGGCATATACCCGCTACTCCAGTTTTTGGCACCGCTAATCGGACCACCAGTTCGATCAAGCATTACGACGTATCCTGGAAGATTCTCATTCTCACTGCCAAGTCCATAGTTCACCCAAGATCCAAGCGATGGGTGACCGCTGATGATACGACCTGCATTCATCATTAGCATCGCTGAACCGTGCAAGGGTGAGTCTGCAGTCATTGATTTGATGAAAGCAATGTCATCAACACATGTGGCAATGTGTGGAAATAGACCAGAAACCCACTGACCTGATTCGCCATACTGTTTGAACTCCCATTTTGGACCAACAATCCGTCCTTTATTTCTCTCACCACCACGTCCTTTTGTCTTAACCTGAACGGTTTTATCATTAAGTCTAATCAGTTCCGGTTTGTAGTCGAAGGTATCAACATGACTTGGTCCACCATACATGAACAAGAAAATAACTCGTTTTGCCTTTGGAGTGAAGTGTGATGGTTTTGGTGAGAGTGGGTTTTGGTAGGGGGTAACGCCATCCTCAGCGAAGACCTGTGATTCAAGAAAGCCATCAGTTGACAACAGTCCTGTCAATGCTAATGATGCAAATCCACCGGCGATGTTACCGATAAATTCACGTCGAGTTTGTCCACAGAAATTGCTTGTTGATTTTGTTGTTTTATACGTCTCAGATTGACTGCTCATCATATATCTCCAATCTTAGAGTTCCATTTTGCGGTTTCAAAAAGGACATCTTAATCTAAAAAGATAAATTCGTTTAGATTCAATGCCAATAATGCAAATCGGTTGAGTGCTACCTCTGAACTTACGCTATCATGCTGCTGTAGTTCTTGCATAAATGTCAATGCTTGTTGAATTTCCACCTGTTCCGGTTCACGACATAAGACATGACGTAATCCAAATTGAACCTGTTCCTTTAAATCCGCGCCACCTTCATTACGCATTCTGTTAGCGAAGGAAAGTGCATTATCATTGATGAACTTTCCATTTAGCATAGTCAATGATTGTGTCGGCACAGTTGTTGAAAAGCGGACAGGACATGTTGAATCTGTGTTTGCTTGGTCAAATTGGTTCAATATCGGAACAAGTAAGGAACGTTTGACTTTAACGTAGACACTTCGTCTGTTCGCTTCTTCAGGAGGTGATTTACCCCAAACATTCCTTGGTCTTGATGCTGTAGCCAATACTTCTTCAGGTAATTCTGGAAATACACTGGGACCTCCCATTTTAGGATTCAATTTTCCAGTAATCATCAGCACAGAGTCCCGTAACTCCTCTGCAGCCAAACGACGCATGTTGAATCTCCAAAAAAGGTCGTTGTTCGCATCCAGTTGAAGGAATTTCGGATTATTCTGTGTAGACATCAGATAAGTATTTGATGTCATTATCAACTTATGCATCGCTTTGATTCGCCAGCCACTCGCTATGAATTCAGAGGCAAGCCAGTCAAGAAGTACCGGGTGTGTTGGCGGTGTGCCCAAGAGACCAAAATCGTTGGATGAACGGACAATTCCTCGTCCAAAGTGGTATTGCCATATACGATTTACCATCACACGTGCAGTGAGAGGGTTATCAGCATCTACAACCCATTCAGCGAAAACACGTCGTTTTCCTGATGACCTTATCTCTTTTGGCAGTGTTGGAATTACTACAGTAGAAGGATTCAGGACTGAAGGAAATGCTGGTTTAACTTCACGTCCAACGAGGTGAGGATTGCCACGACGGAGAATATGTGTCGGTGTCTGTGACTTCTCAGATACCGCCAATGCTTGATGAACATAGGGGACACGTTGACGACTACGCTGATCTCGTTGTTGCTTAACTTCGTTGTATTTATTTACTAACGATTTCAATGACTCATTGGATTTGATATAATCTGTATGTGTATTTAATAATTTCCCAAAATTAATTGAAGCGTTTGTTGAAAGTGGCTGTTTCGTAAAATTTGGTCCTGACCAAGAGATATCCAAGTTCGGTTTATCTAAATCTTTATTAAAGAATTCAAGACGTATCGGAACATCTCCAGCAGATAGTGTAATCTGAGTGTCGCTATTACCACTCAATTCACTAACTAACTGTCCGTCAAGTATCAATCTATTTTCACCATTTAGGTTTTGATGGAATGTATAAATCGCATTTTCAGGTACCTGTAATATCCCTTCAAAAACCAAACCAATGTTTTTCTTTGGGTTTGCGGGTGTAAGCGTGAAAAGGTTGCTGAATAACCTTCCTTCCGCTGTGGGTTCAAGAGCATTAAAGTCATTAGGAAATTGTTCAAAAACACCTCGGTAGAATCTATATGTCAAATCACGGATTGGAGATACCTTTATTTCAGGAGATATAGGTTCTGTATGTCCCTTAGCAAGTTCTATTTTTATGTCTTCTTGTATCCTAAATAGTTCATCATGAAACTTTTCTTCAGCAATCCGCTTTTCTGTTAAGAGTCTGTCGCGTTCTGTTTTTTGTTCAGGAGTTCCTATGTCTGCAAGTGGACCGCCATTGTGAGGTGTGATGTCATGGAAAAACGCAAGGAAACTGTAATAATCCTGTGTTGAAATTGGATCTATTTTGTGATCGTGGCATCGGGCACATCCGATTGTCATACCAAGCATCACCTGTCCTGTAGTCGAAACAATATCATCAAGGTAGTCGTATCGGGCAAGTTTCCTGTCAGCAGGTCCAGTGTCCCAAACACCAAGTTTATGATACCCTGTCGCAATTATAGTACCCGCAGTAACTGTATCAAGTTCATCACCTGCCAATTGTTCCTTTATGAATTCATCGTACGGTTTATCATCATTGAAGGAATTTATAACATAGTCTCTGTATCGCCATATATACGGTTTATCAGAATCGCTCTCATAACCGTTTGTTTCTGCGTACCGAACGAGATCAAGCCAATGTCGCCCCCACTTTTCACCATACTGTGTCGACTGCAAAAGTGTATCTATTAGTTTTTCATAAGCGTCCGGAGCAGTGTTATTCAAAAATGCTTCCACTGCATCTGGCGAAGGAGGCAATCCTGTTAGATCATAATATACGCGGCGAATAAGTGCCTGTTTGCTTGCGGGTGAAGCAGGTGTTAAACTTGTTTGTTCCAGTTTAGCGAGTATAAACGCATCAATTGGATTTCTCACCCAATCTGTGTTTTGTACTGATGGCACATTAGGGCGTTTTAATGCACGGTATGCCCAATAATCGGATTCGGTGTGTAGAATAGGTTGATCATCATCTGTTGTCGTCGGATAGGGGAGTCCTATGTTGATCCATTCTGCCAATATCTCAAGCGAATCGTCATCTAACTTGCCGTCAGGTGGCATTTGTGCTGTGTCTTGACTATAACCAACCATCTCAAGTAGGAAACTTTCAGTGGGGTTTTCTAACGAAACCGCTGCTCCATAATGACCACCTTCAAGAATCTTTTCACGGCTTGTAAGATGGAGACCGCCCTTTACTTCGGTCTCACCACCGTGGCATCGGATACAGTTCTGCTCAAGGACAGGTTTCACTTTAGTGTGGAAGAATTCAATCTTTTGATCATGATTCAGATCATCTGCATAACTGGTATTTAGAAATGTTAGTATACACAGAAATACCAACAAACGAATACAAACTTGATAGATATATCGCATAGGCTCTCCGTTCAAATATGGCTAAAGGTATGTATTACAGTATTATCAGACACTTTCCGTTACATACGTAAAAGGATCAAGTTTCAGTACATATAAACTGATAAATATCTGCTGAACTGTAATACATAGCAATAAGATTTACAAATAATAACATATTTGACAAACAGATTTCATCTGAAAAACAGATATAATCTCATACCTTATTATATTCAAAGACTATTTTGGAACAAGTAACTTCGTACTTTGCTTTATCACATAAGAAATAAAAATCCCAAAAGATTTCATTTTCATTAGGTTCATCTGCTTCCATTGTAAGTGCTTGACAAATCCCCCATGTTGGACCCGCTTTAGGTCCTTCATCCAGTTCAGATATTATCTCAAATGATCTGACATCCTTGAACTCTACTTTAACAATCTTGTCATGTTCTTTTCCATACGGATATGGGTTGACAGAGAGTACAATTGTTTTTTCTGAGTTTCTAATTCCTGTAGACGCACCCTCGTCATTAAAACCCTTATAGTTTTCAAACTTTATTTCAATACCCTCAACATAACCGTCATGGAAACGATTAAAACGTAATAATGCTTCATCTGCTTCATCTGCATTTGTTGTTTCAATTCTCTCATTCATAATTCTCTCTCCATTGTTTTGAAGAACTTTTAGTATTATATTTTCTGTTTATCTCTTAATCATAGAATAATAACATGTCAGACAACATTTAATCTATAAAAAATAACATAACTATACAGGCTGATATTTAGGTGGACTAAATAACTTCATGAAATTGCATTTTTCTTGACACCAATGGCAAAACCTGAAATAATAGCATTGAGGAAAGCGATGAAAATAACAGCAATACATACATTCATGGCGAACTTTGGCAACCGTCCGCGCGGGTTAATCAAAGTCGAAACTGATGAAGGCATACACGGATGGGGTGAAGCATATTCTACAGGTCCTGACCTCTCTGTTGAACCGATCGCCAACTATATCTTTGAGATGATTCAAGGTGATGATCCGCGTCGAATAGAATACATTATGCTGAAACTACATCAGCAGTTTCGATTTCCGCCTGGGGGTGCAGGTCTTGCTGTTATCTCTGCCATTGACCATGCGCTCTGGGACATCAGTGGAAAAGCTGCTGGGTTGCCAGTATATATGCTTCTCGGTGGACACGCACGTGATCGGATACGGGTATATCGCGGCATCGGAGGAAGGGATGGTATAGAGGCAGCAGACCAAGCACGGAAACTAAATGAGGAGTGGGGTTTCACCGCTTTCAAGACAAGTCCATATAAACTTAATCCGGATGCTGACCGATGGGGAAGAGTCTGTGAAGCAGCAGCTAATTACTTTGAACAAATACGTTTGAATACCCCAGACGATTGGGAGTTTGCATTTGATCCACATGCCAAGATTTTTGAACCGATACGCGCCTTGCAACTTGCCAATGCACTTGCCCCGTATGATCCATATTTTTATGAGGAACCGCTGCGTCCTGAACACATCCCAGCATGGTCACGACTCCGTTCACAGATGCAAGTGCCTCTCGCTACTGGTGAGTCACTTTATACGCGATTTGAATTCCTTGATATTATTGCCGCGCAAGGTGCAGACATCATTCAACCGGATGTTTGCGTGTGCGGTGGATTGTTGGAAATGCGTAAGATCGCTGCGATTGCTGAGGCACACTATGTGACCGTCGCTCCACACAACCCGATGGGACCCCTGGCAACTGCCGTTAATGTTCACTTCGCTGCTGCCACCCCGAACTTCAAAATATTGGAATATTTACTCCCCACTGATGCTGCATGGAATTCTTGGGTAGATGAACCGTACATGCCTAAGGATGGGTATTTGGAGTTGCGAGATCGTCCTGGATTTGGTGTGGAAATTAACGAAGACGCAGTAACAGATAACGAGTATGTTCATTGGCAAAGAACCTGTCCAATCCGACCAGATGGGTCAACAGGTTACATTTAAATCTATACAATATATATGATATAAGTTTGTATTACCAACAATAACAATAACAAAAACAAAACGGAGAATATATGGATCCAGTAAAATTAGGTGTAATTGGTTGTGGTGTTATCGGAAGTAGGCATCTTAGCATCGCATCAGAATCTGAAAATATTGAGTTAGTCGCTGCTGCGGATTTAGTTGATTCCTACAGGGAACGCGCTGCTGAACGTTTTAATCCTCCGAATATGTACGCGAATGATGTAGATCTTCTTGATAATGAAGAAGTAGAGGCAGTCGTACTTGCTTTTCCAACACAATTCCGCACCGAAGTTGCATTGCGTGCATTTGAAAGAGGAAAACATGTGCTGATTGAGAAACCGATCGCAATGAACGTTGATGAAGTCAATCAGTTAATTGCTGCTCGTGGTGATTTAGTGTCGGGATGTTGTTCGTCGCGTAATCGCTTCAACAAAGCTGCTCGGCTTGCCACGGAACTGATAACATCAGGTGGATTGGGTGACCTCCGTACGGTACATTGTCGTGCAATTCGGGGTTGTGGGAAAGAACCTGACTCTCCACGTCCCGCATGGCGATTGAAGAAAGCACTCAACGGTGGTGGTATACTTGTGAACTGGGGATGTTACGACATTGACTTCCTGCTGGGTATTACAGGATGGAAACTCAAACCGAAAACCGTGTTTGCTCAAACGTGGACGGTGCCTCCTGTTTTTACATCACATATTGCCCCCGGTTCCGATGCTGAAACGCATTATAACGCTCTGGTTCGGTGTGAAGATGGCACTGTGATTACACTTGAGCGGGGTGAATTCATGGCAGCGAATTCAAACTCCAATTGGGAAATAATAGGTTCTGAAGGTGCGCTTAAACTGAACATGGGAAATGGAAACCCAGCAAGTATACAGCATACACAAACTACAACGGCTGACGGAGCAAGTACAGATGCGTTGGCTGATAGTGATGACACTGAAGGACCGCATTATGGCGATCCAACGACCGATTTTGCTGCAGCAATCCAAGAAAACCGACAACCTATTACTGGTTTAGAACAGGCACTTGTCGTTCAACAGATAACAGATGCTATCTATGCCTCGGCAGAAAGCGGTTCCGCAGTTGATATAGAGGCATAAATTGAATGAGATAATTCCCCGTAGGTGCGGTTTCCTAACCGCACCATAAGCGTCAATTTATGGAAATTCAGACCTATCTTCATAAGAGATATTGTAAATTGGTATCGGATGCAAAGTAGTAGGCACTCGGATGAAGATTAAGAATTTAATCGGGTAATTTTTAGTTCCTTTTAGGGTCCGGTGCGTTTAGGAAACCGCACCTACCGGGTTTAGGTATGAATGCCTTTTGGCATTCCCCGGAGTGTGCCTGCTACCATGGCGGAGATCACTCCTACAGAAGAGTGGGCGGGGCAACCCCGCCCTACGATGCATTTGGTTGACCTCGCCTCTACGATTTGGTGGTTGCGATTGTTTTGAGTATTGTGTGCGCGAGCTTTATGTCTGAGGTTAGGTCGCGCGTGGATTCTCCTTGTATGATTCGTCTTTTGATGAATCCGTATAGGGTTTGGAGTTCTTGGGTGATGTGGTCTTTGTTGGCGTTTAGGTTGGTTAGGAGTTTGGATAGGTATTCTCGCTGGGTTTGTTCATAGATTTGTCGGTATTTCAACGGAAATCTGTTGTGGGTGATGTTGTAGATTCTAAGTTGGTTTGAAATATCTATTCTCAGTTTCCGATTGTGGTCGTTAAGTTGTTTATCATAAGCCTTTAGGTCGTTTTTGTAGGTTTCGTCACGGAGTTTCTTGGCATTGCGTTGAAAGTCGTCTTCGACTTGTTGACGTATTGTGTCCAAGTCTTGGTTATACTTTGTTTCTGCTTCGTCTCCGTATTTGGTCTGATAGCTTTCGTAATGCCCTTTTAATGCGTTATCCGTGTATGCTTGTTTGTCATACTCTTGTTCGATGTCGATTGTTGGATATTCTGGTTTCTTCATGGATGGTTTGGGTAGGTCGTGTTCAAATTCTTGCATAAATGCTTCTGTGATTTCTGTTCGTGTCATCATTTTTGCGTAGGATTTGACTACGAATTGTTTGTGTCTGTCTTCGAATTTCATTGGAATATTCCTCCTTAAAAGGTTACCGTACGGTATCTTTTTTTGACATTACGGTATCTTTTGGTAAAATCGGTCTAAAGTTAGTGGTAGACTGGGTTCGTGGGTTGC
>JAJEAG010000098.1 GCA_022824265.1 Candidatus Poribacteria bacterium | reverse complement strand
CGATTAATGAATAGTGTTATATGCCAGAAGTCGATCTTTTTTATATGATAATATTTACATTACTTTGATTCTAAAGATTCAGAGTTTTCAGAGTCAAGAGGAAAATTTCACAATTTATTCATGTGTTGTGAACCTATATTCAGTATGGTTTTATAGGACTATTATGACCTATTTAGTCAAGAATGACTCTGAAAATTCGGATTATTCTACGAAAACATTGCCAACGGAATTTAGGATGTCGATTCAACCAATTCCAACAGTTACATATTACGATTTCATGGTATATATTTAAACTCGTTACTAATACCGAACTCACGTTATAGTACGAATCTGAAACTGAGTATTAATATACAAATAGGCACGGTATAAAACCGCGCCTATTTGTATGGAATTTTATAATTGGATGATAGCTCACAGAGAACTGAAAAAGATAGGATTTCATCGTTTCTCTACACTAAAGTTGGCATCCAATGCCTTCTCAACTCGTACTTGCGATTCATCTAAATGTGCTACGCTGTAATCATCAAGTTTTTGCCTTGAATTTTGTAGTACATTTTTCAGACGGTCATTGATTTGCTTGAGATGGAGTCTCGCAAGAGATCTTGCATCTTCAGGTGTGCCATTATCTGCTGCCAGTACAAGTTTGATAAGTTGTTTCAAGTGTTCGCGCTGCAATCCACGACGGAAACTGGAGATAAACGCGTCTGAATTTGTCCACTGTTTAGCATCAGCATTCTTATCAAGTTCAACCCAGACAGCATCGGTAATTCCCGTAAAGAGTTCTGGTAATGTGAACACATCACCGTCGGAAAATTTAAGCTCGGTGTCTTGAACGCGGGCAAGAACATTTGCATCAAGCAAGCGACCAATAATTTGGCTTTGATTCCGCAAAATAACATCGTGGATTGGGTAATCTAATCGTGTGGAATTGCCACTACTTGTTCCCCAATCACTCCAACGTGTAATTGCTATGCTGTTTAGTAGCTTCGGAGGGAAATCAAATGTATTATCCGATAGTGCATGTTCTTTGATAAATGCCAGTGCCTCACGTTGTTTCTTGGCAGGAACAGGCACATAAGGTAAGCGTGCGTTTTCATCGCCTTTGTGATCGCGATGGTGGTATTGTCCACCGATGAATCGTGTTGCAAGGAACATCGCACGGCTATATTGACCCAGCAGTGACCTGAAGGCACGTCTGACGCGTTGATACCCCATTCCATCTGAGGTGACTTTGTCTGCGATTTCGTCCCAAAGATCTGCGACAATCTCACGACGTTGCTTAGCAAAATTTAGCGGGTCTGCACCAAGATCCCAACGATTGACTAATGGATCAAGGTCACGATACTGATACATAGATGCATCACCATCAGTGGCATATCTTAGTTCTGAGGATGCGACACGTGATGCGATTTTTTGCAACTCTGGTAATTCTGCTTCTGGATTGCTACCGCCAACAGGTTTATATGCATACTCAATTACCCAGTAGTCCCAAGGACCGATGGTAGTTGTATAATAATCACCTTGTTTTTCTCCTTCGGGTGCAATATTGACTGCATCATATTCCATCACGGAACCGTGGAGGGCTTTACCAGTCTTTTTGTTGAGTTCATCAAGCGTATAGATCGTACTCGCTTTAAAGTTATGTCGTATTCCTAACGTATGACCGACTTCGTGCATTATCAATGCTTTGAGTGCTTGACCAATATACTCTTCTGGAAGTTCTCCATCGTCAATCATGCCACGTGCTTGTAATACACTTGCCATGAAACCCATCTGTTGTGCGAGTCCGGTTGCCATTTGGCAGTTATGTCGCGATGATTCATCAATGGGATGATTACGTTCATGTTCAACTTCATCAAAGAAAGTTGTATATTCCCGTTGCCAAGACCTTATCCAACTTTCGCCAACAAGAATATCTGCATCCAGAATCTGTCCTGTTAACGGATTAACGCGGGAAGGTCCAATTGCAAAGGATGCCCCGACTACCCAACGTATCGTATTATAGCGTGCATCTTCAGGATCCCAATTCTCATGATCTTGCTGGATACGTGCTTCAATTGCATCTATGAATCCAGCTTTTTCAAATGCCTTGTTCCATTCCAGTATACCTTGTCGAACATACGGACGATACCGATGAGGCACAGTTTTCTCTATGTAGAATATAATCGGGTCTTTCGGCGGGGATAGTTTTGCCTTCTTGTCAGCCTTTTCCAAATGCCAACGATTGACGTAACGAATAAAAGGTTCATCACTGGTTTTAAGTGAGAAGTCTTTAACTGTGGTCATGAAGTGTCCCATACGATCATCAGCAAGACGGGGTTGATAGTTGTTTGATGGTAGTTTGGCAAGACTGTAGTGTACTGATACTTGTATGCCACGACTATCGGGTATAGTTTCACGGCTGCCACTTGCAGAATACACTGCATTGACTCTCAACTCAACGTTCTTGGGAAACGTCTTGATTGGTCCCCATGTGCTACGACCTTTATCAAAACGGGCACCACCGCCAATTTGACCTGCCAATGGTAGTAAGTCTGACATGAAAACTGGTGATATATTTACTAATAGGCTCTTACGTTGCGGATGAACACTTTCCAGTTTAAGCGCAAATAGGACTGAGTCGCTGTAACCTAAATCAACCGCTTCTGCTATCGGTGTTCCTTTGTCAGCACGGAAACGTACATTTTTTCTGACAAGATGTACCTTATCACCGACACGTCGCCACTCAAGCAGCCATTCATCCATTGTCATACCTGATAGAAGGTATCCTGATCCTATGCCACGCGCAATGCTAATCATGCACAGAAAAGGTTGGTTTATTTGTGAGGGGAGTATTTCACAGTAAAGATTCTCTTTTTTCTCGTATAGTTTGAAGAAACCTTGATAACTTTTGCTATCTTCAGTTACTTTGCTGAAATCCTCATATTCTTTTTTCTGTTTAGCAGTGGTTTGTTCTGTTGAAGATTTCGCTTCTTTTTTCTCTTCTTGTGCTATTATTGGAAGAGAGAAACTAACTGTAAAGACAAAACAGATCAATAGAGAGATTATGCGTTGCATTTAATATTCTCCTTTATTGTAAATAAATTACTTTAGGTTAACTGTAATAGTATAGTTTGGACGATTTTATTAGTTATCTGAAATTCGTTTAATGAAGTACTGCGCACCCATACCAGTTTTGATTTTTCCACCTGTCGCCCTGCTGGGGCTTTTGTGAGCGGGAGTTTCATGTTCTATACACATTCCGCCCCGCTGGGGCTGTTCAGATATGTATAAAACATCCTTTTCCACGAGTTACGGTCCCTAAGAAAACTCACAAATAGTAGATAATCCTTGAGTACCCAACATAAATCAGAATATAACTGTCCAAACTATAGTAATTGTTATTAAAAACTGATGTATTTATTATGCCTTATTGAAATGGATACGTCGATTACCATCAAATGATATACGTTCCCAATCACGATCCCAATTTTCTGAACTGTACGGAATGTAGTGACACGCTAATGCATGCCTGCGTGTACCAGGTTTTAGCACTGGAGCACCACCATGAATTAACTTTCCATGAAATAAAACCACATCCCCTTGATTTACAAATACTTTGACTTCATCAATACCATTTTCGCAAAAGACTTCTTTGACCTTAGGAAAATAACGATTAGTCTGTTGTAGTTCGTAGGTTTCATCTGGTTGTAGTGTCATCGGCACATCAGTTTTCGTGATTAATCGCCTCTTATGTGAACCGGGTTGGACAACCAAAGGACCGTTGAATTCATCAACATCTACCATAGCAATCCAAGCTGACATACAATCTGGAAGATAATATTGGTCTTGATGTAAGGGATGTTCTGATCCTTCATAGAAGTGCATCGTCTGAATCGCTTCAGGTTCGTCTTCAAAACAATCCGCAAGTGGTTGATGTAACCGTGAATCTATGAGAAATTCCAAAACAATCGGATCGTATAAATGTTGATTGAAAGTACGGTATCCGTATTTATTTTGTTGGAAAAAGCCATCAAGTTTTTTACGTCCAGCACTCAAATCTTCCAAATGCTCTACATAACGACGGCATTCTTTCTGAGTGAAAACACTTTCAAGAACAACATACCCTTTAGTTTGATAACATGTTCTTTGTGTGTTGGTTAATCCTACTTGTTTAGATGTCATCTTGATCCTGATCACAATTTCTAATTATCCTATATTTTATCATAGATTATAATATAGATGCATTGAAAATTCTGTTGTTACACAATTCTGTTTGAAAATTATTGGACAGTGATAATGATAAATTTCTTGATTGATTATCTTGTTTCTGCTATGGTATGAATACATATTTTTAAGGAGGATGACTTGATCTCCGAATAAGGATACTAACAATATTAGATGGAGAAGAGTCGTGTTTAATATATGAAAGTAGCAGCAATGTTTGGTGAAGGTAAAGGTGGCGTAGTCGACAAACCTGATCCCAAAGCGGGAGGAGATGTTGTTGTCGTAAAAATTCGTGCTGTGCCAATGTGTACAGAGTACAAGGGATTCATGGGAGGTGGTACTGGTGACCGTTTCGGGCACGAAGCTGCGGGTGAAGTTGTTGAAGTGGCACAACCCGGACGAGTAAAAGTCGGGGATCGCGTTGTTGTTCAACCACAAAATTCATGTGGAAAATGCAATATGTGTGCTATTGGGGAACATATACATTGTACTGGCGGACGTAACATCAGAGAAATGGTGGGTGAAGATGTTGCTGGATCAACTTACGCGCAGTATATGCACAAAATGGAAGATTTGCTATTCCCTATTCCTGATGATATGAGTTTTGCTCATGGTGGTATGGCATGTTGTGGACTTGGTCCTACGTTTGGTGCAATGGAACAGATGGAAGTCGATGCTCTGGACACAGTGATGGTAACTGGTTTGGGTCCTGTTGGGTTAGGCGGTATCATCAATGCATCTTATCGTGGTGCGCGTGTGATCGGTGTTGAAAGTCATCCTTACCGCGCAGAACTTGCGAAAAAGTTAGGTGCTGAGGTTGTCCTAAATCCAAAGGATGAAGATATTCTTGATCAAATACGTGAATTGACAGGTGGCATTGGAATTGACAAAGCAGTTGACTGTTCAGGTGCATCTGCAGCACATCGGTTGATGGTTGATGCAGCCCGAAGGAAAGGACAGGTTACATTTGTTGGTGAAGGTGGAGAATTTCCACTTGCTGCGAGTAGGGATATGATTCGGAAAGGGCTTGTTCTACGTGGGAATTGGCACTACAACCTTGGATTCTATCCCAAATTGATGAAGGTAATCAAAGAATCTGCGGATAAAATAGACACCTATATCACACATAGATTCCCAATGAGTGAAGTTCAGAAAGCATGGGAATTGCAGGCGACAGGAGAGTGTGGTAAGGTTGTATTGGATCCGTGGGAGTAGTCTAAGCAATTACTGTGCAAACTAAAATAACCTCAGTTGCCACATAGGTAGCAACTGAGGTTATTTTAGTTTGCACTTTAGTAATGTTTCGGGCAAATGTAATGGAAAATTAAGCAATGGCACCGCCACTGCGTTAGCATCCACAGCCTCAGCCGCCCGATGTTTGCACAGGTTCTCTCATCTCTGGTTCTGGAGGTGCAACCGTGCTTTCGGGGTCTCCAAAGCAGAGGGCAAAACCACCCTTACCAAACCAAGAACCTAATGATAGTCTGAAATTGTCAAGATCGTCGTGTGCTAAAAAATCACCACGTAGCTTATGATCATGACGGGCAAAGAAATAATGCCGATCACCCCTCCAGTGTAGCTCACCGTTCATTGAAATCCGAAATGAGGTATTCGGTATCGGATCCATATCCTCTGGTTTGATATATTCAAGCGGGATATTGAGTGTATTAATAAAATCATCTAATGATCCACCCGCTTCAACGTAAGTAAGAATGTCGTTCCAATCTGCAAGACGAACACCCTCACCCAATTGCTTTTTACATTCTTCTTTTAAGTCATCTGTCTCGTTCAAATCATGTGCAATGACATGGAACTGTTCGTAACTTGCTGCTATTTTTTGTTTTTGCATAGGTGAAACTCCTTTCTATTGTTGTTATTTGTTAAAAACTAATTGATTCACCAATACACATTTTTGGATGCACTTTTACATAATTTTGGCAGGACTTAATTTTTAGGGCATATCTCAATAATAGAATAGTTCGGCAAAGCATTGGTATGTCTCAATAATGGTAAAATATCAGAATGTAGTTGTGTTTTAGCTATGAATATAACGCATTTCGGGTATAGGTGTTTAACATATTTTATGAAGATTCCGCGAGTGAAACTCATCATTAACATATAAATCCATTTCATTAGTTTAACTATAGTTTGGACAGTTTTGAGATTACTCATATAGGATGTTGTGGAAAGCGTCTAACCTTCAAACAAGTTATAAGCATACACCTTTCGCCCCGCTGGGGCTCTTGTTTGGTGAGGTATACGTTACTATACACATTCCGCCCCTCATGAAGATTAAGAATTTAATCGGGTAATTTTAGTTCCTTGTAACGTTCGGTGCGGTTAGGAAACCGCACCATAAGCGTCAATTTAGTGATTCTTACCTGTCTGAATTGCTTGTTGTCTGAACCAGGATTTTCAGGATTTCAGGATTTTCAGGATAAGAGATTTATATTCCAATATTCCTTTGCACAAGGTAGCCCCTCATCCTGGACAACGGGATATATACTCAGCAACTCCTAATCCTGTCCATCTTGTGATTCTGAAAATCCTAGTTCAGACAATCTGTCGGAGGTTGCTTTGCTCGCTCCGACCTATGAGAATGTCCGAAGTGAAGACGGACGAGGAAACCTCGCCCCTACGTTAGTGTCCGAGGCGCAATGAATTGCGCGACTACAAACGCATCTCGTCCTTAAATTGACGCTTATGGCAGAATGCGCGTTTGGCATTCTGCATTGGTTAGGAAACCGCACCTACCGGGTTTGGGTCCGGATTACCTAATTTATTTTTTAATCTTCATAACCTCGCCCCTATGATGAAGATATGATATTATGCGAGAGATTAGGTAAACGATTTATGAGATAGACATTAATCTATCAATGATGTTGTTATGCGGTTGCACCTACTCTGAAGGCGTAGATATTTGCACCTTTCAAGATAAAACGGAACCGAAGCGGTTGTTTCGCTTTTTCCAACGAAGCAGATTTCCATTGTACTTGATGTCTGATGTTATCATCTGTCATTGGCACACAATCCTCAATAGAAAATCCAGGTTGAACATGTCCATCTGCTGTTAAGACTTCAACAACGATTTTCCCTTTACTTGCATCAGCGTTGATTTCCAGTCCACCGTTTGGAATCTGTAGTGGAACGGTTTCAATCACTCCTTTAGATTCATCTGCATCAAGTGACACAAAACCGTCCAATCGCCATTTTGCTAATCCAATAGCTTTGTGGCGATCCTTCATCGCAGCACCGTGTGTATGCTCTGTGCCTGTATAATACCAGTGGATTTCATCTTCTGTGATGATAGGTTGTGTGGTAGTACCCATAATCATACCTGTGTCAAAGGTTCCGGGTTTACCTCGTGGAATGATTGGTGTCCTGTCAGAATCGGGGTAATCCCAATTAAATCCGTCTCTACTACAGACAAGTTGTGCATCGATTGGACCATCAACTGGGATCTCATGCTCCGCTGCCCCCGGACCTGTCACGTAAAGAACTCCAGCAATTCCGATATAGATATTGTGATATAAGAACCCAGACATGTTGTGTATTTCAGCGCGATCCGCACCGTATCTATCTTGTCCGACTGCATCGTCCTCATCGTTTGCTCCGAACATTGGTTCAAGTGACTTCCAAGGACCTTCTAATTGAGGACTTTCTGTATATGCGATCATTCTACGTGCGTCTTTATCATTACCGCGAATCAAGGTATACGCACGGAAAAGGGAGGTGTTCTTATCATAGATTACATTAAATGCACCTTCATTGTTTCGATCAGCCACAGGTTCCAAATAATCTGAATCATCCCATCGGATTCCGTCTGGTGATGTGAGAAGGAATACGTTGCGATACCGTCTACAGAAACCGATCATTTTATATCGTTTCAGTAGATTGGTCTCATTGTCATCACGGAATACACACGCGCCGTGTAAGTCCCAGACGATATTGTTGTTCGGATTTCCATTGAATTCAAAGAGACCGAGATTTGGTTTTGTCCATGTCAATCCATCATCGCTTTCAGCATAACATGTTAGGTCCCCGCGATCGTTTTCAACAAACTTTCGTCCATGAGCATCGTGCGTTTTACCTCTATATGTAGAAGGATTGCGATCTGGACGTGGGACGTAAAGTCCTGGAATCTCATTCGCTTTAAATCTCCAATGTGGTCCCATACGACACATATACCACATCCGATATTTCCCATAAGCCTCATCGTACATCGTTGTGCCATAGAGATGCACACGTCTTGATTGATCTGGACCTCCATGTTCCCATGGATTATCAGGATCAGGTTCAAGCACGGGGGCTTCGTGCTTTACACAAGGATGTAGTGTTCGGGTAACACCTTCCTTGTTAGATATAAGTTCGTCATCAATAAAGAGTTCTGTGCATGGATTAAGTGTGCAAACTTTGTTCAAATTCAAATTTCCTAATGTTGCTTGGCGCGCTTACTTGGTCTTTAATACACCCCATGTAACTGCAAGTTTACCTTCTGCTTCAACATCAAGTGTATCCACTGTTAAGTTATTAATATCCTTTTCACTCAGAACTGCGTTATAGATTCTGGCATCTTCTACACGTGCGACAACCCAACCATAAGCTGTTCCTCCAATTAGCGCACGAGGACCAAAGAGGGCTTCTACATCACCTTCTTTCCATGACACAATAAGTCCTTGTGTATAGTCCCCAATGATTTCACCGTTTCGGTAGATCATTATCTTTGCCATATTATTATCATTCTCATAAGAAATCGCAATTTGAATTAATTTACCTGTTTCACTTTCTGCTTTTCCGTAAGCAACATTTGGAGTTCGTCTAAAGAAACTACTGCCTGCCATCCAATGCTTCTCATGCCGTTCAGCATAGACTATTGCATCAAATGTGTCTGCACTGCTTTTATTTACAGCGAGAGTCGCTCCTCTTCTCACATTAAGATCATCTAAATATAACCACGTTATCAAAGTTTTGTCAGGACCGATCTGGGGACCTTTATATCCTGTTGTCAATGCCCACTTATTGTCACCAATATGTAATTTTCCATCTTTGACTTCAGCACCTCTTAATTCAATATCACCGAAATGACCTGTATGGTCTTCTAATTCTACTCCCTTTTCAAATGTCCAGTGCCCAATCAAATCTTCTTTTTTCTCTCCTTGACCTAATGCTGGCAGGACAAAACCGATCATAAGTAACATATAGAAAAAGTTAGGGATTATGTGTTCAACTTTAAACATAACAACTCCTCCTCTACGATTACAGACATAAATCTTCTTACAACCGAATAACATTTGATAAGCATACCATAGTATTGAAAAAATGTCACAGTTAATCAAGTCAGAAAAACTTGCAAATTCCAGTATAATTTGGTAAAATTAATCGAATGCCTTACATATATGGAGGTCTTATACCAAATGGATATTAGAATTGAGTATTGCACATCTTGAAACTATAAACCACGGGCAGCCAGTTTGGCAAAAGCCTTAGAAAAGAAATATAGTGGACAAGTTGACGAAGTGAAACTCGTTGAAAGCAGTGGTGGTGCTTTTGAAGTTTATGTTGGTGATGAATTGCTATATTCGAAACTTGAAACACGTAGTTTCCCAACTGAAGATCAAATCACTACAGCAATTGATAAGATTTAGCAAATAAGAACGGGTATAGTAACTCCTACCATACCCGTTCTGATATTTGTCTGATGATTTCATTAGAGAAACATAACCCACATCGGATTTTTTCCTACCTCAAAACTGTCAATTGAAGATAGTAGACCACTCTCACGATTGATTCTATATGTCGCTAACTTACCTGATCCTTGTCCACCAGCAAAAAGGTAGTTTCCCGTTTCATCAATGTTGAAAACGCGCGGTGTCGGTTCTGTTGATTGGTGTCCTATAACAGTTAACTCTCCATTTTCTTCATCAATTGAAAACATAGCAATACTATCATGACCACGATTTGATACATATAGGAACTTCCCTTGTGGATCAATATGGATTTGTGCACATGTATTATTTTCATCAAAATCCACTGGTAGTGTTGAGAGTGTTTGAAATTCCCATAATAGTCCGGGAGCATCATTTACAGTGTAATCTGGAACTCCAGACTTTGAAATTGAAGCGTCCGGATCACCTTTTTGTAGGTTGTATGCAGAGACACTTGATCCATTTTCATTAGAAAAATAGAAGATCGGTTTATTAGGGTGTTCACAGTAGTGGCGAGGACCGACGGGTTCGTCTGGATTTTGATGTCCAAAAGTGTTTTCGGTCAACAGTCCTGTTTCAGCATCAAAGTGGAACTGGTAAATAGCATTTCGAGGCACAGTGTGTGGAACGAATGCGAAACGGTTGGTGGCATCTGTCTCAATGTAGTGAGCATGCGGGGCTGTTTCAACAGTTTGGATCGGTTCTCCTTGAACAGTCTTGTCCTCGCCAATTGAATGTACAGTGACTTGACCAGCACCGTAATACGCAGACAGCAAATAGTTACCTGTCTTATCAGTTGCTATGTAGCAGGTATCTGCATCAAGGTTAATCGTTCGCAAAAGAGTCAGTTGTCTACTTTTTTCATCTATACTGAAGGATGCAATTTCTCGACTTGAACGTAGTCCAGCATATAGATAGTTTCCACAACGGGAAAGTGTTAATGGACCCGGTGAACCGCTTACATTGACATCTTCCTGAAATTCAATTGTTCCGTCTGAGACATCAAAAGTATAGATAGCGATTTTGTTTTCGCCAGCGATGGATAGATATAGGTGTGTTTGCATTTTTCTCCTTAAATATAAGATATAGAATATGTTATAGAATGGAATTCTGTTTTCATTTTTTGCTTCTGTTAAGAGTAGATTCAATCATTGCATGTGTATCAGGTTCACCACATAAACTAAGAAATACCTCGTGTTCAAGATCAAGAAGGTGTTGTTCATTTACAAACTGCGGTTCAGATAGCATGCCTCCACAAAAGACATAAGCCAATTTCTCAGCGAGAGTCTGTTCATAATCGTTTAGTGTACCATCATGTCTCAATTGTTGGATATTCTGATTTATATGGTTGATCCCCTTCTCACCTAATACATAAATATTCCTCGGTTTTGGTGATTGATAGCCATTTTCACAAAGTGTTTTTACAAATTGCTTAGCATCAGGTATAAGATTGTTTCTTTGAGAGGTGATCTGATCAGTTTCACGAAGAAATCCAAGTTTTTGAGCATCTTCATAATTTTCTGATACTTTCGCCTGACGAATTGTATCAAAACCTAACCAAACAGATGACAACTGCTGTTGAAGTGATGCATTCGTATGGTTTCCTTCTAAACAACGGTATGCCATTTCAGTTGTTCCGCCACCACCGGGGATTAATCCAACACGAAGTTCCACAAGTCCCAGTTTGCTGTTAGTGTCCGCCTGTACAGCATCAGCCCCAAATGCAAGTTCACATCCACCACCAAGTGCCATACCAACCGTTGCAGCCGCTACAGGTACTTTAGAATAACGTAGACGATTACAGACCCTTTGTAAGTTCTTTAGTGTTTGTGATATTGCTTCCCAGTCACTACTTCGGGCACGTTCCAGTAGTAGAATCAGGTTAAGACCGACAGAAAAATGGTCTGCTTCCGTACTAAGAATCATCCCGATATAGTTAGTTTCTACTTCATTTAGTGCAGTATCAATAATATCTAATGTATCATCCTGTATAATGTTCAATTTGCCGTGTAGTTCTAAATAGGTGATACCATCCCCTATGTCAAATAAACTTGCTTCTGCGTTAGAAAGAATCGGTTTCAAATCGGCTGTTTTGTATGCTGACATTCAGATCATTTCCTTGTGGGTTATACCCAATTTAGATTTAAACGTAGTTCATTCATCATAATGGTAGATGACTTGGTCGAAGGAATCTCGAGGAAAGTTGAATATGAAAACAAGCGGTTCTGTTCCTACACAACTGACGGTATGTTTTGCATTAGGGGGTATGTAGATTGTTGAACCTGCTCCGATCTCTTCCTCATAATCGTCTATCTGCATGAGTCCGTTTCCACTGATGACATAATATGTTTCTTCAGGTTCGTGGTGATGTAGCAATAGTGAAGTACCCGGTGGAATTTCCGCTATTCCTGTTACAAGTCCACTACTTGGTGTGCGTTCACTGGTAATTAGCAATTTCCAGCGGATCGGACTTTTGGCTGCGATATCCGGATCCTCCCATCCTTCCCACTCAAGCTCTGATTGATTAACAATGATTGGTCTCAGATTACTCATGATGGAACCTTTCACTTGGTTTACTAAAAAATGTTAACACTCTTATTCAAACACTCTACTTGAGACTAAATATAGCCTGAAAGTATTTCTCATTGACAATCTGGAATACCTGAGTTATTATACAGAAAAAGAACTATCATGACAATTTATTTATCAATGTATTATGACTATACATGACACTTTATAGAATCATCGTAAGGGATTGAGATGGAAATGAATGATAACCTTATTGAAATAGGTATAGCACAGATAGATATTACCCCTGATTATCCTATTCGACTCAACGGCTATGGAAGTCGGAGTACGGAATCCGAAGGAATTGTCCAACATATTTGGGCAAAAGCATTGGCTATCGGTAGTGATGACGAAGGTCCAGTAGTGATGGTATCCGTAGAGAACTGTGGATTGCCTGATGAGTTTACAGAATATGTATCTGATCGTGTGGAACATAAGACAGGTATTCCCAGAGAGAATTTTGTCGCCTGTTTCACACATACACATAGTGCACCGTGTCTTACAAATTCTGCAGCGTTTATATTCGGTGCTGATATTACACCACAGGAACAAGAAAAAATTGACCGCTATACGCGTGAACTATCAAACTGGATAGAGACTATCGTAATGGAGGCACTTACAAAACGACAACCCTCTCGTTTAGCATGGAACATCGGTGAACTCGGTTTTGCAAAAAATCGAAGAACAGAAGGCGGTCCTGTAGATCACTCACTACCTGTCATGCAGATACTTAATGCTGATGGTACGCTACGAGCAGTATGGGCAAGTTATGCATGTCATTGCACGACTTTAGGTGGATCGGACAACCATATATGTGGTGATTGGGCAGGCTATGCTCAAGAAGAGATTCAGAAATCACATCCCGATGCAACAGCATTCATTACGATTGGGTGTGGCGCAGACGCAAACCCTGAGTCACGGATGCGTCCTATGCCTGAAGGAAAACAAGAGGTGTTTGAAACACGTCTTGCCTATGCAAAGGAACACGGAAAGGCACTTGCAATTGAAGTGGATCATCAACTTGAACGAGATGCAGTTAATATTACCCATGTCCCTAAAGGCGTATTCGAGAGAGTCAATTTGCCATTTGATACTCTTCCAACCCGTGAGGAGTGGGAGCAAAAAGCATCACAAGGTGGAGCAATCGGATACCATGCGAAAAAACATCTTGAAATGTTAGAGGATGGACAAGCAATCAAAACCGATATATCTTATCCCATACAAGCATGGACGTTTGGTGATGAGTTGGCTATTGTATTCCTTGCGAGTGAAGTGGTGGTTGATTTTTCACACAGATTAAAAAGTGAATTTAATGCTACGAGGTTATGGGTAGGTGCTTATGCAAATGCATTTCCGGGTTATATTCCATCAGAACGCGTGTTAGCTGAGGGTGGATATGAAGGTGGAGGGGCAATGATATATTTCGGGCAACCGACCAGATTCGCAACGGGTGTAGAACAATTGGTAATTGATACTGTGCATCGTGTGTTACCAGCAGAATTCCTTGCATAGACTAAATAACTGAAAGTGAGAACATATACACTATGGAAATACGACCAAATCGTGTAAAACAGAAATTGGCAGCGGGTGAACTTGCTTGTGTTGTCGCAGGGCTGACGAACGCAGATGACATTGACCTTTTTGGACCAAATGGGTTTGATGGTGTGTGGTTGGAAGGAGAACATGGAAATGTAACCGCATCAAATTTGGGAGATCTCACCCGTGCATGTGATTTGTGGGGTATGACATCTGTAGTACGTGTCAATCGCAATGATCAAGCCCTTATCTACCGTACATTGGATTGTGGGGCGATGGGTATTGTTGTTCCTCATGTCAATACAAAAGCCGAAGCACAGAATGTTGTTGATGGAGGGAAATTTGCACCGATTGGATATCGGGGTATGTTTACAAGCCGTCAAGGTTACGGTGTAGACAACTATTTTCAGGTGGCAAATGAACAGACATTACTTGTGGTACTTATAGAAGATATAAAAGCAGTCAACAATTTAGATGAGATACTCACAGTTGACCATATTGATGTGTTTTTTGTAGCACCCTCAGATTTAGCTACCTCAATGGGACATATCGGCAATCATGAGCACACAGATGTACAAAACACTATTGATACTACATTGGCACGAATTCAAGATGCTGGACGTGTCGCAGGTACACTTGCGTTAGACGATACCGTTGAGAAATATGTGAAGGCAGGCGTGCAATTTCTTCTGGTAGGTGTTGGAGGTTGGATTTCATCTGGAGCTGCAGCATATAAACAACGTGCGGAGAGTGCGAAATAAAACCGTATAATACCAAATTTACCTGATTCGGTTTGTTTGCACGGGCGAGGAAACCTCGCCCCTACTGACAGGTCTAAGTGCAATTAGGAAACCACACCTTCCGTCAAAAATAAGAAAAATTACGTTAATCGGGTATAACTTTCTATCATGCCAAGAATGTGATGCTTCCAGATGCTTCTCTGTCTTGCCAGACTGAACCTGTCGGATAGATGTGCTTTTCGACGAAATCGGGATACATTTCCAGACTCCACCCAGGTGACGTTGGAGCAACGTACGCACCATTGCTTATCTGAATTGGATGGATAAACACATCCTCTTGTAAGAAGTTAAGGTATTCTACCACTTGCGTGTTGGAATGTGCAGCAACACAGATCTGATCCCACATCGCGTAATGTTGTATCATGTTGCACAGACCGATTCCACCGCCGTGTGGACACACAGGCACATTATACTTTGCAGCCATTAGGATAACAGCCAATACATCGTTGATTCCACCAAGCCGTGTTGCGTCTATCTGACAGAATTGGATTGCATCGCTTGTAATTAACTGCTTGAAGATTACAGGTGACGGCACTTGTTCACCTGCAGCAACCCCAATCCCATGTTTCTCCAATGCACGTGCAATTTTCACAAAACCGAGGACATCATCTCTTGCAGTAGGTTCCTCAATCCATGTCGGTTTGAATTCTACCAATGCCTTCATGTGTGCAATTGCTTCATCCACACCCCATACTTGATTTGCATCAACCATCAAACGTGCATCATCACCGATTGCTTCCCGAATAAATGCAAGTCGTTTCTTATCAAACTCCAAATCCTGACCCACTTTCATTTTGAAGCAATCAAGTCCTGCTGCTTTGACTTCATTGACCGTTTCTATAATCTGTGCGTCCGTTAAACCGAGCCAACCAGCCGTGGAATATGCTTTCGGACCCTTTTGACATAGAATATTCTCACGAGATTCACGTGTGTCGTGGTGTGATCTCAGTATTTCCAACGCTTCTTCTGGTGTCAGGGCATCTCGTAAATATCGCCAATCTATACACTGAACGATTTTCTCTGGTGATAGGTCAACAAGGAGTTTCCATAGCGGTTTTTCAACTAATTTTGCCCAGAGATCCCACATTGCATTGACAATACTGCCAATTGCCATCCTGTTGACCCCGTCAGCAAGCCATCTTAATTGATGATGATCAATGAGAAGCCTATGAAACGCGCCTGGACCCTCTATGAAGGTATTCATTTCCATACCAGAAACAGGTTGTGCAAGGTCTTTTACTCCGTAAGCAATCCAGTCGTTTCCTGCCCCCGCAGTGAATGCAACTGAAATCCCTTGATGTCCCGTGTTTGTTTCAATAGTCGTTAGAACTGCTGAATAGTTCGGTTTTTTATGAAATGGGTCAGAACCGAGAAGTGTATCGGATGTTGGAACACGTAAATCAAGGACGGAAACGTTTTCAATCTGGCAACCTGTGTAAGTATTTTGTGACATAGAATTCTCCATATTTGGTTGACTCCTTTAGCAACACAGTATAGAATATTACAGCATGAAAATCTATACAAAATTTGGCGATTCTGGCGAAACTGCTTTATACGGTGGCACTCGAATCTCTAAGGACGCACTACAGATTGAGGCATTAGGCACGGTAGACGAACTCAACGCCTATATAGGTTATGCATCCACGATGATTGATGATAACGAAGTATCTGACATATTAGTCCGTATCCAGAATCACCTTTTCTCACTCGGAGCAGATCTGGCAACCCCGACTTCACATACACAATCTTCACAGATACGGATAACTTCAGACTTTACAACTGAGATGGAAAATGTAATTGATATGCTATCTGATGAACTTCCACCACTAACAAACTTCATTTTGCCGGGTGGAGGTGATGCAGGTTCAGTATTGCATATTGCTCGTGCTGTGTGCCGTCGAAGTGAACGGTGTGTTGTCCGGTTGACACAAGAAACCGATGTGAATCCAGAAATTATCCGTTGTCTAAACAGATTATCAGATCTGTTGTTCGTTTTGGCGCGAGTCGTGAATCACCGTTCTCAGATGACAGAACAGATATGGGACTCCTAAGGAAATGAATGATGGAAAATAACATACAACATTTCTTAGATAAACATTATCTTCGTGCCGTTTCCTGTCTTGTTGTCCTAATACTAATTGGAGCAGGATACTGGGGTTTAAGAAGGTTTAACCCTGCTCTATTCCTTGGTAAACCGGATTTTATCGCAGTACCTCACGACGAACAATCTGATCAGAAAACGGAACTTTCACCCGAAGAAAAACCGGAACTGTTGAATATTAACACCGCAACTGCAGAGGAACTCCAAACACTTCCAGGTATTGGTCCATCAATGTCACAAAGAATTATTCAACATCGGAAAGAACATGGAAATTTTACTTCAGTTGATGCGTTGACTGAAGTAAAAGGTATTGGGGAAAAGACTTTGGAAAAGTTGAAACCTTATGTTGACGTGGAGTGATACACCTTGTAGAACCTACTAACGAGGTATAATTACAATGATGGTAATAACCCGTTTTCTGTAAAGATGCGCTGAATAGGAATATCCCACGGTTGTGGAAATGTGTCATCTACAAATTGTAACTGAAAGGCTAATCCAATAGTAACCGCATTAGGACATGTAGGTAGAAAACGGTCATAAAACCCTTTCCCGTATCCAAGACGGTAACCCTGATAATCGAAAGCAATTGCAGGGACGATGATGAGTTGTAGTTGATCAGATGGAAATATAGGACAACTCACATCTGGTTCATACATTCCATACCTGTGCTTTACCAAATCCTTATCAAGATTTAGTATCTGTCTTGGAATCAGTTTGCCACTATCAGTATCAACAACAGGAGCAATCACCCGTTTTTTCATATCAAAAAGGTATTGAACAAGTTGCCAAGTGTCAACTTCACTCTTCATGCTAAGATAAACCATGACCGCATCGAATGTATATATTTCCTCACCATTTTCACTGTTCTGAAACCATTCCATTATATGTTCAACAATTCGTTTACTGAATATATCCCGTTCACTGGATGGTATGTCTTCACGATGTCGCAATATCTCTGAGCGAATGGAATCCCGTTTTTGTGTGATATCCATAGCAACTACTTTATTCTTCCCAGTCTATATGATTAATATGCTTAGCAAGTGCATCCCGAAAAGTGGATGGTTTCATTGAGAGTAAACGGGCTGCTTGTGTCTTATTACCTTGGGTTTTTCGCATTGCCCAAGCAATTAGTTCACGTTCTGTGGACTTGATAATATCGTGGAAAGAGGTCATACTTGGGGTGTTATCAAGTTTCTGAGGAGTTGGTAACTTTAACTCTATTGGAATATCTTCTGCAGTAATGTCTGATCCATTATTTACTGTAACGAGTCGTTCAATGATGTTTTCAAGTTCGCTAATATTGCCGGGCCACGGATATTGAGTTAGGATATCAACAGCATCAGGTTTTATTCGTATAGCTTGGTGAGGTGAGAAAATATCCAAAAAATGATTGATTAGAATTGAAATATCTCCTTTGCGTTCTCTTAGTGGAGGAAGGAACATGGGAATGACATTGAGTTGATAATATAAGTCTTCAAGAAAGTTTTCACTTTTTGTTTTTTCTTTTAGATTTTCACGAGTGGTTGATATGATACGTAAATCCACCTCAATGGGTTCAGTCTCAGTAAATGTTTGGAGTTTACGTTCATTTAAAACTGCTAAGAATCTTGCTTGGGAGTCAAGTGGTATCGTATCAACATTCGCGATAAAGAATGTGCCGTGGTTGGCTAATTGAAGTTTTCCTTGACGATCCTGATTACCGAATAGCTCTAACGCAATCGCTTCCGCAGAAAGACCGAAACAATTGAGGTTGACAAACGGTTGATGTTTTCTTGAACTACGAAGATGGATCGTTTTCGCCAATAGAGACTTACCAGTTCCTTCCTCACCGTAAATAATTACATTGCTATCAGCTGAAGCAACATTAGGTATCATATTGAATATTTCTTGGATCTGCGGACTTTTCCCGATGAGTGTTTGATATAGTGAAGTTTCTTGGTCGGTATCAGAAGTTTTGATGGATGATTGTGTTTTTTCAATCGGTGTTTTTCCCCTTAATGCCTTAAGTTTGTCCAACATAAGGATCAACTCATCACTTGAAAAGGGTTTTTTTATGTAGTTGTATGCGCCGAACCTGAGTGCCTCAACAGCAGTTTCGACACTTGCATAAGCAGTCATGACGATAACGGTGATCTGCGGGTGTTCTTTCTTTACTGTTTTGAGGAATTCAATGCCGTGCATCTGTGGCATCCGTAAATCAGTTACCAGAACATCAAATGTCTCTTGTTGTAAGAGTTGAAGTCCAATTAAAGGTGATTCAACTGCGATTACATCGTAATTTGATTCGCGTAAATCATCACGCAGAGTCATTCGTTTCAATTTTTCATCATCTACAACGAGTATTTTCACTTCTTTCCTCCTGAAAGTCAATTACGCTATAGGCAATTTTACTGTAAATGTTGATCCTTGTCCCTCCTCACTCTCTACATCAATCAAACCTTGGTGTTGTCGAACGATTCTATCTGACACCGAAAGACCAAGTCCAGTTCCTTTTTCAGTGATTTGTGTGGTATAAAACGGATCAAATATTCTGTCTTGGACTGCTTTTGATATTCCGATTCCTGTGTCAATTACCTTAACGCATACACTCGGTTGTCCTAACAACGAATCTAATATTATCTCATCTGTTTCATACTTTAATATGCCGCCATCAGGCATTGCGGTTATTGCATTTAATGAAAGGTTGAGAATCACCTGTTCCAATAGGTGTTTATCTCCGTGTATTAGCGAAATATGTTTCTGATAGTTTTTTTCTATTTTTATTCCTTTTTCAATTGCACCATATTCTATGAGTCCTATTGTTTCATTAACTACATCATTGAGATTAATTGCAGTAAGCGTTAATTCATGTGGTCGTGAGAAATCAAGTAATTTACCAATTGTGTTTTCAATCCTTCGTATTGCTTCCTCCATTAAATCAAGGTATTCCTGTGTTTGTGCCACATTATTTGGATTGCGTTTTATACGGAGTATGCAGTTTAACAACCCGTCAAGAGGGTTATTTATTTCGTGTGCTATGCCTGCAGCTACTTCTCCGATAGCAGCCATTTTCTCGGAAAAAATAAGTTGCTGTTCCATCCGTTTTCTGTCAGTGACATCACGTGCGACTAAAACCGTACCGAGAGAATTATCATCGGTATCACGAACAGCAGCGTAGGTGTTTTCATAGTATTTTTCCCCAATTTGCTGATTCTTTGTTTCAATTGTATCGCTGCCTTCTGGTAAGACTTCCGATATTTGTGCGAGTAATTCAGCACTACCAAACTGAAGATCGGATTGTAGATTTAAGTCAGATTGCTCTTTTTGAATCTGCTGTGCAGCTTTATTGAAAAGTGTCGTCTGATTTGTTGAATCAGCAAATATTACTCCTTCCTGCATACACTCAATTATTGATTTAAGTTTGTTTCGTTCAAAGTCTACCTCTTTACGAGTTTCAACAAGTTCATCTACCTTTTCTTCTAAGTTTTCTTTGAGTTCTCTCGTTTCTGCTTCACGTTCTCTTGCGGTTTGTGTGATTGTCGTTGCTAAGTAAACTGAAAAGAATAACGTGCTTGTAAAGACAAATAGAACGCCAAATGTATAGGTTGGATTACGCCACAAATCAACAGGTAGGAAATTATTCAAATCGTAGTGTGGAATTACCAGAAAATACTCTAAAGTAATGAGTGAACTCAGAAGTAATGTATTGAGTCCAGCTAAAATATAACTGACACGTTTTGATAAGATAATACTGGCAATAATTAGGTGGAATATGAAATAGAAGATGAAAGGGTTTTCAACGCCGCCACTAAAATGGATGAGGGCTGTCAAGGATAGTAAATCGAGAATAATATGAATACATGCCTGACGCTTGATAGACCCTAACTTCTGTTGCTCCGGTGCTTTACGATACATCCGAGGCTCAAAGTTATAAAGCACCATCATTCCGGCAATGATATAAAGCGGAAGTGGGTGAGTAATCATGTTCCGTGCTAAATTCGCAACCATGACGGTAAAAAATACACCCACGATTGCAATCCAGCGAAGACGGACTAACCACCCGATTTGTTTGATTAACTCCAGTTTTAATGGTAGTTCATCATCGACTACTTTTTCCTGGAACAATTGTGTCTGTTCCATATCAGTAAGTCTCTCTATTTCATGTAACGGACTTCACCACTGATTTCAATGGTATCTACGATCGCCATTACAACACCATCAACAGGTTTGTTGCTGGTTACGTTTGTTTGACGAGCAGAGCTGCCAGTGGCTACGAGGACGATTTCACCAATACCAGCACCGACTGCATCCACTGCTACTGTATATTTCCGTTCTAATTCACCATCTAAATTAACATCTTGGACAATCAGCAACTTACTTCCGACAAGTTTTTCATCTTTTTGCGTTGCTACGACTGTCCCAGTTACCTTACCAAGTATCATTCAATATCCTCTTTTTATCTTTGAATACACACAATTCGCACTTACAATATAATGATCTTGCAAAGCACACTATATTGATTAGTTTAATTCTAAGTTGATAGTTATCCTTCAAGAAGTATTTCTCATTCAATCTTATCTTATAAACTATATTCTTTGGTCAATTTTGAATATCCCAAATTTTTACAAGTGTACCTACTATTTGTAGAACCTGAATTACTATCTCATCTGGCATATCCCCTGCGTACCTTGCCCCTCTTTCGAACCAATCAAGACTCTTGATATGATCAGCCTGAATTACACCTGATAGTTTGATAATTGCTGTGGAGTCTTTACCGCGAATTGTTACCTCTGGAGGGATTGAGACATCAAGATCTGTTCTGTAGGAAGCTCGGCGAGTCGTAATTGGACACATTATTGCTAAACGCAATCTGCGGTTATACTGTTCATCTGAAAGCACAAGAGCAGGACGTTCATTTGCTTGTTCATGTCCCGCTTGGGGATTAAAGTTAATCCACACGATATCACCACGTCGTGGAATGTACATACAGAATTTACCATACCTCCTTGCCTACAGGTTGTCCTGTATCAACTTCCTCAGATGAATTAGCCTGTGAAGTTTTTAGATTGTGTTTTGGTATGTTAGCAAGAAGTTCCTCAAGTGTATAATCTGGAGGTGGCACAGGCTTAGTCTCTTTATTGGTTGGCGGCATATCCTTATCTTCCACCGGCATATTCTTGTCAGAAAATTTGGTTTCAGGTATATCAGCAAGAAGTTTATTAAGTGTATAATCTGGGGGTGGCACATCGTCAGTTTCTTTTTCGGGTGGTGGCACATCCTTATCAGCAAAATTGAATTTTCGAAATGTTGATGTGATTATTGCAAGAATATTTCGTTTTTTTTTCATTGTCATCTCCAATTTCAAGTAGGATTCCTATTCCTTAGGTTCCACGATTACAATGGTTAATTTTAACATATTCTATATGTATTTGCAAACTGAATCTACCAATGACTCCAAGCAGAAATTGACATATACCATACATCATGATAAACTATGTATATGTAAGAAGTCAAGATGAAAAGATGTGATAGATTTTGAGTGAAAATAGAGCAGATGTTGTAATTATCGGTGGTGGAATTATTGGGTGTGCGATTGCTTATGAACTCGCCAAAAAACAGGTAGATGTTCTTGTAATTGAAAAGGCAACTCGGGTTGGTACAGAATCATCATGGGCAGGTGCAGGTATATTGACATCACACGCCTCAACACATGAACCCTATCCTGAGTTATGTCGTGCAAGTCTGGCAATGTATCCCTCCTTAGCCTCAGAACTTAAAGAAAAGACAAATATAGATATTGAATTTATAAAGTCAGGAACCCTCTCTGTATACTTTGAGGAATCAGAAGCTGCAGGTCTTATTGGGTTAGCTGAACGAAGAGTCAATAGAGGGTTTACTGCTGAGGTATTAACATCAGATCAAGCATTGGAATTAGAACCCGCTGTTTCAAATAATATTGCAGGGGCAGTGCTATTTCCGGAAGATGGACATGTGCGTAACCCGAAGATGGTATCTGCACTTGCAAAGGGTGCGGCACAGCATGGCACACAATTTTTGTTAGGTAATCCAGTTTCAGGATTTGTCAGCGAAAATGGTCGTGTTATTGGTGCGGTGGTTAACGGTGAGACTATATATGCCGAATCCTTTGTATTAGCAGCAGGATGTTGGACAGGAAACTTGGCAACAATGCTTGATGTGCCAATCTCAATTTCTCCAGTTAAAGGACAGATTGTTCTACTTGAAACGATGCCACAACTATTTCAACGTACTATAGATGGCGTTGGTATTTACATAGTGCCACGTACAGATGGAAAAGTTCTCTTGGGTGCGACGGTGGAGTATGTGGGATACGATAAAACACCAACAGTGGATGGAGTCAAACAGATGATTGACGCTGCTCTTACTATTGCCCCTGAACTGGCACAAAGCACTTTCGTTCAAACATGGGTAGGATTGCGTCCTTATTACAATAGAGGTCCATGCCTTGGACATCTACCCGGTTATGACAACGTTGTATTGGCATCTGGTCACTTCAAAAACGGAATTCTTTTGGCACCTATTACTGGCAAGTTGATTGCCGAACTACTTATTACAGGAAAGACTTCACTGTCATTAGAACCATTTCTACCATGAGTGTAATTCTTCTTTGAACATCACAATAGTTATTAATTTTTTCTGGAGGTAGATACTTACTATGGAAGGATTATTTATACTGTTTATGTATTTTCTCAGTCTATGCTTTATTATTTTTTGGATGGTAGTTTTTTGGCGGATAATGCGTGCACACGAAAAACTTGCTGATTCTGTTGAACGGTATTGGCAAACAAAGTATAGGCAAGAACAGGTACGCAATGCCTCGAAAGAGGATTAGGTGAATCTCTTACTCTTGAAATTTTGTGTTCCCATCTGTTGTTTGTGTGAATTCTTGAAAGATTCCGTATAGTTTCTCTTGTGTAACATTTGGATCTTCAATGATGATTCTCGTCCCACCAATTACATCCATAAATCCTAATTCGCGTGGGTATCTTGGAACAACATGTAGATGTAAATGAGGAATACTTGCCCCTGATGCCTCACCCATATTATATCCTATATTAAAACCGCGCGGTTGATAAGCATGGGTCAACACCTCAAAACTGAGGCATTGGAGTTTATGTAAATGTAACACCTCCTCAGAACTTAAATCTCGAACATCAATAATATGCCTTTTTGGAAAAATCAACAGATGTCCCGGACTATACGGATAGAGATTCAGGGAAATAACAAATAGATCAGTGCGATGAACTTCAAGGCATTCAACTTTTTCATTTTTTTCTACGATTCCACACAGAATGCAGTCAACATCGGGTCTATTTTTCCCTTTGGCATAAGGCATTTTATTGGGAACAAAAAGGTTTTGTCTCATTCAATACTTCCTTTTTCTTTCATGTCTACCCTGGATTATATAATATCATATACGAATTGCTTGATAGATGCAAGTATTACTTCACCAGAGCCATTCAAACAGTTCAAACGATTTAGACAAGAATTGCATTCCAAAGTTAACAGTTTCTGGGAGTCGCTCGCAAAATCCGACCCACGAATCAGAAAGCGAACTATCATGACACACCTACAAATACCTTTTCTATTGAGCGGAAAAATATTCCGAATTTTCAGAGTCAATCACGACTAATTTAGTCATAAATGGTCTGATAATCCAGTATCAACAAAGGTTCATGGCACATTACAAAATTCTTCAATTTTCCTTCTGACTCTGAAAACTCTGAAAGTGTTAGGATCCAACTTTTATATTTTTTACGATAAACCTTCATCCAAAAGCAGAAATTGGATAACATAAGATTCAGCCATACAATACGGCTATGACAGGTTTTTTTTAAATTCAGTTGATATTAAGCGAAAAGTGTGTTATAATTTGTCAAAAATTACAATATATATACATATATACTATTATAATAGACACAGACCAAGCAAGTTGTCACTAACACTGCTTGAACATACTCTTATGAGTTTGTTCTATAGATGCATGCCATAGTCTGCAGCATCGTGAAAGTCCATATTTTTTCTATAGAAACGAGGCAATTGGTTGTGAACAAGAACACAAAAAACATGCTCGTGTGGTTTATTTTGGGATTGGTTGTTGTTGTTGCCATTTACCAAATTATCAATCGAAGTGACCAAGTCTACGAAATGGCAACCTCCGATTTTCATTACTACATCCAACATGAAGAAAATCCTATTGAAGGATATCTACTTCTTGATGACGAATGGGTTGAAGGAAAGTTCCGTGATGGCGTGGTGCCAGGAATTATAGCAGATCAGAGAAATATAGCCGAACAAACATCTCAAAATGTAATGTTCCCAGAAAAGTGGAGCGGTGCATTTAAAGCCAGTCGGGACACAGTTGAAGATTATGGTTTACAAAAGTTATTAGATCAAAAAGGGATACGTTATAGAAACAAACCCAGGTCAGGTTTTCCTGATTGGATGCTTGTTATTGGTACCACAGTAGTACCTTTACTTATTTTCTTAGGTTTAATGATTTTCCTTTCTCGTCAGATGCAAGGCAGTGGAAACCGTGCCCTTTCTTTTGGAAAAAGCAAGGCAAGACTTCATACCGAAACTGAGAAACCTGTTACCTTTAAAGATGTCGCAGGAGTTGATGAAGCAAAAGAGGCACTTGAAGAAGTAATCCATTTTCTCAAAGCCCCCAAAAAATATGAACGTCTCGGCGGAACAATACCTAAAGGTGTTTTGTTAGTCGGTCCTCCTGGAACTGGGAAAACGATGTTGGCAAAAGCTGTCGCAGGTGAAGCAGATGTCCCATTCTTTAGTATCAGTGGCTCCGATTTTGTTGAGATGTTTGTTGGTGTCGGTGCTTCAAGGGTCCGAGACCTGTTTGAAACTGGTAAGAAGAATGCTCCATGCATTATCTTTATTGATGAACTTGATGCAGTTGGTCGCCATCGGGGAGCAGGTATCGGTGGTGGACATGACGAGCGAGAACAGACCTTAAATGCTCTGCTTGTTCAGATGCAAGGATTTGAGGAATCCGAAACTGTAATTATGATTGCAGCGACAAACCGTCCGGATGTTTTGGATCCAGCATTATTACGACCCGGTAGATTTGATCGTCAGATTATCGTTGATTTACCAGATGTGCGGGGTAGAAAAGCTATTCTTGGTGTTCATACAAAAGAACCTTTTAAGATTGCCGACGATGTCAACTTAGAAATTTTAGCGAAAGCGACACCAGGATTTTCAGGTGCTGACCTCAAAAATATGGCAAACGAAGCTGCACTCCTCGCAGCAAGGGAAGACAAAGAACACATTGATATGGCATGCTTTGATGAAGCAAAAGACCGTGTCATGATGGGACCTGAACGTAGAAGTTTGGTCATTAGTGATGAAGAGAGACGCATCACTGCTTATCATGAAGCTGGACATGCAATCTTATCGCACTTTGTCCCCGAAAGTGATCCAAACTATAAATGTACCATTGTACCACGCGGCAGAGCTTTAGGTGTTACCGCACTCCTACCACTTGAAGAACGGCATAATCCGAATAGAAAGAAACTCATTGCAGACATCATCGTATTCTTGGGTGGGCGTGTAGCAGAAGAGATTATCTTTGGTGAACAGACGACTGGTGCACAAAGCGATTTTGAACGGGCAACACGTCTTGCACGACATATGGTCACCCAATGGGGAATGAGTCCGTTAGGACCGTTGACTTATGGAAGAAGAGATGAACAGGTCTTTCTCGGTAAAGAATTGGCTGTTCACCAAGATTACAGTGAAGAAACCGCTATCGCAATCGATAAAGCAGTGCATGACATTGTGATGGAATGTTACGAAAGGGCAAGAGATATAATTGAGACGAACCTTGATGGTTTGAAAATGCTCGCAGATGCCCTGTTAGAACGTGAAACGCTTATAACCGAAGAGATTGAAGATATCCTTGGACCCCGACCACAGATGCCTGTAAAATCCCTTACATGAATTGTAGAGGCAAACAACTCAATTTTGGTGGGAATACCCATATCATGGGTGTTTTGAATGTCACTCCCGATTCATTTTCGGATGGAGGAACCTACTTAAACCTTGAAACCGCTGTATCACATGCGAAAACCATGGTAGCAGACGGTGCCACTATTATTGACATCGGTGGAGAGTCGTCTCGCCCAGGAGCAGAACCAGTTACCGCAAAGGAAGAGTTAGATAGAGTATTACCAGTAATTGACGCGCTCGTTTCAGAAAATTTGGATACAGTAATCTCCATTGATTCTTCAAAAGCAGTTGTTGCGCAACAAGCACTTGAGGCGGGAGCACATATTATCAATGATATTACCGCATTGCAGGGAGATGCTGCAATGGCACAGGTCGCAGCAGAAATGGAAGCAGGGGTAGTTCTTATGCACATGAAGGGAACACCTCGCACCATGCAACAAGATCCAAGATATAATGATGTAGTAAGAGATATTTACACAGAATTAGCGAATTGGATCAGTAGCGCGGAACACAAAGGTATTGACGCTGATAAAATAATTATTGACCCAGGAATCGGGTTTGGGAAAACGACAGAACAGAATATACAGATTTTAAAACACCTTGACGAATTCAAACACCTCAACAAACCATTATTAATTGGCACATCGCGTAAAGCCTTTATAGGTAACTTGTTAGATCTGCCTGTAACAGAAAGAGTCGAAGGTACGCTGGCGACGGTGTGCTGGTCAATCACACATGGCGTTGATATTGTCCGTGTTCATGATGTAAAAGCCGCTGCCCGCGCAGCACGTATAACAGATGCTCTATATCGTTAATGGAAACCGACTTACAAAATTTGATGCTCCAACATAAAATACAAGGGATCGGCATAGATATTATTGAGGTAGAACGAATTAGACAACTTTCTCAACGCTGGGGAAGTAAGTTTGAACAACGCGTCTATACACATCAAGAACTAACATACTGTGGAAAAACACCAACCCGTTATGGGAGACTTGCCGCACGGTTCGCTGCGAAGGAAGCAACACTGAAAGCACTTGGCACTGGTTTAACGGTTGGGATGTATTGGCAAGATGTAGAAATATGTGCTGACACTTCTGGAAAACCAACCCTTATCCTACACGGAAAGGTTAAGGAATGCGCTTTAGAACTTGGAGTTGTTAATTCCTTTGTTAGTCTTTCACATGCTGAAGATTACGCTATCGCACAGGTAACGCTCTGTTCCATATAGGATTCTACCACACCCACATAACTCACACCCCACAAACACATACATTGACACATAAATTCACACTTCCATTCAAGTATACAATGACCTACATAGGTCTTGGAGTAAGAAAAGTGAACAGAAAAATAGATTGTTCTCTCATTTATGCATTGAATATCAATAGTAAATATATTCTATCGTCATTTTGTATATTCTATCTAATTCTTTTTTGTTTCATACCAACTACAGTTGCATCAGATGTGCGCCTAACGGCAGATGCAGACAGGTTTCTCAAACAATTACACGGTGCTGATCATCGTGGAATGGGTGGTAGTTTTGTTGGTGCTACTGGTGGAGCAAATGCGCTCGGTAACAATCCCGCAGGAATTATTGCTGCAGATGGAGATCAGTTTGTAGTCCACATGACCCGTTTCCCCCGTACTATTGCCCTTCTTTCGAAACCGAATTTTGATGCCGACTATGAGGATTATAGCCGTTTTGAACAACGAGCATCTGGTATTGAAACACTTAATTGGGCATTCCCAATAGGAAGATACGGAACAATCGGTGCTGCATTATCCTTAGTTCATGAAGGTAGTTTTCGACGTGTTAACCATGAAGGAAAAGCCCTCAACAGTTTTCCCGAAAATAACCTTGCTTTTGGAATCGGATATGCAATTAATCTCTTTGGTGGTACTACTGTTGGATTTGATGCAAGGTGGGTACGTTCTAAGGTGACTGATACAATTAATAAGGAACATTTTGGTCGTGGTTACGCATATAATATTGGTCTCATTCAACAATTTGGCAAGTCTTTTCATGCAGGTGTTGTCGTTCGAAATCTAAGTAACGGATTGTCATTCATAGATCCTTTCATTCCAGATAAAATAAACCGTGATGTTATTGCAGGTTTTGCATATCAACTGGATTATTCAAACACTATGATACGTCTCGGTTTGGATATACATCCACCATTTAGCGATGGTATCCGAACAAACCTTGGCGTTGAAATATGGTACAATAACCGTATAGGCGGTAGAATCGGATATCTCAGGGATACCGAAAAACGATATGATTCAGTATATCTATTAGAAGATGCGGACTATATGATGGAAGAAAGAACTTGGAAAGCAGAAGGTCTCTGCGTAGGAATTGGTGTAAAGTTTGGAAACATAGCACTTAATGCTGCTTATACCCCGCAGTTTACACCGACTGTGGCTGAAGACGAAAGAATTCACATTGTTCAAGGCACTTCTGTTTACGCTTTTTCAATAGGACAAGATTTTTAATCACTTTTGATGTACTGTTATTGATTTTTGAACGTATATTAAAAAACAAACTCAATTGATGACTTATCAGTCATATAGTAAGTATAGAGTTGGGTCTAACGCTAATGTAAATTATGTCAGGAGAATATCAGACAATAGTCGGAATTGCAACCGCTAAATATGTTGTAAAAAAATCTCGGTTTTATGGTGAAGCATCAACAATCGAAAACCGTGAAGAAGTAAAACCATTTGTTGCTGAAGTTCAAGGTCGTATACGTCAAGCAACCCATTACTGCTTTGCCTATAGTCTCAGTAATGGTGATGATAAATTAGAATATGCTACAGATGCGGGTGAACCGACAAATTCTGCGGGTCCACCTATTCTTGCTGCGATACGTTCCGCTGGATTATCGAATACTATTATTGTTATCGCAAGGTATTATGGAGGAGTAAAACTTGGAGTCGGAGGTCTGATACGAGCGTATGGCACTTGTGCACGATTGTGCATTGAAAATGCTACTATAGTTACTCGGATATACTATCAAGACTTACGTGTAATAACCACCTACAATCGCATAGGAACAGTCGTCAACCTATGTGAACGTTTAGGTGGTCAAGTAATCAACATTGAATATGATCCTAATCCGAATATCACAATTCGGATTCAGCAAACAGAAATTGGAACTCTTCAAGAACAGATTCAAAGCATTGGAATCACATCAACAAGTTTAAAGTGAGTATAAAATTTCGGAGGAATACACTTTGAGCACAGTGAAATATACAACTACACATGAATGGATTGAAGTTGATGATACGGAAGGAACTATTGGCATCACAGAACGCGCACAACACATATACGGCGAGATTATTTATATAGACATCTCTCCAGAACAAGAATGTGAACAAGGAGAAATTATTGGTAGAATTGAAACTGAAACTGGTGGCAACTTTTATCTATACGCCCCAGTTGCTGGTGAAATATACGAAGTAAACCCAGTTTTAGAGGACGATATAGATATTGTTAATAATGTGCCTGAAGGGGACGGATGGATCTGCAAGATATATATAGACAATCCAAACGAACTTGGGTCGTTATTGACACTTGAGGATTATGAAGATTTCGAAGAAGATGAACTTGATGAAGGAGAATATTTAACAGAAACGGACTTTTATGAAGATATAGATGATTATTGATCAACGTTGGAGGTTATAAAAACACGTCTTAAAAGGCGTAGTTTTGGAACAGGAATTATTGCCTCTACGTTATAACCTAAATCATCTAACGGTTGACTTAGATCTCTGATATCTATAAAACCAGCTCTTGGTGCACAAGTTTTCAGGTTGGAAAGTATCTCTGCTGTTGCTGCAGTATCTTTAACAAGACTTATTCCATAGGGTAGGTCTGTAGCAACTGCATCAAATTTTTCGCGTATATCCCTGGCATCTTTTAATTCAATATTAGCATTTAATTTATAATGCTGTAGGTTCTTTGTAGTAGCACCTACCATACGTGGATTGATGTCATAACCGGTTGCACGAATTCCATAATTTGCAGCTGACATAACAATTGTACCTGTACCACAACATGGGTCAAGTAGATGTTCGCCGGGAGCAGCAACAAGGTTAACCAAGGCAAGTGCTAACCTCGCAGGAAGTGAACTTGATGTGACATGGGGTCGTTGATTGTATACCTGCCAGATTCCATCCGATTCTGACAAAAGACGACCAAACCAAATTTTTTCGGAGGTAATGATTGTCATAAATACAATTTGCGGTGAGGACAAATTCGGTTTGCCATCAATTACCCCTCCGATCTGCCGTGCCAACATCATTGAGTCAAGATTAAGGCTTCTCGGTTTTTTTACAACGGATACACGGAAAGCATCCGCATATAATTCTGCTGAACGGATTTTGGCACAGAGTTCTTTGACGCTTGCAGCTTCAAAGAGAATTTCGGTACAACTTTTTAGGTAAGCTCCACGACGCGTATCAACACATGTATTTGAAATCGTGATACCGTGTGAATCTGGTGCAGCACCTGTCAACGCTACAGATTCTGCGGCAGCAAGTTCGTTGAGTTGAAATGGAATTGCAACAAGGTATAGATATTTTTGTGCCATTGAAGAATTTTGTAATAGTAATGGAATGAAAGATGCGATTTCCTAACTGTTACTACACTATGAGATTAACAATAATACCACATACAGATGGAAAAGACAATGTATGAAAGGAAACCAGAATGACAGAAACAGAGATAATTAGGATCGGACACAGTCCAGATTCTGATGATGCATTCATGTTCTATGCACTCGCTAAAGACGTAATTAAGACTGACCCCTATAAAATAGTCCATGTAATTGAAGACATTGAAACCTTGAACAAACGCGCCTTGGCTGCGGAGCTTGAAGTTACTGCAATTTCAGTTCACGCCTATGCCTATGTTGCAAAAGATTATGCCCTTATGCCATGTGGGGCAAGCATTGGAGACAATTACGGACCGCTCATCGTTTCTAAGGAACCAATAAGCGACATTACTGGCAAACGAATTGCAATTCCGGGTGAAATGACAACCGCCTATTTGACAATGAAACTTTACAACGGTGAAGTTGAAACAGAAACACACCGTTTTGATCAGATAATTGACGTTGTGCAGGACGGTAAAGTTGATGCAGGACTCATTATTCACGAAGGACAACTCACTTACGCACGTGAGGGACTTCACAAAATCGTTGATTTAGGGGAATGGTGGTACGACGAAACTGGATTGCCATTACCTCTTGGGGCAAATGTAATTCGACGTAACCTCGGAACTGAGAAAATACGTGATATTACGTCACTGCTTAAACAGAGCATACAATATTCACTTGACCACCGTGAACTTGGACTTGAATATGCAATGACTTATGCACGCGATATGGAAACGGACCTTGCTGATAAATTCGTAGGGATGTATGTGAATGACTATACCTTAGACTATGGGGATAGTGGAAGAACAGCAGTACAGGAACTTCTAAATCGTGGACACGAAATGGGAGTAATTGCCCATAAAATAGATGCTGATTTTGTTGAGATTTAAAAGGCAAGTTGTCAATCAGACGAAAATGAATCCATTTGTTACACTGAGGTCCTGCTATGGACACTAAACGTCGTAGATGTTTTCAGTTAGAAGACCAAAAAGGGGATATACTTGCATCCGGTGTTATCTATGATGAGGGTAATGTGCAGATATTGTGGCGTGTAGATTGTGGGTATACAGCAGAACAGTATGCCTCTCTCAATCCTATTTTGGATTTGATGCCGGGGGTTGTGCTACTTCGTCTAATTGACACCGATACTAACGGAGACGACGATCTGCCAACTTGATAATTTGCCCGTTTTCTTGTGCAATATACATATAACCGAGACCATCTAATGTAACGCCTTCCTGATCATCCCCTGGTAATAGATACCGATGGATTAAGTTACCATCACGTTTGAGTTCGACCAGTAGGTTTGTTGTATCGCTAATTAACACCAAAGAATCGCTTTGTGTATCGTAACCAAGACCTGATATATCAATGAAATCCATCTTATAATAACGGACAATAGTTCCTTCTGCTGTTTCCGCATCAGAACTGTTAAGGGGTGCCTCCACCTCGCATACAATAGAAAGTTCACCACTCGGTTTAAGGTTGAATGTTTGATTACCTATCCAGAAAGTACCGCCCTCTGCATGTGAAGAGTCTGGAATGAATACGATTGCTTCCACACCCATACCACCCTTTTCCAGGAGTGTTTTCCCTTCAAAAGTACGGTTGATTTTAAACTCTCTACGAATAGTGAGTGTATCAGGATTAATTTCCAGAATAGATTCCTCATCTTCAACAACAGCATATAGCCATCCTGTCTTCGGGTTAGTCGTTATTCCCTCAAGGTCACGACCTTGAAGATCTCCTTTTTTTATACTCACTCCGTCAGGACTGATTTCATGCAGAAAACCACCGTCATCTACTACGAACAACGTTTTTCTCAATGGGTGATAAGTTACACCAGAAGGTTCAGCAATTGATGTTTTACTGATATTCCCTACCCAAGTATAGGGCAGTTCAATTGGGGTAGAAGCTACATTCTTTTTTCTTTCAGAATCTTCCATTCTCATAAGAAAATAAAATAAAAAGGCACTTATACCCAAAAAGCTGAATAGGACTATTACTTTGTAATATCGCACAGTACATCCTCAGACTTATCTCAGAAGACCTGACAGAACTTTGTGTCTCACATTAGCCAATGAACGGTGTAATTTTGGGAAAGTCATTATATCGGTGATATATGCTCATAATTACACAACTTTATACATCACAACTATGTCATTGCACCTCTTATATTATATACAGCATAAGATGAATATTTTAATTCCAAATAAACTCTGGTATTGACTGTCAATTATCAATTTCTGTTTCATCTAAAAAACTATCATATTAATTTTTGCTTGTCAAGTGCAAAAAATTCCATTCACTAATCCTTTTTCCTTGACAATGTGTTAAATCAATGATATAATAAATTACAATCACCGGAACCAATAGATATAATGACCTTCAATGAAGGGCAGAACTATGTCGAGCAGACCGAGATTAGTTGTTGAAGTCTTTGAACATGTCAATTATCAAGGACGTAAAATAACGCTTATTGACTCCGAAACAAATACAAGTTTGATTGGTGTCCAAGATATTATATCCTCAGTTAAGATATATAAGGGACCAAGTTTCAATGCGTCTCCGAATTACAAAGCTATTTTTCATGAACATTTTAATTTTCAAGGTAGACGTTTAGTATTAGCACCAGGATTTTATCCGAACATTCATGAGATACCCTATAACTTCGGTGATGCAATTTCATCAATTAGTTTTAGTCCGGCAGCACATCCCACACCACCAGAATACGGATCAGTTCCCATTATCATAGAGGTTTTTCGCGATATTGATTTCAGCGGTCAACGGAGTGTCATACTTCGTGATGTTAGTTCAATGTTTGAGATCGGTATGAATGATGTGATTTCTTCTATCCGTATTCAACGCGGACCAAATTTCCCATTTAGTGGGTGCCATGTCATTTTCTATGAACATGTCAACTTTGAAGGACGTAGGATAAATATAGACCTTGGTTCCCGCGAATTCCAGCGGTCCGTACGGAATCTTCGCTCCTTAGCGCACTCACAATCATTTTCTGATATTATCTCTTCAATCAAAATTGTACCTTTAGGTGTTTTCCGGGTGTTAATTGTTATTGGAGACAATTTATCAGGTGAACCGGCAGTTTTGGAATCTCTTACAATGCTTGAAGGTTTAGAATTTCAATATACAACAGTAAAAATAAACGATAACCCGGACAACAGAGGGGATCCGAATAATGCGATAAAACTTTCCAGTCTTGTCCTTTCTAATTACGATATCATCTGGTTTACTTGGAATGCCCCTGGACATGATGGAGAGTACTTCGTTGAAGATGCTGATGATGCCATCAAAGAGTTCGTTAGAAAGGGTGGAATCGTGTGGGCATCTGCAATGGACAATAATATTGTCCCAGCTGACGGTGTTCATAATCCTGAACCGGTATGGCGTGGTGATTGGCTTCCAGTAGATAGACATCCAATTACTATAACTAATTCAGAAGATTCTAACGTTAATATCACAGAAGATGGACAAAGAACAGGAATGTTTACGTGGCCCCATAAGATTGATGTCGACAATTTAGTCACTGACGACCATTGGGTTACGAATGACCCAAGTTACCGAAAGTTGGCTATCAGAGAAGATAATAATGATGCTGTCAGTATTTTGTTGCCATGGGGAGAGGGCTACTACGTCGGTTTTGCAATAGATACACGTGATGCACATCGTACTGCTGTCGCAAGACCTCTGATGGAAAATATTCTTTGTTATTTAGCAAATCTTGCTTGGCAAACCTCCCCACGCCAACCCTTAAAGGGACGGCATAGTAGAATAAACATAAATAATGAAATTATCTTCCAATAGAAACGTTTTAGCAGTGAAGTATTACCATAGGAGAAATTAATGCGTCTCATTCTTGCTGTTATCTTTTTAATTATTGTTGTTAGCGTCATCGGCTATTTTGCATATAATCAGTTGATTAGTGGTGATGATAACAACCAGACAAATGTCCTTAGATGGATGGGTGTTGTATCCGTTGTTTTCATCGCCGGTTTAGCAGCTTTTGTCGGTTCTGTTATCAGATATAGAATCCCAAAAGCTGATGTCGCCCTAGTCCGAACAGGTGGTGCAAAAGAAAAGATACGAATTACGGGTGGTCTATGGGTAAACACGATTATCCATGAAATAAAAGAGATTTCGCTCAATACCATGCGAATTGAGGTTGTTCGTGAACAATCTGATTCCTTAATTACCAACGACTTTAACCGTGCCGACGTTGAAGTCGTTTTTTACATAAAGGTATATCCCGCAGAAGAGGATATTCTGACTGCTGCCCAAGCCCTCGGTGATAAATCTATGACCCCCGAAACTATCCGTGAGTTGATAGAACCGATGTTGGATGGTGCATTAAGAAGTGTCGCTGCTGATAGTGAAATTCAAGACCTACTTCAAAAACGACAAGAATTTGCTGATAGTGTTGAAGATGCATGTGGAAATAATCTGAGACTCCAAAATGGATTGACACTTGATACTGTATCTATTATACGAGTTGATCAAACACCAATAGGAACATTAGACCCAACCAACCGATTTGATGCTGTCGGTATACGAGCAATCACAGAAATTACCGCTGAGGCAGAACGTGAGAAAGAACGTATTGAACAAGAAAAAGAGGTTGCAATCGTAACGATTCATGCTCAAGCTGACCTTGAAAAATTTGAACAGGAGCAAATAAGAGCATGGGGTGAGTCGGATCAACAGAAAAATATTGCTATCTATGCTGCTGACCGAGAAGCGGAAACAATCATATTCCAATATGAGATGGATCAGGGTGTTCAAGAGCGCGAATACGAAATGAAACTTGAGGTAGAACGTGCTCGTGTGGCTCAGGAAGAAGGCGTACAGTTGCGTGAGGTTGAACAAGAATTGACTGTGCAGACCGCTAAATACGCACAAGAACAACAGGTCCAAGAACGTGAAATTGAGAAGAATCTCGTTGTTGAAACCGCACAAATTGAACAAAACAAAGTTGTACAGCTTGCAGAGATACAACAAGTTCTCACTGTTCAATTGGAAAAAATAGAACAGGAACAAACAATTGAAGTTCGAGAGTTTGAAAAACAACTCTTCGTAGAAAAAGCACGCATTGCCCAACAAGAGGGTGTTGAGTTACGAGATGTTGAACGAGACTTGACCGTGCTAACCGCGAAGTTCGCACAAGAACAGCAGGTCCAACAGCGCGAGATTGAAAAGAACCTCGTTGTTGAAACCGCACAGATTGACCAAAATAGACAGGTCGAACTCACAGAAATTTCAAAAATATTACAGGTTGAGCTAAGAAAGATTGAACAGGAACAACAGGTCCAAGAGCGAGAGTTTGAAAAACAACTCTTCGTAGAAAAAGCACGCATTGCTCAACAAGAAGGTGTTGAGTTGCGAGATGTTGAACGAGACTTGACCGTGCTAACCGCGAAGTTCGCACAAGAACAACAGGTCCAACAGCGCGAGATTGAAAAGAACCTCGTTGTTGAAACCGCACAGATTGACCAGAACAAGCATGTTGAACTGACCGAAATTGCAAAGATGTTAACAGTAGAACAATCACGCATCAACCAAGAACTCCGTGTCGCACTCACTGATGAAGACAGGAAGATTGAAGTCGCTAACAAACAGTTGGTTACCGCACTTGCCGAGAAAGAAATGTTGGTTGCGGAGGCAGAACGTATAGGTGCTGAAGTTGATGTTACGGCAACTGAACAGACGAAAGAAGCTGAATGGCAACGTGATGTGGCTATCATCGGGGCAGAAGCCCAAGCTCAACCGATTGAACGTCTGGCAGATGCTGTATTGTCAGAAGCACGTGCTAAAGCACAAGGTGAAATGGCAGAATACGAAGCACGAAATGTCGCAGAACAACGAGTGCTGGTTCAAGAGGCAATCCTTGAACTAATTGAGGAAGCACCAGATATTGTTGAACATCTCATGCGTCCAGTAGAGAAAATTGACAATATCAAGATTCTTGATATGGGCGGTAGTGATGGTAAAGGTGGTATCAACCGAAGTAGCATGGGACGGCTTGCAAATGCGTTGCTTGACACAGGAGCAATTTCACCTATGCTTAAGGAACTATTTAACTTTGCGGATGTAGATGCCGAACAAGTTACAGACAAAATCGCAGAATACCTTGCTGACCTTGTTAACCGACCAAATTAACAGTGTTGAACTGTAAAGTCAACTCTGGGAGTCGTTTGTTACTGCTGTAAATAGTAGCACATTACTGAGTCTGGATTGCATCAATATTCATATAGCAACGAAAGCCACATGCCATGCGCCATCAGAGACTTCCTACCAGACAGAAACGTATCAAAACACAAAGGTGTCGTACATGCCGTTCCAATAATGGTAAACGGGCATGCCCTGCCCTTAGTAGTATGATTATTTGTCCAGAATGTTGTAGTGCTAAACGGGCAAAAATCCCTGGATGCGATAACCGATGCAAATATTATAGTCCCCTCATCGTTCAAAGCAGAAAAGTTGCCTCACCTGAATATCCCATTCACCTATGCCTTGTCAGTCGTTCACGAGATACAGGTATGCTAATTATTGTTGGCACGCGTAAACGTCCTGATGGAAATTTAAAGGCGATGTTCCTGCTGATTGACCTTTGGAAAAAAGGTGTCCGAGACTGTTTCTACGATGCAAACATGTCCGAAAAGCAATTTGAACGGGCATGTCAAAGGTTCGGAAATAGTTACACTGAACCGGAACACGCAATACCAGAAGAAGAAAAAGAGGAAATAGAGCAAGAACGCGAACGTGAAGTAAAAGATAAAAAACAGGAATTTATTCGCATCCCAAGGGACACACTTATCATTGAAGCGGAAACTGCGATGCATTTTGACAATGGTGTGAATGTTGTGGAAGACGAAGAAGCTTCCAACAGAAGGGCAATTGATAGCGCGAGAAATGCGCGTGCTATTTATGAAGTCTATATACCTAAAAGAGGAAAATGGTACGTGTGGATTCGGACATACTATAAGTCGGGGAGTCAAGACTCATACTGGGTTGGCATTGAAGATGTTGAACCGTATCCGTGGGACGAACAGGGCGGACCCAATGCAATCAAAGTATGGGCAGTTCCGGGGGACGACTCCAAATGGAATCGTTGGCTTTGGGATACTTCAACGCACCCACTCGGCAAGTCAGAACCGGGTTACTTTAGGGTCAAACGTCCAGGATATTACCGTGTATGGTCAAAGGGTAGAGAACCGGGTACACGGTTAGACCAAATTTTGCTAACACGTTCTCGACGATACAATCCTGAAAATGCTGCTGAAGGTAAACCGATACCTACGCTTACACAACCACACCCCTATGAACCTGCCACATTTGAGGAGTGCAGAAAATTAATTAGCCATGCAGTTGAGATATCAAAGGCAGTTGAAACTGAATTTCCGTGGGAATTTAAATACTGGCTCAACGATATTTGGGGTGACATAAGAAAATTTCCTGAACATGAAGGATCACTCTATAAATGTCAAAAATGTGAAGAAGAACTGCCTGATCAAGCTGTTGATCTCATCAAACAACATGCCCATTCTGACGACATTCAATTCTACATCTTATGCAGAAAATGTGGTGGTGAATTTGATTAACATAGTTTCTGCTTTACGTGTAGCATGTATCGCGTGTTTCCTTGTGGTTACAGCATTCTGCTATGCAGCTCCTCCTAATCCTTACCTATATTTTGACATTGATCCTAACACAGGTAAAATGTCCCCTAAAACTTCTCCAGGACAAAGTTCTGAACTCGGTCTTTCAAACTATCTTGAAGCATTAGATGGATGTTGTAATGCAAGGGAACTCAGTGTATTACAACCTGATGGGATTGAATATGTGCTTGCTCTCAAAATTGATTTCAGTGATCAACCGGGTAAAAGAAGTAGCGCAGAGTTTAATGAATATCTATTTGCTGAAGAAGGTGTGTCACTAAAAACTTATTTCCGCGAAAATTCCTATGGACAAATGGATGTACAACCGGGACCCGTTGGAGGTGTTTTACCAGAAGGTAATAAATGGATACGGGCTCAGAAACCGATGCGTTATTATGGTGAAGGACAGATTAATGTACCACGATATCATGAGCTAATTAGAGAGGCATGTCGTGCGGTAGATGCAACTGTCGATTTTTCAAAATACGACCGTGATAAAGATGGAATCGTTGACCACCTTTTCATTATACATGCTGGTAATGACGAAGCGTCCAGCAAGGAAATTAATGAAGTTGATCCAGAATATGATATATGGTCTATCTTAACACCAAATGTCAACCTAACCCTTGACGGGGTAAGAGTTGACACTGCAATTGTTGTTGCTGAAGAACCTGATTTTGATAAACCACATTTAGGTATATACTTCCATGAATTCTTCCACGATTTTGGCGCACCAGATGTTTATGGGTCAAACTTTACAGACGCACGTGACCATAAATGGGGTTTAATGGGGGCATTCGGTCCCTATCAGGGACCCGTTAATATAACCATAGGAAACGGCTTAGAACCCAGTCATATTATTGGATATTTGAAATGGGATTTTGATGCACGTCCTGAAAATGGACGTGTTGGTTGGATTGAACCTGTAACAATCACGAAGTCTGGACAAATTACCGTCCCATGTTTTGAACTGCCATCTAAAACAGACAAACTCTTCAAAATTGATATTCCACTAACACGGAGGGTTTTTACTACCTTTGGTAGTGATTCTGATTTGCCTACCGATGTAATAAACAGAGAATTTTTCCTTATTGAGAACCGATATAAAAACTCAGGAGCAACCTTTGACACATATCTTCCAGAATCAGGTATTCTCATCTGGCATATTGATGAGACACAGGTCCGACGTCTTGGTAGTTTTGATGCTGCTTTTCAGATTTGGCTTGAAGACCCCAATGATCCTGAACATATCGGTATTCATCCGGATGATCCTGGCTTCATAGACATTGATCTTGTCACTGATGGTGCAGCCTATTCTGCGAACGATAACCAAACTGGTTTCACACCCGGAACTTTGCCGAACAGTAGTTCAAGTGATGGCACACCTTCTGGTATTTCTATTACCAATATAAGTGCTGAAGGTCTAACGATGCAGATGTTAGTCTCTTTCGGTGATACCTATGAACCGAACAACACCATTGGAACAGCATTCCCAATTTTTTACAATCAACCCTATTACTCCTTCCTATATGACGCATCTGATCTCCAAGACCTTTATCGATTTGAAGCTGCCGGCGGTATAACGATCCGCGCCACATTATCGGAATTTCCAGAGCACATTAATTACAGTTTGCACCTTCTGACAGATACAGGTGAGATATTAGGAATGGGTGAAAAAGCTGCAGATTTGATTGGATACCAAATTCTTTATCAACCCGCTACAAGACAGACATTGTATCTTGAGGTGACTTCAGATGGTGAATTCAGCAGTGTTGAGTCCTACAAATTGTTAGTAGAGCAGCTTGATCCTGAACCGTTCGCAAAAATACATACACAGGTTTATCCAAATCCTATGCGACCTTCATCATCTGGAATCACCTTTACATATCAACTCCCCGCATCTCAATCAGCGGATAGTGTCACACTTGATATTTTTACTATTAATGGTGAGAAGATTTTTAGTAAAACCCAGCAGGAGGTTTTGGCATCTGGTAAATTTCTGTGGGATGGTAAAAATCAACATGGCACTCCGCTTTCCTCCGGTATATATATTTACCATATCGCAGCAACACAAGCAGATTCAGTCATACGTGAGACCGGTAATTTAGGTATTCTCAGATAATCTCCTTATGTTACCTCTCAATCATAAATTTATCTTGTTGACGAAAAATCGTAGTTATGGTAACTTAAGGATATGTATTATTACAAACATCTAAACAACGTTGTTATTGAGAAGTGGTAGATAAGGAGGCAATTTTATTAATGAATTGGTTTACTAAGCAAACAAAAGCAGGCGAGTGTGCAGGGAGGAATCCATATCGTCCGGCACAAATTAAAGGACAGCAAATGAAATATTTACTGTTGAATATAGGGGTATTATTTCTGTTAGGATTGAGTGTGTTAGGTTGTGGTCAGTCTTTACAAAGTATGTCTCCGATTCAACCAGTGCATAATATAGTTGACGCACAAATGGAATTAGACAACAATTCTTCTGCAGATGTAGTAGTACCTGCAGTTCCTGCTGCAAAGTTGGCAAATCCGATAATTGAAAAGCATGGACTTCAAACTGTTGGTTTTCGTTTGGTGAAGAAAAAAGATGCAAATGCAAAAGCTTTAACTTATGTATTTGCTTCACCAGAATATGCGTATGCTGTTGAAGAATGGAATAATTTTTTGACAGACTGGATTGAGGTACAACCCGAAATAGAACTTCCTACTGCGGACGAAGACAGGAAAGAAGTTGATGTCGTATTCTTAGCTGACTTTCCAGAGACTTTTGATATACAGGCAAGACAACCTTTTCTTACAAAAACTATAGACGGTATAACCGTTTCTATCTGTTATTGGCGAAGAACTGATTTGGATCGGAAGTATAACCGAGGTAATGCATTTTCTCCTTTTTACGAAACTGAAGCTCTCAGACAGGGAGATAAAACTGATGTGTTTTATGTGAAGATAACGAATAATCGTAACGAGCACGTCATTTTTGATGTCAAGAAATGTGAAATGACTGATCAAGGTGATAACTTCTATCCAGGTATGGATATTGATGATTTAGAGGAAAGGTTTACTTATATGTCACGTGCCTCAGGTCTTTATGTAAAAAAAGGTTTGGAAAAAGCACGTGAAATCCTATTGGAAAAACGTATGCCTATTGTTGAAAGACAAGTCGGTGCTCATCGTGTTGGCGTTAGACCGGGTGAATCAGCAGAAGGTTTTGTTCCTTTCAGGCAAGTAAAACTCAATGCCGTGGACCTTAGTGTGATACTTCGTATTGAAAAAGCACCTCCACCTGATGGAGCCCAACGTTATCAAACAATTGAGTTTCGCTTTCCATTTACCCACAGTAGAGGGATTCGCGTTGCTCAACCTTCACCGCAACGTTATTAATTTAGTTATGAAATCATCCGCGTAATCCAGAATTCATATAGATGTGTCGCTTTATCAAAACGAAATTTACTTGTGTTGTAGGTGCGATTTTGTAATCGCACCTATCGTTTTATATTGACGGTTAGGGCGGATTATGTAGCAACTATACGGACGATCAAGCAATAATATCACAAGGGGGCAATGAGTCTAAAAAGAGTTTTCCATAACTACGTGTTTTGATCCGTGAATCCAGAATAACGACTATTCCATGATCAGTTTGTGTGCGGATAAGTCTTCCGAATCCTTGTTTTAGACGTAAAATTGCTTCGGGCAAACTGAACTCCATAAATTCACTTCCGCCTCGTTCTTTAATCTGTTTGACGCGTGCTTCCATGATTGGATGTGTTGGTACTTCAAATGGCAATTTTGTTATTACAACATTACTCAAGGCTTCCCCTTGTACATCAACCCCTTCCCAGAAACTGGAAGTTCCAAATAGAACTGAATTCGTATCCTCTCGAAATGCATGTAACATATCTGTTCGTGAAAGTCCATCTCCCTGTTTGAATACATCAATACCGATTTCAGCAAGATAGGGTGCCACTTCGTCATAAACTTCATCCATCATTTTGTAACTGGTAAAAAGGACAAATGCCTTGCCGTGTGTCATTTCAAGATAATGTTTGATTTCACGAATAGCAGCAGGGATAAACTCAATGCTATTCGGATCTGGCATTGTATGCGGTATGTGTATTTTTACCTGTTTTTTGAAATCAAATGGTGAATGCACAAGCAGTTCCCGACACATGTCAATCCCAACACGTTGTTTAAAATAATCAAAGTTCTGGTTTGTAGCGAGTGTTGCACTCGTCATCACAACACTCTCTTTTACGTCAAAGAGGTTTTCCTTTAACATCTTACTGACATAAACAGGTGTAGCGTTTAGAAGAATGCGCGGGGTTCGTCCCCACGACGAGGTTTCAACCCAGTATATATAATCAGATTCAGCCTGTTGAATCATTAAGTCTAAATCATCTCTGAGTCGTTTGCATTGGTTGAAGTATGAAGTCAATTCCTGTTCATCGTCATCCGTATCAGCATTATCTCGTAACTGCTTGAGTGTCTTTTCAATGTTTGATAAAGGATTATCTAATATATTCCCTTCTGCAAATACCTCGTCAATATTATCTTCATCAATACGTTGTGTTTTGATATTACTGTCTGAATCAACGAAGTAATCTTCTACAACCTTAAAAAACACGTTTGCTTGTTCACGTGCTTTATACACTTCGCTTATTAAATTATTAGAGTCGAAACGCGTTGCAGCGCAACCCTCGTTTCTTTCGTGATGAAGTGAATCTAAGAGCCATTTGACTCTGGTGCTGCTAACTTCAAGGCTTGTATGTTGTGTTGCGATTGCTTCCAAGTGATGTGCTTCGTCAATAACAAGGTAATCATACGCAGGTAGGATGCCGATAGATGGGTCAAGTTGTCTGAGGGCAAGGTCACTGAAAAGCAGGTGGTGGTTGACGATGAGTAGGTCAGCCTCGTGCATTTCGTCCCGTGCCTTGAAGTAGAAACATACATCATAGGTCGGACATTTGCCTCTAAGGCAATTGTCCCGGTCAGATGCTACTTTATTCCAGATGAGATTTTTTGGTTCCATCGGGAGGTCTGCCAGACTTCCATCCTCTGTCATTTCTGCCCATTCAACGATTTCTTTCACCTGTTCAACTTCATCCAACGAGTCGAATAAACCGCGATCATAAGTTAGTAGCGTATTCAGTCGTCTTTGAGATAGATAGTTTCGTCGTCCTTTTGCAAGGACCGCCTTGAAATCACGAGGTAATATTTCATGCAGAAATGGAATATCTTTTGTAACGAGTTGTTCCTGCAAACTGATAGTATTCGTGGATATGACTACAGTCTGATGAGTTTTTACCGCAAGCGAGATTGCGGGAATGAGATATGCGAAACTCTTTCCAACCCCAGTTCCTGCTTCAACCACCAGATGTTCAGAATCGACGAATGCGCGGGCGACCGCGTTTGCCATCAGCAGTTGTTCCTCACGATATTCATAACTTGATAGATTCTGCGAGATGATGCCACCCGGACTGAAAATGTCTTTTAGAGTTAACGTTTTCTGTGTTTCTATTATGTTTTCCATTACATTTTTTGTCCGATATTAGTTCTCAAAATATCCTCGTATACAAGACATATTCAAATATTACAACTATTCTGATAACTGTAGGGTTAATTTTTCTGTGCCATGGCTGCTCTTCACCTCAAGAATCAGTTCTTTAACCTCTTTGTGAGATTGTAGCAGTGCTTCAAAAGTCTGAACATCTGAAACTTCTTTATCGTTGATTGTGATAATGAGTGCTCCTCGCGGTATTTTTGCATTGAAGCCAGGAGTGTTTTCTCTAACTCTTTCAACAATTACACCACGATCACTGTTTTCGAGGTATGTGTACCTCTCATAATCACCTTTTTCCAATTTCCTAACTGCTAATCCGAGTGTTTTCCATGAAACAGAATCATCTTCAAAAGGTAGACCCGCCATTTCAGGCGGCATTTCAACAATTGTTGCTCTGAGTGTTCTCTCTTTTCCGCGTCGTAGGACCTTAATGATAGACTCTTCTCCGACAGGTGACTCTGCAATTAGCATCTGGAATTCAAGATTGTTACTTACCTTTTTCCCGTTGTATTCATAGATAATGTCACGCCATTGCAGACCTGCTTTTTCCGCGGGTGTTCCATATCTTACTCTGTCAACGCGAATTCCTCCAGGTACTTCCTGCATGCTTATCCCGAGATAACCACGAATGATTTTTCCGTTTGCAATTAGTTTTTCACCAATATTGATTGCCAGATTACTGGATATAGCAAATCCGGCTCCTGCTCGTACAGGTCCGGGTGTATTTTCCACCTTACGAATTAAAGCGTTGATACCGATCACTTCTCCGTATATATTTAACAAAGGACCGCCACTGCTGCCAGTATTTATCCACGCATCTGTTTGGATGAAGTTTTGATAACGAATAACAGGCATTCCACCAAGAACTGTACGACTTTTTCCGCTAACTATACCGGTTGTGACTGTATAAGCAAGTTGAAATGGATTACCAATGGCAATTGCAAATTGTCCGACTCTAACGTTATCTGAATCTGCTAATGGAAGGATAGATAGTTTTTTATCAGTATCAATCTTTAGGACGGCTACGTCAGTGATAATATCCGTGCCGATTAATTTTGCGTCATGTATGCTACCATCTAATAGTTTTACTTGGAATCTTTCTCCCCCGTGAACGATGTGGTCATTTGTCAGAATATAGCCATCCTCACGAAAAAAGAAGCCCGATCCAGATTTATTTAACCTTCTATCTGAATGTCCAACAACAATAGCAACAATAGCAGGTTTACTCTTTGCTGCTATGTCAATATATGCATTTTCAATGGCACTTAGCAGCTCCAAATTGGTAGGTTGTTTGTTTTGGAATGCACAGGAAGAAAGAATACCTAAAAGAATACTAATACTAAAGAACAGATATAACTTTTTATGCATATATGGTCCTTTTGAAGGTTATTAGATTAAGTGTCACTTTAGTGTTTCTCATAACGTGCTGAGAAACACTAATTTAGCAACGTTAATGAATGCATGTATGGTTGTAGTGATTTATTGAGGTGTCAGTTGACTGTCCTGCAATTTGAGCATGACTTTTTCTGTACCCTGGATACCTTTAATATCCAGAGTTATTTCTGAAATATCTTTTTCATTATCCAAGTATGTTTCAAGGGTATGAACATCTTCTATTTTATGTTCATTGACAGCAGTGATGAGTGCTCCACGTGGTATTTTTGCTTCGTAACTGGGAGAATTTCTTTTTATTCTTTCAACGATAAGACCTTGATCATCTTCATTCAAATATGCATATCTTTGATAATTATTATATTCCAACTTTCGTGTGGATAATCCAATTGTCTTCCAAGAAACTGAATCAGTATTCACAGACCGTCCAACTAATTCAGGTCGCATCTCATCAATAGTCAGATTGAGTGTAATTTCCTGTTCTTGTCGTAATACCTTGATTGGGTATTGTTGCCCGATCTGACAACCCATAACATGCAGTTCAAAATCGTTTACGCCTGCTACCTTTTCCCCATCAAATTCAACAATGATGTCATTCTGTTTTAATCCGCACTTCAATGCAGAAGTGTTCCGTTTAACCCTTGTTAGTTTTATACCTTGTGCAACATCTTGCATTCCAGCATCAATGTGTCCACGGATTATTCTACCATGTGTTATCAGTTGATTACTTATTTTGTTGGCAAGATCACATTCAACAGCTAATGTTGAACCTTCACCCGGGTTTAATGCAGTTACACCGATAACTTCGCCTTGTATATTCAGTAAGGGACCACCGCTACTGCCAGGGTTGATCCAAGCATCTGTTTGAATGTAGGTGTGATGATACTGATAAAGATTGTTTTTTTCGTGAAAACAGCGGTTTTTTCCACCGACTATTCCAGCAGTCACTGTAAGCTTAAATCCTTTTGGATCGCCTATCGCGATAGCAAATTGTCCGACACGGACCTTTGTCGCATCCGCGAATTTGAGAACAGGAAGTGGTTTGAGTGTATCTATTTTCAAGACTGCTATATCACTGTTTTGATCATCACCAATCAAACTTGCATCATGTTCTCTGCCATTAAACAAACTAACAGTGATCTTTTTTGATCCACGTACAACATGTTCGTTGGTTAGGATGTAGCCATCATTTCGAATAATAAAACCGGAACCACCTCCCGATGTCTCGATTATCTTACCATCCTTTTTTTCATCCTTAATTACACTTATACTGACAACCGCAGGTTTACTTTGTTCAACGATTTTAGAAATTGCATTTTCAAAAGATCTTAATATTTCAATGTCATTTGGTTGGTCTGTCTCTATTGATTGATTTGCTAAAGATGTATATGAACTGATGATTGCAACGAATATCAGAAAAATCGTAAATTGGAACGTATTCATTTTCATTATTTTACCTCAAGGTTTGTTTTAATTATTCTGTAGTGAGAATATCCAATTATTATATTTTTTTTCATTGTATACTGGACACATGTTCAGTGTTGGTTTAGGTTATATTACATTTTTCGTGTTAATTCTTGTGTATATAATATTAACAGATTTATTGAGATATGTCAATCAATTAAACGGGTTATTTAGGTTTAGAATCTTTTGTTGATGAATGTTTCAATGTGTTTAAATTATATCCGCGTCTCACTTGTACCACTTGACATAGTAGCAGGTACTCTCCGAGTGCAGTCCGCTCTTATAATGTAAGATCAATGGTTTTTGCTCCTTTTAAAAACGTACACAAAAAGGCTGTTTCTCGTTTCTGTGTACGTTTTGATTTTTGGGGTTGGACCAGTCTGGGTCTGGGTTTATAGGTGTGTACGAAACGTTTTGAAATTTTCATTTGTGTAGGTTTTTTATTTGCTTGGTTATGGTCAGTTTTTGGGTGGACATTTCTGTGGTTTTTTGTTGATGTTATGGATCGTGTGCAGTTTTTGTTTTCATAGTGGTAGTATTATAACAGGTAGTGGGGAAGGGTGTGAAGGGGTTGTGGGGATTGGAACAATATGTTTCATGTATGTTTGTGGTAGTTTTTCAGTTTTCAGTGGTCAGTTTCAGTTGTCTGAACCAGGATTTACAGGATTACAAGATTTTCAGGATAGGAGATATATGCCAATATTCCTTGGCAAAAGTTAGCCCTCAATCCTTAACAAAGGAATATATACGCACTAACTCCTAATCCTGCAAATCCCGAAAATCTTGAAAATCCTGGTTCAGACACAAGATATGTATACACCTTTCGCACCTCTGATTCTTGAAAATAAAGGGTTGACTTATAATTGATACTAATATATAATTTAGTTATGCCTAAAATAAATTGTTGAGATGTTTAAATATTAAGGCATATTTAATCTTAATCACGTGGTTTGTACCAACCATTTCCCGCAAGTATAGGTTACACATCTGTGAGTAACCTGCGGATAGGAAAGACAATGCTTACACAAGCGGCTGAGGACTACCTTAAGTCAATCTATAAGTTGCAAGAGAAAGGTGGCAAAGTTTCAACTGGAATATTAGCAGAATTTCTTGATGTGAAACCTGCATCTGCCACTGGCATGATCAAAAAACTTAAAAGTATGAACCTTGTTAGTCATCAACGTTATCAAGGTGTTACACTCACGGATGCTGGTAAAGCCGTTGCGCTTGAAATCATTAGACATCATCGTCTTTTAGAACTTTATTTGAATAAAGCACTTGGTGTCCCGTGGGATGGTGTTCATGATGAAGCAGAGAAATTGGAACACGTTATCTCAGAAGAAGTGGAGGCAAGGATGGACGAGATTCTGGGATACCCAACTGCTGACCCACACGGTTCACCTATACCTGATAAGAACGGTGTCGTTCCTGAAATACAATCCATTCCGATGACTGATCTTCAAAATGGACAATCGTGTGTGGTTGCAGAGGTAAGTGATAATGATGCAGCGTTGTTGCGTCATCTGGGGAGTTTTAATCTTTATCCTGGTACAGCGTTCAAGGTGATAGAAGTTGCCCCATTTGATGGTCCCTTTACTATTGATATTGCTGGACAACAAGCGGTGATTGGACGGGAAGTAGCGAAAAATATTTTTGTAAATAATGTAGAACCAATAGATACTGTATAGGCGCGCATTGAATGCGCGCAAATTACCGATGAGGGGACCAATTATGAATGAACAAAAAAAGATTAGACCTGATTTCAAAACTATTAAGACATGGAGACACCATTTACAAGATGAAGTAGATGCAAGTTTCCTATATAGCGTATTCGCAGAGCTTGAACCGGACCCTGATCGGAAAGATATATTACTTGAGCTTGCTGATGTGGAAAGTAGACATGTTGCCCGTTGGGAAGAGATGCTGACATCCTATGAAATTAAGATTAAGGAACAACGTCCTACATATAAAGCCAGATTCTGGTCTTGGTATGCACGAAAGTTCGGGAATATGTTCCCGCTAAATCGGATGCTGGATGAAGAAGCGAGTGAGGTAAAAGACTACTTAAAGCTGCACAAAGACAGTACTTTAGAAGATGCAAAAGAAACAGCACTTGTTCTTGCGAAAGAATCCGCAATGCATACAGAAAGTCTGCAGGAACTCACTGGGTCAAGTATGGAACCGTGGCATAAAACCGAATCTGGCGGTATGTTAGGAAACATTGTATACGGTTTTAATGATGGATTGACAGCCAATTTCGGATTAGTTGCAGGTGTAATCGCTGCTTCAGAGAACCCGTCTACAATTCTGGTAACTGGTATTGTTGGGACAGTTGCAGATTCACTTTCAATGGGTGCCTCTGGATATCTCGCTGCTAAAAGCGTGCAGGAGGTATATGAGTATGAAATTGAGGTGGAAAAAGAAGAAATCCGTCTGATGCCTGACATTGAGGAGGATGAACTGACACTCATTTATGCCTCCCGTGGGGTGCCAAAGGAGCATGCAAGACTCCTTGCACAGGAAGTGATGCGTGACCCAGAAAGGGCATTAGAGGAAAAGATTCAGTCGGAACTTAAGATCGGTGAATCGCATACTACACCAATCAAAGAGGGGTGGATTACCGGACTTGCAACCGCGGTTGGTGCTTTTATTCCTGTTGCCCCATTTTTGTTCACTACAGGTTTTACCGCAATATGGATTTCTTTTAGTCTTGCGATGTCTTCACACTTTGCTGTCGGTGCCGCGCGAAGTCTTTTCACAGGACGTGGTCTATTTCGGAGTGGAATTGATATGTTTGTCGTTGGTCTTGGCGTTGCTGGTGTAGGTTATATTGTAGGTAAAGTTTTAGATCATTTTTTCTTTGGAATTTGAAGAATGAAGAGATTAATTATAATATTATTTATAATACTTAGCTTTGTGAGTTACGGTTGTGATACAAAAAATGCACCTAGTCCAAATTCGGATGCAAAAGTGCATGTTGTTGCAACAATTGGGATGGTAACTGATATTGTGAAAAATGTTGGTGGAGATCATGTTGATGTAGAAGGCATGATGGGTCCTGGCGTTGATCCACATCTATATAAACCTACTGCAAAAGATCTCCAACGACTTAATTCAGCGGATATCATCTATTATAATGGATTGCATCTTGAATCAAAAATGGGAGATGTGCTTTCAAAAATGCCCGGTGATACCAAAACTGTTGCGGTAACAGATGGTGTAGACAAAGCACTCTTATTATCACCACCAGAATTTGAAGGACAGTATGACCCTCATTTATGGTTTGACGTATCGCTTTGGATGAAAGCAGTTGAAAATGTACGCGACTCCCTTTGTAAGTTAGACCCTGATAACAAGGCAGCTTATCAAACTAATGCGCAGCAATACCTCACAAAGCTTATGGAACTACATCAATATGTCAAGACACAGGTTGAACGTGTGCCACAAGCACAACGGGTACTTGTTACTGCCCATGATGCTTTTAACTATTTCGGGAAAGCATACGGTTTTGAAGTGAAAGGGTTGCAGGGCATAAGTACTGTTTCGGAAGCAGCGATATCTGATGTTCAGGAATTAGCCGCATTTATTGCTAAACGTCGTATTCCTGCTATCTTTGTAGAATCATCTGTTCCTTCCCGCAGCCTTGAGGCAGTGAAAGCAGCTGTCAAAGCCAAAGGCTATGATGTACAGATTGGAGGAGAACTTTTTTCTGATGCTATGGGGCATGCTGGCACACCTGAGGGTACATATATTGGGATGGTGCGGCACAACATTGATACGATTGTAAAGGCATTGTTAGATGAAACTACTTCCAATAAGGAAGAGTAAATGCAGGCACTTGATTCAAAAGCCATTGAAGTAACCGATTTAACCGTTGCATATCAGGAGACACCTGTTTTGTGGGACATTGATCTTGATGTCCCTCCCGGTGTGCTTTTAGCGATTGTCGGTCCGAATGGTGCAGGAAAAACAACTTTGATCAAGGCAATTTTGGGGTTAGTTCGTCCAGCCGCTGGGAATGTGCTAATATACAATAAGCCTTATGAAACACAACGCCGCATTGTTGGATATGTGCCACAACGTGGCAGCGTTGACTGGGATTTTCCGACAAATGTGCTTGATGTGGTTATGATGGGACGATATGGTGCACTTGGATGGATTAAGCGACCTGGAAGTCGTGATCGCGAACTGGCGATGCATGCTCTTGAAAAAGTTGGCATGGAGAATTATACGACACGACAGATTAGTCAACTCTCAGGGGGTCAACAGCAGCGTGTTTTCCTTGCACGTGCACTTGTACAAGATGCGACAATCTATCTGATGGATGAACCATTCCAAGGTGTTGATGCTACCACCGAACGCGCAATCATTTCATTACTCCAAGAACTCCGTGAAAATGGTAAAACGGTTGTCGTCGTACACCATGACCTGCAAACTGTTACCGATTACTTTGACTGGGTAACACTATTGAACATCCGTAGAATTGCCAGTGGTCCTGTTAAGGACACATTCACTTCTGAAAATTTGCGTGAAACTTACGGTGGTCGTATTGCATTCATGAAAAACCGATAAATGTTGTAGATACACGCTGTAAGTAATCAATTACACTGACATACCATCCAAACATCATGGATAATTTTCTGTTTCTAACACGAATTGATTATACACTGATCGTTGTATCATTAGGTGCCGCGCTGCTTGGAACAGTCAGTGGAGCACTTGGTACTTACGCCGTATTGCGTCGACAAAGTCTTCTCGGTGATGCAATCTCTCATGCGGCTCTACCCGGTATAGCAATTGCGTTTTTGCTAACGGGAAGCAAGACTCCCTTGATTCTTGTTCTTGGTGCAGCAATCGCAGGTTGGTTAGGTGCACTCGCTATTATAAGTATTGTCAGATTAACGCGTATAAAACATGATAGCGCACTTGCCCTTGTTCTATCTACCTTTTTTGGCTTCGGATTAGTGTTGTATTCACTGATACAACGTAGCGGAAATGCAAATCAAGCAGGATTAGATACCTTTATCTTTGGACAAGCAGCGACAATTTTAAAACGTGATGTCATAACTATTGGTATACTCGGTGGAATTGCACTCATAATTATGCTTATTTTATGGAAAGAGTTGAAACTGCTGATTTTTGATGAAGGGTTCGCTGCATCTCTCGGTTTTCCTACCCGTTTGCTCGATATTTTGCTGACGAGTCTACTGGTTATTGCAATTGTTCTTGGTCTACAAGCGGTCGGTGCTGTGCTAATGAGTGCAATGTTAGTTGCTCCTGCAGTTGCTGCGCGTCAATGGACAAACAAGCTTAACTTAATGGTGTTTCTGGCTGCTGTCTTCGGAGCATTTGCGGGGGTGAGTGGGACAATTATCAGTAGCAGTACAACGGGGCTTCCTACAGGACCAATGATTATCCTATGTGCTACCTTATTTGTAGGTCTTTCAATCGTATTTGCGCCTAACCGTGGGTTAATTTGGGATACCATTAGACAACGTAAAAATAGACGTAGCCTAAAGATTGCCATGGGTCGTTTGATGGAAGAACCTCAGCAGGAAAGCGAATAGAATCAATGCAAATTGGAAATCTTGACATTATACTTATTGCTGTTACGACTGCATCAGCCTGTGCTTTACCCGGGGTATTCTTGGTGCTACGTCGCATGACATTGATGAGTGATGCGATTAGTCATGCTATTTTGCCCGGTATTGTTCTCGCCTTTTTCCTTACGCATAGTCTTTCATCACCGTTACTGATTCTCGCTGCGGGTGCAACTGGTGTACTCACTGTTGTATTCGTTGAGTTGTTGCAAAAAACAAAACTTGTAAAAGAGGATGCTGCGATTGGGTTGACATTCCCTGCTCTATTCAGTATTGGTGTGATTCTCATCTCAAGGTACGCCAGTAATATCCATTTAGATATAGATGCTGTCCTTCTCGGTGAACTGGCTTATGCTCCGCTTAATCGCTTAGAGGTGTTCATTGCCGATCTAAATCCTCTGTTTCTATATGTCATTTTGCATATCCAAGTTCTATTACAAGGTTATTTTTCCTTCAGTTTCGATCTGGGTCCTCTGTCTCTATATGTGATGGGTGGTTTGCTAATATTGAACCTTGTCTTTATTCTGATTTTCTATAAGGAATTGAAGTTAGCAACATTTGATGCAAGTTTAGCTGCGACGTTGGGTTTATCGCCTGTCCTTATTCATTACGGATTGATGACGTTAGTTTCAATGACAACTGTGGGTGCTTTTGATGCGGTAGGATCAATTTTAGTTGTCGCATTAATAGTCGGTCCGCCTGCAACTGCCTACCTTATGACCGACAGCCTAACACGTATGCTAATCCTAAGTGTTATTATAGGGTGTGTGAATGCAGTGATAGGTTATTGGCTCGCGTATTTATCTAATGTCTCAATTGCGGGAGCAATTGCATCTATGACCTTTATTGTTTTTGTACTGGTTTTTTTGATAGTTCCGAATCGGGGGTTAATCGCAATTGCTCGTCGACATATTCGACAAAAATGGGAATTCGCGCAAACAATGTTGGTGATACATCTCTTTAATCACGAAGGACTTCCTGAGGCAGAAGCGGAATCAGAAGTAGCACATCTGCATGAACATCTCCAGTGGGAACCAACATTTGCATCACGGGTAGTCAAATATGCGCTAAACAACCGATATGTTTCTCAGAAATCAGCGCAACTTTTCCTGACCGATAGGGGACGCACCATTGCACAACAGGCACTTGTGCAATGACTTTGCAGAAGTGTTATCACTGCTGAATAACCGCAAACTAATACCCTGCGATTTACCAGAGCCATTCAGTTTTTCAAATAAAGTCTTCCGCTGTAGAATTGACCTCTTATCCTGAAAATCCTGATTCAGAAAAAACACCAATTTTCCAAACTCACATAAAACATATTGGATATATATTGTTCCCATCTCTTGATAACCTACCCTCCACAACCCATTATCCGTTATACTATAACATCATTTCGAAATGAAGCTATTTATTAACTCAAAAACCTGTTCGTAGTCGCGCAATTAATTGCTAAATCAACGTTAAATGCGAATATTGCATTTGTCGCCTCATGCACATCGTAGGGGCGGGGTTTCCCCGCCCGTATTAACACTTTGCATATCGGAGGCGTTTGTAGTCGCGCAATTAATTGTGCCGCTTACATTACATTCTGTAGGAGCGATCTCCGAATCGCGACCCAATTACATGGACAGCAAGCCCCAGAGAGCAGCATGTACGTATGGCATGTTGCATGAGGTGTATAGATGCACTAACGTTACACACTTAATTGATGCTTATTGTGCGGACAAAATTAATATCTTTTTCTATCCATTGTAATCCAAATATTAACGACTGAATATGAAAAAATACCGAAAATGAAAAACGTACCAAAATGAAAATTTCAAAAAATTCGTACCACCCTATAAACCCAGTTTCATACTGGTATAAACCCGATAATCAAAACGTACCAAAAACCGAAAAACACCCTTTTTTGGTACGTTTTTTTCGAAGCAATTTTATTCATAATAGGACATCTATTCTGAGAAAGCATATATATTTGAGAAAAAACTAATCCTGAAAATCCTGGTTCAAAAAATGCAAAATAAAATCAAAAATCGCTCCTACAGAAGAAGGATTAATATTGATAACTGAAGGGTTCTGTGCGATTTACTCAATAATCTTGACATCACGACATGCCTGCGTTATAATGAAACAATCAAAATACATAAATGGAGAAAAACATGGCAATAAGTGCAGTACAAACACACCTAAGTCCAGAAGAATATATAACATTAGAACGTAAAGTTATACCTGATGTTGATACAGTCAGAAGTGAGTACGTCAACGGAAAAATAGTCGCTATGTCAGGAGCGAGTCGCGCGCATAATCTTATATCAATCAATATTTCTGGTGAACTCCGCAATCAATTAAAAGGCGGCGGATGTGAAACCTATAAAAGCGAAATGCGTGTAAGCACTCCCAGCACTTCATCCTATTTCTATCCTGATGTCGTTGTCGTTTGTGAAGAACCGCGTTTTGAAGACGATGTTTTTGACACGCTCCTCAATCCTATTGTTATCGTAGAAGTGCTCTCTCCAAGTACTGAGGCTTATGATAGAGGTGAGAAACTTTTGCATTACCAACAACTTGAATCCTTGAAAGAATATATCCTTGTATCACAAGATAAGGCAAATGTGGAACGGTATCTCAGAAAACCGGATGAGTGGGGTTATACTTCCTTTCGTGAACTTGATGATCTTCTTCCGCTTACTTCTATTCAGTGTGAATTGCCACTACAGGAAATATATGAACGCGTTACATTTCCTGAAAGCAAAAATTAACATTATGAAAAATATAATCAGGAACATATTTTTACTTCTATTTCTTTTTTGTATCACGTACTTGGGAAGTGCAGATGAAAATGCACTAAAAAATCCAGACGGAACTTGGAAATGGACAAATAGACTAATCAACGAAACCAGTCCTTATCTGCTACTACACGCACATAATCCAGTAGAATGGTATCCGTGGGGTGATGAAGCGTTGGAACGTGCGAAGAAAGAGAACAAGATTATTTTTCTGTCGGTCGGTTATTCTACGTGCTATTGGTGTCATGTGATGGAACGCGAGGTGTTTTCTAACCCCGAAATTGCTGAACAGATGAACAAGAACTATATAAACATCAAAATTGATCGGGAAGAACGTCCAGACCTTGATGAAATTTATATGACTGCAACACAGATATTGATGCAACGTGGTGGGTGGCCCAACTCAGTATTCCTTACGCCTGATTTGAAACCTTTCTTTGCTGGCACATATTTTCCGTCTACAGATATGCCGAATAGACCCGGTTTTCCAACGATTCTGTTTGCTGTTCATGAAGCTTGGACGACACGAGAAGCAGAGGTAATTGAAACAGCAAACAACATCACGAACATCATTGAGACGGTAACCAACAGAGCGTTCACATCTCTTGCTACATCAGAAATAAAGCATTCACTAATTGCTGATGGTATCGCGCATTTGAAAAAGACTTATAGTCAAGACTATGGTGGGTTTGGTGCTGCACCTAAATTTCCAAGTCCTGCAAATTTGGAGTTTCTACTTAGGGAATACAAATACACATCAGACGAATCGCTTCTAAAGATGGTTACACACACCTTGGATATGATGGCTTATGGTGGTATGTATGACCAGATAGGTGGTGGATTCCATAGATATTCGGTAGACGCGAAATGGCTTGTTCCTCACTTTGAAAAGATGCTTTATGATAACGCACAATTGGCAAAGATATATCTGCAAGCGTACCAGATTACAGAAAAACCACAGTATCGTCGTGTTGCTGAGGAGATATTCAGTTTTGTTGCACGCGAGATGACATCACCCGAAGGTGGTTTCTATGCTGCATTAGATGCCGAAACAGATGCTGAAGAGGGTAAATATTACGTCTGGACAGAGGAGGAAATAAAGAATACTCTACCGAAAGAAAACGTTGAACAGTTCCTATCTGTATACGGTGTGGATAAAGGACAAAATTTTGAAGGAAAGAATGTGTTGTTTGTACCAAATGGATCAGAGTCGGAATCATTATTACCATCGCTTAAATCCGCGAGAGAAACACTTTTGACTGCACGTGCAAAACGTGAATATCCACTACTTGATACTAAGATAATTGTCAGTTGGAACGGTTTGATGATAGATGCACTTGCTTATGGGTATGAGGTATTAGGTGAGAAAAAATATCTGACTGCAGCGTCAAATGCAGCCCAGTTTATTCTTGATACATTAACAAAGAAAGATGGAGAATTGTGGCATACATATACTGCCGGTGTTGCGAGTTATGATGGGTATCTTGATGATTACGCCTTTTTGGTGCGGGGTCTACTCGTATTGCACAGTGCATCTGGTGAAGGAATTTGGTTGGAATCGTCAAAGACCCTAACTGATAAGATGATTGAACTGTTCTGGGACAACAAAAATGGAGCGTTCTATTACACAAAAGAAGATGCAAAACAGTTGATTGTTCGCACGAAAAAGCCTCACGATTCTGCAGTTCCTTCAGGCAATGCTGTGGCAGTTAACAATCTCTTATTGCTTGGTCCAAGTTATAGAAATTATGTTGAGAAGACGTTGCGCAGCTTTGTGCGATCTATGGAAGAAACCCCTTCCTCTTTCATGCACATGCTCTATGCTCTCAATGGTTACCTCAATATAGATGAGAAGGGTGATGCTTCAGCAGCAAAAGGCAAGTCGGAACTTGACGTATCCATCCTACCAGACTCACCTTTCGAGGATTCAACACAGACACTTGTAACTGCGACAGCGAAAATCAGTGAACCCATAAAAGATAATCAAATTGAAGTGGAGGTACAGGTAAAGATAGCAGCTGGTTGGCATATCAACGCAAATCCTGCTGGACAAGATAACCTAATTCCAACGACTATTGCAGTTGCAGAAGACGCACCAGTTGAGGTGTCAGAAGTTCAGTATCCAAAGGGTAAATCCGTACATTTTGAGTTTAGTCCTGAACCTATAAACGTATATGAAAAGACGTTTACAATTCCTGTAAAGCTCAAGCAGAAACCGGAAATGACAATCAACAAAGACATTCCAATTATTTTAAAACTTGACTACCAACCTTGTAATGAGACGGAGTGTTCGTTTCCAGCGACATTAGACGTTCCATTAAAGTTAGAATAATAGGCTACAGCTCGTCTACGTGGGTGCGAATCTTCTGGAATGCGTCTAATATCAGTTGCATGTCGTCAGTGTCACCTAAAAACATGGAATGACCGAAACTACAGACTTCTTCATGATACACGCGTTCTGCTTCTGGACAGTGGACTTTGCTGTAATCAATGGCGCGGTCACCAAGGTGTTCACGCGGTAATCCGAATAGGTCAAATTGCTCAGGACTACCGAAAGGTCCTTCGTTATAGATGGGTTGTCCGTGTGCACCGACACCACACGGAACACCTTCCGCACCAAGTGCTTCAAAGAATCGACCACGTGAGATACCTCCGAATTCATCCGATACGAAACGGAAATCCCAGTAGTAGAAACACCATCGTGTGACACGTTCATCGCGCGGAATTGGATTGATTCCTTCTATTTCCTCCATACCTTTTACAAGATATGCCATATTTTTTTCGCGTGTTTCTACCTGTGAATCAAGTCGTTCAAGTTGACATAACAATAATGCTGCTTGTAGGTTTGTCATACGCATGTTTAGGTTAGCAACATGTCCTGCTCTGTTAGCGAGATCTTCGTCGTTTGTTATCACCATACCACCTTCACCGCACGTCAGCGTTTTCCCAATCTGGAAACTGAATGTGCCGAGGTGTCCAATTGAACCGACTCCTTTGCCACGCCATTGGGAACCATGTGCATGGGCGCAATCCTCAATTACCTTGAGATCGTGTTTCTCTGCAATCTCCATAATTGCGTCCATATCGGCAGGATAACCGCCGTTGTGCACTGGGATAATTGCCCGCGTTCTCGGAGTAATCGCTGCCTCTATTGCGTTAGGTGCAATGTTATAGGTAAGTGGATCTATGTCAACGATAACTGGGACTGTATTGACACATACCGCAGATGTACCCGTCGCGACGAATGTGAGTGCAGGAACAATTACCTCATCACCTGCCGTGATACCAGCAGCTTTTAGGGCACACTGCAACGCCACCGTGCCATTTGCAAGGGGAATGCCGTATTTTGCGTCATGGTATGCAGCAAACTTCTCACCGACTTCATCGACCTTCTCACGTCTGTTCCATGCCCCACTACGTAGGACTTCTAACAGTGCTTTCTCTTCTGTTTCATCATGTATGGGCCAACCTTTACCTAACCCGTGTTTGACAACAGGTTCGCCACCATTAATTGCTAATTTTGCCATATCTACGTCCTCCCTTTTCTGATAAATCTCTCTTACTTATTCGCTTCAACAACTTGTAAATTTGGATTCTGTTTACGGAGTCTGTGAATTGTTGCTCTCTTCTTATTAATTGGGTTCTCCTGTATATTTATAACTTTGAGTTTCTTTAGATTTTCAAGGATACTGATGTCACTGACTTTATTATTCGCAATAGACAGCATCTTAAGGTTTGTCAGGTGAGTCAATGGTGAAATATCACTGATTTGATTATTGTCAAGTAATAGGAAATAAAGTTCTGTCAATTCAGCAAGTGGTGAAATATCCGCAATTTCATTATTTTTTATGGATACAAATTGAAGTTCTGTCAATTCAGCAAGTGGTGAAATATCCGTAATTTCATTATAGTTGAGATACAACGTGTCAAGTTGTCTTAGTTCACTTAGAGGATTGATGTCACTGATATGGCAGTTTACGAGTGATAGTGAGTCTAACTGCTTTAATTTTGTGAAGAAATTTAAGTCCTTGATTGGTATGCCACCGAGTCCTAAAAATTCCAAACGGTTCATTTTGGAAATCGGTGTGAAGTCTATGATTTGACAATTATATAAAGAGAAAATGGTGAGTTCTGTCATTTTAGCGAAAGGTGTGAAATCCGAGATCTGACAGTTTTCAAGTGATAACTGTGTGAGTTCTGTCATTTCAGTGAGTATTGTGATGTCAGGAATTTGGCTGCCGTCAAGTGATAGTTTTGTTAGAAATGTCATTTGAGTAATCGGAGTGATATCTGTGATTTTGCATTCTCTGAGATCCAAATCTGTGAGTTGTGCCATTTCAGCGATTGGCGCAATGTCCGTAATTCCACTACCTTCAAGTGATAATTTAGTCAGATGCGGTAACTTCGTAATTTGTGTAATGTCATTAATTTTGTTTAATCCAAGATCCAGTTCTGTCAGTTCGGACAATTGTGTAAGCACACCAAAGAGATGTGTTGGGTCATTAATCTGATGATTCTGAAATTGTAAGTTTGTTAGTTGCTTTAACTTTGCAATGGGTGTGAGATCATCTATTTTATTGTTGGATATTGTTAAAGTCTCAAGTTTTGTCAAATTAGCAAGTGGGGTAATATCGCGGATTTCATTATCACTCAGATCTAAGTTTGTGAGTTGTGTTAGTTTTGATAGTGGTGTGATGTTTCTAATTTTGTTAAAGTATAAAGTTAAATGCTTTAAATTTACAGCTTTTTCCAAACCAGATATATCTGTAATTCCTCTTCCCATAGCAGAAAAATATTCTAACGATTTCAGATCTTTTTCTAAAATTGGGGTATTTGTGTCTAACCCAAGTTCTGCTCGCACGGCATCGGCTAAGTTGTTATCGGGTATTATATCCTGATCGAAAAGGGAACAACTAAGTGATGCTGTTAGTAATAGAATAAGCAGGTAAACATGTTTCATAGTATATATTGCTTATGGATGTGTGCCATCAATATCTATCTTTAATTTTGGATTATTTTTACGTAACCGTTGAATCGGGGACATATCACGGATTGGGTTGTCCTTAAGAGACAAACGATCTAAATTCTTCAAGGACTCTACAACGCTAATATCACGAATTTGATTGTTTTTAAGTTCCAAATACCTCAGTTGTATTAATCCTTTAAGTGGAGTGATGTCAGATATTTGATTTTCATTCAACAATAAGACATAAAGTTTAGATAATTGTGAAAGTGGAGTAATGTCAGTAATTTGGTTCTTTGTAAGTCTTAATTGTCTTAATTGGCTTAACTTTGCAAGTGGGGTAATGTCGTTAATTTTGCTTTTTGTGATATTCAAGAAGAATAAATTTGGTAATTCAGTCAATACAGTAGTGAGATGTGTGAGATCTCTGAAATTGTTTCCTCCAACTATTATTTCCGTGAGAGTCGTTAATTCTGAAAGTGGTGTGTAGTCGTCAATATTATTGTCTATCAATGATATAGCTTTTAGTGTTTTAAACTTCATCGGCATTGTTAAATCACTTATTTTATTTCCATCCAAAAATAAGACTGTTAAATTATTTAAACTTGTGAGAGGTGTAAAATCAGTGATAAAATTGTTTTTGAGATGTAACCTTTCCAGTTGATTCAATCCTGTTAACAGAGGCAGGTCGATAATTTTGTTTTTAGAGAGTGATAGCTGTTTGAGTTCTGTTTTACCACTTAGCGATGTAATGTCTGTGATTTGATTGTTGTCAAGTGATAGGTCTGTGAGTTGTGTTAATTTCTTAAGAGGTTCAATGTCCTCAATTTGATTGTCATTGATTTCCAAACGGGTTAGTTTTGTTAATCCAGCAAGTGAGGTGATATCATTTATCTTATTAGAATTTAGGTATAATTCTGTAAGTCTTGTTAATCCAGTAAGTGGCGTAATATCAGTAATATGGTTCTTATTTAATTGGAGATTTTCCAGTTCTGTAAGTCCTTTAAGCGGTGAAATATCTGTAATAAGATTTCCATCAAGCGATAAAGTCCAAAGTTGTTTCATTTCTAATAGCGGATTAATGTCAGTTATTTTATTACTACTGATTAATAATGCTCCAAGAGAACTTAATCCAGCAAGCGGAGAAATATCACTAATTTTGTTATCTTGTAGGAAAAGGATCTGAAGGAATTTAAATCCAGCAAGTGGAGTGATATCTGATATCTGATTATTATATAGTGTTAAACTAAAGAGTTGTGTTAATCCTCTGAGAGGTATGATATCACTTATCATATTGCTTGCTAAATCTAAATCTTGAAGTTGTGTCAAATTAGCAAGCGGGTTAATGTCGCTGATCCTATTATTACTAAGCTCTAAACTTATAATTTGTGTCAATTTTTCGAGAGGAGAGATGTCTGTTATAATGTTATTCTTCAGATATAAGTATGAAAGTTCAGGCAAATTTTCAAGCAAGACAACAAGAGATGTTAAATCTTTAATATGATTATTGTCCAGATTTAATTGTCTAAGTTTTTTAAATCCGCTGATGAATTTGATATTTTCCATTTTGTTCCAGGCAAGGTCTAAACTTATCAGTTGTCCCAATCCAGCAAGTGGGGAAAAATCACCAATTTTATTTTTTCTTAATTCCAATTTCTTCAACTGTGTGAGTCCTGCAAGGGGTGTCAGGTCGTCAATATGATTGTTTTCAAGGTTTAAGTCTGTCAGTTGAGTAAGACCTGTGAGTGCAGTCAAATCATTGATTTTATTACCAACAAGGTTTAAAGTAGTGAGTTTTTTCAACTCAGCCAGCGGGGTAATATCACTAATTTCATTAGATGAAAGCCCTAATTCCTTGAGTTGTGTTAATCCGGTTAGCGGGGTAATATCACTAAATTCATTGGATGAGAGCACTAATTCTTTGAGTTGTGTTAATCCAGCTATCGGAGAGATTTCACTAATTTTGCACATCATAAGTGATAATTTCGTCAGTTCCGTCAAATCTTTAATAGGTGTTAGGTCTTTGATTGGCATGAAATTAAGTATTAATTCCTTAAGCATCGTCAAATCTGAAAGTGGTGACAGGTCAGTGATTTGGTTACTGGACAGCATTAACGACTCAAGCCTTGTTAATCCTTTGAGTGGCGTAATGTCATTGATATCATTAGAATTGAGGAATAAGTCTGTTAACTGCGTTAAATTTGATAAAGGTTGGACGTCTTTAATTTGATTTCCTCCGAGCATGAGGCGCGTTAGATTTGTCATTCCAACTATTGGTGTAATATCACTAATTTCGTTACCGGAGAGATCCAAATATGTTAGTTTCTCTAATCCTTGTAACGGTGTAATATTCATAATTTGATTACTTCTAAGTAATAACTCCGTCAATCCTGTCATTTTTTCTAAGCCTGTTAAGTCGGTTATTTGACTACTACTTGCATTAAGTTTTTCGATTTTTATCAGATCCTTTTCTCGGAAGGGTGCATCTTCATCCAAATTGAGAACTTTCCGAATAGCAGCAGCTAAATTTGGATCGGGAATATCCACGGGTTCTGGTGGTGAACAACTGGCGAAAATTGTGAGAAGCATTAATAACAGGCATATATGTTTCATGATAAAACCTCTACAGCAAATTGACTTGATTGTATTATAGCATTATATTGAGTTGTAATCTATACAATATCACTTGCAGATTATGTTTGATTCCGTTATAGTTTATGTATGACAATGCCAAATAGTACCCTCACTGTGATTGATGGAATACAGGTCGGACACGCGACTGATTTAGATGCGCGGACAGGATGTACCGTTATCCTTTGTCCAGATGGTGCAACGGCGGGGGTTGATGTGCGCGGTGCTGCACCCGGTACAAGAGAGACAGAATCTATTCGTCCGGGTCGTTTAATTCAGAAAGCACATGCGGTATTACTAACAGGTGGCAGTGCTTTTGGGTTGGATGCTGCTGGAGGTGTTGTCCAATTCCTTGAAGAGAGGGATGTTGGGTTTCCTGCTGGTTCTGTTCATGTCCCAATTGTTCCTGCTGCAGTTATATTTGACTTGCATGTCGGTGATGCACATGTGCGTCCGGACAGACAGATGGGTTATCAAGCCTGCCTTGAGGCATCCTCTGATCCTGTAGAGATGGGTGTTGTTGGTGCAGGAACTGGGGCAACCGTGGGCAAAGTACATGGTGTTACACCTTCTCCAGGAGGTGTTGGTTCAGCATGTAAGTATCTTGAAAACGGATTAATCGTTGCTGCTTTGATGGTCGTGAATGCACTTGGGAATGTTGTGCATCCTGACACCGGTGAGATCGTATCGGGTGGCAAGATTGATAACAGTTTCGTAGACATCACTGAACGACTATTAGATGCAAGTGTTGTTCCGGGAACGAATACCACTATCGGTGTTGTTGCGACAAACGCTGTGCTTTCTGTTACAGAAGCAACACGGGTTGCTGAGATGGCACATGATGGAATGGCACGCGCAATACGTCCTTCACATACTATGTTTGATGGTGATACACTCTTTACCCTTGCTACTGGTGAACACACTGGCAGCAGTGTGAATACTATCGGTATCCTCGCTGCAGAGGTAGTGGCTGAGTCGATTGTCGCTGCAGTAATCTCTTTTTCGGGGCAAGACCATTGAATTTCATTAGTTTTATTTTACTCGTGAAGGGATTTCTTGTACAACAGGAATGACATAACTGTGAATCGAAAAACCTTCTTGATTTTCTGTCTCTACTAATGGAAACGGCTCTTTACGGTGGTCAAATACGATATAATAACCTTCTACTGCCTCCTCCAATTTTAGATATGTTGCGAGTTGTTTTTTTCCTGCTTTATATTGCCTCTCTCCTTCCCAAATTTTGGTCTCAACGATATACTTACGTTGATTATGTAGAATGAGCAAGTCTATTCTACCGCGACCTGTATGTACTTCAAGAAACATATTACCACGTACCAATCGCACAAATTGATCAAGATAGGTGAACAGAAGATATTGTCCCACAAATTCTTGTGGAGTATCAGGAACTTGTAAAATTCGATATCCAGCGCGTTTAACAAAATTCTGAAAATTATCAAGAAGTGGCTGCATCAGAATCTGACCATCCGATGTGAGGTAATCCAAAAAAGTATTTGCGGATTCGTCAGAGAAGTATTCGTTCTCTAATCCATTTATTAGTGGTTGAAAGGCATGCATGATACGTTGGTGGTAAATTGGATTAACAATTTCACACATTCCATCTGAACCTTCTGTTATAATGCCGAAAGTGGTGAGTTCATCAATGAGTTCATTATCCAGATTAAATCCTATACCTTTTTCATAAGAAACAATTCTCATCAGGATGTCTTCAAATCTCGGTTCCCTCCGTATATTGCCTATAAGATGATCTATGTTAGTATTCCGTTCACGAAGGAGGCGTGTGTGTGCTTGTGTAAAGTGCTGCATTTGAAGCGTATCAGTTTTAGGGATATTTAGTTCGTCGGTGAGAATTTGTGCTAATCTGTTTACGAGAAACGGTTGACCAGCCGTTTGTTTGTGGAGTGCTTCAATTACATCAGGAGTAATATTCTGCCCGACATTTTCCGTATATTGAGCAAAGAGTTCACGGACTTGTTCCAGAGTGAAGTTCGGTAGTGCGAATTCGTCTTGTATGTTGAATGGTGAGATAGACCGATCATAGTTGAGTTGTGCAATGCTTTTCACCCCAACAATTCCAAGACTATGGATACATCGTGTTTCTGGGTCGGATAGATAGATACGGCGTAACGAGTGAAGAAAATCAGACACTGCATCTTGTGGGATACCATCAAACTCGTCAATAATGATAATGATTCGTTGGTTTTCTAATATTACCGCAAGTTTTTCAAAAAAATGTCTCAACGCGACGTGATTGATAATTTCTATGTCCTCAAGAAATTGGAAAAGTTGATCAGATAACTGCATGTCACGTTTTTTGAAGACTTCCTCAATTTCTTTACGAATATCTTGGTATAGGTAGTTGTAAAAGTCGGAAGAACTAACGTTTTTATACTCTTCAAAATCCAGTTGAATAGGAAAGTAGGTTGAGTCTTCATCTGTGAGAGCATCTAATGCCCATCTGAAGAACGTAGTTTTACCTGTCTGTCGTGGCGCAAAAATGACGATATAACGTCCCTGTTTGACACAGGTGACGAAGTCCGTGAGTTCCATACTCCGTCGTACGACGTAGTTCCTATCAGGTGATACAGGACCTTGAGTTTCAAATGTTTTCATCTGTTTGCCTAATTTACAGTTCTTATCACGTAATTTTATCATTTATTTAAGTGATAATCAATTTTCATATCATATCGGTTTCCCAAGCATTACATCTGGAATATCAATGCCAAATTCTCTTAGGGCTGTTGGGGCGATGTCGTAAATACTCTTCGGTGGTACTTGCCCATCTATTTGTCTACCATCTTTGATAATGAATATACCCATCTCAGCGTGGTTGCAATCGTCAGGTCCGGTATCGTTTTCATAAGTATAGATACTATTGTATCCGACACTGCCAACAGAACGCCAATAGAGATCACCGAAGTAGACGATTAGGTCAGGTGGAATGTTGTTACATTCACGATATATTTCCTGCGGTTTAAAAACCCGTGTATTGATGCTTTGCCCCGATTCGTCTGTGATTCCTTCAAGTTGCTTCTTTAATTCATTTCGGACTTTTTCATAATCTTCTGCTCTGACAATTCCGTCCGATTCTCTTCCAGCAATGTTGAGAAAGATACGACCATAATAGCCACCTTCTCCCCACGCTTTTGTCTGCTGCCAATTTACCATATCGGTTGTCCATCGGGTAATACCTTGTGGTTCGGTTTTTAGTGTCAGATAACCGTTTTTCATTAGCCATTCATTGATACAGATTCCCCCAACCATCCTTTTTGCACCATGGTCAGATACAATCATGACAGTCGTATTCTCATCAACACACGTTAACATTTCTCCAAGTTCTTCATCAAGCATGCGATAGTAATTTCGCATCGTATTCGTATATGGTGAATTCGGTTCATATTTAGGATGTGTTTTATCCCAATAACGCCAAAATGCGTGATGTAGTCGGTCAGAACCCATTTCCACCATTACAAAGAAGTCCCAAGATTTTTTCTCTAATAAATACCTTGCGAATTTGAAACGTTCACGTGTCATTTTGAATAACTGCTTTTCCAACTCAGCACGTTTATCCGTACGAAAGTCGGGAATATCAATCATATATTCAGGTGCAACTTGTGCTATTTCACGTGCCAGTCGTGGTGGAAATGTCCACTGCAGATTGTTCTCTGTTATCGGAGAGTTTGGATCAATAGGCGTTAGAAAACTGGTAACCATCCAACCGGGAAAAGGTTTAGTAGGATAGGTAAGCGGTACACCTAAAACGACAGAACGTTTCTGTTCCTGTCCAAGTAGTTCCCATAGAGGCGGCACTTTGATGGCATGTGAATTGGCAATAGTCAATGCATCATAAGAATAATCGTTACGGTTGCGAAAGCCGTAGATACCGAGTTCACCCGGATCACGACTTGTCATCATGCACATCCACGCGGGCACGGTGATAGGTGGGATTGTGCTTTCTAAATGTCCATAGATTCCCTCTTGCATCAACCGTTGTGTATTTGGCATGTCGTCTTTGAATGCATCAAATACCAGTTCTGGAGCAGCACAATCCCATCCGATTATCATTACGCGCTTTTTCATGCTTCTACCTTTATGCCCAACGCGGTTTTCTTCCACCCAATCGTTGCTCGCTGAGATTCCACAATTCTGCGAGTCCAAGTTGTCGAATATGGTCTATACCTGCAATGCATGGATCGTTTATTCGGGTTAACCATTGTTGTAGTTCAACTTCTAATTCATCACGAATTGCTTGTGAATCCGGATCCTCAATAAGATTGTTCATTTGATATGGATCATTATCGTTGTCATAGAGTAGCCAACCTGTTCCATCGTAATGGCGGGCATAAGTGTAGCGATGGGTACGGACACCTCGCCATTCGGTAAGACCGAAATTATTTCCCTCACCACCATGCAAAGGTAATTCAAGAAGAACTGATTGCGGCTCGTCAATCTCCTTTCCAAGCATGGCATCTGATAAATCAATCCCTTCAACACCGTCAGGAATTGGTAAATCACATAAAGATAACATTGACGGCATAAAATCAACGAGACTTAGTAAGGTATCACGAGTGACACCTGCCTGGATTTTGCGGGGATATCGCATCATAAATGGAATACGACTCGATTCATCCCACGGACGTTCCTTCCGATTATGTCCGTGACTTCCAAGCATATCCCCATGATCAGAGGTATAGACAAGAATAGTATCCTCAGCGATGCCGATATCATCAAGTGCATCCATTAAGCGACCTAAATTTTCATCTAAGGCAGTGATATGCGCGTAATATCCTGATATATCTTTCCGATTTGCAGGTGTATCTACTGCGTTTGGACGCAATTGGATTTCATCTGGTGGATACATCTCTTTATATTTATCAGGCACATGTTCATAAGGGTTATGTGGTGGTCCCCAACTGACATAGAGACAGAAAGGTTCTTCAACGTGGTCTCGGCAGTATTGTATCGCCTGATCCGTTTGGAAATCCGGTTCGTAACCTTCAATCTGCATTTTGTTCCCGTCTGAATCGTGATATGGTGCATTGAAGTAGTTATGATGACAATTCCAGCCGACCCAATGGTCGAAACCGAACCGCATCTCAGGTGTAATAAACTTATCTCTCGGTACTCCACCAAGATGCCATTTACCGATATATCCTGTTTCGTATCCATTGTCTTTATAGACCTGAGCGATACCTGTTTCAGTCAATGGGAGTGGTAAATCATTGGAAACCGCTTTGTGGCTTAACGGATGTTTTCCTGTCATCAGTGATCCACGTGCAGGCACACATATTGGGACATTTGTAAAGGTATTAGGAAAGAACACCCCTTCCTGTGCAAGTTTATCCATATTGGGGGTTTGCACTTGTAGGTTGCCTGCACACCCGACATCACATTGACGGTGTTGGTCACCAAATACGAAAATTAAATTAGGTTTACGTTCCATTATTACTCCTATTTCTGTTAACATTGAGGTTGTGTCATTAATCCAATCACTGCAGCCATGTATATATCTTTCGCAGTACGCTTTCGCTCCGTGTCCATAGAGATCGCTTGTATGGTGAAACTATCTTGGTATAACTACAGAAATCAGTCTTTTTGGCACGATACTGTTCTTTGTGTGCAATTAACCCTTCATTTTCTGGAGGAGATGCTCCGAAGTCGACTCGTTCATAACCTTCTTTACACGCCCAAGTGATGATGTGGTGAAAAATAGCATTATTTGGTCGATATTGTAAGTACTCGGGCAGAGATGCCTCACACCATAAAGTCACGGTGCGATTATAGTATAGATAGAGTAGTCCTGCTATGATCCTGCCTTCATAAGAAGCGATTGCAAGTTTAGCAATACCTTGCTGTAGAAGCATTTTCATCAGTTTGCGAGGCTTCGGTGTTCCTCCAAGTCGTTTGACAGTCATTAAATACAGGTTGTAGAATTCGGTTAAATCTTCATCACTTTCCGTATCGGTGACTTGCACACCCGATTTCTGTGCTTTACGTACTGCCCCTCGTACTCTTTTGTTATAGGAAGACCATAGAAAATCGATATCACCATTCGTATTTAAGATATGTGTGAACCTTTCTTCGGGATGATATCCGAATTCAGTTATAAAATTACCGTATTGGACAGTGGCATTAGGTGAAAACGTCCAACGCAGTTCACACCACCCATTTTTTGATGCTTTAGATTCAATATAGGTTAAAATAGTAGAAATCAAATCATGCCGGTCTACTTCAACAGAATCAATGATATGTGCACCCCCGAACAGATTCCACGGCATAGAATGCCATAAACGGATACCAGGGATTGGCTGAAACAAGAATGCAGGGATTCCACCGATTAACTTGTTATCATTCTTGATAAATAGATACACCGGATCAAGTTGTTTGAAAGAAGTTACAAGTGCATTTCTCCATGCAATGCTATGGAATGCAGTAGAATTTAGACATTGTTGTATTAAAGAATCCCATACGTTCATGTTTTGGGATGTAATAGGTTCTAATGTATACACGTGCACATTGTAGTTGAAAATGTGGTTTTTGACAAGTGCATCATTTTGCAAAGGCAGAGAAATCTCTTGACTTTTTCAAAAACTTTTGGTATCCTTAATTTGTAATCAAATGCGTAGGATTACTTGAAGATTATTGAAGAATATCTAACAATAAATTAAACCGCTAAGTAGCGTTATAAACAACTTTGAATGGAGTATAGATATGAACTTTTGGACGAAAAGATATAGTTTTTTTACTTGTGTTGGAATGTACATTATCCTCTTCGGAACTGTTTTGTTGACTGGTATATGTTCGGCTGATGACCTTATCCTGCACCTATCCTTTGATGAATTAAATGGGGACGTAGCACCTGATTTGTCTGACTATGGTAATGATGCAGAATTCAATGGTAAACATAAATTAGTCGATGGAAAGTTTGGAAAAGCGATAGAGTTAGATGGTGCATCATGGGGTGAAGTCGAAGATGACGATAGCCTCCATGTTGTTGATGGCATTACGGTTCAATTCTGGGCAAATATCAAGGCGAGTGCTGGTGGTCCTGGTTCAGATGTTCAGACAGGTGTTGAAAAAGGTAATACATGGAAAGCTGGACTGTTTACGCTTGCAGCATGGTACCGCGGTGGGTCGTTACTTCAATTCTTTGATCTGCCAGATAATTGCCGCGAACATAATATTGGTGACAGTATACAGGATGAAACATGGCGCTTTCTTGCAGGAACATGGGATGGTACCACAATCAAATTGTATATTGATGGGGAACTCAATAAAGAATTGGAATGTAAGGGTAAACTAACCGCTAACAATGAACCACTTTATATTGGTGCTCGAGGTGGAAACCAACGTTTTGTCAATGGTGCACTTGATGAAATCAAGATATATGACTATGCGTTAACTCAAGACGAACTCATGATGGATATGGAAAATCCAGTTGCAGATGTCCTTCCACAAGGCAAGTTAACCACAACATGGGCACGGATCAAAACGAAATAATCAAGGATAATTAATGAAGACTCTGGTATATAAACTATTTTTAATAACTGTTTTACTAACCATAACCGGATGTGCCTTTTTACCATTTGGTGGAGAGAAGGGACCTCAGGAACAAGTCGCTGTCGTCAAAACTGTAAAAGGCACATTCGTGATTGAATTCTACAATGAATCTGCCCCTATAGCAGTGGAAAACTTCAAAAAACTTATCAATCTGAAATTCTACGATGGATTGACATTTCATAGAATAATGAAAACACCTGGTTTGAATATTGTTCAAGGGGGATGTCCGAAGGGAGATGGAACTGGTGGACCAGGTTGGACTATTGTTGACGAGTACACGAATCCGAGCCAACGGAAACACATTAGAGGTACTTTAGCAATGGCACGACCAAATAGGCCAGATTCAGCAGGAAGTCAGTTCTATATATGTTTGGAACCACAACCTCATCTTGATGGAAGTTATACTACATTCGGTGGCGTTATTCAAGGTATGGAAGTCGTTGATAACTTAGTTATTGGAGATGTCATCACTAAGATCCGATTGGAGGCAAAGTCAAAATATGTTAAGTCGTAAGAGAGTTAACCAATTTCCTATCGCACTTGTCGTTTTGTCATGTCTTTCTCTGCTTCTTCTGTTAAGTTGTTCCCAGCCAGATAAACAGTCATCGGAACCTACTACAGAAGAAGCAGCACAACCTGAAACACAACAGACGGTCATCAAACCAGCGGAAGAACCCAAGGAACCAGAGAGGCAAACTTTCCCTGATATAGACCCAGCGAATGCAATCGCTGTTATTCAAACTGCAAAAGGTATAATAGAGTTTGAATTCTATGCATCCAATGCCCCAATTGCATCAAAGAATTTTATCAAAAACGCTAACAGTGCGAATTACAGAAATGAACATTTTCATGATGTTCAAGAACTATTCATCCAAGCAGGTTCCAAACTTGCAAATGAGACAATACCTATTGAAAAAAGTGATCACCCGCTTGTAAAAGGCGTTGTTCTACTGGCAAAAACACCAGGCGAGACTGTTTCTGATGGAGATGAATTCTTTATCTGCAAAGATGCTATTGAATTGGATGAGGACTATACAGTTCTCGGCAAAGTAATCACAGGTTTAGAGATATTAGATAATATCGCAAAGTATGATAAAATAGTAGATATTACAATTCGTGAACGCGACGGAGAGTAAATGTTGGTGAGTTGTTTGTCTAACAATAGACTACCCTATATTAAAAACTGAAAGGACAATTGAATGGCATTCACTGTTATTCGGACAGCACGTCCGAGTCCAGTTTGGCAAGAGAGTTATGTACGCGTTGAAAAAGGACAACGTCTCGTAATAGATGCTGAGGGAGCATGGTCACCGGACTTAAAAAATCGTACGGGATGGTGTGGTGCAGACGGTGTTCCCAAAACACCAGCAGGAGATGGCTATCTTCTACCCGGAACCAATATCGGGGCACTAATTGCAAGAGTTGGAAGTAGCATATTCGCTGTTGGGTCGCGATACGATAATCCTGCCCCCGCGGACGGTGTTATTTTTCTGGCAATGAACGAAAATCCTAACAATAACAACCAAGCGGGAAGTCTACTTGCACAAATTATTATCTTTGATGAGTAATAGTTACTAATCCATATACATTGAATTTCATAAAACCTTTGATACATTATCATCGGAGTCATTGCGTCATATCAGGAGAAGTTAATGGAAGAAAATATAACCCAAGAAGAAACACAACTCCCACCTGTTGATTTTATATCATTTATTACGGATTTAATTACAACAGCCCATCTCTATCTTCAAGGATTTAAGGATCCAGAAACTGACAAAGTTATTGTCAATCTTGGATTAGCAAAACGAATGATTGACACCTTGGAGATGCTTGAAGAAAAAACTAACGGAAACTTATCTGCCCCAGAATCCAATTATTTAGCAAATTCTCTTTATGATTTGAGAATGGGGTATGTCCGTGCTGTGAATAGTCAAAAGGATGTTCCAGAACAGGATACTGCACCAGAAGAACCTGAACAAGATGTTTCCAACGAGGACAACACATCAACTGAAACGGAAGATACACCGAACGAAGAATAAAAATCAATACTTGATAGATAGTTCTGTAATTTCTTGCCGATATCTATAGGACTTTTCCTGTAGACTGCAATAATACGGAGGAAAATGAATTATCAACGCAATATAATAATCGCAGTCAGTCTGTTGTTGGGTCTCCTTTTCATAGGAACAATAGGATTTTCAGTCCTTGAGAAAGATAATCCACATCGTGATTGGGGTATTTTTGACTCTGTTTGGATGACAGTAATTACGGTGACAACAGTCGGTTATGACGACATGGAAATAAGTCGTGCTGGACAAGCATTCACACTGCTTCTACTCTTTGGTGGAATTGGGGTGTTTTTCTATAGCATAACCATAGCAACAACCTACTTACTTGAAGGACAATTACTCAGTTTTTTCAAACATAGAAAAATGGCACGAGACGTAGAAAAATTATCAAATCATTATATAGTTTGTGGAATCGGTGACACCGGAATTCATGTGATTGAAGAGATGTTGAAAGCGGATGCCACTTTTATTGGTATTGAGGTGGATGAAGATCGTTTGGAACACATCGCGGACACGTATGATTTCCTATACCTACATGGTGATGCCACTGATGACGATATCCTTATACGTGCTGGAATTGAACGTGCTAAAGGTCTGGTAGCATGCCTAAGTCGAGATCAAGATAATTTGTTTGTCGTTATTTCGGCAAAGAAACTTAATCCAAATTTGCGTGTCGTATCAAAAGCAGTAGAGAATAACTCACCCGCGAAATTGGAAACCGCAGGTGCAGATGAAGTTGTTTTACCTGATCATATAGGTGGAATCAGACTTGCTTCCGGTATACTTGAACCTCATCTAATTGACTTTTTCGCTAAGATGCAAATAAACAGGCAAACGACGCGTTTTGCGGAATCTATCATTCAACCCGAATCTAAACTTAATGGGATTACCATTGAAGATGCCCGTATCAAAGAAGAAACAGGCTTGGTGGTGATCGCTATCCGAAGTAAGGACGGGGAATATATCTACAATCCTGATGGTAATTGGAAGATAGAGGCTGGCGATGCATTGTTTGTAATATCCGATCCCAAGCAACTGCAATTACTGCATAAACTCACTGAGGATACCCGATAAATAAACAAAATAACGTCTAATTTAATATACAGAAAAAACGTCATATCCTTTTGTGATATGATTCTTATAGCGAAACTGGGGAGAGAAAACTTGGATGGAATATAAATGCTTGCAACTGTTCTCAGTAGCGCGGTGTTGGGAATTGATGCTTATGTTGTAAAGGTAGAGGTGGATGTTTCAGATGGTTTGCCTGCATTCAGCACAGTTGGGTTACCGGACAGTGCTATCAAGGAGAGTAGAGATAGGGTTATAGCTGCAATTAAAAATTCTGGGTTTTACTTTCCACCCAGCAGAATTACTGCCAATTTAGCTCCTGCTGATATTCGGAAAACGGGTTCTGCATTTGATCTCCCTATTGCAATCGGTGTTATGGCAGCCACGAATCAAGTGGATTTAGCGAACCTTGAAAGTACTATAGTTTTAGGTGAACTTGCTCTTGATGGTACTATTCGGAGCATACAGGGAGGACTGCCAATCGCAATAGCAGCAAAACAGAATGGAATAAAGCACTTGATTCTACCGGCAGCAAATGCAAAAGAAGCAGCAATTGTTGAAGAATTGAATGTTTTCCCTGTTGAAAGTTTGTCAGATACTGCTGCTTTCCTAAATTCCGCAAAAGAAATCGCTCCAGAAACCTTTACAATTAGTACCGCAGTAAATACAGAAGAGACACAGACATATCTTGATTTAATTGATGTTAAGGGACAAGAACATGTAAAACGCGCCGTTGAAGTAGCTGCAGCAGGAGGACACAATCTAATAATGATCGGACCACCTGGGTCCGGTAAAACAATGATTGCTAAACGGATTCCTTCAATCCTACCGAAGTTGTCAACGGATGAATCACTGGAAACTACGAAAATTCAAAGTATAGTTGGTATACTACCAAGTGATACACCTTTAGTTACAACGCGTCCGTTTCGGTCACCGCATCATACGATTTCTGACGCAGGATTAATCGGTGGAGGGAATGTTCCTCGTCCAGGAGAGGTGAGTCTCTCACATAATGGTGTGCTTTTCCTTGACGAACTTCCTGAATTTCGTAGGAACGTGCTTGAAGTCATGCGACAACCATTAGAAGATGGACATGTGACGATTTCAAGGGCTGCTGCATCACTTACATATCCAGCAAACTTCATGTTAGTCGCAGCGATGAATCCTTGTCCCTGTGGTTTCTTTAGTGATCCAAATAGAGAGTGTAAATGCACACACAAACAGATTCAGACGTATGTTTCCCGCATATCTGGTCCACTGTTAGATAGGATTGATATACAAGTTGAAGTGCCAGCGGTAAAATATGCAGAACTCTCAGCAGAGGTAAAAGGAGAAGCGTCACCTATTGTTCGTAAACGGGTGGAAGCAGCCCGTCGTTTACAACATCAACGTTTTGATGGAACTTCAATACACGCTAACGCAAATATGGAATCTAAACAGATTCGGGAATACTGTAAAATTGAAACACAAGCACAGGATTTGCTTCGTGTTGCAATCAATCAGTTAGGGTTAAGTGCAAGAGCGTATGACCGAATTTTGAAAGTATCACGAACCATTGCAGACCTTGATGAAAACCCAAATATAGAAGCAGTTCATGTCTCTGAAGCAATACAATATCGGAGTTTAGATCGGAGTTTTTGGAAGAAATAACAATGCTGGTGAATGTCACCTGAGATAGAGGAGAACGATGCAACCTAATTTTATCATTTTTTTAACCGATGACCAAGGCTATGGTGACCTTTCCTGTATGGGTGCTACAGATTTCAGAACTCCGCATCTGGATAGAATGGCATCTGAAGGTATGCGTTTTACAGATTGGTACTCCAATTCACCTGTCTGTTCTCCATCTCGTGCAGCGTTATTAACAGGACGGTATCCGTGTCATGCAGGAGTTCGTTCTATCTTAGCAGGACACCGAACAGCGACTGGATTACCACCTTCCGTCCCTACGATTGCAACTGCGCTTAAGGAACTCGGTTATTACACTGCGATGTCGGGAAAATGGCATCTTGGACTTGCTGAGGGTTCACGTCCAGAGGATCACGGGTTTGACGATTGGTTTGGATTTTTAGCAGGTTGTATTGATTTCTATTCTCACATCTTTTATTGGGCTTTAGGACGACCCGATTTTGACCAGACACACGACCTATGGGAAAACGGAGAGGAAATATACAGAAACGGTGAATACTTTACGGAGTTGATAACAGAATATGCTGTAAGATATATCCGAAAAGCAGTTGAGCAAAATAAGCCGTTTTTCCTGTATGTGCCATACAATGCACCACACTACCCGATGCATGCACCACAAGAATATGTTGATAGGTTTCCAAATCTACCTTGGGACAGACAGATTATGGCTGCGATGTTAAGTGCTGTTGACGATAGCGTTGGTCAGATTTTCGCTGAACTTGAACGATTGGGTGTTGCAGAAAATACCTTCTCCTATTTCCAGAGTGACAATGGACCCTCACGTGAAACAAGAAATTGGTTAGATGGCACACAAGATCCATACTACGGTGGCAGTGCTGGTAAATTGAAAGGACATAAATTCAGTTTATATGAAGGAGGAATCCGTTCTCCAGGAATTATGCATTGGCCTAAAGAGATACCTCCTGGTAACGTGTTAAGTCTGATCGGTGCAGCAATGGATGTTTTTCCAACGTTTCTATCCGCTGCCGAAGCGGATCTATCCAAATATGAACTTGATGGATTAGACTTAATCCCGATGGTATGTGATGGTCAATTCTCTCCGCACACTGATATTTTTTGGGAGATGGGAGACCAGACTGCCATGAGAAGAGACAAGTGGAAATTAGTCCTGAATGGTCGATTGGTTGAAGGTGCACCGCCCGAAGATGATGTTCACCTTGCAAACCTTGAAACTGATATGGGTGAAACGACAAATTTGAAGGATGAATATCCTGAAATCACAACTGAACTCACAGAAGCGGCACAAACATGGCGACAAGGTATAGAAAATTACTGGGAAGCACATAAGGAAGAACGCAACGGAACAACAGGTTATGTCAAATAGTAGCGCGTCCTCATAAATCACTTGTAGGGGCGGGGTCTCCCCGCCCGATTAGAAGTACCTTTTCTATCTGAGGGCGAGGAAACCTCACCCCTACGATGAAGATGTGATTTTCTGTAAGAGATCAAGTAAACGATTTATGAGATAGACTGTAGTAACAGGTTTGTCTATTAATATCAAAAATCTAAGAAAACGAGTTATGAAATGACACCTTTCAAGTTCGCATTTATAACTGATACACATCTTTACCTCAATGCAACTCAAAACTATGCAAGTGGGTTACAACAGCAATTAAACAGTTTGGCACTCTATGAAAAACTGATTGAACAACTAAACGCATTTGAGCCCGATTTTGTTGTTCATGGGGGAGATATAGTCTGTGGTGGGAATAGTTTTGATATGTCGGCAGAAGAATATGTCGCATCATTGCATGCTGCTCTAATGCTAAGTGAACGTTTGAATATGCCATGTTATCATATCCCAGGCAACCATGATCTTGATCCAGAAACTGGATCTAAAGACGCATATATAGAACGGTTCGGTATAAATGGTATGGGGTCAACCTGTTTTGTTAAAGACAATATCCGTTTTATTTTGCTCGATGCACAAGAAGTTCCCAAAGATTTAACCCATGGATATATCAGTACGAATCAACTTGCTTGGGTAGAACGTGAAATGAAAAAAGCAGCTGATTATGGTGAGGAAATAATCTTTTTTTCACATCAACTGCCATTCCCAAGCGTAGAGTTTCAAGGGGTTGGTTCTCGGATTGCAAATTCAGCTGAAATCATTGAAATCGCCGCACCTTTTGAAAAACAGATTTTAGCGTTCTTTTGTGGACATTTACATCTCAACCGCGTCTTTAGAGAACAAGGTTTGTTGTGTATTGTCACATCTGGTATTATATGCTATCCGATGATGTGGCGACAGGTCTTTGTGTACCCAGATAGAATTGAGGTTAAATCTGTACCAGTTGATTTACCTGAAGTGCTTGCGGAATCCGAAAGTGTTAATCCCGATAACAATTTGTATCTATCTGGTCGTCCCAGAGATCTGGAATTTACTATCCCGAGGAATAGTAGCGATCACGTTGATTAAACCATAAAGTCTCACCATCATCTGCTGTTATCATTTCCCAAAAACTAAACCAATAGAAATCATGATTGAAGTCAATAACTTATCAAAAAACTACGGTCCATTTCAAGCACTCAAGGATATATCCTTTAGAGTAGACAAAGGACAAATCGTTGGTTTTCTGGGTCCAAATGGTGCGGGGAAAACTACCACGATGCGGATTTTGACCTGCTTTATGCCAGCAAGTAAAGGAACTGCCACTGTTGCGGGATACGATGTATTCAAGGAATCGCGCGAAGTCCGTAAACGGATCGGTTATCTCCCAGAGAATATTCCACTTTACAATGAAATGACAGTAACAAAATATCTTTCTTACATGGCAAAAATCCGAAGTGTTCCACGCAAACAAATAAAGGAACGATTAGATGTTGCTATTGAGTCGTGCGGTCTATTAGAACGACGGCATCAAATTATTGGACAGTTGTCACGTGGCTTCAGACAACGCGTAGGTTTAGCACAAGCACTCATACATGATCCAGAAGTTCTAATCCTCGATGAACCCACATCAGGTTTAGATCCACGACAAATCGTTGAAATCCGTGAGTTGATTAAATCACTTGGCAAAGAGCGAACTATTCTCTTCAGCACCCACATCCTACCCGAAGCAAGCCTGACGTGTGAAAGGTTGCTAATTATCAGCAATGGTAAAATTACTGGTGATGTCTCATTATCCAACGGACACGCTGTTCCAAGTCACACACATAATGAAGACCGAATTGATGCTGCCTACAAAACACTTTCACTTGCGTTATCTGGCGGACAACCTGAAACAATAATTGAAACACTAAGAAATATACCAAATGTTCTTGGTGTAGAACATTCCACTGAAAATGTTCATGATACATATCTTATTCGTTATGATATGGATACAGATGTCCGTCCAGAAGTCGCAAAAACTGTTGTTAATTCTGGGTGGGATATGCTTGAGTTACGCACAGATGAGATGAGTTTAGAGGAATTATTTCTATCTTTAACCTCAGAGCCTTCAGAATAATCAGTTGATTCCTGCTTGCAGTCTCGCAATTCATCGCGTCTCGGACATTCCGTAGGGCGAGGTCTCCTCGTCCGTATTCTCATATACAGTCCTGTATCTACAGAAAAAAGAAAAATATTTGACTATTTTATGACAATTTTGTATGATAGTTGCGATGAGAAAATCTGATATTCTTTAAGATACGAAATGTGCAGAAATTGGGGAGTCCGTATTATTCGTAAAATTGATTTGATGATTAAGGAATTTTAGATTGCCTTTCAGATTCCCACCCAATTTCTCCACATATTCTTAAGTAAGTCAGTATGGTATTAAAGACCACATCATAGATTGCAATTGTAAGAGATATATAAAATAAATTTAACTATTATTAGGAGGATTCGTTATATTATGAAGATTGTTATTACTGTTATATGCGTTTTGTGCACTATTGCGATAATGTTCTGTATACCTAACGCTGATGCTCAAGTGGATGTTTTCGTTTACACAGAGACTACACAGTGGATTGGTCAAGCAGCTGCACAAGCTGAGGCTGATATTCTGATTGATATGATCACGGGAAAAAATGGCATCGGTGAGGTAGTTAATGAGGGTGCCGGCGCATTAGAAGAATGGACAAAAAATCATACTAAGAAAAAGGAAAATCATATTATTGTCTTGTTTGGTGATATTCCACCTGTAATTTACCCTCAAGGTAATGCTAAACCTGACGGTTCTGTTGCCGAGGAGTTCCTTGATGCAGGAAACACTTTTGCTAATACTGCTGATTATTTTTTCTGGGGACTACAAGCACGCAATGAAGCCGGTGGACTCCAAAATATGATGGATATCCCTGGAATTGTACAATGGGATGACGATACCCCAATGAAGGTCACACCTGAAGGAAAGGAATTCACACCAACGCTCAAAGATTACGCGGTTGATCGTCCTTTCCACGTTGACCAATTAGCAAATGATTGGGAATTGGAAATTGCCTTTGCAACAAATACCGGAGAAGCAAAAGGATCAACTCGGTGTGATCCATGTATTCTTCGAAATACAAAAACCGAAGCACGACTCATCCAAGTATATCAGACTGCAAATCAAGATGATCCGAAGGGTGAAGTGTTCGCCGAGATTATTCTGAATTACTATATTGAAGCTGTAGGTGCTCAAGCGGTTGACCCCGCAAATAAACTCCCCACATTATGGGGTGATATAAAATCAAGGAGGTAAATTAATGAGAAATGTCGTTATTTTCACGACGTTAATTGCTTTATTAGCACTACCCGTTACACAAGTGTTTGCTGCAGGTGAAGTGATTATCTACACTGGTACTGTTCAATGGATTAGTAAGGATGCCGCAGACGCGCAGGCACAAATCTGTATTGACATGCTAAATGATGCAGGTATTAAAAATACTTTGTATGATAGTGATGGCGATATGGACGCTGTTGCGAGTTGGATGGAAGATGTGTCTGGTGACAACGGTTTGGATATCTGTGTGTTATATGGTGATTTACCACCAACTATTTATCCACAAGGCAACACACAACCTGACGGTTCCATTGCGGAATTGTTCATTGAAACGACAGACGGTGATGCATTCATCAACCACGCTGATTATATGTTCTGGGGATTACAAGCACGCAATGAAGTCGGTGGGTTAGAAAATATGATGGATATTCCTGGTATCGTCATGTGGGATGATAATACACCGATGATAGTGACTGAGAAAGGAAAAGAGATTGCTCCAAGTCTACCAGAATTCCAATCTGACCGTCCCTTCCACATTGATCAACTTGCTGATAATTGGGAAGTAGAGGTATCACTTGCACAAAATGAAGCGGGTACACGTGCTGACCCAATTATTGTGCGAGATGGAGACCGCGGTAGATTGATTCCAGTTATACAGACTGCAAACGGTGATGAACCAAAAGGTGCAGTCGCTGCTGAAATTATCATCTGGCTCATGGCAAATGCTACCGCAGTTCAACCTGAAGGAAAGTTATCAACAACCTGGGGTGACTTGAAAGCAGTTAGATAAAGTTAATGAAACATAAGCAATTTTGTTTCATTGTTATTCATTCCATTCTCTTACTACTTGTCTTTGCATGTGGTGAGAGAATGGATTCACAACCTGTTAAACCATCACCTGTAAAGACCATTACCTCACCTAAAGATGGAAGTGTAATGGTTTTTGTTCCAGCAGGTGATTTTTTAATGGGTACCAGCGATGCTGATATAGAGTATTATAAAGAAATATTTCCACTCAGAAACATCTCCCGATTTGACAATGAACGTCCACAACGGACAGTATACTTAGATGCATTCTACATTGATCAATTTGAGGTCACCAATAAACAATTCAAACAGTTTCTAACAGATACCGGATACAAACCCAATAAATATTTAGATTATCCGCCTCATAACGATGCAGACCTGCCTGCTGTAGTATTAGAATGGACAGATGCTGTCGCTTACGCAAATTGGGCAGGGAAAAGATTACCGACTGAGGCAGAATGGGAAAAAGCTGCACGCGGGACAGATGGACGCATCTGGCCCTGGGGTAATGAGTGGGATGCTACAAAACTTAGTGGAAATGATGGTACTGGATTAATTGACGGCTATAAATTAACTGCTCCAATTGGACAATTTCCACAAGGAGCAAGTCCCTATGGTGCTCATGATATGGCGGGTAACCTATGGGAATGGGTTTCTGACTTGTATGATCCAGATTATTATGATTACGCTCCGAATGCTAATCCTATGGGACCAGAAACAGGCGACGGTCATGTTCTCAAAGGTGGTGGATGGGCAGAAAATTTAGATTTCACACGATGTGCAAATCGATTTGGTGGTAACCCTGGTTCACTCTTACGTGGCTTTCGTTGTGTAATGGACACTCCTTCCGAGGACTGATTGCCATGTTGTTAAAACGTCACTCGTTTGTTATTATTCTTTGCCTTTATTTTTGTGGCAATGTTTCTGTTCATTCATCGCAAATTTCAATAGATTTTTATACGCGTGGTATGCAGGAAGTTCGTAAAGGTGAATATGCAAAAGCACTACAAAGTTTTCAGAAATCCATTGAACATAATCCAAATTTCGCTAAAGCACACGCTGCATTAGGTACAATACACCTCCACCTTGGTGAATACAACAAGGCTGAAACCTCCCTTAAACATGCGCTGCAATTATCTCCAGGATTGTTACAAGTTGAAACAAATCTTGCCCTTCTCTACACAAAATCTTCTCGGTTTGACAAGGCAATTGAACTCTACCATACACTAACCACAAAATATCCTAATGTTGTTAACGTATGGCTTGGTCTTGCTTATGCCTATCAGCATGATAACCAGTTTCAGAAAGCAATTGATACCTATCAGACGAGTCTAAGCATATCTCCGAATCTTGCTGAAGCAATTACAAATCTCGCCTCCTGTTATGAATCAATTCAACAACTGGACCAAGCAATTCACTACTACAAACGTGCTTTAACCATCAAGCCAGAACTAACTATGGCTAATGGTAACTTGGGCGCGATCTATCTACAGCAAGGAGACCTTGATAAAGCTCTTCTGTATTTGGAAAAAGCGGTAAAGTTTGATCCCAATTTTACTGCAGCGCATTATAGTCTCGGTTTAGTCCACACAAAAAAGCGAGAATATCAACGTGCCGCTGATATTTTCCGAACTGTTATTACCCAACAGTCAGACCATATAGGTGCCTATTACAATCTTGCCCAAGCACTGTTTAGACTGAAACAGGTTGAAGAAGGCACTAAGGCTATGGCAACATATCAGCACTTAAACAATATTGCGCGAGAAATTGACAATCGTGAACAGGCAATTATTATTGAACCGAGCAACCCACTGAAACACTACCAACTGGGACTTACTTATGAAAAATATAAGAAATTTGATGAAGCAATTGATGCGTTTTTAGTAGCAATACAAATAAATCCCAAATACACAGCAGCACATTATAAACTTGGGCAATTATACTTTAGGTCAAACAGACTAAAAGAATCAGAACAGTCTTATCTTGAAGGACTTGCCGTTGAACCTAAACAAGCGGTGCTTCACGCTGGATTAGGAGCGGTTTACCATTATCAGGGACGATTTGATGAAGCATTTGCTGAATATTCCACATCCTTAAAATACGATCCGTCGTTGGCAATAGCCAAAGGTAGAATTGCATCAATACATCACCACCGTGGTGAAATTAGCAAAGCACTTCTGGCATATCAGGAAACATTAACCTTAGACAGTGAAGCACATTACGCATTAAATGGATTAGCAAGACTTTACCTTGATGTTATATCGAAATCACAACAAACCTTAACCTCACAACTTCCTGATAATGTTAACCCGCAGGATATAATTACATTGTCTGAAAAAGCAGTTAAGTTAGTCCCTACCCCTCAATACTTGGAAACACTTGCCTTAGCTTACCATCATGCGGGGGAACATGAAAAGGCATTAAACGCTATAAATGCTGCCATTAGGATGGATCCCAAAAGATCAACATTGCGACAGACCTTAACGAAAATCAAAGAAAAATAGTGTTGCAAAACAAGTTCATTTTCTTGAAATACTGGTACCATACATGTATAAATTTCTACTGATTACACTAATCTTGCTACCTCTACCTAATACCTTTGGGAACGGAGTTCAATTCGTTGACGTAACCTACGAAGCTGGAATTCACTGGACACACGTAGATGGACGGAGTGGTCATAAATTCCCAATGGAGATACTCGGTTCAGGTGCTGTATTTTTCGATTATGACTCTGATGATGATCCGGATCTATATTTGATCAACGGGGCACCTCTACCCGGTTACAATATGACAGAAATTCCCATCAACTGTCTGTATCAAAACAATGGTGATGGAACTTTCACTGATGTAACACAGATAGCTGGAGTGGGAGACGATGGGTATGGACATGGGGGTGCTGTAGCGGACTACAATAACGATGGCAACCTGGACCTTTACATTACTAATTTCGGCAAAAATCGTCTCTACCGAAATAATGGTAATGGCACATTTACTGATGTGACAGAAGAAGCAGGTGTTACTGAACCGCGTTGGAGCACCGGCTGTTCATTCGCTGATTACGATAAAGATGGTAACATTGACCTTTATGTTGTCAATTATATCGTTTTCTCGCTTGATGAGGAAAATCCGTGGTGTGGACTAAAAGAGAAAGGAATACGAGCATATTGTAAACCAGACAACTTCGTAGCACAATCCGATGTGCTATACCGAAATAACGGTGATGGGACTTTTACGGATGTTACAAAGGCAACAGGTATCTTTAATCCTAACGGTAAAGGTTTGGGGGTTGCATGGGGAGACTACAACAATGACGGATATACCGATATTTATGTAGCTAACGATTCCACGGAAAATTTATTCTATCGGAATTTAGGGAACGGTGAGTTCACAGAAATAGGGTTTATGATTGGAGTAGCTCTAAGTGAAAACGGTGTTGTAGAAAACGGTATGGGTACAGCGTTTGGTGATTGGGATAACGATGGGTGGATTGATTTGACCGTTACTAACTACACAGAACAAACTAATACATTCTACCATAATGACGGTGACGGGTTTTTTACGGATTTAACATCAACAACAAAAACAGCAAAGATAACATATCCGTATGTTGGTTGGGCAACAGCATTTGTTGACATAGATAATGATGGATATGGAGATGTTTTTGTAGCTAATGGACATCTGCATGACAATCTGAAAGAACTGGGACAGGAAGGGACCTATGAACAACGCAACATGCTTTTTCAAAATATGCAAGATGGCACTTTCACTGAAATATCCCAATCTCTTGGACCTGGTATGCTTCTTGAAGATGTAAGTCGTGGTGCTACTTTCGCGGATTACGATTTAGATGGAGATATTGATATTCTTGTGACCAATTCCAATACACCTCCACGTCTATTACGTAATGATGGAGGAAACAGGAACAACTGGCTACAGATTAAATTGAAAGCTACAAATACCTCATCGGATGCAATCGGAACACGTGTTAAGATAACCGCAGGAGATTTGTCTCAAATACGTGAAATACAGAGTGGTGACGGTTATCTTTCACAACGAGAATTAAAAATGCATTTCGGTCTTGGTAATCACAAAAATGTTGATAAGATTGAAGTACGTTGGGTTAGTGGGTCAATTCAGATCGTTGAAAACACACCCGCAAATCAGGTTCTATATATAAAAGAAAAATAGCCCTGTTTCGGAGATCATTCATAAAAGAGGAAAAACCGAGACCAAAACATAGCAAATATTGGTGAATTGTAGGTATCTGAAAGGTTTTAACTACAACTTGACAACAGCTAAAAAATGTGTTAAAATTAGCAACAATTGAAAGGTAAAACACAGAAAACAATAAAAATTGAACTTTTTTTGACGATATTAGTCTAATATCTATGAAAACGCCTCAAGTTATTTTTTGATGGATCACTGGCACTGAAAATAAGGAGAAGAATGTGAAGTTTTCAAAAATTCTCATCATTTTAGGAATATGTTGTGTCGCCGGTTTACTTCTTGTATATGGGGTGCATCTGCATGCGCAATATTCACCTAAAAAGGGTAATATCGCAACAAAGGTGGATGAAGACGCAGCAAAAACCGCAATGCGTATGGAACAGTTCCGCAACCGACAACAAGGTTCAACTTGGACAGGACAGAGAAATTCCAAAGATTCTGAGTCAAAAGATAATTCCGATTACTACAAAGTAATTGTTGACAATAGTATTTTCCGTCCTCTCGGTTGGAGACCACCCAAGAAAGAACCGGAATACGCTTTCAGGGGAACAAAGACAGATGAAAATGGTAGGATCTCAAAAGCGTATGTTTTAGAACGACGTTCCGGTAATTTTTATACTGCTATGGTGGGTGACAAGGTCGGTGATGCTATTGTAAAGGAAATACAAGAAAAGCAGATCATTTTGGATAAAAATGGAGAGACTATCACACTAAGAGGTGGCACTTGGCAACCTATAAAATCTGGAGGTTCTTCAAGACATAGTGCTTCATCAAGATCAGAGTCCAACAATGACGACAATAATCAATCTAATGCATCATCTAAGAATGATGATGCTATTAGAAAAGCAAAAGAAGCCTTTATGAAAAGTGAACAAATGAGAAAAGAAATGATGGAGAAGGCACGACAGATGCGTAGAAGGTTTGAGGGTGCTTCTCGAGATCAACGTGAACGTATGATACGTGAATTTAGTCGTAGTAGACGCGGACGTGGAGATCGTTAGCAGACTACGTTTTTGAATCATTATAAAGAATAACCCCGCAAAAATATATAATTATTTTTTGCGGGGTTATTCTTTTATTATTGAGTATACAATACTTTATCTGATAATAAACTATGCTACGTTGGGTACATTCTCAGGCATATTCTCAAGTCGAGATAACCAATACCCGACATCAAACGATTCATCACCAATCAGGAAACGCCATAGTTTAATTCGGTTAACTATTTCAAGCCGAACATCATTACCATACCATCTATGGTTACGACTTAATACGCCACCAATACCAACAGAACCAATGTCATCTGTATTCCATAGTTTCATTTGACGGACAGTCGGGTTAAGTCGTAGTTTATACATGTAGCGGGTATCTTCAGTTAAATTCGGTTGTGCACAGTGCCAAATCCCGTGGTGAACAACAACAAGCGTCCCAGCATTGCAGACTATTGGGTGTTGTCCGAGGAAGTTTTGGTAGCGTGCAACGTCTGTTTCACACACACGTCTGAAGTGACTCCCAGGCAATATCATTGTACCACCCATTTCACGAGGTGTGTCATGGGAAAAATAGAAGAATTGGATGTCAAAATGCATCCGAACATCAATGATCGCATCCGCGTGCCAAATCTGTCCATGTTCCCTATGTGGTTGCACAATGTGAACAGCATGATGGTCAAACAAAGGTGCTTCACCCACAAGACTTTGGATAATGCCTTGAACCTTCGGGAGACGAAAAACCTTTCCTACAGCGGAATCGTCCTGCCATACGTCGTCTAAAACAGTACCACCCCCGCCTCGAACCGATACACCTGAAGCCATCTCTTCATGTGCGGCTTTATTCAATTCATCAGGGATAAAATCATCAAAACGAAGGTAGCCATCGGCTACGAAATTCGCCATCTGTTCTGTTGTTAGGAGATGTTCTTTATCAATCATTATATTTCCTCCAACTTTTCTAAGATATATTCAAATCTTAGATATGAAGTGTAATACTCCATGCCAGGATAAGCGGGGAATTGTTGCGGAAACTGAATTACCCGCCAACCATCTTGCATTGCTTCAATAACGGAGCTATAGGGTGGTGCTTCGCTATCCCCTGTGGTATAGCGATTTTTCCCAGTGCCATCATACATTGCCCATGCAACAACGTGGCTATTTAGGTCTGGTGTATGTAAATGTAAGACAAGAAGCTGCTGTCTTAATTCAGCCATATCTTATGTATGCCTTCCTTCAATACGAGCAGAAGAGTAGTTTATTATTTGCTTGCTGTATATGAGATGTATGAAGCACCCATAATAGGGTGCTTCAAAGGTTACGTATAACTCACGCTAATTGATCAGATATGTGTAACACGCTAATATAAGTTACTTTGTTGCCTTTGATTTAATTCTGCTCCAAGTCGTCACCAACTTATCAGCAGGTTCAACTGGCGTTACGGATGCAATTCCATCAGCAATGAGTTCAGCGATTTCGTCCGAGCTCAGTGCCCTGTCATATAGGACTACCTCATCAATAGCACCTGTCATCCAGTAATTACCGATGTCACATCCACCGATATATAGAGGACTGGTGTTGCTTTCAGGATCAGCATCCGGTGCAACTTCAGCGTCCACTTCACCATCAATATAGAGTTTAAAATCTGGTTTGGAATAAGTGGCTGCGACATGATGCCAAGCACCATCCGTAACATTTGTATTTGCATCATAGGATTTCCAACCACCTGAGGTAAAGGAATAGTGGATAACACCTGTATTCACATGACCGAAGATACCGTAGTTACGTCCTGTTGGATTACGAGCTTCTTTTGCAGCGATAACATGCCACCTTCCTGATGTTCTCGGACTATTAATCCATGCTGCAATAGTAAAAGATGTTAGGTCAAGAGCATCGGCATCAGCAACAGTAACCATATCTGAACCACCAAACTCCAAGGCACTGCCAAATTTACCATCGACCCAGCTGGGATTACCTAATGTGACTTCCCCATGTAAATCGTTTCCAGAGGAATCCATTACCTTATCACCTGAACCGTCCTCAAACGTCCAAGCTCCAACAAGTCCGTCAGTTGTAACAGCCATGAGATTTGGTGTAATGGCAAGTAGTGTTAATATTACTATGAGTGAAAATTTATTCATAAATATTCTCCTTTTTATTCTGTCAACATAATCACCACCTGTACAAACATGTGACGAAAATGATCTTAAATTAAACATTCACATTAACGTTGACTCCCACTAAACTAATAGATTATTAGTGTTGGTATCAAAACTAATATGAAGATTTCCGCTTAATTTTGCTCCATGTTGTAACCAGTTTTCCACCCGGTTGCACATCAAGAGCATCGGTAAAACTATTATTCATGAGAGTTTTTATATCTGCCGCATCAAGAGCTCTGTCATAGAGGACGACTTCATCAATAGATCCAGTCATCCAATAATTACCGATATCGCATCCTCCGATGAAAAGGAAATTATCATGGTTATCCGGATCGGTATTTGGGGCAACCTGTGCATCAACATTGCCGTTTACATAAAGTTTGAAATCTGGTTTTTCATAAGTTGCAACAATGTGGTGCCATTCACCATTAGAGACAACAGTATTTGCATCAAAAGATTTCCAACCATTCGCGGTTGTGAAGGAATAATGTATTTTACCGTTGTTGACATGACCGAATATTCCGTAGTTACGACCTGTTGGTCCTCGGTTTTCTTTTGAAGCGATAATTTGCCATACATTTGTAATTTTCGGGATATTAACCCACGCTGAGAGTGTAAAAGACTTGAGATCAAGTGCTGCATCATCGGCGACCGTCACCATATCTGCCCCGCCAAATTGCATAGCACCGCCAAATTTACCATCAACCCATTTCGGATTTCCTCTTGCTATATTTCCATCCAAACCGTTTTCAGAAGAATCAGATACTGTATCTCCTTTATCGTCCATTAGCCACGCTCCGACTAAGCCGTTTGTGTCAAGTGCCATCAGTTGAGGAGAAATAACTAAGAGACCGAGAATTAGAAAAAATAGAATTTTATTCATCTAAAATGTTCCTTTGTCCAAAGACGAGAATGCGGTTGAAATTAGTCTCCATCCGCGTATTAGGTTATGTTTCATTCAAATTACTGTATCAGGAAGAATCGTAGCGTCTTTAGGTACAATTACTATCCCATCCCGTATATAATAGTTGTCTGCATCAAAATTGTCAACGTTTTTTGTATTCGCAATCACTGCATTATCACCAATTCGTGCATTTTTGTCAATAATTGCATTCTGAATCAAACATTTTTGTCCGATACCAACATTTGGTATCTCTGCCTTTGTGTTTTCTGATTTTATTTTTTCGGACTCATAGAAGTCTGCCCCCATCAAAACAGATTGGTAAACACGACTTCCGTTCGAGATGATACTACGTATCCCTACAATTGTTCTATCAAGTTCTGAGTCATCAATGATAGAACCTTCAGCAAGAATAGAGGAGCGGACGCTGCTACTATTTACCTTGGTACTTGGAAGATGTCTACGGTTGGTGTAGATGGGTGATTGCTCGTCATAGAAGTTGAATTCAGGAGTTGTGTTAGTTAGGGCAATATTGGCTGAATAGAAGGAACGGATCGTACCGATATCCTCCCAATATCCGTCAAAGAAGTAAGCGGAAACAGGTCGAGTTTTAATACGCTTAGGAATGATGTCTCTTCCAAAATCTACGTTTGACTCATCTTGGAGGACTTCCTGAAGCACATTGCGATTAAATATATAAATTCCCATAGAGGCGATGAATTCTCTGCCCTTCGGTTGAATTCCACGTGATGTAAATACCTCAGGTTCAACACGTAGCTTGTGCAGTTCCTCCTCTGTTTGCGGTTTTTCCACAAAATCGGTTATACGTCCATTTGTATCAGTTTGTAGGATACCGAGTCCGCTTGTATCCTCTTTATTCACAGGAATAACAGATACGGTTATATCAGCGTTGGATTCAGCGTGAATTGCCAGCATCTTACGATAATCCATCCGATATAGGTGATCCCCCGCAAGAATGAGAACATAATCGTTTGGAAATCGTGGATTTAGGATATAGGGTTGATTGTGCTTAACAGCATCAGCAGTTCCCTGATACCATTCATCACCCATCAGTGTCTGTTGCGCAGCCAATATTTGGACGAAACCACTCCGATATGTATCAAAGCGGTAAGCTTGCGCTATGTGTCTATTTAAGGAGACAGAGTTAAACTGTGTTAAGACATAAATGCGGTCCATTCCTGAATGGAGACAGTTGCTAATTGGTATATCAACTAACCTAAATTTTCCAGCAATTGGAACACTGGGTTTGGCGCGGTCGCGAGTCAATGGAAATAGACGGGTGCCACGACCACCGCCAAGTATTACAGCAATTACATTGCTCATTGAGTTCTCCTCTGTTTCAAATTGAGTAACCTTACAGGCTTCCTTTGGTAGATAGCACACCTGAAACACGCGGATCAATAATGGTAGCAATATCTAATGCTTTCGCGACTGCCTTAAAAATTGCTTCAATAATGTGGTGTTGATTTGTTCCGTAAGGTACATTAATGTGTAAAGTTGTGCCGCTATTGTTAACAAATCCGTGGAAGAATTCTTCAGCCAATTCTATGTCAAATTCACCAATTTTGCCGAAATTGAGAGGAGTCTCATAGTGGAGATAAGGACGACCACAGATATCCAGGTCTACTTTCGCAAGAGATTCATACATCGGGACAGTGAAACTTCCGAACCGTCGCATTCCTACCTTATCCCCGACTGCTTTGTTCAGAGCTTGTCCAAGACAGATACCGACATCTTCTGTTGTGTGGTGGGCATCTATATGTAGATCACCCTTAGCTTCAACCTCAAGATCAAAGAACCCATGTTTTGCAAATAACTCCAACATGTGATCCAGAAATCCAACACCTGTGTTAATGGAAGACGTTCCATTTCCGTCAAGGTTGAGGCTAAGTCGTATTTGAGTTTCTTTGGTTTCGCGTGTTATGTCTGCTTTTCTTTCCATGTTAATGTTAATATGGTCTTTTCAATTAGATTTGTATAGGCACAGTCTGAATCTACAAAATTATAACGTGGGTTCGGTAGAAGAAACGAGTTTTAATATATATCATGAATTCGTAATATGTAACTGTTCAAATTGGTTGAATCCACATCCTTAATTCCGTTGTTATTGTTTTTGGCAGAAGATTCCGAATTTTCAGAGTCATTCTTGACCAAATAAGTCGTATTGACATACTCCCACAACTAAAGTAGTGGGATTCTTCAATCCCTATCTTCGTTGTGAAATCGTGGGATCAACGACCTTTGCTACAAAGTAGTCTGACAAAGCCTACGCCAACAGTTGATGTCCCAACTGCACCTCACAA
>JAJEAG010000080.1 GCA_022824265.1 Candidatus Poribacteria bacterium | reverse complement strand
TGCTTTCCTATCCAGTTGACATTATAATTATACCATATTTCTTGAATAAAATCAAGGACTTTTTTAACGATGGAGACGTTTGGCGTTGTTTCATCCCAAAGCTTAAAGCATTGGGCTTTCACACCGCAACGTTTGGTAAAGAACAATTTCAATACCTACCCCTGTTCCTTTTATCCGTATGTCATCTTCTGCTAAAAAGTTGAAGTAATTTTCAATTTGTATGACATGTCTCCAATACTAAAAATAAAAAATATATTGTGTTTGATGTTTTTTGATTACCAGGGATTTAGTTGTTTGCTACCAAATTGTACCATATTTATGCTGCTCAGTAAAAATGAAACAATTGAGAATGTAGATCCTCCCCCTAAAACAAGAACCGATACATCGGTCTATTCAACGTTATCCCAATAAGACTCCACACTCCCCCAACAACAAACTCTCCCAATATCAAGCCAAGAAAAAACGGAATCAGTTTGCGATGCAAATTTATCCCTCCCTGCTTCAATATAATCCACTTGATAACAGAACTCACAAAGATTGAGAACCAAAATACATTCATTGACCAACTACTTGAAATCGCAAACCCCGCAGGATGGAAGGGCCACCAAAACAACTTTATCCGCATGATCATCAAGAATCCGGTTATTAGAAATCCAATACACATCGCAATAATAGCAGGTATATCAGGCACTTTCGGTGAGGTGAGCCATCCTTGCAATCGGTTGAACGGTCTACCCGCAAACCAATCGCGCGCTCCCTCAATGTATGAAATATGATAAAATGCCCAAAACGATCCGAATGTACCGACAACAATTGCAACACACATAGCAATCAATAATCTTCGATTTGACATACGAGTTCGTTCAGCGAGTTTAAAACCTTCAAGGATATGTGGCATCGGATGTCCACGATAGGCACGATTGAAAGAGAAAAGATACGCAAGCATCGTCAGATTTTGCGGTCCGAGTAAGCGCGTGCCAAAAATACGAGGCATCATCTCATCTGGACCGATAAAATGCAAATCGTGCACAGGAGATCCAAGTTCCGCACGCATGCGTGTCACAGCAGTAGAAATAGCGTAATATATACCGAAGAAAACCAGAATTGCCCAAACAGACATTCCCGCAACATTGCAGAAAATACCGATAAACATCAAACTCGCTATGAGACAAACTATCATCCACCGATACGACATAGGTTCATCAGAATCCCCACCTTCATTTGGGTTTATTATTTTACGTCCAACTTGTGCCAAATGTTTCCGTGTGGCAATCACAGCAATAACGAATAAACCGATATACGCGCCAAATGATTGCTCATCGGTGAACGGAAAATTCGGCATACCTCTGATTCCCAACGCATCCCCAAACACCCGTTCAACCTTCCAAAATAGATAAAAGAACCAGCAAGAAAACGACAAATCCAACGGAATAAAGAACGCCATACCAACAGCAAAAGGAAACACCGCAACAGGTGTCCATCCAACCGCACTCCACGGTTTCTGTGTAAAAAACGGACGTAAATCATATAAACGTCCACCAAGACTCGGTACATTCGGAAAAAGATAGTGTAATCCATTGAGAATATCAATAGCACCTGCAATCCCAAATCCAAGCCACATCATCTTATTTGTCAATAGGTTAGTTTTACCTACATTTGTCAATTCAAGTGGTAGTTGAATAATTGGATAACTCAGTTTTTCATGCTCAGTCCACTGCTTTCGAACAAGCGTATTGATGAAAACCATCACAAACACAAGCGCACACAAAAAACCACCCCAAGTTAGGGTGGTAGTTAGCCATCCTTCAAGGATTTCCCAACGATATAAACTTGCTTCACCACGGTAATATTCCGTTAGAAATGCCTTATCTTTCACCGCCATCCAATCTGGAACATAGCGATGAAACAAATCCACCCAATCGTTTTCCGGTGTTGCATACCAGAACGCATACGGAATCATAGGGATTAAAACGCGGAGAACATCATGTCCCGCTAAAGAGGAAGCAATCGCGAGCATGACATAAATCGTCAATAATTCACCTTGTTGGAACGCGACTCGTGGCGCAACCCGTGTCAACACCAAATTTGCACCCGTAAAGATAAAGATGCAGAAAATGACATTGAAATAGAGTGAAATAGTTGTGGGATATCCTTGACCTGCAGAATCTAATATCCAGTAGACGTTAGGGATGGTGAGAGCAGTACCGATTAAAATAGCACGCCAGGTAACCCCGAAATGGTGTGCTTTCTGTCCTGTTAGTTCATTATGAGCAGCCTTTTGACCACTCCCTGATTGTTGTGAAACTCGATGTGAGGTAGTAGTTCTCAAATTTAATTACATACTTTCCGCTTTGTAGTCTTACATTCTAAAACGTTATTGTTGTCTAATATTTCCCAAGAAGCCAAGGAAAACATTACATCAATCTAATCCACAAATAAGATTAGTGAAACGACTCAGGTCATTTACGAATAAGCATCCTACGGCTAATGCATTTAGATTCAGATGTCACAGGGCTATTTGTATTTTCCTGTCCTCTTTCGCTTATTTTATGTGCCATTTAAACATCCTGTATGTTGAGCCTTTAGACAATCCATCAAATTACCTTGAGAATTTCAATTAATCCATGTATACTAAACTATATAGACTATTAAAACGTCACGTTAGGAGTGAAATATTTTCTCAAATAAAGGTGAAAAAATGGAAACGATTAACGATTTGTCTGAAGCAGTAGTCCTTTCGCCAGAACAAAAGCAGTTTGTTGACACTAATGGTTATCTCTTAATTAAAAACGCATTACCCGCTGATGTCGTGGCAGAAATTGATGCCGCTGTTGATGAAGTATATGAAAAACAAAAGGAAGCTGGTAATCTTGAGGGTGGTGGCAAGCTCAATCTCCGTAATTGTTTAACACATCATGAAGCATTCCTCCAACTTCTCGATTGGCATAAGTCTTTTCCTTATGCATGCGGGGTGTTGAATTGGAACATCCAGATGATAACATCACATCTGATAGTACTACCGCCAAAAGAGGAACCGCCCGACGATGTAAAAACAAAGATTGGACTTCATCGTGATGGCGGAACGTCATATCGCGAAATGCAAGAACCACATCCGCGTATTCTACTCAAAATTGCCTACGCTATCAGCGATCAGTCTGACCCAGCATCCGGTGCTACGGTATTAGTCCCAGGAAGCAACCGATTGAATGGTATGCCAGCACGAGACCCGGAAACAGGGTGGGCACGTGGAGCAATCTCCATGAACGTCAATGCTGGAGATGCATTCCTTTTTGAGCAACGCACATACCACGGTATCGGACATAACTGGTCAGACATACCGCGCAAAACTATCTTTATGGGGTATGCATACCGTTGGGTCAAACCGATGGATTACATACAAATGCCAGATGAACTGGTCGATAAATGCACTCCGATCCAGAAGCAGCTTCTCGGTGTTGTCAGCGAACCTTTGAGTTATTATATCCCGCAAGATAAGGACGTTCCGTTAAAATCGGAACTAAGTGCCGGCAGTTAAAGTTCATTTTTTGCAAGCAGTTAGCGGTCCTGTCTACTGATCAGCAACAGGGATGATCTGCGGTTTTAGAGAGAGACTGTGTTGTAACAAAGCACGCGCATAAGGTATATTGTGCAGTCCGTAACCATTGTCTCCTTTCACCATGTCGTAGTTTAACTTCGCGTCTATGTAGGCTTGTGAAGTTTTGTCTGCTGCATTGTCAAGTATGCTTTTGACTTCCTTCATCATTGCATCAATCTCAGCGCGATATAACGGGAGTTTCTTCGTCATATCGTTGTCCGCACTATCATGGCATCCAGCACTACTACAATCTGACAAATCTGCCTTGAAGGTGTGACCACCATGTTTCGTCTCATCTTCCTTCTCGTCTTTATTCTCGACTTTTGCCATGTGACAGTGAACGCAACGCTTTTTCATGACACGCACATGTGGTGATGGCATACGTTTCACACCAGCACCTTCGCGCCCCAAGAACATCTCCGTTTGTGATTGGTGGATAACACCAGCACCCGCACATCCACAGTCCATTTTATGACAGGTGACACATAATTTTTTCGCAGGCATTACTAACAGATGTTCCTCTTTGCTGGCATGGGAATGACAGGAAGAACAAGCAACCGCATTAACTGCTGTTTTCTCATTATACGGGTGACCAGGTATACCATGCTCAGCGAATATTTCGTAACCCGTTGAATGACAACTCAAACAGGACGTACGCACTTCATATTTACCCTCAAGAAGGTTAACAAGTGCATGTGAATGTCCAGCCTGTGTCCATTCTTTGTAGGCAGTTTCATCGCCGTGACACTTGTCGCAACCTTCAGTAAAAGGTGTTTTCCCATTCTGCGTTGTGATGTTTTCAGTCTCTATTGTGCTGTTCTCAGTCTTTGTAGTATCCGCCTGAAGTGTCGCAATTTTGAAGACAACAAACACCCCCATCGATAAAGATAAAACAAAAAATATTAATGCTTGTTTCATAAGTCTGATAATGTCCTTGAATTATTTTCTACATACTGATATTTTCTTTAATAGTATTGTATTGATTTTTGTATAAGATATGTCATTTTTCAAAATTTGTCAATGAAAAGTTCGTGTAAATAACGTATAACAATTATAGGATTATGTAAGGAGGATTTTTATGTCGCAAGTTGCACTATTTAATGGTAAAAACCTTGATGATTGGCACGCCAGAGGTGGTGCTTCGGAACATGCATGGTCAGCCATCGGGGGAGTTGCACTCAACCCAGATGATAATAAACTACTGGCAGCCACATCTGGCGAAGGAATATTTTACAACGGTCCCACTGGAAGAACTGCTGACCTTTACACAGAATATGAACACGGAGATTGTGAACTGCACGTGGAATTTATGGTGCCACAAGGTTCAAACTCCGGTGTTTATGTAATGGGTAGGTATGAAATACAGATATTAGATAGTTGGGGAACAACAGAACTCAATTATGGTTCATGTGGAGGAGTCTATTGTCGTTGGATTGACAATAAACCGGTTGACGGTGTACCTCCCCGTGTCAATGCAAGCAAACCACCAGGTGAATGGCAAACGTACGATATAACCTTCCGCGCCCCAAAATTTGATGCAAACAACAACAAGACCGCAAATGCTACCTTCGTGAAGGTCGTATGGAATGGACAAATCGTCCACGAAAACGTAGAAGTCGTTGGAGTAACGCGTGGCGCGATGTTAGAAGAGGAGGGGGCTAAGGGACCCTTGTTGTTACAAGGGGATCACGGACCTGTCGCATATCGCAACGTTGTATTGACACCGACTAACAACTAAAAGGAATTAAGAGAATATGGCAAAAATAAAACTCGGAGTAATTGGTGCTGGTGGTATTGTCTGCAGAATGCATCTACCTGATTTGAAAAGAGGAGACGATTTTGATGTAGATGTTATCGGTGGTAGACGTGAACACCGACTTAAACATCAATGTAATGAATTTGAAATTCCACGTTGGACACAAGATTACGATGCCATCATCGCTGACGATACACTGGATGCTATCCTTGTTGGCACACCGCATCCTTTACATGTTCCGTGGGGTGTTAAAGCATTAGAAGCAGGTAAACATGTGTTGATGCAAAAGCCGCTATGCGGCGAAATGGATGAAGCAAATCAATTCGTTGACGCTGCCGAAGCAAGCGGTAAAACTGTAATGTGTCTCCCACACTTCAATGCAGGTATCTATAAAGTCCGACAACTTATCGCTGAAAATGCCATCGGACGTGTATCTGGTGCAAGAATGCGGCATAGCCACGGCGGTCCAGAGGTCTACTATGCTGAAATCAAAGACATATTTGGTGAAACTGATGACGACTTGTGGTTTTTTGACGTAAAACAAGCAAGCGTCGGTGCACTCTTTGATATGGGAGTCTATGCTGTCTCTGGACTCGTTGCAATGTTGGGAACTTTCAAACGCGTAACAGGGTTCGTTTCAACCTTTGACAAACCAACAGAATTAGAAGATGTCGCTACACTCGTGCTTGAGATGGAATCGGGTGGAATTGTAACAGCTGAAACAAGTTGGTGTGACCCTGCACGAACAGGTGAATCCAGTATCCACGGCACTGCTGGTAAGTTCACAATGCCCGGAAAAGATGGCGCGGCACTAACACAATACACACCCACCTCCTATACACGTGAACATGCACCTGTTGACACCAAAGCGATTGACTGCGGTGATGTTGCACCGAGTGGCATGCACGCACATTTCGCAGAACATATCCGCGCTGGTACACAACCACCGCTCTCCAATGTCTACACAGCGCGGCATGTTACTGAGATTTTACTCGCTGGATTAAAATCATCAGAAACGGGTACCGCAGTTGAACTAACGTCAGTAGCAGATAAGTAAATTATAGTGAAATTCAAAAATCTGCTTACACTCCATGGTAGGTGCGGTTAGGAAACCGCACCATTAGCATCAATTTAAGGAAAAAACGCGTTCGTAGTCGCGCAATTCATTGCCAAATCAACGCCAAATGCGCGTATGGCATTTGTCGCCTCGGACATACCGTAGGGGCGGGGTCTCCCCGCCCGCATTCCTACATACATTTCTATATGTCGGTCTGAACAAAGTAACCTCCGACATCGAAACTAAGTCCCAGCGGGACGACAGGTGTATAGAACACGTGATACATTTCTAATCTTAGCCCCAGAGGGGCGAAAGGTGTATCATAAGTACTAACGTTCCTCGCTAAATTGACGCTTATGGTACGGTTAGGAAACCGCACCTACCGTAACTTATACCAATTCTAATAATAACAGAACTTACGCATAAACGGTAGGCGCGCTTTGATGAAGATTAATTTATTCTTTCGGTAATATTAATGTCCCCAAAACCTGTAGGCGCGCTGTGTAAGCGCGCTGGACTTCAATAATAACTTACCGAATTTATTTCTTAATCTTCATGTAAGCGCGCAAAATACCCACTATTCTGCTGAAAATTGAACCATTTTGTTCATAATTATTGGATAAATCGTGGAAAATGCGTAAGTCCTATAATAATTATTATTATCCTATTAGCAGTAATGTTCTTTTGTTAGAATCGCGTCGGGTAAAGGTTTCCCCTCGTAGGAGCAGGGTTTCCCTGTCCGTTCTGCCAACTGAAAACTGAAACATATATCAAACATATTGGATATATATTGTTATCAAACGCAATAACGCTACAAAACCACACTACCACCAAGTATAATATAACCCAACATCCAACACACAACCTACAAAATGGAGGAGCACAATGACAAATCAACCAAAACACAAGACCGAAAAAAACAACTAAACGGTATGCTTTTAGTTGTTTTTTTTAATTTCCTTCAATAAAAAAATCCCACTTAAGCCCATACCACTACAGGATCGAGGACACTTAGCCAAAAATATAAAAAAAACAACTAAAAAACAACTAAATGAAGATTAAGTTAATTAATCGGTAATTCCAATTTTCATTGGTAAGCATAGGAGGTAGATTGATGAACACGCAGCAAACTATTGACACTGATGTGACAACCTTAGCACTCCCAGAAGGCGCGATTGCTCGTTTAGGTAGAGGTCAGATCGGTAAAATGTCGTTTACACCAGATGGCACACACCTTGCTGTCCCTACACGTATCGGTTGCTGGCTTTATGACCTTGATACGATGACACATAAGACGTTATGGGGAACGGAACGAGGAATGCTATCAGCTGTCTCCTTTTCTAATGATACACAATGGGTTGCAACCAGTGACTGGGATGGTGTTGTAAAGATATGGAACACAGAAAACCTACAACTGGTCGCAGAAATAGATGTATCCGATTATCCAAGAATGATGAGAGTGTCAGCTAATAATGTCACTTTTTTGCAGGATGGACAGCATTTAGCTATGAACTATACTGATGTACATCTTAATAGGACTCCAAGATTCTATGACAGACAGTGTGCTGTATATTCTTGGCAGGAAGATACCAATACCCTATCATAAACTATACTCTTAAGTCTGAACATGAAAGAGGGAACGTTAGACTTACTGCATTTTCACCTGATGGCAGTCTTTTTGCATACGCCTCTGATGAAAACTTGACTTCAGTAATCTGTATGGAAACTGGGAAACAGATTACCGAACTTCGCGACGACTACACAGAAGAATCTATAAAGGGTTGTCATAGACTCGTTTTTTCACCTTGTGGAAAATATCTTGCAGCATGCAATAGTGGGGACAAGGTGCATGTGTGGAATATACAAAACGGTGCTTTGGAAATGAAACCGACACATTATGGTGGTGATAGTTACATAATATTTGGTATACCTTTTTACACAACGGATGGGAACTTACAGGTTGCAGGTATCGGTGGTGTTGAAATAGTGTTATGGGATGCAGTAAAGCAAAAGACACTGGACACCATTTCATCTTGGGTTCCGTCTCATAGAAGTGCCTGTTTCTCTGCAGATGGTACACGGTTCGCCGTAGCCAATGCACGTGGTGAACTACACCTGTGGACAGAAGGGACACCGTCAACAGTTAAATCTCTCCCTGTACATCATCAATATGTCAGTTCAGTAAGTTTTTCTAAAGATAAAAGCATGCTTGTGAGTTCACATCAAACCCGTTCTGCTGCCTGTGTATGGGATATTGAGAGTCGTCAAGTTAAACGTACATTCCACTACCGTGTCAGTAACCCAAATATATCTGCTGCAATAGTCACAGCACGGGGTACGGAACTATTAGCTACCAACGAAGAAAAAGACAATACTATTCAAATTTGGCATCTACCATCTGACAAACAAGTCGCAGAATTCACCAAAAAGAAATTGAGAGTCAGAAAGATGGCATTCTCACTGAATGGAGAATATTTTGCAAGTGCAAATATCCGAACTCCTATTCAAATTTGGAATGTTGCATCCGGTGAACAAATCATAGAACTTCCCAGAAATCCATCCTCACATGTGTCTAAGATAGCGTTCTCACCAACAGGAGAATACTTCGTCATCATCTATGGAGATAGTATTGCTGTGTGGAATGCACATCAATGGCATAAGTGCTATCAAGTCCCATTTAGACAGCAGAATAGTCGTCTATTGAAATTGGATTTTCACTCAAATGGTAAACACTTTTTCACTATTCCATCAAAGGATGCCACTGTTGTCTGGGATCTAAAAAGCGGGGATCAAATCGGAGCACTTGATACTGCAGTTTGTTTAGATCCTGCCTTATATAAAGGGATACCACAGGACCTTCAACGTGTAAAAGAAATACAAGATAGAGGGTACCGTCGCATTAGGGCACTCATAACATCTTCACGCCATAACATTATTGTGGGTGGAATGTGGGGAGAAATTAGACTATGGGACGCAACCACCTTAGATGAACGTATGTCACTTATCCCACCCAAAGGATGTCAGTTGCCCTATGCGCTTGCATTTTCACCAACCGGAAACTTCATTGCCACTGGCTCCCGATGGCAAGAGAATCCTCGCTGGGAAAAGGAACAGAAAAAGACATCCATTCGCTTATGGGATATTACCACTGGAGAAAACTTCCACACATTTTGGGCACACGCTTCCGATGTCATGTCAATCAATTTTTCACCCGATGGAAATCTCTTAGCAAGTGGAAGTTATGATGGCAGTATCCTCCTTTGGGATATGAAACCATTTATCAATTCTTAATGTATTTATTGACTTAATTCAGTTCAAGGATAAGGGGGTTGGTAGTGTTAAACATTTCAGATGAAAGACTGATAGTCGCTGCGGTAAAAAGTGATTGTGAGGCAGTAGAAGAACTAAAAGTGCGTATAAAACCAAGGATATGTGATATTATCAAAAAAGGCGCGCGTTCATATAAGGGAGATATGGAGGTACTTGTAGATCATACGCTGGAAACGGTTATCAATTCGTTAGATACTTACCGATTTAGAACTCCTTTTCATCTCTGGTTACGGATTCGAAGTATTAACACGGTTATTGATTATATGCGTCAACATGCTAATCCTATAGCCACAGATAATAAACGTCTAAGTAGGAAATCTCCATCTAAAACAGAACGAGAATTAAGCAGGAGTTCGAGGTCAGAAATACATCTGCCATTGGAGAGAATTGATCTTGAGATTCGTTCGCTTATAAGTTTACTGAACCGATCTCTTGATATTCGCACAACCAACTCTTGTAGCGGACATCCAGATCAAAAAGCGTGGAAATCACAAAATATACGAAAAAGACATGCATGGAATCCACTAGGAGGGTGGATTAGTTTCGTTCCCACTGGAGACCCGCGTTGTGCTTTAGACTTCATTATTGGCATCCTCACAAGATTAGATAATACTAATCGAGAATCACAAAAAGTCGATATATCTTCAAACAACGCAATTTATCAACGATATCAGCAAGTTATGGCAGATGCTTTGTTCTACTCCGGTATCCCAATTGTTATTGTAGAAGTCTATCTTCGTTTTTTTGTCTGTGTTCCGAAAGGGAAAGATTGTTTGGAAATATGGAAATATTTCATTACTGCCATGAATGAGGCTTTGTTGAATGACAAGGAATTCACTACGAAAGGAAAGATCTGTAACCTTAACGATTCCAATATTAACACACCTGAAGCAGCAGCAAAGTGTTTACAACAAGTTTTGCATCAATTACCTTTCATCTTTAGTGCAAAATTCGATACAGACAGCACAGGATATCCGGGTATTCTTTTGCGTACTAAGGCAGATCTTGACTTGTTGAAACGATTTTCATCGTTAGCTAATTATATGCATAAACACCTTGAGAAAACAAACGAATTCCAGATTGACCCAAAAGGTAAGAGTCCGCTTACTATGAAGTGGACTTTCCACTTTCAACCATTTCTAAACCAAGAATTGATACCCTTACCACACCTGTTAACACCACAATGGGAACCACGCACGCGTGAAGACCATCTGAAGATTTGGAAACTACTTGAGAACACAGTAGCAGAGCAACTTGAGCATGAAGGAGTTAACACTGCCTGAACAAACTATTAAGCGGATTAGGATAAAACTTTATCCCTTTCTAACTTAGAACCGAGGATTGATATGCATACAAAAATCTCTTTACAGGACTATCCTGAAGAAAACCTAATCTCTTTACCTGATGGCGCGTTTGCCCGGATAGGAAAAGGTGGTATCACCGATGCGGCACTCTCTCCCGACGAAAGTCTGATTGCCGTGGCATCTCGTATCGGTATATGGTTGTACGACACACATACTGGCAACTTTTCTTCATTGATTGCTGTAGCAGACACAGGCATCGTCTCGGCAGTTGCCTTTTCTGCCGAGAATACCCAACTTGCTGTAGGTGATTGGGATGGAAAAATAATGCTGTGGGATATTAATACTCAAGAGATATTTGCGACTTTCAATGCTAAAGGTTTTGTGGAGTCGATTGTATTCTCTTCAGATAGTAAATATATGGCAGCAAGTTTTCAACGTGGAGGCGTGATACTGTGGGACCTTACCACAGGGAAAAGCCACTTAACTTTGTTTGCTGGTATGACTGTGAGTGCAGTAACATTCTCCGCAGATAGCCAGATTCTCACAACTGTAAGTCGTGAAATTCCTACTTTATTTGATAGGGATAGGATACAGCAGGACGAAGCGACAGTCATACTATGGGACGTTGCCACCGGAGACCTTTGCCGGAGTTTTCCATCAAAACAAGTCAGTTTCATTACCTCTACACCAAACGGGCAACTTTTGGGCGCAGACAGTCGGAGTAAAAAAGTCAGTATCTGGCAACTTGATACTGGCAAAGAAGTAACAAGTTTCTCACTTCCGGAATATGTCCATTTGATTGGATATTCAGTTAACAATCGGCTCCTTTTGCTAAGTGGTGATATCTTCACGATTTGGAGTGATACCGAACGAAAGGATTTACTTCTAAATCAACCAAACAGCGGAGAGGGATGGCTTGTTACTTTTATCCCCGAGACAAAACACCTTGTAAGTTTAGACAGAAGCGGCACCCTGAGACGTTGGGATATTGGAAGCGATCGAAGGGTTCGGTTGCTTGGAAAGGATACAAGAGATGGAACAGCTGATGTTATGTTTCGAGGGCATACGCTCACTTGTTCTTCCGATGAACGTCCCCTTGTAACGACTGTTTTAGCAAGCAGTGGCATAGGGGTCGTAATGCACAATGAGGAAGTCAACGTGGCTTTCACCCCAGAAATCACCACTACAGTACTACCTGTAAATTCAGCCGCTGTGTCACCTGATCTCACGTTATTAGCAACAGGAGGAGTTTTGGACAAAGCCATAACTCTCTGGAATGTAGAAACAGGGAAGCCAATTCGGGTTATGACAGGACACACGGGGGAAGTCAATGATCTCGCGTTTTCTCCTGATGGAAAGCATCTGGTAAGCGGGGGGTGTCGCGCATGGGAGTATCATGAAGACGAAGATGGAAGCACAGTCGATCCTGATGCGGCATATATGTTCATGATAAAAGATGGTAAGAGTTATTATTTTTACTTCGGTAAAGATGGACACATGGATACGACTGCCAAAATCTGGGAAGTCGCTACAGGGAAATGTATAACGACACTTGAGAACCAAGGATGGATGAACCGAATTGCGTTTTCTGGTGACGGAGAACTTCTTGTGACCTCGTCGGCGAATTACATAAACCTGTGGGGCACGAAGACATGGGAAAAACTCGCGACATTTGACACAGTAAAGATTGAATCCTTAGCGTTTTCGACAGATGGAACCCTTCTCGCTATTGGCGGGACTTGGCCCGAACAGCGTATTCAAATCTGGAATGTAATCACTCAAACTCTTGTCGTAGAATTCTCTGGACATAAAAGCGATGTGGAATGTGTTGCCTTTTCACCCGATAGCACGCTATTAGCAAGCGGAGGCTTTGATGGAGTCATCTACTTATGGGATATGAAACCATTTATCGGTTCTTAGGAGAAATATAAATTATAGTGAAATCCAAAAATATGTTCACACTCTTTGGTAGGTGCGGTTTCTAACCGCACTATTTACACAGGTTCGGTTAGGAAACCGAACTTACCAAAGTGTCCAAGTAATTACGAATTTTACTATAAAACAAAAAAGGCATTTTCATGTATACGCTATTCCGTACCTACATGAAAATGCCATTACAACTATAATATTAATCTAAACTTGCATGAAATTCATACCAATCATCAAGGTTGTTAAGGTTGACAGCATCTAATATCGAGCCATCGTCTTCAATGCCACTTGCACCAAGAATACCTGTGCGTGTATCATCATCGTGATGATAACCTTCAATAGCGGCATTCAATTCAGCGACAGCATCAGCATCAAGACTACCGCCTTTCTGCTCTAAAACCCATGCCTCAAACTGCGGATAGGTAGGTGAGTTATCTCGGATATATGCAAGTGTTGTATCCTTATCAAGTCCAAGACCATCTAACACCATCTGATCATACCCGGCTCCACATGCGGGGTAGTCTGCGTGAAGGACACCCTTGGCATCCATCAATACCTTAGACCAAAAACGTGGTAGATGCAATACACCGAGAGGACCTGAAACCCCAGAACTAATTGTTGGGATCATTGCTGTCTTCTTTTTCCTTCCAAACATAACAAGCCTCCTTGCTATTATGGATGAGTAAAAGTTATTATTTGCAAGTACTTCTTGCAATTTAGGGTATTATAGCAAAATATATAAAATTGAAAAACAATAAATTTACTACTGGATATGTTGTTAGGCAAAATATGTATAGACAGATTTATTTTTCTGATTGCTACTATGGTTGATTGACTTGACATCAGCACAAAAATAGTGGTATTCTATATCATAAGAGTTACACAGCACAGTTCTATGCACAAGTGAACAGAGGTATTCCTTATGACACCAGATCTTGCAATTGCATGGCTACTATTCAGTACGGTACTTATCGGCATAACGCTCGTATTTGGAATCTTCCGATATCGACGGGGTTTATGGTATCGCAAACTCTCCTTGAAAGTCCAAGCATATCTGCTCTGGGGAATAGGTGGTATAGCACTCCTCAGTTGTATGTATCCATTCGCCTACCTCTATACCGAACATCTCTGGTTTGAAAGTGTAAATTATGGAGATGTCTTCTGGAAAATTAGAAAGATGCGATGGGGAGTCTTCTTCGGGTTTTTCTTTTTTGCCTTTGCATTCATGAATGTTAACGCTTTTATTGCAAAACGTCTATGTCCAGAGGCACGCGAGTTTTCACGATGGACTCATGATCGAACAGTTTCATTCCACAGAACCCTCTTCTTTGTTACTATTCTTCTCGCTATTCTTCTCGCTATTCCGATGATGTCCCTACAGGACAGTTTTTTCCGATATTTTGAACGTCCTACTGAGAAAATAGGTCCCATATTATTTGGTAAAGACCTTAATTTTTATCTGTTTTCATTCTCTTTACACAAATCCGTGAGTCTTTGGCTATTGATTCTGTTATTGGTAAGTTGTGCGGTTATCGGTATTCTATATAATTTCTACTATCGTCGTGATGCGCGTTCTATGGGACGGGTAAAAAGATATATCATTGTCCACGGAACGATCTTATGGTTGATGTTACTTGCGACAAACATTTGGAGAATATATGTCAATCTATGGGGAAAGGTATATACGCCTCCTATTTCAAAAAGACTTTCGGAATTTAAAGGTCTATTTTATGTTGATTCCGCACTTGCAGGCGCAACACATCTCTACCTTTTAATTCACATTGTCATCGGGACTATCCTTATTTTCAATCTGTTCTGGAGAAGACGGATTATATGGTATGCTTTAATCGGAATATGGACAATCAGCCACATATCCTTGCTGTATCTTTATCCAATTGGCGTAAATTTATGGGTGGTAGAATCACAAGGGGAGTCAATTGAAAAGGAAAGTGCATTTTTGACGCAACACATTCTGGCAACGCGTAAAGCTTTTGATTTAGATGGAATTGAGGAAAAGCAATATGAAAAAGGACTGGCTAAACTTGAAACTATCAATCGGAACGAAGAGGTAAAAAAGAATATCCAATTCTGGGATCGACGGGTACTATATAACATTCTTCGTAATGAGGAAATCAAACGGCACCATGATTTTCATCCGTTTACTGATGTAGATAGGTACCGTCTCGGTAGAAAACCAACACTGACAACTGAACAGTCAGAAACTGAATCTTCAAACGATAATATAGTTGATGAAGTACAAGAAGATACCTCACAAGAATCTAACGAACAATATAGACAAGTAATGATTGCCGCACGAGAGATTGATCCAGATCCAGGACCCAAAGAATGGGGTGAACTCAAATTAAAATTCACTCACGGCTACGGGGTGTGTGTTGCTCCTGTGAATGAAATCATTAGTGGTGGTGCATCACCAGATTTATGGGTGAAAGGTGTACCAATTAAACAAAAGGAAGGTTTGTCATTTCCAGAATTTGAGGTAACACAACCAAGGATTTATTACGGAGAGATGACAGATGAATATGTAATCGTTAATACAGAAAAAGCAGAATATAATATTGAAAATCTACCAGGAGAAGGAAATGGGAGCAGGTCTAACATCACAGATGATGGGAATTCGGATAAAGATATTAATACTGAAAATGAAGAATCAGATACAATGAAAAATGGATACCATTATCAGGGTACAGGTGGAGTTCAATTAGGTGGATGGTTTCGACGCTTTTGCTTTGCTGTCAGATTCACCTCTGTAAGAATCTTGAGGCACGCTGCATTAACGGAAGAAAGCCGACTGATGTTCTGGCGTAGAATCGGGACACGACATAACGAAAAACTTGTTACTGACCGAATCTCACGGATCGCTCCGTTTCTTGATTATGACCCTGATCCATACATTGTTATTGACGATGGTCAACTGTGGTGGATTGTTGACTTTTATGTAACCAGTAGTACATACCCAAATGCACAAACCTATAGAGATGACACCGCACCAATTGAAGATAATGATCTGGAATTATATGCTGAACCGCGTTTCAAGAGATTTAGAAAATTTAATTACATACGAAATTCTGGAGTAGTGGTTGTAAATGCATACAACGGAGATATTAATTTTTATACCGATATTGAAGATGAAGTTATTACAGGAATCTATCGAAAAACTTTCCCGAATCTCTTTAAAGGTATAGATGAGATGCCAGAAGGATTAAGAGAACACAGAAGATTTCCAGATTATCTCACTCGCATACAAGCAAAAATGTATGGTGATTATCATGTTGTAAATTCAGATGATTTCGTCAATAAGACTTTACAATTGAAGATACCAAATGAAGCCTATTATTCTGAAACCCCAGATCAAGAGATGATGCCATACTATGTTATGTTGAAGTTGCCTGGAGAAGAAAAGGTAGAATTTGTTAACATGATTCCCTTCACACCACCACAAAAAGAAAATTTTATGAAGGGGTGGATGATTGCTCGATGCGATCCACCAAACTACGGACAACGAATCGTCTATACACTACCAGGGCAAATGAATGTTAAAGGACCAAAACATGTAGAAGACGATATTGCAAAAAATCCCGAATTAGCCGAACTTTTTCGGAACTGGAGACCTAACAAAATTATTCGAGGGAATCTACACGTCATCCCTATTGATGAAGGTATATTCTATGTTGAACCTATTTATTTTGAACGGACGAACACAAAAGATACTGAAGATGTTGATCCAACTGATCCTATTTTACATCTCCCTACTTTACAGACTATTGTAGTAAAAGCAGCAGACCACGATATCGCTGCTGATATATCGTTTGAAATGGCGTTGCAAAAAATGTTTTTCAGACAACCAACCACTACTTCAACAGAAAATGAAGGTGGTGAAGAAGAACCCACCGCTTTAGATCGCCTTGAAGTACTCGCACAAGCCTTAGACGACCTTAGAAAAACACTGCAAGCTGAACAAAATGGAAATGGACAAAAGGCAGCCCCAAAAAACGCAGGCAAGAAAAACAATAAAAAACAATAACGAGATACATTATTCAGTTAGGTCAGAATTACTTCCCTAACCCGAAACGTTGTCGCCATTTCTGATTATCTATCCACTTAACAGAGAAGAACAGCAAATTCTCCATCAATTTACTATTTATTCCTACATCCTGCTCTGTATCATTTTTCAAACTTGTAACAATATACATCCCTTTCTGGAATGGCAGCGTAAGCAGTGCTGAAGCATCATCTTGGACAGTTGATTTAGCAAGTGAATTCCATTTGCCAAGCGGGTCTACCCACATATCGTCAAGTTTAACAAGCGGAATTTCTTTAGTGTCTGGCGTGGTGTTTAGAACATTTGGTGTATGGAAAACACGACTTCTTCTACCTTGTGATGTCGGCAGCAGTTCATCCGTTTCATCATATTCTACACCTGTCAACGGTTCGGGAATCCATCCAGTACCTCGTCTCTGTCGATAGTTTGCCTTCACATCCTGTCCCGATACGATCACAACACCACCCTGACTAACGAAATTCTTGATACGGTGTTCTGTATCAATATTAAAACGGTAACCCGCTTTATATATTTCACCGTTTCCAATCCACAGTATATCCATCTTTGCCAGTCGGTCATTTCGGAGGTTATCAACAGATTCATACAGCATATGGTGTTCATTGACATACTCAAAACGCTCAAGGAAAGGATATTCCACATCAGTCCCGTTGCCTGTTAGTGCCATCACCTTAAGGGGAAGACGGAGCTCTCCATTTGAAGGCAAAAACTTCCTCAATGGAAGACGCAACTGTTTTTTCATTTGTTTGGGGTAAGCAAACTGAGAAAATGCCTCTTTTTGAAGCGGGTTGTCACGTATCTGTTCTACAAGTGCATTTTGTGCAACCAATTTATTCGCAAAATATGGAATCATCCGGCGATGAACAGGATCTCGGTGACGTAATGTATTATCAAAATGCGTATACGCACTTTCTACTTCCCAACGACGACTATAACTTGAATCAATCGTCTTAAGATCAATCCGATCTTCACTGACATTCGTAACATAACCATGCACAAGGTTCATACCATGAATCGGTCGACCTTTGGTATCCTGTATAGCAATTTCTTCAGATTCGCTTCGGTCAAGAATAGCATCTGTCAATGCAGATATACTGAACATCTCCTGTTGTTGCTTCTCAGCACTTTCAATAATTGTACATACACTACGAGGGAAAATAACATCCGCATCGCGAAAAGATCGGAAGTCAAGTCTTATCTTCTTAAAATTCCTCGGTGTTCGGTGTTCAGGAATCGTGACACGTTCAAATGGACCCACTCTATGCCTTGATACAGGATTAAGCCGAACTCTTCTCACACTGAGCGGTTCAATATGGAACTTGAACTCAAAATTCCTTTCCCAGTTCGGTGATCCATCATGTAGCAGAACCTTACCCACTTGTATGGTATAGGCGGTATTGTTCTCAAAGACTAAAAAGTATCTGCCTTGATCATCTTCAACCATGCGACATCTCAAACCACGTTCATCCCGTCGATTGAAGTTGTTGATATTGTGTTTGTACTCATGGTCGTAACCCCAATGGTCCCTAAAACCTTTACCATCCTTATCCTTCACATTCATGAAGACCATGTGTCGTCCGTTGTAATCCTTGAAAAGAGCAAAATATTCTCCATTACCATGCTCCACACCGTTTACTCTGATTTTGACACGAGTTCCAACAAGACGCTCAATAATCCGCTCATAACTTTCCTCTTTTAAGAAGGCTTTGGATTCAGATTCTAATTTATCGAGTGTACTCATTGCATCACCTTCTCCACCCAATTCTTTAGCTGTTGTATCAATCCGTTGTAACTGTTGCTGTAATGGACTTGCAGCCCTTCTAATACCACCCCATACCATGCTGATTGCATTTTGCACGGCTTTATTCAGTTCTATAAACATGTTTCTGATTCTTCGCACTAAACGTTGGGTAATCGGAGGATTAGTGAGATTTTCAAGGTCCCAAGCGCGTTCACGTTTTTCTCTATCATTCATCATGTCGTGATAACGGATATATGCACCAATCTGTTTTTCCAAATCATCCTGACCGAAAATATAACTCGGTGCCTGTCCACGTTGACGAGATTCTTCCGAAATAATTTCTGCCCCTCTGGTATCCAAACGCATCGTTCCCCGATAACGATGTCCATTCTTCATATGAAAAACTACATACCTGCCAAGAAGTGTCTTGAGCAATCTGTCTTTTTTGAACAGATTAATGACATAAATAATCCCTTGGAAAACAAACATCAGCCCAGCAGCGATAACAGGTAATCTAATCTTTTCCCAAATACCTTTCGCACCTTCCTGAACATCGTCAACGATATTCTCCTCCTGACCTATCGCTGAGTACGCTGCAAACATCATTCCTATAACGAGAATCAGCAAGAAAACTTGTCTTTTCTTTAACATGATGCATACCCCCCAATTAATAGATTGCTACCCCATTTTCAGATGCAATTTTCCGTACATTCGTGTTCGCATGCGGAATTTTCTCCAACGGCAGATGTTCGATTAACCCATAACCATCAGGATAAAGTTCATTAAACCGCTTTAATGCCACGCCAATTTCCAATTCTCCCTCACCAGGAACCTCTTCATTCAGGTGTAAAACCAATCCATTTTCAACGCGAATGTCCTTAATATGTGCCATAGGAGCAACTGGTCCCATCACATCAAAAATATGATTAAGCCTTGCTTCACTTTCATATACCTGTCTGAGTGTTTGAAAATGGTTGACAAAATCCATCACAATTCGTAGTCTATCAGAACCCACGTGCTCAACTATCTCTCTACAGGTCTCAGGTGAATCCATAATTGAGACAGCATGCGTTTCCATAACAAGTGTCAACGCTTCACGTTCAGCGTTCTCAGCAATTGGTTTTAACGTCTCAATTAACCTTTCCATCGACTCAGGTAGATAGTTATCTTTGTGAGAAGTCCATGCGCCATCAGGATTTAAACTACCAGGACGAAATAGATAATGTTGTGCCCCAAGTTCCCGCGCTACTCTCATACCACAATTGACCGCTTCAATCGCTGCCTCACGGACTGAATCACTCGGATCAAACAGACATTCAGAATACGTTATACCAAATTGTACCAAATCAAGTTGTGCTTTTTCAAGGAGAAATCTACATCGCGTGATTTCTTCTGGAGAAACAAGCGGAATATTGGAACTTGCGAAATGGTAACTCACGCCTGTAAACTGCAATTCCTGAACCGCATCTATCTCTTCTTGATTCAAAGTTCGGAAATCACTGCATATACCAACAACACCCAATCTCATAATATTACTCCATATTTAACTTTTGCAACAACTCACGCGCCTCTATCAAATCAACAGTTTTAAACCCTTCTGTGAACCACTCATAGATCGGTTTAAGAAGCGTACATGCATCTTCATGTCTATCCTGTGTAATCAATAGCCTACTAAAACTAACAGCAGTTCGCAGCTCCCACGATTTTGCTTCTTGGTACCGGGCAATATTCAATGCTTTTTCAAAACATATCTCCGCTTCAGAGCACATTTCCTTCTCTGTTGATTCCGTAGATGCATTTATATCAGGTGAATGTATATCATTGTCCAACATTAGCAATAGTTCACCTTTAAGCCTATAGAGTTCTGCCTCATTAGTGTGTTCACCGCTTTCCGATACTGCTTCAAATGCTTCTTCTATTGTCTGAAGTCCTTCTTGCACCTTTCCACAATGTCCATAAGCATGCGCCAGCATTCCAAGGTAAACCGGACGTAATACTCTTGACCGATTTGCTTCCCATTCAGCAATTCCTTCCTGAATTAAGGCTAAACCTTCCTCGTGTGGTTCGTGTGAATTCTGCTGTAATGCCCAACCCTTCATTATCTTACCTGTTGGTGCCCACACAGAAAAACCGTGTTCCTTGCATATCGCACTGAGTTCTGTCGCATACTTGTCTACTTTCTCAGTCTCGCGACGTTGTTGATACAGTATGCCACCAAAATGTAAAGACACTACTTGACTGAACGGATGCCGACGTTCCTCTCCCATCTTTTGGGAAGCATCTAATTGTTCTAACGCTTGTTCTGGATAACCTAAACACCATACTAATGGTGCAGCATAAGCACGCAAAGTCATACCAGGGTCAGCAAGATAGTGAAAAAAGGTATCTACCGGGTGTTGGTGTGGGTCATAACGTAAAATGCCTGCTTCAACATGAGCACGTGCCATCTTCAACTCACCGAGGTAATAAAGAGTTGCACCTAATGCACGATGTGCTTCAACTTCCAACACATCGTTCTCCTGTTGCTGTGCCATCACAAGACACTGTTCCCCCAACTCTCGCGCGGTTTGTAATTTGGCTCGAACTAAATAACAAAGCCATAATCCAAAAAGAATTGGAAACCGCACAAGCATACGTTCATTATTCGGCATAGTTTCCAACAGTGCTTTTGCGCGTGTGTACGTCTTCTCCACTTCAGGCGCAGCATACCCCATCGTTGCAATAAGTGCTGGACCTAACGTTGTTTGAATCACCAATTCTCGTGCAGCGCGTGCAGGGCTATCGGGCATCGTTTCTAACAAAGTTAATCCTTGTGTCAAGTGTCGAATTCCTTCAACATTCGCGGATCTTTCTACTGCACGTTGTCCCGCCTGCTGCCAATATTCAATAGCACGTTCAGGTAATTCACCCTCTGTGTAGTGATACGCTACCAATTCCGGTTGCGCACGTACTACATCACCAAACGACTCACGTAATACAGTCGCAATACGACGATGATAGGCTTGACGTGTACTCCTTAACAACGCTTGATATGCTGTCTCACGTATCATCGGATGCTTGAAAGTATAAATCTGTTTGTGTTCATGGGTCTGTCGTATCCGTAAGATTTCTGCTTCAACAAGCTGCTGTAATTCTTTTTCAAGCCACGTATTTTCGTCTGTCTGTTCGGGAAATGAACGAAACGCTGCAAATTGATCCGGATGCGCCAAAAACTCATCCGCTTCCGGTTCTTCTGTTATACTAACAATAACCTTATACAGAAGTTCCGCTGTCCACTCTCTACCCAAGGTCGCACCAAGTTGTACGAGTTCTTTACGAGAACCGAGTCTATCAAGACGAGCAGTCAATGATGCCTGCAGAGTCGCCGGTATCTCTGTTGATACATCTATATTATCCAAATCAGATTCGAGTGCCATACGCGTCAACTCTTCCACAAACAAAGGCACACCTTCAGTTTTCGCGGCAATTTGTTTGGATATATCCGCAGGGATCGTCTGTTCACCTGCCACCTCCAAAATCATCTGTGAAACCTGTTTACCATTTAGCCGTCTCAACGTCATCTGAGTTACCCACGCCAACTCTGTAAGTGTTTTCAGTTTTGCTCTACCTGCGACGTATGTACTGTCCTGATTAACACCTATTTCCGCTCTGGATGTCAAAATAGCAAGAAGTGCTGCTGATTCCACACGAGAGATCAATAGATGTAAAAAATCCAATGTTGATGGATCAGCCCAATGGAGATCTTCGGCTATTAGCAATAACGGCTTTTTTTCCGCAGTTTTCAGGAATATCTGAACGAGTACTTGTAACGTTCGTCTTCTTCGTTGTACAGGTTTCAATTCTACCGACCGATAGTCACCATCTATCTCTAATAATTCTGCTAATAGAGGTAAAAGATTAACTGACATTTCATGGGATTGTAGAAATTGCTCCAATTTATGTAAACGTGTACTATCAGTGTCCATCTCTCCGAACTGTAAGAGTTGTTGTCGCAATAGTGACAGAATTGGATAAAGTGGACTGTTCTGAGAATCTGGAGAACCTCGGCATTCTAAGATTTGTGCCTCAGCATCGACTGCTTCCTCGGCAATAATCGCAACAATACGCGATTTGCCAATACCCGCTTCACCTTCAATCAATACAACCTGCCCCGAGGATGTTGTTGCACGTTTCCAGCGAGACTTGAGGATTGCAACTTGACGTGCTCTCCCAATAAAAGGAGTCACACTGCTCTGCTGTTGAGGTGTAGCCTGCTCGCGTCTGAATACCGGTAGGGCACCGTCTGGGTGTTCATCAAGTATCTGATAAATCGGCACAGGTTGCGAAATACCTTTCAACTCTATTGTACCCATGTCTTGGTAGGTAAAATAGTCTTCAATCAATCTGAGTGTGGTTTCGCCTATAACAATACCGTTGGGAGGGGCAACTTGCTGCATGCGCGCAGCAATATTAGGGGTTTTACCCACAATGTCTATCGCATCACCGTGATAACGTTCAAAAGATGACATGTTCGCACTGGACTTGCTGGTCGGCATGCCTACTTCCCAAACAACCACCAAACCAGTATCAATACTTAAACGCACCTGAATCGCAATACCGAATGTCTCTATCAAGCGTAAATTCAGTTTTTCTAACGCAGCAACAATACCCAATCCTGCTTGTACAGCCCTACGTGTCGCATCTTCATGAGCAATCGGATATCCAAAGTAGACTAAGATGCCATCACCAAAATATCGGGCAATGTGACCATCGTATTCTAAAACAACATCCCCAACAGATGCACGATACGCATCCAACACTTGACGTAAATCCTCTGGATCTAACTGTTCTGTCAAGGCAGTTGAATCTATCACATCACAGAACAAAACGGTCAACTGCCGTCTTTCTGCCTTGTTTATAGGTGCTGTACTGAGCGAAGTGTCCGATTCATCAAGCACTTGACCGCAATCACCACAATACTTCACTGATGGATTCATAAAACCACAGTCAGGACACCGCTTTTGTATTAGGCTTTTCATAAATGTATATATGACTACAACGGAAATAGTACTTAGTCGGGTTTTGTATTTTCATTATATTATAGTGAAATCCAAAAATATGTTCACACGCCTTGGTGGGTGAGGTTTCATGAAGATTAATTTATTCTTTCGGTAATTTTAATTTCCCAATACCTGTAGGCGCGCTGGACTTCAATAATAAATTACCGAATCTATTTTTTAATCTTCATCTAACCGCACTATTTACACAGGTTCGGTTAGGAAACCGAACCTACCAAAAACTATACATACACATTACAATTAATAACCACCCTTAATTTGATGCAGATATTCAGCAAGTTCTTCATCACTCGGCTCGCGTTTGTGCGCCTCCTGTAAATAATTTATCGCCTTATCCCTTATTCCGATTTTCATATAAAACGAACCGAGATTGCGATACGGAGCAGCGTATGTAGACTTCAATTCTATTGATCGAAGGTAATAGGTATAGGCATCTAATAGATGGTCTTTTGTAGGTCCAATTAACATATTTAGTGTCGTATCAGTATTTCCATAATATGGAAATACTGCCGCACCTTTTTGCTTTGCAGTTTCTTCTAAAGCTTTTGCTATTTCAGATGAACTTGTAATAATACGAAAATAACCGGATTCCACATTTTGGATTGCAACATTAAGTTCCACAAGTGCATCTTTCACAGATCCATCCACACTTGTGTCTTTCCATGAAGGCCAATCCGGACCAGCATTTTTCAATCCAAGGTCGTAATGGACGGCACCCAGATCGTTGCAGATTTCAGCGTTCTCAGGTCGCAATTCTAATGCTTCTTCATACAATTGGATAGCATGACCGTATTTCTGGGCAGTATATGCGTTCTCGGCATCCATCCGTATTGATCGAAAGTCAATGCTCTCCTCATTGCTTTCTAAAACAGTTGGCGTATCCTTACCACCCAAGAAATGGATCGTAAGAATAAGGATAATCGACAGACAGACAATAATGATTGTAGGTAGCTGCAGTTTCATTTGTAATCTCCATTGGCTACTATGATGTAATAATACCCAGTTAACGAGATTTATCTTATTTTTTAACGGTAGGTGCGGTTTCCTAACCAATGCAGAATGCCAAAGGTGCATTCTGCCAAGACCAAAAAACTGTCAGTAGGGGCGAGGTTTCCTCGTCCGTGTAAACAAGACGCATCAGGTTAATTTGGTGTAAGTAACATGTAATGTCCTATATTATTTTTCTTATAAACTATTATACCAGATTCTGTACTTTCACTTATTACCTAAAAAAACACTTATCTCCCGCGATTGTTTCTATCAAACGTAACAAGTATAGTCCGTTCTTCTCCATTTCTCTCAAAGAAAAGCCGTATTCTCATTGGTGCACGAATCTTTTCGTCAACAATTTTGAATACTTCAAGCGTTGGGATATAGATGTCGTCTATTCGATAGATAACATCACCCTTCTTGAGTGTCCCTGATAATCCACTGTCTCTATCAATATCTGAAATGACAACACCGCGATGCTTATATCTTCGCGCTTTATTCTTGTCCGGTTGTGTGAGTGTCATACCCCAACGACGTGGCGCATATTCCCATTCCAATACATTTAGGTTCAGTGTAGTTTCTCTCATTTTTCCACGTCGGATGTATTTGCATTTGATCGGTTGATTTAACGGGAGTAAACGAATAACTGCCTTAAAGTCGTTTGCATCCTTTATACGATGCCCTGAAATGGTTGAAATAATGTCACCACGTTTGATACCTGCATCACCAATAGGACTCCGTCTTTCCAGTTCTGATACCAAAACCCCGCGTGAGAAAGTAGATGTTTGAGATGCCTCTTTCCCAAATAGTTTTTCCGCCATCTCCTGAGTTACAGACTGTATTTCCACACCAAGATATGGCGGGACAACACATCCGTGTTCTATAATCCTTTCAAGAACCTTTCTTGCTTTATTTGCAGGGATTGCAAAACCAACGCCTTGCGACCCACCACTTGTAGAACGGATAACGGTGTTAATACCGATGAGTTGACCATGAACATTTACCAAGGCACCACCGCTGTTGCCAGGGTTAACAGACGCATCTGTCTGAATCAATGCCTCATAAAAACGATTGTCTACCGTCAAAGAACGTTGTGTCGCGCTAACAATACCAATGGTTACCGTAGGTTGTGCATTACCGACAGATAGACCAAAAGGATTCCCTATTGCCAATGCCCATTCACCAATGAGTAGATTGTCTGAATTACCCCACTCAATTTTGGGTAAATCCTCTTTTTTATCTACTTTCAATAGGGCAAGATCCGATAGAAAATCGTATCCAAGTATATCCGCATCAAATTCACGTCCATCAGCGATAGTTACCCTGATTTTCTCTGCCTGTTCAATGACATGATGGTTCGTTAGAATATGACCTTCTTTGCTGATAATTACACCTGAACCTGTTTCACGCAAGGAACGTTCACGAAGGGATGGAGGAACACCAAAAAAATAGATTTCATCAAACAATGAATACTCTTGCACAGTTTTTATAGCACTGATATTCACAACCGCTGGACTTGCACGTTCAACTGCTGTTACAACCGCAGTTCGCCTTGATTGTGTAACTGCCCGTTGTACATTCTGCTCAGCGTGTACATCTGGTAACAGAGAAAAACAGTAAAGTGAAAGTATCACACCAATAATCGGAAGTGAAATATATCTACATCTACAATAAACATTGAGATTCTTAAGTATAATTCCTATTTTATAATAAAAGTGTTTGTCTACCATCTTATCAGCCTAAAATTTGATATTGCAATAAAAGCATCTAAACTTTCAATTTCAATGAAATACGATACCCTTCTAATCCAGGATCAGTATCAACAATTTGTTGTACCTCTGCTTTTGACCTGCGTTTTGCAGCAAAACTATCCGCGTTAGCACATCGCAATGCAATCCTCGCACCGACTGAACTGGCACGACGAAGGTTATCTAACTCTACCTTTTCAAGTGTGTCATAAGCAGTGTGTCCAAATCCACGTCCAGATGGTGCAGAAGTCGGATCTCCCATGTGACATGACGGCACACCTTCAAGGAAAAACGGAAAATGGTCAGAGTAAGAATGCACCTTTTGTCCAACAGGTATATCAGCATGGATCTGTTGTTGTGCAGTCTGAAAGAACGGTTCCAAAGAGTTCCAATGATGTAGAACTATCCCTTTACGACTCGTACCACCAGCTGCATCCATATTCAACATCAACTGAATATTATCTAATTCCTCAGCATGTGCATCAACATAACGAAAAGCACCAGTGAGTCCAATCTCTTCTGTGCCAAAAGCAATAAATCTGACGGTACGTTTTAGAATATCTGATGCATAAGTGGAAAGCACGCGAGCAGCTTCTATTACAGACACCATCCCTGAAGCAGGATCATGTGCCCCCTGCGAAATGTCGTGTCCATCGTAGTGACATCCCAAAACAATCATCTCATCCGGTAAATCTTTCCCCGGTAGGTCAGCAACTACATTCCATGAGGTGCGCGGTTCATTGATGTCTGTCGTTTGCAGTCGCATTCTAATTTTATCGTAACGCTCAAGACACCGTGTCAGAAAATCTCCATCCTCTTTACACACAGAGATACCAGGTATCGGGGCAGCTCTATTGTTCTGTAGACTACCAGTTTCCGGTCCAACACCAGGATGCTCACTAACAAAGATAAACGCACTTGCACCACCAAGAACTGCCCTTTCATACTTCTCCTTACGATGCACCCATCTACCAAGGTCTCTTGGTGAGGAACTTTTTGCCATCACGAGTTTACCACGGGCATTGTCCCCAAGTTCACTGTATTCTGGAGGGCTGCCATGTCCAACAGACACGAGTTCACCAATAATATCATCTGCGGGACAGTAGGGCAACGAAATGCAATGAAGTGTTCGTTCAATCGGTTCTGTGATTGTTAAGGTAGCAGCCCCTCGCGTCCAACCTGCATAGGGGTACTCCTCTAATCGGACGTTCTTAAGTCCATAACGTGTAAATGTCTCTGAAATAAATTGAGCAGCTTTGTACTCTTCAGGTGTTCCTGCAAAACGGGAACCGAAGTCATCGCACAATACAGTAAGATTGTCCATGACTTCTCTGCTCGTATATATATCACCGACCATCTGCTGGTCTATATTCAAATAGGGGTTTTTGTTATTCATAGTCCTTTATTAATTTCTCATAGTTTTTTCAGCAGGACTTATGCACAAATGGTAAACGCGTTTTGTAAGTGCGCTGGAAGCTCACAATTCTGCTGAAAATTACAATATTTCAGTTATAATTACTATAGTTTGGACAGTTTTACTTTTGCATTTTCACAAGTCTATTAGGGACAGTGAAAATGAAAGTATTTCAATTATTATAGCAGCCGTGCTAAAAGTGTGTAACCCGAAGGTGTCATTAATACAAAGGCATTCAGTTATCCAAATCCTATTATTTTAAATATTAAACCTTCTTTTGTAGGAGCGATCTCCGAATCTCGACCTTTTATCCTGAAAATCCTGTTTCAAACAACTTTACAACATATATCTAAGAAATTAACGAAAACTGAATGACTCTGGTCGTTAATATTAGATCAGTCTTCGACTTCAATATCCACAGTCAAGAACGAATTCTGTTTCTTGAGCCGTTTAACCGATGCCATATCGTCAATAGGATTATCCTCTATCTGCAGGTGTTTCAGATTTTTCAAGGTTTCTATGGTACGAATATCGCGTATCTGATTTTTTGCGATTCCTAAACGGGTCAACTGTGTTAATGCTTTCAACGGAGTAATATCTGTAACTTGGTTTTTGTCAATCCATAGCACCTCAAGTTGCGGTAGTTGTGAAAGAGGTGTCGTGTCGCTAATTTGGTTGCTGCTTAGGTTTAAGGACTTCAGTTGTGTCATTTTGGTAATCGGTGTAATGTCCTTGATCTTATTTTTACTGAGGTATAAACCCGTCAATTGCGTCAGTGTTGCGATTGGTGTAATATCGCGAATACCACTGTTGGCAACTTCTAAAGTTCCAAGTTTCGGCAATTCGGTTATCAATTTAATGATGTGCTGCAAGTTTTCTATTTCGTATCCACCAAGCCCTAACTGTGTAAGGTTTGTTAGCTCCCCAATAGGTTTTACATCTCGGATTTGATTCCCACCAAGCCATAACGTATTTAGATTTTTTAAATCCCCCAGCCCCGAAACATCCTGTATCTTATTATTTCCAAGATGTAGCCATTCCAGCCAGTTTAATCCAGTTAGTAGTGGAATATTAACGACTTGATTGTCATTCAGATTGAGCACGTTCAGTTTTGTCAGTTTCGCGAGTGCGGTGATGTCCGTGATTTGATTGTTATTCAAGAGTAAGCGAGTAAGTTGTGTTAATGCTGCAAGAGGTGCAATGTTCTTAATCTGATTATTATTTAGTTCTAACAGTTCAAGCTCCGCTAACCCCGCAATCGATTCTATATCAACGATTTGATTGTTTGCGAGCGACAGATATGAAAGTTGCGTTAACTTGGTAAGTGGCGTAATATCGGTAATCTGATTTTTTCTCAGTGTTAAGTTTATCAGTCCTGTCAATTCTGTTAGTGGCGTTATGTCCGTGATTTTATTATACCCGATATACACTCCCCAAAGGTTTGTCAGGCTTGCCAGTGGCGTTATGTCGGTGATCTGATTGCTTGAAAGGAACAATGTTTTCAAGTTTTTCAATTTAGCGAGCGGTTCAAGGTCGCTAAGTTCGTTATCATGAAGCCTTAAGTCAGTGAGTTGTGTCAGTTTGGCAAGTGGGGTAATATCACGAAGGCGGCTATGATCCAGGGATAACTCTTTCAACTGCGTGAGGTGCCTCAGTGGTGTCAGGTCAAGTAATTGATTGTGCCCTGCTCCTAAATGTGTCAGTTGTGGAAATCCCGCCACGGCTGTCGTGAACACTGAAAGAAGGCTAATGCGATTATGTGAGAAGTTTAAATGGGTGAGTTCTGTCATCGCCTCAAGCGGACGAATATCGTCCACTTCATTATCTTCAAAAGACAACGATGTCAGTTTTGTCATCGCCTCAAGTGGACGAATATCGTCTACTTCATTATAGTCAAAAGACAACGATGTCAGTTTTGTCATCGCCTCAAGCGGTTTTATATCCGTGATTTCATTGCCATTTAAATGTAAACCTGTCAGCAACCGCATTTCAGAAAGCGGTGTGATGTCACGGATGTCATTATAACTCAGCGATAAACTCGTAAGCTTTGTCATCTCGGCAAGCGGTGTAATATCACTGATTTCGCCATTACTCAGATGCAAAACGGAAAGTTGCGTTAGATTCTGTAGCGGTGTAATATCACTAATCTGATTACCAGACAGGTATAAACTTTCAAGTTGCGTTAGATTCTGTAGCGGTGTAATGTCGCTGATTCTAAAATTACTTCTATTAAGGTTATTATGTTCTAAATTTAGACTCACGAGGTGTGTCAGTTCCTCTATAGGCGTTATATCCTCAATCATGTTGAAAGCGAGGTCTAATTCGGTGAGTTGCTTCAGGTTGGTCAAGGGTTTTATGTTTTCAATCTGATTGCGCGACAGATTTAATGACTTCAGTTGTGCCAAGTTCTGTACCGGTGTGATGTCACGCATGAGAGTAGACAGTATCCGTAATTCTGTCAACTGCGTAAGATTTGACAACGGTGTAAAATCTTCAATCGGGTTATCACTGAGTGAAAGTTCTTGCAACTGTGTCAAGTTCTGTAGTGGCGTAATGTCAGGTATTTTGTTTTTGTCGAGTGAGAGCTCTTGCAACTGTGTCAATTGAGCAAGTGGCGTGATGTCTACAATTTGATTGTTTGCGAGTATTAACTTTTTCAAGTTCGGCATTTTTTCAATACCTTTTAGGTTGCGGATACTTTCTTGCGCAGCAAATAGGCTTTCTACTTTTTTCAGGTCTTTTTCTCTGATAGGTTTATCCGCATCTAACCTAAGACGCATTCGCACCGATGCAGCCAAGTTCTGATCGGGTATCTCTACTGGGGCGGAACACCCCACCCATACGGTAGCAATACTGAATATGGCGATGAGAACAACCAACCTTATCACAAGTTTTCTGTTCATCAGTATATACATTTTATTACGGAATAAGTCGTTTTGGACTTGCAAAAAGTACAACCTCTTCAAGGTAAAAAGTACCGATACGAACGAATTGTTTAGCGGATTGCATAATCTAAGTCTGCTGATCGGAAGTCCAAACAGGATGAAACTGTCCAAACTATAGAATTAATGCAAACCGTGAAATTGCAGATGTTCCAATCAATACGTTTAACAATTATACTTGTGATATAGTGGAAGGGGCATTCGTCTTGCCATCATCCTGAAAATTCATAAGTGCCTCCAAATCAAAATCCTCATTACTTGTAGCATCAGAATTTTTTGGTCGCGATAACGTCTGCATCCTTGCATCTGCAATTTTCTTTAACTGCCACGCATTATTAATCTGAATCTTTCCAAACCGTGTATCAATCACATTATGATGTTTGAAAGTATTTAATAGTGTATCAATTGTTTCCGTAGAACTACCAATTAATTTTGATATGTGCTTCTTTGACACACGAGGCACGTAAACATGTCCATTTATATCTGAAACCGTAGCAAGATTCTGCAGAAGTAGTGCAAGACGGGAGGATACAGTCCTAAATGCAATGTTTCTGAATACGTTAACGTGTTTACAGTCTGAATTCCTAACTCTATTCAGTATATTATGTGAGTTAAGTTGTCTGTCTCGTAACCTGTTCTTATATCCAATAAATGAGGCGTAGCGTGTTCTTAACCGGGTTCTACGCTGCATCGGTAATGCTAAATGCGGTTTCCGTTTCAGAAAAAAAGCAAAATCCCTAATCGTTGCGGTCCCAACACACACCTCAGTCAAAGTTTCTGCAAAAGTAATCGGTTCTGTATTCTCTTTCCCAATTCTACCATCATCAGGTGCAACACCAAATATTTCTCCCTGTTCCAGCACTTCTATTGTATCTTGACCTTCGTTTTCTTTTGACTTCTTTGTGCTATTATCCTTATTCCCAGTATCAGCATCTACATGATTTCTTGTAATTTTAACTCGACCTTTTTTAATTAGATACACACCTTCCTCACAAATACGTTCCTCATGTTTTAGTTCCTTGAATGTCCTAATCTGTGCTAACGCATGATCATCTGCTTCGGACAGATCACGGAATATATCTAACTGTTTGATGTACCAATACTGTTCTGTAGTAAGATTCTTCATTGGGACTCACTAATACCACGAATAGAACATTCAGGTCCACGGTTGGAATTTTGTGCAGACAATAATCATTATTGCTCCAATTTCTGCACCTTTCGTATCCTTTCTTGTGATATTTCCGCATATTTATCATCTATATCACATCCTGTAAAGTAGCGAAGATTCCTCAAAGCGGCTACACCGGTAGTACCTGCTCCAAGAAAGGGATCTACAACAAGATCACCAGGGTTACTATGCTTAAGAACTAAATCCTCAAACAATGTTAACGGCTTTTGTGTAGGGTGTTGTCTCTTACCTTTGTGTCTCGGAATTGGATACTCATAGATACCAGAATCATATTGGCTATTGAAAGTAGGTTTTCCAATCTTCACACCCACAACCGCCATTTCTCTACTATTCGAGAGATATGTCGCGCGCATATTCAACGGCACAGGATTGGTTTTCTGCCATATAATCTGACGGAGCATCTTGAATCCTGCGGATTCCATGGCATCTTTTACTTTCCCTATTTTCCAAAGGTCATACCACACAATAGCAGTTCCACCACGACGTAAGGATGTGTAAAACACCTTTGCCATATCCTCAAGATTAATCTCAACATGATCCCAAGTACCAAAATCCATGCTTACAGCAAACCTCTGTACGCCGTTCACAACCTCTGAGAATCCCGTCTTTTTGCTAATACAGTATGGAGGATCTGTCAGAATAAGATCCACTGATCCAGCAGGTAAGGATGACATAAACTCCTGATAATCAGATACCTTAATGGTAAATTCATTAAACATTATAGTCATACCTTTTCTTATTCAAACATACAAGTACATACTAAAAGGTCATATTGCACAAGAACGTTTGAGGTGAATAATCCTGAAAATCCTATAATCTTGTCCATCCTGGTTCAGACAAGAACGATATTCCAAAATTAACACTTAAGGAATTCACTTTCGTCCTATCCAACATACGGAGTACGTTCATCTAAGAATGAATCCATACCGAAAAAGCGTAGCAAGTATTTTAACACCCGCCCGAACACTCCCAATAAAAGTACCACTAATCTTTGATGTGCCGATACGTTTCCGATAACTAACAGGCACTTCACATACATTCATCCCCATTTTCGCAGCTTTGAGTTGCATCTCGATAGTCCAACCGAAATCTTTATCCTTCATACCCAACGCTTGAAGTTGCTGATAACGAATAGCACGAAAGGGTCCCAAATCGGTATACTGAACCCCCCAAAATATTCGCATTAGGTAGGTTGCAAACTTGTTCCCAAACTGCGCCTGTGGTAGCAACGCTCCTTTTTCACTCGGTATACGTGTGCCGATAACAAACTCCGCAAGACCCTCTCGGATCGGCTGCACAAGCAGTGGCATCTCCGTAGGATCATCACTATAATCACCATCTAAAAACACAACAATATCCGGTGCATCAACAGCAGCAATCCCCGCAAGACACGCACTACCATAACCTCTACGCGGTTCAGTGATAACCTTGGCACCATGCGCAAGTGCAATCTCCACCGTTCTGTCAGTACATCCATTGTCAACAACAACAATTTCTTGGACTAACGATTTCGGTATATCGTTGATCACATTTGCAATCGCATCTTCCTCATTCAAAACGGGAATGATAACCGAAACATTCATGGTTTATACGTTCCAAGGTAGGAAAATAGAGGATAATACGTACTTCACTCGCACACATATTATCTGCCAATAGAGGGTTCTTGCACCGTCTCAACCAGCTGTTCTACAACTGCATCCGGGTCAATCCCCTCCGCTTCAGCATGGAAATTTGTCAATACGCGGTGGCGTAACACAGATGCTGCAACAGATTTCACATCCTCAATCGATGCATTATAACGACCTTTGAGTATAGCTCTGGCTTTCGCACCCAATATCAGATATTGCCCCGCACGAGGACCAGCGCCCCATCGCACCCACCTTTGAATAAATTCTGGCGCATCTTTTTCATTAGGTCGGGTAGCACGCGCAAGTTTCACTGCGTATTGAACAACATTATCTGCTGCAGGCACTCTACGCACGATTTGATGCAACGCGACAATCGCTTCACCTGAAAGCGCAGTCTCTAATTCAGGCTCTTCTGCACCCGTTGTTGATGAAATAATGTCTACCTCTTCATCCTCCGATGGATAATCTATGACAATTTTGAACATGAACCGGTCAAGTTGTGCTTCTGGCAACGGATATGTCCCTTCTTGTTCAATCGGATTCTGCGTAGCAAGCACAAAAAAGGGTTCTGTCAATTTGTACTGATTACCACCAGCAGTAACATGATGTTCCTGCATCGCCTCTAAAAGGGCAGCCTGCGTTTTCGGGGGAGTTCGGTTAATTTCGTCTGCAAGGAGAATATTCGCAAAAATCGGACCTTGAATAAATCGGATAGTTCTATGTCCTGTAGCGCGATCCTCCTCAAGCACATCGGTACCTATAATATCAGCAGGCATCAAATCCGGTGTGAATTGAATTCTACCAAATTTAAGATTCAGAATCTCAGCAAGAGTCTTGATCATTAATGTTTTCGCCAATCCCGGCACACCCTCGACAAGACAATGACCACCAGCAAAGAGTACCATCAACATCTGATTGATAACTTCCTCTTGACCGATAATAACTTTTTTGAGTTGTCCCACAATCAATTCTTGGCTTTCCATCAACTCTTCAATGGCTTTAACTTCTTCAGTTGCTGGCATCTATTCACTCCTTTATTTGTTCAAAATTAAAAACTATATTACTCAGGTTTTTTCGTTAAAATAAACCGCTTTGTACTTTGGCTTGAGGCTAAATTGACAACATCTCTGAGAGGTTTAAACTTAGTCGATTCTACTGTCGGAACATGAAAACGAACGATCTGCTTCATTTCGGCTTTCCTTCCTGATTTCTTGTAATCTATACGGATTTCAGCAACATCAGTTTTAAGTTCGTGCTCCGCTGGCACCATCTTCATGACTAATGGTGCCTCTACATCAACTGTAATATTATCTTCAAAAGTTAGTGCTTTCCCAATAACAGCCGGATGATCGCGTTTCTCATCTCTCAATAACTTAGCATACGGATGATTGACAACAGGAAGTTCCAATATATATTGATCCGCAATCTCATAGAGATATTGCTGACATGACCATGTAAGCTGGATCTTTAATTCAGGTTTCAACTCATTCAGCTTTGAGACTTCAAAATGTTCCACTTTCGCACGTTCATCTAATTCAAAAACATCACGGAGAAAATGGATACGTTCTTCACGATGACTGGTGGATAACAGCAGCGCACGAAATCTTGAGTTAAAATCTCCTGACACCAACAACTCATGCGTCACCTCTACACTCATATCATTCTTAACCTTGACATGTGTCGCTGTCTTTTTCACATTTGTATCCGCGGGAAGGGCAGGACTCTTCTGAAATGCATATAAGTGTTTCTTCACTTCTGCTCCATCCAATTTCTGAAACTCATCAACAGATGTATCTACTGATTCTACACCAATTCCAGTGTTTGATGGTGAATCAGTATTGACAATAACCGTCCAACGGTTTTGGTCACTGGATGGAAAATCACCAAAGGCACACGTATGGACAGTCGGATCAAGCCATATCAGATCCTTATTCTTCCCACCATCAACTGCCAGAATCATGTGGTTAAAATAGGCAAGTGACGGCACATCTCGCACAATCCGACTCGCCTTACCAGCAGAAATCAGCACAGGATATGAGTCAATACCAGCAACGCGAAGCATCGTAGAAAGTAATGTTGATTTACCTTTACAATCACCCCATTCTTTCTTCAGCACTTCCGCAGCAGGATACGGTTTAATTGCCCAAATACCACGTTCATCACCAGCATACTGTATATTTGTCGCAACAAATTCATATAACCTTTTGATCTTCTCTTTACGGGTTAATGCACCAAACAATATCTCTTTCGTTTTATCCTCAATTTCCTTAGTAACCCTATCCTGTTCTCGAATTAATGTTGCATACCACATCAACAATTCATCCCACGAATCAACTGATGAAAGACTAATGTTGTACGCTAAATCAGAAACAGCAGGCATCAAAGGTTCTCTACGTAACCCTGGAACATCATTAACCTCAAATGTATAAGTCCGTGTATAGTTGTTTTCAGTAATTTTCGGATCAATTTGCGGTCCATCCACACGGTACAGAAGCTGTTTTTTCTTAGGGATATGTGTTGTGACTCGGTAATATTGAACTGGTTCCTCAACTTGGAAAAAGACCTGCCGCCAAAACTCACCTTTCATCACATCCCTCAAATTTTGCGCGGAATAAGCGTAGTCGATAATACAACCATCCGTGATCTTCGGCAACTCAAAATGCATCAAACGGGTATTCACCAGTAATCCTGCTTCAACAGCACTTGATGGAGGGATCCCACGTACAATCTCATTCTCATCTAAATCAACTTGAGTACCATCAGGCAAAAACGTACGAGCATGATGGATCGTAACATCCTCACCACCACGCGCGTATGGTATGTTGATTTCACCCAGATGATATCCATCTTTATTGAATATCTTCACGACTCGTCGGGTGGAATAAACACGTTTACCATCCTCATCAAGGTCAAACACCTCTGTTTCCCACAACACAACGGCACCATCTTCCGGATGGTCATCCTTTGAAGGTGCGTTTTCAACACGCATCAAGATATCCTGTTCGTCTGCTTCGCTAATAAAGTTGTATGGAAGGGACGATCTGCCCTTCATACCAACCTGTTCTACTACATCAGGGATATCCTCACTACGCGCATCACCGTTGACATCTGAATCTGGAAGAGGTAGCACCCCATTATCTTCCTGTGGATTTTGGGCAGTCGCTTCCTCTATCGGTGGAAGTGGTACAAGACGTTCACCTAAATATGTTTTATCTGCAAGCGTTCCCTCTCCATTCGCTTCCAAATCCTTTCGTGTAGCGCGCCCATCACCATTATCATCAAGATGTGGATGCTCAGACTGAATTGCTCCATCCTGTTCATACCATTCATCAATTCGCGTCTGCATCCAAACAAACGCTTCTAACAACGAAATCGCACCATCACTGTTTGTATCTGCAGTCGGATCGGAAAAGACATCTACAAATAGGTCTCCAAAACCCGCTTGAGAAGCATACCCTTCACGTGAAGAACTGGAGGTGATAATAGTCCGTCCGGATGCACTGATACCTGGAACCCACCTTGCACTATATGGAAAACCTAAGACTATCAACTGTTGTTCTGCACGGATGTTGTTGATACTATCAGTGTATTCTTTTTGACTAATATCGCGTCCTTGCAAATTGAATTTCACACCAGATGAGGTGCGAGAGGCATGTCCAATCATTAACAGGATAAATCTATCTGTCGGTTCAACAACTTCTGCAAGTACTGCTAACGCTTCTAAAACAGGTTCCCGTTTCGCTTCACCTGTGACCAACCCAGGTGTGATACCATCATCTTCAAAAAGGAAAGTAATCTGCTCAGATGGATAACCGTATTGCTGTGTTAGCAATTGATGAAATCGTGAAGTCGCACTCCAAAACTTATCATAATAAGATTTCTCACCACCAACACCACCGAGAATTAGAACATAATCTGCCGCAAAAGTTGTTGTAGAAATCGATAACAAAACAACCAAAATTGCTATGATAATTCGACGCATGTTTTTTCTCCATTACAGCACAATGTCTATATTCTATTTTACACTACAACTCAAAATCGCCACTCGTCCCACCCGTTTTCTTAACCAACCTTACATCCGAAATACACATCTCACGGTCAACTGCTTTACACATATCGTAGACAGTCAAACCTGCAACGGACACAGCAGTAAGTGCTTCCATTTCTACACCTGTTTGTCCCAAGGTTTGCACCTCTGCCTCAATCTCAATTTTATCGTCTACAATTGACACATCTACACGTATAGAGGTGAGATTTAGAGGGTGACACAACGGAATAAGATCACTTGTTCTTTTCGCTGCCATAAAACCTGCAAGTCTCGCTACCTCCAGAACATTCCCCTTCTTCATCTGTTGTTCCGATATCAACCTGAGTGTTTCACTTTGAGCAGTCACATGTCCTTTGGCAATAGCTGTCCGCAACGTCTGTGGTTTACCACCGACATCAACCATCTGTGTATTGCCTTTATCGTCAAAATGTGTTAGTGTGCCTTTTTCGTCTTTTCGTGTTATCTTTAACATATTGTTTTTGGGATAATTCATGCTGATTTATATAAATAGAATATCCACATCAAACATTCACCAGTAGGCGAGGTTTCCTAACCTCGCTTATTAACATTGTCATAGTAATTCAAAATCCACTAACGCTATAATGGATTTTCTCTCATAATCCTTTCATAAGTCTCACGGAAACGATTCAGATAATTTCCATTCCCGTGATACGCAGCAACATCTGTAGCAACGGGTTCTATTATTTCACCCCGTTTCAAAACTGCAGCACTGAATTTCTCTACATCAAACGTTTCGTTCTTATGATCACAATATGCTTTTGCTCCTGCCACAGCAGCTCCAAGTGCAGCACCACCCTTTTCAACAGAAGCAACAGGTCTGTTCCAAATTCCGGCAACACGCCGCATAATCTGTGGACTGTCTGTCGCACCCCCGGTAACATATAATGTCTCTTGTGTCTGTTTCGTAAACACCTGAGAATAGACATATACAGCTGCAAGACTTGTCTCAATTACACCGCTATAATCCTCTGCTAAATTCGGAGCATCAGAGTCATTTGTCCGTATCAATTCAAATGCACCAGAAACAGGAAATGACTCTGTCTTCGGTTGCCAAAATGCCATGAATTGTCCCGGTGAAACCTGTTCCAAAGCTGTTTCCGCTGGTTCATATTCCTCTTTAGAAAATCCGTAGTTATTCCTAACTGCATCCCACACCATAGCTCCATTTGTACGACATCCAAACATAAACGGTCTACCAATGCCATCATACATAGCATTCGCAAAACCTTCGGGGTCAAGTGTATCACCATCTGTAGATACCATATTGACAAAACTGGTACCTAAACTGAGCAGATCACCCGAAACAGGCACTTTCGCCTGCGGATTGTCCCCTGATCCTGCTACGATTGCACATGCTGTATCAAACCCGTATTTCTCCACAAAATAGGTCGCAATGTTACCTACAACAGAATCCGGTGGTGCAAGTTCTGGCAATTTAGCCAACAACCCCTCAGATCCACCAGGAAGGTCATCTGCAGTCGCTGCAACAAGTTCAGCATCCCACACCTTATCCCGATAATTCATAAGAGACATGCCGCACGCATTACCTGTATCAATCGGAACTAACGGGTTACCTGTTAGTACAGCAGGTATGAAACTACTAATGAGTTGAATTTTATCTGTAGCAGCATAACTTCGTGATGACTGTTCTGCCACCCGACGAATCACCGCACCCGTAAACCGAAGTGGCGCATCCGATCCGGAACGTTCAATCATTTCGGCTTTACCACCGACCGCATCGCGGACATGCTCTGTCTGTGCAACCGTATTAGCAGTCATCCATATCGGTGCGTTGTAATATGAAAAAGCACCACCTAAAAGCGTTTTTAATTCTAATGTCCTGCTCTCTTCAATCTTTAGGTTGGAAAAGATATGTCCAGCATTTCGGTTCAAATAAACATGTCCGTGCTGTTGTCCCGATGTGTTGATCGCAACGATATGCTCCAACGCAACACCTGCATCGCGTATGTCATCAAACATAGCGTCAAGTGAAGCAAGATACATCAACGGAGGTTGTTCCGCTTCACCTTCAGATTTCGGAGGTAAGATATAATCTTCCCCAATACCGAAGCCATTAGTTCGCGTATCTGCACGGTAGTCAATAGAGTGTTCAAAACACTTCTCTGCTGTCCCAATATCAACAATGATTGCCGATAAGCTCTGCGTACTTGAGTCCAAACCAAGTGCAAGACGTTGATTATTGTTGCTATTCACTAAATAGATTCCCTTTCAATCAATTCCATGTTGTCCTGAGAAAACTTACCTAATCAAATTAGGATCCATTCACACATGTATCTAAATATTCAACAAACGCTTCGAGACTTTCTACCCTTAGTGCAGCATCATGCAGCTGTTTAAGGACATTAATATCGTTAATCTTTTCCAACGCAGGTTGTAACAAACGAACTGTGATAGCCTCAAACTTAAAATCAAGAACACTAAAGAGAGATTCAAGCGCATTTTGCCGCGCACCTAAATCAGCACCTTGTTTGAGTCCCTCTTGAAAACGCTCTTCTGTTGTCTCTAACCAATGTTGATAAATTGAAGATTCTTGCACGATACCCTCCTGTAAAAAACCAGCAATTGCTTGGTGAGAATGAATTAAACCACTCAGAATCCACTGTGATACCAAAAGGTCACTTTGTATCGTAGATCGGGTCTGTTTGCGGTATCAATTAGTGTCAATTAAGGAAAAGATGTGAGTGTAGTCGCGCAATTAATTGCGCCTCTTACATTATAAATTACCTATTTTATTTGCTGAATTGAAGTCCCAGCGGGACGACAAGTGTATAGTTCGCAATCAATCTACATACCAAAAAGCCCCTGCGGGGCGACAGGTGTATAGTAATCACAGGTTTTTATTCCTTTTCCAAATCTTTACTTACCCTCATATTAACAACTTATGCTATTCAATTCCCCGGATAAGCGCGGTTTTCCAATTCAGCAATAAACTTCTCTGAAGCAATTGCAGCTGCAGCACCCGCACCCGCAGCAGTTATCGCTTGACGGAAAACATGATCATGCACATCACCCGCAGCAAAAACACCATCTACATTCGTCCGCTGCAATTCATCTACAACGATATATCCTTGTTCATCCATAGTTATGACATCTGTAAACAACTCTGTGTTCGGAATATGTCCTATAAAAATAAACACACCATCAATTGGAAAGAGTTCAGTTTCATTCGTCTTAACATTTTTCAGTTGTGCACCGGTAACTTTATCATCATCTCCACAAATTTCCTCAACAACGGTATCCCAAATAAACTTGATCTTATCGTTCTTGAATGCACGTTCTTGCATTATCTGACTTGCCCGAAGTTGATCACGACGATGAACAACATACACCTCTGAAGCATATTTCGTTAAAAAGATACCTTCCTCAAGTGCTGCATCTCCACCACCGACAACAATTAACCGTTGGTCTTGAAAGAAAAACCCATCGCACGTAGCACAATAAGACACACCACGTCCACCATAACCCTCTTCTCCAGGGATGTTGAGCGTTCGCGGTGAAGCACCGGTACAAATAATCACAGATTTGGCGTGATACTCTTTATCATAAGTATTTACCACAAACGGATGTTTTCCAAAGTCAACTTCAGTAACTGTGTCAAACTTTACCTCTGTACCAAATCGTTCCGCTTGTTCCTGTATACCTTGGATGAAGACAGACGCTTCACTACCAAAAAATCCAGGGTAATTCTCAAGGTCAAGTGTTAGGGATAGTTGTCCACCAAGTGCCTCACCAGTAATAAGGACCGGTTCCAGCATCGCGCGAGATGTATAGACACCCGCAGCAAATCCTGCTGTTCCACCACCAATTATCACGATATTTCGATTTTCAATATTATTTGTATTCATTGTATTTCTATTCTATATTTATAGTAAGGTAATAATAACTATTGTGTTGGTTATGTGATAGTTTTGTTGTTTTTCACAACCTTCACGTGTTGTTTGAGTGATTGTGCCTCGTAGAAAAGAATCTCGATTCCTATTTGGAGCAGCCCCAGAGGGGCGAAAGGTGTATAGAACGTGCAACTCACCAAACACAGAACCCCAGCGGGCGAAAGGTGTATAATTTATAACTTGTTTGAATGTCCTACGTTCTGCACAAAATATTATAGAGAACCCACCGGAGAAACCGTTAATCTCGGAATCCCATCAACAATAGGATATATTCCTTCGCATATATTACAGAGAATATTCTTATCTTTCCATCTAACCCCACCTTTGCATTTAGGACAGACAAGAATCTCCTTCAGTGTTTTGGGCGGACAACTTCTACTTTTTGCTAATAAAGATTTCGCACGTGAGACAATACTCCGAGGAACAGCACTTTTTAACGTTAGCAAAAACTCATCATGAATCTGGTTCGAAGCTTTTGATGCCAGAAGGTCTTCAATAGTCTGTGGAGATGTCAAATCCAGTGTAGACTCCTCCCGATCCAATATCTCGTAATCAATCTTCTCTTCCCATTCATATTGAACAAGGAATAGATTATGATGCATAATATGGAACTTACGCCAATACTTATCCTGTGCAGCCAATGTATGGAAAAGTTGACCGAATTCCGATTTCTTTTCATTCTCCTTTAAAACCAGACGACCATTAATCAGGTTAACAACCCAATTATGGTAATGCCAACCGTATATACGTTCTCCGATTTCAGACGGTGTTTCAATATAACCACGGGATGCAACACGCATCATTTCGGACAGCAACAAATCAGCATTTTCCACGTGTTCCAATACATGCAAACAGATGACATAATCAAACGCACCATCTGCAAAAGGTAGAAACTGTCCATCCGCTTCTACCATCGGTCGATCCTTGACAATCATACCGCCACGCTGTTCGTCATCATCTATAAATTTATCACACAAAACATCCGAACGGACATTCGGGTTGTGCCCACTGCCTATCTCCAGAACAAAATCGTCCGCACGAATGTTCATTTCTGCACAACCATTGTTATATAAGGACTTATATACGGAAACATATTTGCTATTATTCTCCCCTTTATACCAAAACCAACTGACTTTTTAACTATGCTAAACCCATTCAATTTGAAGAATTGAGCAAGATCAATCGGATTGGCGTAATATGCACTATCTGCATCTCCCCCAATAGCATCTGCTTGTAAATCCGGGGTACGATAAATAAAATGTGGGGTTTTCGTCAAGAAACGTTTGTTTATGTAAATTCCACTGTTCCGCTTAAATTGTTGAAATGCTTGTCGTTTTGTCTCTCCCCATACAGGTCTACCAGACTTACCACACAGCAAACGAATCCAATCAAGAAATGGCGTTAAAGGCGAGCAAAGATTTGGACCGGAAAGCACTATCCTGCCATCTTTACGCACAACGCGTACCATCTCTGTCAATGCTGTTTCTACGTCCGGAAGATGTTCGATAAGTTCGTTTGAACAGATAACATCAAAAGAATCATTGTCAAAAGGCAATTCTAATACGTCACATATCTCATATCTTAACTTCGGATTTTCCCAGTTCCGCGCTTCCTCAAGAAATAGCGGTGAAATGTCTGTCCCAACCACATCAAAACCCGTCTGATTTAGCACCCGTGCGGAAATACCATTACCGCACCCAAGATCAAGAATCTTAGATCCTGAAGGGGCAAAACGGGTTACCAATTCTACGTAGTGCCGGAGATACACCTCATCGTGTGCATCCAAAAGATCCTTGTAGGATTCCGATGTTTCGTAGAATTCGCGCATCCGTTGACGGAGTTGCAATGATGTTTCAGAGATAGGCGTTCCAATCATAGATATACAACTCCAAAGTCAATTACATTATATCTTTTCAGGGACAGAATAACCAGTAAAAAGAAGGGTTTGGGAATTATCTAAATGAGTGTGTCAATTATGAACGAAGCGTGTTCCACGGTGCCTCATCAAATACATCAATCAGTTGGTAACCTTCATCACCTTTGCTCGGACTCAGTGTAACAAACAACTTCGCGGGTTCAGATGATACATTAAAAGACGCATGCACAACATCAGCAGCAATAAAAACAGAGTCACCAGCATTTAATATCTGTTTCTTATCTTCAAGCCACTGTTCCACGCTACCTTCAATAACGTAAATCACCTCTTCCTGATCCGGATGTTTATGAAAATCATGTCCAAATCCAGGAGACAAACTTACTTCCATCGCAACAATGTCCTTCGCACCTGTGGACGCTGGACGACTGAGCCAACCAATTGTTCCCCAATCTAAATTGTCTCTTTCCACTTCTGAGGACGCAATAAATTTTCCATTCACGTATATTATTCTCCTTCTGAAAATATGCAAAGTAGTAGGCACACTCCGGTGAATACCAAAAGGCATTCATACCGTTGATTTGGTGTGCCGTACACCAAATTCGCGGACAGCACGCGGAACGTACCTACTACCATTAAATACTTGAATAAAAACGATTATTCACTATTTTTTAGATTTTATGGTGCCCCATGTTGTCGCTAACTTATCAAGCGGGTCAACAGCAGTACCGCGTTCAAATCCAAGTTCCATCTCTGATTGAACTTCTTCTTCACTCAGAGCACGGTTCCAGATACGAACTTCATCAATCATCCCGAGGAACCTTCTATTGGCACCTTCACCTGTTGATGCAACATAAACAACTGAGGTGTCAGCAAGTCCCGGTAAAGCACCTTTTCCGCCAAATTCGCCAATGTTTTCGCCATTTAGCCAATACCTATGTGTGTCGTTATCAACTTGACCAACAACATGCACCCACTCATTGAGTGGAATCTCTGTCGCACAGGTACTACCACCACCAGCACTCAAGTGCAAACAGTTACTCGGTGACTCAGTGTAGAAACTGTAAGAACGCGGACTGTTACCTTTCGCAAGAATTCCCTGCCAACGCTGGTTATTCGGTCCCATGTGTCTTTCAGCATTAATCCATGCCATCACTGTAACAGCATTCTCAACAGTGAGAATCGGGTCATGTGGCACCTCAATCCAATCACTTTCACCGTTAAATTTCAGTGCTTTCCCAAACTTACCATCAACCAACTGCGGATCACCCATTATATCGCCATCATTTCCATATCTTGAATGGTCAACGGCAGTACTTCCATCTACTTCATCAAAAGAGAGATAGAGAATAAGTGAATCTTCAAAATCTACTGCTGCATGTGCGAAAGATACTACAAACGCAACAAGAACAAATATTACAAACAATGATCTCATTGTTCAGTTTTCCTCCAATTTTATTTTTACTTCAAGCAAACTTGAAGTTATATTGTAAAAATGAATGTGATAATTCACATCACAATTCAATTTCTAATTACTGCTTTTGACTTTTTATCGTTCCCCACGTAGTCGCGGCTTTATGACGCGGGTCAACAGGGAAAAGCTCAAAATGACCACTTTCCATCTGTTCGTTCACTTCATCTTCAGAAAGCGCACGATTCCAAATACGCACTTCGTCAATCATTCCCAAAAACTCACGACTGCCTTCATGTGTTCTACCAATAAAAACATTAGCTGTGTCAGCTTTTCCGGGAGGATTCTGTTTCCCACCAGATTCACCAACATTCTCTCCATTAATATAATATCGGTGTGTTCCAGCATCCATCTGTCCAACAACATGCACCCACTCATTTAAACTAACTTTGCCTTGGCAGACACTTCCACCCCCAACACTGAGGTGCAAACATCCGCTATTATTTTCAGTATAAAAACTATAGGAACGTGGGTTGTTGCTCTTTGCCAAAATCCCCTGCCACTGAGCACCACCAGGTCCCGTAAGTCGCTCAGTATGAATCCAAGCCATGACAGTGAAATCCTTATCAACAGTAAGAGTATCATCATGCAGAATTTCAACCCAATCAGTCGTTCCGTTAAATTCTAACGCTTTACCGAACTTACCGTTAACATGTTGGGGATCACCTACCATTTCACCATTGTTACCATACTTAGAATGATCAATCGTGGTTTTCCCATCAACCGTATCAAAAGACATATAAAGAATCATTGATTCTTCCGGTTCTTTTAATGCATGTGCTATAGAAACCACAAACACCATAAGAACTATCATAATACATAAATGTTTCATTTTTTTCTCCTTATTATATATTTAATTTCTACATACATGTTTATATAACACAGCAGAAACCTATTTCAGGACACGTCAATATCGACCGTCCATTCATCGCAATTGTGCCTTCAGATTTCCCCATGTTACGGGTAATTTCTGTTGAACGTCAACCGCAAAAAACTCAAAATGACCTTTCTCCATCTGTTCATTAACTTCGGCTTCAGTCAATGCGCGATTCCAGATACGAACTTCATCCATCATTCCAAGAAAATAACGAATATTTCCACCGCCTGCAGTACCAATCACTACTGGGGATGTATCAGCAGCACCAGGAGGATCAGGTTTGTTACCTATCTCACCAACCTGCACACCATTTATCCAATAACGGTGAGTCCCTTCATCTACCTGTGCAACAACATGTTGCCACTCGTTTAACTTAATTTCCCCCTTACATATACTTCCACCACCATTCGGCGGACCTACACTAAAGTGCATACACTTACTGTTTTTCTCTATCCACCAACTATATGAACGAGGATTGTTCCCTTTTGCTAACATGCCATGCCATTGCGAATTATCTGGTCCAGCATATCTCTCAGGATTAACCCATGCCATCACCGTCACATTTTTATCAACATTAAGCGATTCATGGTGTGGGATTAGAACATGACTGTCCATCCCGTCAAATTCAAGTGCTTTCCCGAACTTACCCTTAACATGTTTTGGACCATTTATCAGCTCGCCATTATTACCATACAACGAATGGTCAAGCGTCTCTTTACCATCTATCGTATCAAACGACATATAAAGTATTAGCGATTCCTCCGGTTCTTCAACAGCATAGACAAGAGAAATGCTGAATGCCAAGAGAACTGATAGAATAAGTACATATTTCATTGTCTCTCCATACATTTCGAATTCCACAATCTATTTTTCTAAGCTTGATTCTTCAATTGATACTATCTCATTTCCTTCTACCACTAAATATCTCTGATTCACTGAAAGATTTGTACCACTCTCAATTTCCCCAGTTGTCCACCGAATCTCAAGCAAGTCAATCTGTTCCGCCTTTCCAACTCCGAAATGCACACGCAAATCATGAAACGAGAGATAACTACCGCCACTCTGCACTTCACGATACTGAACATGCTCTCCGGTCACTACCTTTACTTTTGCCCCAATACCTGAACGGTTACTTTCTTCTCCAACAACTTGAATTTGTACCCAATTGTTCTGATTACCAACAGTATTTTGAAGCAGATCAGGACGCTCATTGCAGTTCGTAACCAAGATATCAAGATCACCATCATTGTCGTAATCACCAATAGCAGCACCACGACTCACCCTTTTCAAGGCTAAACCACCTGTCTCTACCATAACATTAGCAAATGTTCCATCCCCTAAATTCCTAAACAACAGATTCCTTTGCGGATACGACACATGCTTTTCAAGCACAGAGATATTATCCATCAAATGTCCATTCGCAACAAATATATCTTGATACCCATCGTTATCATAATCAAAAAACTTGATGCCCCAACCGAGATAACCATGCGTAACCTCTGCTATCCCCGACGGTATAGTATTATCAACGAAAAAACTGCTATCGTGATTATGGTAAAGCGTATTAGTTTCTGTCTGGTAGTTGCTCACTGTAAGGTCAAACTTACCATCATTGTTATAGTCACCAAAGTCAGTTCCCATACCAGCTTCTTCTTTACCCATATCATTGTAACAAACACCAGAAATTAATGCAACCTCTAAAAATTTACCTTTGCCTTCGTTTTGAAATAGAAAATTCGGATCTTGGTCATTCGCAACATATATATCCGAATCCCCATCACCATCATAATCTCCAAAAGTTACACCTAACCCATGCATCGGAAGCATGTCCGGCGGACGAAACAAGGCAGAAACATCACTGAACGTGCCATCTCCGTTATTTTTGTAGAGAGTGTCATGAACCGCAGGATAGGCATGCGGTCCACAATAAACATGAACGCCGCGCTCCTCACACCTTATATCCTTTTTCGGATCGTAGACAGCATAATTCGCTACATACAGGTCTAAATCCCCATCGTTATCAACATCTCCAAACGCACAACTTGTTCCCCACTTCAGATTACCAACCCCTGCCTGCTTTGTCACATCTGTAAAACTCCCATCACCGTTGTTTTGATAAAGTTGATCTTCGCCAAAGTTGGTAACATAGAGATCAAGGTCACCATCGTTGTCATAATCACCAACGGTAGCACCGACACCGTATGATTCGCTCCCTACACCAGCATCTTCAGTGACATCTGTGAAACTCCCATCACCGTTGTTTCGGTAAAGAACATTATGCCGGAGTTTTCCATTAGAATCCTCTATTTGAATAGCACCGTTGATCAGATAGATGTCAAGATCACCATCACCATCATAATCGAAAAAACCACCACCAGAACCAAGAAATTCATTGAATAATCTTACACCACTTCTACCATCGGTATGCACAAATTTTATCCCCGCAGACTCAGTAACGTCAAGAAAAATCTGATCCGCTATCGCAACCGTATTATATTGAAAAAAGAGTATATTCAGAACGAGAATTGGAAGGAAAAAGAATGGGAAATTTACATTTCTATTCAGGTCAGACTTTCGCATGATGCATCATCAAATAACTTATACCATTTCTAAATAATAACTTCATCATTAACAAAAAACGCGTTTGTAGTCGCGCAATTCATTGCGCCTCTTACATTCTCGTAGGTCGGAGCGAGCAAAACGACCTCCAACAAATATTGTGTCTGAACCAAGATTTACAGAATAAGAGATTTGTATGCCAATGTTCCTATGCAAAAGTTAGCCCTTCATCCTGGACAACGGAATATATACTACAAACTCATAATCCTGCAAATCCTGAAATCCCGGGGAATGCCTAAATGGCATTCATACCGTTGATTTGGAAATCCTGGTTCAGACAATAAGAAATGCATTTGTAGTCGCACAACTCATCGCGCCTCTTACATTCCGTAAAATTGGGAACTCCCACCATTATTTCAATCTATATGAACTGCCGCACCACAATGAAATCACCATACAAATGATTTTGAGATACGTTCTACTTCCTTTGTGCCTCCTACTTCAAACGTTCTAACTTATTCAATGCCTCCAAAGCATCTCTATCGTTGGGTTTGATTTTCCTAATGTGTTGATAAACTTCAATCGCTTTATCAATCTGTTGCTGTTGCACATAAATCTCTGCCAATCCGTGATACGCTAAAGTCAACTTCGGCATCTTCTGAATCGCCTTTTGTAGATGCAATTCGGCTTTATCATACACTTTCTGAGAACTATAGAGCCACCCTAATCTTACATGTGCTTCAACAGCATTAGGATTCAATTCCAGCACTTTATTGAATAGGGGAATCGCCTGTCGATGCATGTTGATATCCATAAACAACCTACCCAGTTTATCGTATCCTGATACAAAAGTAGGATTCAACCGAAGCATTGCTTGATAAGTAGAAATTGCCGCAGAGATATGCTTATGAGCAACGTGGATTTCCGCTAATGTCAACCAAAGGGCAGTATTCGCGGGGTCTTCAGCAAGCAGGTCTTCAATCGCGTAAGTCTTGTCGTAATATGTTTTCATCTCACGGAAAAGTTCCAGCTGTTCCGTTGCCGAATCCATATCACCAAGAAGACGATACGCCTTCGCAAGGTTATAGTAGGCACTCTGAATATACGGTTTATGTAAAATTGCAGTCTTATAGTGAGATACCGCTTCCTGCGGTTTGTGTTGCATCAATGCAATTAAACCCAACCATTCATAGACTTCAGCAAAAGTCGGTTTGAGTTCCAATGTACGCTTAAATGAAGCATGTGCCTTGTCAAATTTTGCTTGATGGGTGTAGATATATCCGAGTCGGTAATGTGTATCTGCTACCGTAGAACATCTTTCAACTGCTTCAATCGCATGTTGTGCAGCGATGTCTAATTTGCTCTGTTTACAGTAGATTTCAGAAAGCAGAAGATATGTAAATCCAAATAAACGCTCGTTTGTTGATAGATTTTGTGATGCTGCTATTTTGAATATTTCGTTTGCAGTCTTTATGGATAATTCTAACGCATCCTGTAACTTATAGACATTTGCTAATTGAAAGAGAACATTAATATCTGTCGGATTTCGTGCCAAAATTGATTTAAAGGTATCTACAGCTTTTGTGTATAGTTTTAACTTGACGTATTCTATACCTTGTTGTAATTCCGCAGCCGTATCAGACCTACTAACAGACGGCATAAACGACAAAAACGCAATAAGAATTAAAACCCAACAAGTTCGTTTTGTGAACAAATAATTCTGGCGTTTTCCATCCACTTCCATGCGTCTGTTCTCATTCTGTCTGCGACTGTTTATCCACAACATCCTTAATCCAAGACAAGGCTGCCATACTTGATGACCAACCTATAGATGTAACCGCAAGCAGCGCAACCTGCTGTATCTCCTCTCGGGTAATACCTTCACGCAACGCACGACGTGTGTGCGAGTGCACAGCACCTTCAGACTTCGCACCAATAGCAAGCGCAAGTTTAGTAAGACGCACAGTTTTCGGGTCAAGAGGTCCAGCAGTACCACACGCTTCACCCAAACCCTGATACGCTTTCCAAACATCAGGATATTCTTCTATAACATCCTGAAGAAAATCAGGTAATTTCTCTTTCATCGTATATATAATCCCATTTTTAAATTATTTGTCTCATTAACAAAAAACGCGTTTGTAGTCGCGCAATTCATTGCGCCTCTTACATTCTACACAGCGTGAGATTTCCTAAATCTAATGAGACTTGATTAATAAAAATGGTTTAAAAATCTAACTAACTTCCTCTTTCTGTGGTGCTTCACCTTCCGTCTGTGCAGTCGTTTCTGCTTCATCCGATTGGTCTTCTTTTAATCCAGATTTAAAATTTGTAATACTTTTTCCAAGACCACGTGCTAATTCAGGTAACTTTTTCGATCCAAACAAAAGTATCACAATTGCTAATATAATGACCCATTCCAACCCACCAGGGAATCCCATTTTTCTATCTCCATATAATAGTTATTTGTGCACTAAGAGCATGCACAGTAATAATTAACTCTATATTCTACCACATAAAGCCAACAATTTCACCTAAATTTTCAGGTCAATTTAGTTTTTGAATTTTCTTCTATATTTTTCATTGTCAGATACACAGGATAATCGTATGTACGTGTTCTCCCGTCAGTATTGAAACTTTTCTCATCGTAGGGGCGGGGTCTCCCCACCCGTAGCAGCCCGTGATATGTACACTATAGCCCCAGCGGGGCGAAAGGTGTATAGCAACATAAAATTACTGAAATTCTGAAAATTACATAAAACCTATTGGATATCTATTGTTCCACCCTCTTGATTAATTTCACTTCACATATCACCATCCGTTAAACTATAACATCATTTCGAAATGATAACTATGTATTAACTCAAATCTTACATTTCGTAGGGGCGGGGTTTCCCCGCCCGTATTGACACAATGCATATCGGATACTTTCGTAGGGGCGCAATTCATTACCAAATCAACGCCAAATGCGCTTATAGCATTTGTCGCCTCGGACATTTCGTAGGGGCGGGGTTTCCCCGCCCGTATTAACACTTTACATATCGGATGTGTTGATATTCGCGCAATTCATGGCACCTCGGACATTACAAAAATAGGAGCATTAGTATAAACCATGGCAAACGAAAACAAAGAAATCCAGAACGAAAACCAGAAGAATCCCGATGTTGAAGCAAAGTTAAAAAAAATGGGAGAGATACTTGACAATTTGTTGGACGAACAAATAGAAATAGGCGAAAGTGTCAAGAGTGGTAATTACGATGTTCAGAAATCCAAAGACCTAACCCCATGCATAAACAACACCGTGAAAATCATTAACGCATGCAACACCTACATGAGACGCAAGAACATTGAAACCTACGGATGCGACAGCAGTGTACAAATAGCAAAAATGAAATTTAAGGAACAACAAGCAGCCCAAACCCACCATTCAACTCAAACCGACGACCAAACACCTCAAATAATCAAACATCTGCATCAAAAAATGGAGGAGTACCAAAAAGCACTCCCACCCCCAAAAGTCAATGCAGAAAATGAGGAAACTATTGTAAATGAGGAAACTGCTGAAGAACAGGAAACCTCAGCAGTTGAGAAACAGAAAGTGATAACCAGAACAGCACCCAACATCATCACGTCATCCAAAACCAGACCACCTATAATTCAATACAACCCCAACGGATTTCAACCCTATGGACAGATGCGTGACCTATTCAAGTCCCATGAACCCATCAAAATCGCAAGTGGCACTTATGACGCAGGCAAAACTTACAGCTGCGTCGCTTATATGGACATGTTAGCAAGACAATATCCCGGTGCAAGACTCACATTCATTCACCGCTATCTCAACAGAGTCTATCGTAACGTCATCCCAACCTACGAAAAGTATCTTGGTTTTAAACCTTCAACCTATAAATCTCAGAATCCCACG
>JAJEAG010000058.1 GCA_022824265.1 Candidatus Poribacteria bacterium | reverse complement strand
CATAGGTAACTAACTAATGTCAAGTAAATATTTACAATTTTTGTGTTTTTTTGAAATTTATTCACTTTTTATTGTATTGTGGTTAGGAAATTGGATTATAGGTGTGTATTTAGGGTTTCCTTTACTGTCGGAGGTTGCTTGCTCACTCCGATTATCAACGTTTTTAGTCGCGATTCGGAGAGTGCTTCTACAGAATGTGTATCAATTATGGTGTAATATTACAGCGTGCTTAATGAAGATTAAGAAATAAATTCGGTAATTTACTATTGGAGTCCAGCGCGCTTACAGGTATTAGGAAATTAATATTACCGAAAGAATAAATTGATCTTCATCTAACCGCACTATTTACATCTGTTCGGTTAGGTTACGAAACCGAATCTACTAAAGTGTCCAAGTAATTACAAATATTACTATAATTATAACAAAAAGGACAGGCTAATTACCTGTCCTAATATAAATCAAGATTTGGAAAGTATTAGATTAATTAGTGGATTCCTCAAATTCCTTCATACTGTTCTTTTGCCATTCATCCTCAATTTTTTTCTGCTTCTCGATATCATCTGGTTGCTGGATGTCAATGATATGTGGAGTAATAATGAATACAATCTCTGTATCTTGTACTTCGGTTTCGGTGCTTTTAAAGAGCCTTCCAAGTAAGGGTATATCTCCAAGGATTGGAACTTTGTTTTCAACCTGCTTCTGCTTCTTGCGTATGATCCCACCAACGATTAGAGGTTGACCATCCTCAATATCAACATAGGCACTTAGAGAGTTATCGTCTGTAATTGGGGCATTAAAATCAGTAAATTCAATGAAGTTACTTGCACTGATATTTGTAAGATCCAAGCCGATAGTCCGTTTCCCATTTTCACTCTCCTGTGATTTTGCAATATAAGGTGTGAGTGAAATGTTGATACCTACAGGTGGGTCAATAAAATCGTAGTTGAAAAGCGGTTGTGTTGCTGTATCTCCGAGGATGCTATTCGTATCAACGCTCTGTAGATATGGTATACGTCTGCCGCTGCTCCATGTAGCAGCGCGACTATCGCGTGTCGTTATTGTCGGTGTTGAAAGCGTTTTGACTTTATTTTCACGGATAAGTGTGTGAAGGAGTGCGGCATATTCTTTTGTTGCTAAACTAAAATTAAATCCTGATATTTCTTGTCCAAGTCCAAGTTGTGCATTTGTATCGCCTATAAGCGGGTTGTCCGGTCCAAGTTCTAATCCTGCAAGTCTTCTTTCATTCGCAGCCATTTCTATACCGAGTTTTGTCGTTTCATCAAGTGTGACTTCAAGGATTTTAATGTCAATGCGAACTTGTCCTCGAACGAAATCAAGTTCTTTAATGAGTGCTCTTACCTGTTCAAGGTACCGACGACGCGTTGTGACGACAAGCGAGTTCGTATCTGGATCAGCATAGACAGTGACCTTCCCGTAAAGAGTATTAATGTCTGTCGGTTCCTGCTGCTGAGATCTGGAATCGCTGAAAAAGATTCTAAAACCGAAACCTCCATCATCATCTTCTTGTGGGTCTTGCCAAACTTGTGCGAGCACCTGCGCAAGAGAATCTGCGGTTGCATATTCAAGCCGAATTATTTCAGTAACCTCTTGCTGAGCTTCGGGAATAGGTATGTCAATCTGCTTGATTAATTCTGCTATAAGGTCGAAGTTCCGTTTAGTACCTGTAGAAACAAGAACAGCATTGTGAGTAGCCAAGGGTTGGGCAGATACCTTACCTGACAAAGAACCGTGCGCTTGTGGAGTTGATTGACGTTGCGGTAGATAGTAACGATAATAAGAGTAACTACTTCCTCCTATATATCCGTCATCAACCCCTTTATAATGTGTATTAAGCAGATTTGATACATGGTCAGCATCAGCATGCTTTAGATAGAAAATCCTTGAACCCCACTCTTGATCGGGTAGGTTGACATCAAGTTTCTCAACTAATTCATCTATCATCGGAAAATTCTGTGCAGCAGTAGAAATTAGCAGGGCGTTGAGTCTAACATCTTCAACCATGTTAACAGTGCCTTGGACTCCAAAACCGGTATCTTGATTTGAGCTACTACTCCTACTATCCCAATCCCACCAATACCTGTTACTATCACCACCCGAATCCCCACCTTCAAACAGTGTTGTTAAAGTCTCTTTAAGGGTTGCTGCGTCTGCGAACTCAAGCACATACATCTTGAACTCATTATCTGACTGCTTTTGATCGAGTTCCTTAATAATCATTTCAATGATAGTATAATTACGAGGATCAGAAGAAACTACGACGAGGTTAAGCCTATCATCATGAGTGATATTTACAGTACCTATAATTCCTTGAAACAGATCAGCTGTTTGACCACGTTCGCGTCGAGTAGCACGCATTTTCTCAGCTTCCCATCTACTAAATCCTCCACTTTGGTTTGCACCACCCGTAATTATATTTTCAAGAATTGATACCACATCTTCTGCAATTGCATAGTCAAGACGATACGTACGAATATCAGTCGACAAATTCGGGGATTTATCAAGATGTTGGATAATCTCTTTAAGTATAATTAAATTATCTTCGGTGGATTTAATTATTAAAGTATTTGAATTGCTCTCTGCTTCTACCTCAACCATACCTACAGTAATTGGCACACCCAAACCTTGTTCAATAGTCTGTCTAATCTCCTCTGGGGTCATGGCAAGTTGACTTGGTGGCTGTTTGTTATCTTCATCGTTATCATCAAAAATATTATCAAGGGTTTGTTCTAATGCTTCAGCGTCTGCGTAAGTTAGTGGAACTAATGCTATCTTTAATGGAGACGGATCACCTTCATCAGCAAATTGCAAAATCGAGACGATTCTACGGATATTAGATGAAATATCAGTAATAACGAGTGCGTTTGTCATCGAATCAGCAAATATGTTTGCTTGTCTATTCAATAGAGGCTTCAAAACACCTGCTTGGTCAGAGGCAGATGCATTTTCCAACTGAATAATATATGTCTGTATTTCATCGGTCATTTCAACCTGTTCGGGATCTGGTTCAATGCGTTTTACCGGCACATTCATTACAATTGCTTTTTCAAAAGTTGTTACAATGAGCGTGCTATTTACCCTAACAAACGTTAAGTTATACTGTGCAAGAACGGTTTTGACATTCTCTATCACTTCATCCAGTGTAACATTTTGTAGGTTGATCAGAGCAAAACGTTTACCTTGTATGTCATTTTCACTTGCGATAATAGTGAGATTAGTTTCTCTTGAAAGCATTTCAAACAAAGTTTTGAGTTCATCACTGGTGAAGTTGAAATTAAAAGTGATGGCTTCGCCAGTTGCTTCATCCCGTTCAGCAACTTCCATCGTTCCCTGACCTCGCTGTGCGAGTAAATCTCCTTGTAAAAGGATGAATAGTCCTATACACGCCAGAGAAGTTATGAGTAATTTACAGTATTGTTGATATATCGGCTTCACCGAATTACTGTGCTTTTTAGTCATTGACAATTCCTCGTAATCATTCAATTAGGCAATATATATATATTTAATATGGCAATTGTTAGATTGTATGTTAGATGTTATACTTTTTTAGCCTTAGCACTTATGTCTTCACAAGGAAATAGATTTGTTTATAGTTGTGTATAGCAGACTAACTGAGACTGTATACGTATGTCAATTGGACGAAGTGGAATTCAAGAATTATTTAATTGAATTCTCTATATTTGACTTCCCATTCTTTTGCCAATCATCAGCAATCTGTTTTTGCTTCTTGATATCATCGGGCTGCTTTATATCAAAGATATGAGGCGTAATTATGAAAACAATCTCCGTATCTTGAACTTCGGTTTCAGTGCTTTTAAAGAGCCTTCCAAGTAATGGAATATCTCCGAGGATAGGAACTTTATTTTCTACCTGTTTCTGCTTCTTACGTATGATACCTCCAACGATAAGTTGCTGGCCATCTTCAACATCAACATAGGCACTGAGAGAGTTATCATCTGTAATTGGTGCATTAAAGTCTGTAAATTCAATGAAGTTACTTGCACTGATATTTGTAATATCTAAACCGATTGTTCGTTTCCCATTTTCACTCGCCTGTGATCTTGCGATAAAAGGAGTGAGAGAAATGTTAATTCCGACGGGTGGGTCAATAAAATCGTAGTTGAATAGTGGTTGTGTTGCGGTGTCTCCGAGAATACTATTTGTATCAACACTCTGTAGGTATGGAATACGTCTACCACTGCTCCAAGTAGCAGGACGACTGTCACGGGTCGTAATTGTCGGCGTTGAAAGCGTTTTGACTTTATTCTCACGAATAAGAGTGTGTAGGAGTGCTACGTACTCTTTTGTTGCTAAACTATAGTTAAAACCTGAAATTTCTTGTCCAAGTCCAAGTTCTGCGTTCATATCACCGACAAGAGGATTATCTGGACTGAGTTCTAATCCTGCAAGTCTTCTTTCATTTGCAGCCATTTCTATACCGAGTTTGGTTGTTTCATCAAGTGTAACTTCCAGGATCTTAATATCAATTCGCACCTGTCCACGGACAAAATCAAGTTGTTTGATGAGTGCTTTCACCTGATCAAGATAGCGACGGCGGGTTGTGACAATAAGCGAATTCGTATCTGGATCAGCATAAACAGTGACTTTACCGTAAAGAGAATTAATGTCTGTTGGTTCGTCCTCATTGGAACTTGAACGGAAGAACCTACTAAATCCGAATTCCTCATCCTCTGATTGTGGGTCTTGCCATACTTGCGCAAGCACTTGTGCAATAGCATCTGCTGTGGCATATTCAAGCCGAATTGTAGCAGTGACCTCTGTCTGTGCTTCGGGTGTAGGTATATCAATCTGCTTAATAAAGTCTTCAATAAGTTCAAAATTGCGTTTTGTCCCTGTTGTTACAATAAGAGCATTATGACTAGCTAACGGTTGGGCTGCAACATTACCCGCAAGTGAACCTTGGGCTTGGTTTGTTGTTTGACGTTGCGGAAGATAGTAGCGATAATAATAGTAACTATCATAATTACCGACATTGTCTTGGTTGCCCTGATAATGTGTGTTAATCAGGTTTGACACATTTTCTGCATCAGCATGCTTCAGGTAAAAGATCCGAGAACCCCATTCTTGGTCGGGTAGGTTGACATCAAGTTGTTCAATTAACTCATCTATCATCGAAAAATTCTGGGAGGATGTAGAAATAAGAAGCGCATTGAGTCTAACATCTTCAACCATATTAACAGTACCTTGTACCCCAAAGCCAGAATCTTGGTTTGAGGATCTACTATCCCTGTCCCACCAACTATACCGACTACTACTGCTGCCACCTGTATCTTCACCTTCAAACAGTGTTTCTAAGTTTTGTTTGAGCGTTGCAGCATCTGCAAATTCAAGTAAGTACATCTTGAACTCGTTTTCTGTCTGTTTTTGATCAAGTGTTTCAATAATCTTATCAATAATAGTGAAATTGCGCGGGTCAGAAGAAACAAAAACGATATTCAACCTATCATCACGGGAGATATTCACCAAACCGACTATACCTTGAAAAAGATCACTTGTGTCACCTTCTCTACGTCGATACGTCATCATTTCCAATATATCTTCTCTATCAAAACTTCTCCTACCACCCCCTTGAATATCTTCTCCAGTGATGATCTCTTCCAGTGTTGTTGCAACATCCTCTGCTATTGCATATTCGAGATGATAGGTGCGAATTTCGGTCGATAATGTTGGGGCTTTATCAAGATGAAGGATAATCTCTTTAAGTATGGTTAAATTATCTTCGGTGGATTTAAGTATTATGGTATTTGAATTGGTTTCTGCCTCAACCTCAACCATACCCACAGTCAATGGAACACCTAAACCTTCTTCAATTGCCTGTTTGATCTCCTCGGGGTCCATATCAAGTTGACTTCGTGGCTGTTTGCCATCTTCTTCGTTATTCTCAAAAACACTTTCAAGTGTATTTTCTAAAGACTCAGCGTCCGCGTAAGTTAGTGGAACTAAAGCAATCTTTAATTGAGAACGTTCACCTTCATCAGCAAATTGCAAAATCGATACGATTCTACGGACATTAGATGAAACATCGGTGATGACCAGAGAGTTTGTCATCGAATCAGCAAATATGTTTGCTTGTTTATTCAATAGAGACTTCAAAACACCTGCTTGGTCAGAGGCAGATGCATTTTCCAACTGAATAATATATGTCTGTATTTCATCGGTCATTTCAACCTGTTCGGGATCAGGCTCAATAACTTTTACCGGCACATTCATTACAATTGCTTTTTCAAAAGTTGTTACAATGAGTGTGCTATTTACCCTAACAAACGTTAAGTTATACTGTGCAAGAACGGTTTTGACATTCTCTATCACTTCATCCAGTGTAACATTTTGTAGGTTGATAAGTGCGAAACGTTTACCTTGGATGTCACTTTCACTTGCGATAATGGTGAGATTGGTTTCTCTTGAAAGCATTTCAAACAAGGTTTTGAGTTCATCACTGGTGAAGTTAAAATTAAAGGTGATGGCTTCGCCGGTGGCTTCATCCCGTTCGGCAACTTCCATCGTACCCTGACCTCGCTGCGCGGACACTTGCCCTTGTATCCCTACAAGTAAGCCGAAGCATACCAGAATAATCAAGTAAATATTGAGATTTTGTATCCACATTGAACCAACACATTTTCTGCACATTTTCATTATTGATATACCCTCGCAATCATAAGAATTTCCACATTTACCTTATCATCTTTGTTATCAGTGGAAATTTGCAGGTCCCGGACCATCAACCATTTGGTTGTAGTCTCGATTATTCGGTTTAAATTAACGAGTTTTTCAAGTTCGGCTTTAAACTTCATTTTTACAGTATAACTTTCAGGTGAATAAGTCGTAGGTGCCAATTTTAACTTCTGAGAAAGTTCAGCAATTTGTAATTGAATCTGTTCAAGGTATTCAAGAAGATCTTTTCTGAGTTCTTTCTTATTTAAGTCTTCACCATAAGTATCAATAAGGTTCGTAAATTTAGCTAAAATCTGACTATTTGGATTAAAACTGATTTCTATCTTTGACCTTTTTGCACCGATACCAAAGATACCTGAAGTTCCACCTGTTTGTGATTTAAAGAATTCGTTTTCAAAGAGAGTCGTCTGAGCACCGACAAGATGCTGCTCTACCATTGCCATGATGAGTTCAATCAGTTCAATCCTAATTGGAATTGGAATACTTTCAGGTAACAGAGAAAAAATCCGCTCGGCATCACTTTCAAGATTGTCTGCCTCTTGTTGGCTTTCAGATTGTTCAGTAGACTTATCTTCCTGTCCATCTTTTTCTTCCGGGATTTCTTTAACATCATCCGATTTATCTTCATCAGGATTCTCTGATTTATTATCTTTTTCGGTTTCCGTGTATTCTTTTTCATCAGACTTTTCCTGTTCTTTCTTCTCAGGATTTTTCTGTTCCTCTGATTCTTGTGATTCAATGTCTTCCTGATCTATTTCTTCTTCAGATGGATTATCTAAATCCACATCACCTTCATCTAACCATGCGTTCATTAGCAAATTTATTGCATCTTCATCAATTTGCATTTCTGGCAGTTCGGCATCAAGTTGTGCTTGCATTTCAGCATTGAGTGCATCTTTTTCATTTTCTAATAATTTCAGATATGAAAACATCACAAGGTTTCTGCGTGCCTGCGGAGAGGTTCTCTCAGATTTCTTTCCAGGAACTGATTCTACGTTAAGTTGAATATTTTGTGGAATTCCAGCTTGTTTGACAATTGCCTGGATTTTTTCACGGACGACAGTTTCCGGGAAGTTGCCCTCAAAAATAGTCGTAGGTTCCTCTCCATCAGAGAGTCCTGTTTTATGATATAAACCAGATTCAGCAGGTTTCAATATTTGAGAAGCTGCTACCAAATCCTTTGAATTTTGTAATGTTTCACGTTTTGCTTTCATAGCAGGATTAGAGATCAAGCCGTAAAGTCCTGGTCCCCATTGCGTCGCGATTGCAGCTATCAAAGCAACTACCAGAATCCCAAGCAATATTTTGGATTGGTTTGTGAGTTGAAGATCTAATTTCACTTTATTTCCTTACCTATTCCTATAGGTTTATTTATATCATTTAATGAAGAAAATATAACGGAGTTTCTATTCTTCGCCTTCTTCATTTTCTTCGTTCCGATTTTCCGCAGATTTTTCTGAGGATTCACTGTTTTCTGCTGGAGGTGAAACATTGACATCTTCAAGTTCCAATTCAACAATTTCTATAACAGGTTTTGGATGTCGTTTTTGTGCAAACATTTGAATTGCTTCATTGGTTAATCGACACGTTAGTTTTACTTCAAATGTCGGTCTTCTTTCATCACCTGTCGTTGTGATTTCACCCAGCTCAATGTTGCTAAAAAGTTTAGCTCGATTTAAAACGCCATGCATAGAGTTAATTTCTTCAATTGAATTTGCATGTAGACTACATGAGATGCGTGTTTTTCCAAGATCATCTAAATTGTGGACTTCAAATGTTTTCCATGCAACCTTTGTTCTATCTTTGAAAAGTGTGCTAAATGCATGTAGTACGTCCAATGGCGAAATTTGATGACTTAATTTATCCGCTAAAATCAGTTCAAGTGCAAGTTGCTTGTTAGCATCAGTTTGTAGTTGAGTGAATGTCGCAATCTGCTGATCTAACAAGTCCAGTTTAGATTGTTGTGATCTGGAATAAGTAATACCGCATAATGCAATTACTAACAACAGAAAACCTGCAATTCCTGCAGCGATGAGCTGCTGATGTTTACGACTGGATTCTGCCCGTTTGACACCGACTTCTGTCGGTAATAGCGAAACCGGTTGTTCAGCATCTAACAGATGTATGCCAACTCCCAAAGGTACTGCAAGTGTGTCCCCATATGATTCAAGTGTTCCCGATGGGACATTACTGGTATCTATAGCACTTGCATAGACTGGATTCCACAGTCTTGTAGGAATTTGAAGTTGTTCTTGACATGCTTCTGCTAATTCTGGGACACGTGCCCCACCTCCACATAACCATATTTCTTCAATTTCTTCTGGCTCTTCATTGTTAAGTTCGCGTTCTGCAGCAGCGATCGAACGTTCTAATTCCACAATGAATCGTCTTGTCCAAGTTCGGGTCGGAGGTTGATCTGCAGGGATATGTTGTTTTTCCTGTTCTGCAGTTTCTGCATCAACATCCATTTCTGTCATCAATGTGCGCGTCAATTGGTCACCGCTCACATGAAATGCACGTGAAAATTGTAACTTATTCCCATGCATTAAACAAAAATCTGTAATACCCGCTCCAATATCAACGATTATTGTCCGTCCTGAGGAGTCAGATAACTGACCACGCGCTACTGTCTCTATGGCTAACATAGACGGTATAACCCCAGATGGCGTAGGTCCAATTGTATTCAATGCCTCTGTATAACGAGTAACAGTTTCGCGTCGAGTCGACACAAGTTCAACTGAGAGAACATCTGTAAACCGTTGTACATCGTGGAATGTAAAAATAGACTCTTCAGGTTGAAACGGAAGTTCAGTTTCTGCAGCCATTTCCACAACCGCTGGTAACTGGTCATCTGTTGTGGATGGAGGTATATTTGGTAAACGTTTCGTGACAACAGAGCCGCGAGGAATTGCTACACCCACTTCCATCCTATGTTTGTTGAATATATTCTGCTTTATTCCGATACGATTCCACAACTGTTTGATCGTATCAGATGTTTGTTCAGGAGATTCTGGATGTGGATTAGACATTATGTCTGCGTTAATCAAATGCAGCACATCACCGATTTTTTCAATGTAGAGTATTTTTACGGTTGATGTACCAATATCAATCGCGACAACTTGATCTTTTGCCATTTTATAAATCCTTTATTCTATAAATCCTTTAATGTATATTGTCTATTAGTCTTGCCGCCAATATGGTATTGTCAATGAATTGCCATTCCGCACTAAGATACCGAGACAAGTTGCGATCGTTCTTCCATTATGATCAATTCCAGAAGATACAATACGATACCCATGTGAACGGTATGTGACCCAATCTACTATCTCTCTGAATGTATTATTATCTATTTCTTCAATTTCTAACAGTTGTCCTATATCTGAGAATGGATTTCCCTGTATTGGTGGTTCAGATTGGTTTTGTGCATCCGGGTTTTCTTCCTCTCGGCGCGCGACGATTGCTTGCGCTTTTGTCTGATCCATCCCAGGCAACAGTTGTAATAACTCAACAGACGCTGTATTTATATTGATTAAACCGTTTACAGTTTCTCCATCTCTTGCGGTTATTTTGTCAGCGATTCCCGCAAGGTCTTGAACTGATAGTATTCTCACCTGTTTTAATTGATCTATGTTTTGGAAAAAGCCTTGCGAGTTGCGGTGTGATATAATCCGTTGGGCAATCCCGTTGTCAATCCCCTGAAGTCCTGTAAGTTCTTCTGAGTCAGCAGTATTTATATTTATTAATGAGTTGCCTTCATCAAATTCTATCTCTTCAAAAACGAAGCCATCTCCTCCACCATTTCTACCATTACCTCCGAAATTACCGCCACTGCTACTTTCTTCAACCGTTATCTCGCTACTGATGTTATTGAATACATTATCTGATACAGCTGAAGCATCTAACAGATCAGAGATATTGTCATAGTTTCGCTGTTGGATAATTGCATTCGCCTCTCCTTGTGAAAAAATGGTTTGATTATTATTAGAACTTATCTGACTTAGCTGCTGTGCATTCGCGGAATTTATATTAACTCGTTGTTCCCCATTCGCGTCAGTGTTTGCATCAACAGAATAGACAGTTGCTGTGTTTACAAGTCCTCCGACACCTGTCAATGAAATAGTTGGGGGCAATGGTTCATCAGATCCACTTGCTGCTTCTTCCGCTGCAGCTTGTTGCTGTAATCCGTAGAGGATCTCTTTCGTCATTCCTTCAACCCTTGCTACATCCCGGACAGTTCGGTATGGACGACCTTCAACGATTCGTGAAGCCAGATCGCCAGTTTCATTAATTTCTGGTTGTACTCCCAAATAAGAGAGTAAATTTCGAATAAGGTCTACTTCTGCCTCATTGATGTTGATCCTTGATGCTTCATCTGTTATGGTTACCTGAAACGGGATGAATCCTCCGAGTTGTATACCGTCTTCAATCTGCTGCTGAACAGGTTGTGCCCATACTTCACCGAGCGAGTCAAAGTTCGTTTCATCCATGCTTAACATTGCAACACCCACCTCAAATCCCGATTTTGCAGCGTAATGGTATTTCGTTCTATCTAAAAAGTTCCGCTGTGCTTTACTTTCAAGGTCATAAGAATAGAGCATCTGCATTGCCAACACAGAAAGTATGGTCAGAATCCATAGCGTAGATATAAGTGAAATCCCAGACGAATCCTGTAAACAGAATCGTCCTGACGTGTAATACTGATTCTGGGGAGTGGTGGTTGATTTGCCCATAGTTACCTGCTAATATACAGATTATTTCATTGCTGCTTCTGCACTTGATTCAGAATTTGCACTTGGTGGTAGATATATCATCGTGGATTGTGTTAATGCATCAGGTGGAATACCACCTTCGGGTTGAGTGAATGTTTGTGCTGTGGTGGATTGACGTTTCTCTTCATCTATAACACTTATCAAAATCGAAATAGCAATTGGAATTGCATCTGTCTGAGTCCAAGTCTCATATTGTGATTCTCCATCAAAATACTTAACATCAAAATTTACAATTCCATCAATTATTGGATTCACTTTAAAATCAATTGGTGTTCCGTTTTCATCTACTGGTGGTACAGTCTCAGAATTCATAAATGCAGCAACAACAAATTCTGGATCCAATGCTGTCGTTACGATTCTATATAGTGAAAGAGGCACTTCTTGACCTGTCGGGACCTGTCCCGGTTGTTGCGTTCCGGTATAAGGTGGTGGAATATTACCAACTTCTCTTTCTTCTATAGGTGTCTGTTGACCGATATAGTAAGCAACACGACGGACATCACTGAACGGCTGGGCTGTTAAAGTGTCCACTGCACCTATATCTATCAGAAAGGGGTCTGGATCTGTCTTTACCAATGTTACAAAACTGACTATATCCATCTCACCCGATTCTGTGGGAATATCTTCGGAAAAAATGGTCAGCAATTCGTCAGATGTATCTGCCTGTATCTGACTTAGATCCGTGCTTATCTTATTTAATGCTACACGGGTACGTTGGGTCTGAATTAATTTTGATTGTGTTAGATGATATGATTTTATAGCAGTGTTGAAAACAGCGTAAGAGGAACCTCCAAGAATAATCACCACACTAACAGCAGTTAGCATTTCTACGAGTGTTATTCCGCTTTCACATTTTTTTATTAGTTTTCTCATTATCCTGTGTTCCATATCAGACGTTTTGTTCTTGATGCAAATACTATTTTCTTATTCCATTTCTAAAATATAGCATACCCTTTAAGAGATATCCGGTTCGTATTCTCTATTCAAGCAATTAATACTGATTCTGTAAACAACATCCGACCCATATCAATTTTGCTGTTGTTGTATTTCTCGACTTGCCATATAGGTAAACATGGAAATCGATTGTATCTTTCCTATATGCTCCCACGTGACAGTTAACTCAATTTTCCGAAGTCCAAGTATTTCATCTGATTCGACATCTGTGACCCTGGATTGCCACTCAAAAATGGAACTACCCCCAAAAACATCGGAATCTTGTCCGACTTCTGGGTATCCGATGGCTTCAAGTTCTGCCATTTTGGATTTCAGCAGGTATAGTGCCGTAATTCTATGATCAGTTTGACCAATGGTAGCATTGGTATCACTAAACACCTTTAATAAAGCAGGTAATATCGCAGCCATAATTGCTATGGTTACAAGAATTTCAGCAAGCGTGAATCCTTCTTCACGCGCGTAAAATAATTTACTTGCCATTATTTACATCCCCTAAACCTAAAGTTTGAATCTGTTCTGCTGACATCTGTTCAACTCGTGATCGTCCGGTTGCCCCTTCAACTGAGATTGCGACTACTTTATCATTAGCGTTTGTCAGGTAGACTATAGTATCTTCAGATGCTGCGGTCGGGGAGAAATAGACGTAATCTACCCCTGACATTATTTGTTGAGTTATTCCATCATGTGAAGTAACTATGGATGTTATTGAAATACCTTGGTTAAGCGGATGAGGTATGCCCATGACCCCGCCAGTTCTGGAAATCGTAACTTGCTGACCGTTTGCAGCAGCTGTAGTAGAAGCAGCAGCGGTATTTGAGGCTTGTCCTACAGAAGCGGATGGATTCTGTGCATCAAAAGTTTCGCTGGAAGCCAACCAATATCTGTTGTTGTCCACATCAAAGATAACGAGATGTGTAGTCCGTTCTGTTATTGCCATGTCGCGGGCGAAGGCAAGTGTATCAACAATCGCCCGCGCAGAGGTGTTTAACCGTCGTGATGCAGCAAAACCCCGCATTGCTGGCATTGATATGGAGGATAAAACGGCAATAATTGCCAGAACCACCATAATTTCCATGAGACTGAAACCTTCCTCATTATTAAAGGAAGTTCGTCGTATGCGGGGTCTTAAACTGCTAACCATAATAATCCTATTTGGCTTGTAGTGTTGCTTCTTCATCAATCCAATTGTGGATGTCCGCATCAAGTTTCTCACCACCCAATTTACCATCTTTACCATACGACATTAGGTCGTAATCATATCCATAATGAGTTCCAGGATAGCGGTAAACATAAGGATTTCCCCACGGATCTGCGGTTACTGGGCTTTTAGTATATGGACCATCCCAGTTGAGAGTCGCTTGGCTTGGTGCCCGCCACAATGCATTTAATCCTTCTTCAGTAGATGGATATGTACCTACATCAATAGAATACTGAGATAAGGCAACGCCAAGATTCGCTATTTCCGTTTCAGCTTTACCAACCCGTGCGTCATCAATAGCTGTTATCACACGTGGCGCGATGAATGCTGCCAATATACCCAAGATCGCAATAACTATAGTCAATTCAATTAGTGTTAAACCTGATTCGTCTGTTCTAAACTGTTTGAACATTTAATTTAACTCCTTTTCGTTTTGCAGAACACTTGTTCTAATTCTATGTTCCTCTAACAGTACTTGTCTTTATTTAGACATATATTTTTTGTGATAGTTTAGACAATAAACCTTGAAAAACTGAAAATCTCCATCAATTGCCTATCAATTTGTTTGCTTCGAAAATTGGCAAAATCATTGCTACAGCAATAAAACCAATAAGTAAACCCATTATTAAAATAACTAAAGGACCAATTGAACCAGTTACTCGTTCAAGACTTTTCTTGATTTCCATGTCGTAGTAGTCAGACAATTTTTTTAACATCGTGACAGGTTCACCGGATTCCTCACCTACAGCAATCATGTGTGTCACGAGTGTCGGAAAGTCTTGGCTCTGATCAAGTTCTCGAGAAAGCGTAGAACCTTGTTCTACCTCTTTTTCTGCATCAGAGATAATATTGCTGAATACCTTGTTTCCAATAGTATCCTTAACGACTTGCAAAGCAGGTAACATACGCACCCCGTTTTCCAAAAGTGTAGCCATTGTACGTGTGAATCGGACGATGGCAAAGGTGCTAAATATAGTTCCAATTAATGGTAATTTGATCTTGAACCTATCAAACTGTGTCTTTCCAATTTCTGTCTGTAAATAATTACGCAACAGAATCCCGGAAGGTACAGCCACTAATATCCCTATCCACCAATAACCCGCGAGCACATCTGAAACACTAATAAGGACTTGTGTTGGCATCGGCAATTTACCACCAAGGTCTTCAAACATAGTTGTGAACTTCGGAATAACGAAAATCATCAGAATTGTAACGGATAGGATCATCAAAGAAGCAAGGATAGCAGGATAGAACAAGGCAGAAACAACTTGGTTCTTAAGTAGCCGTTGCCTTTCAGCAAATTCTGCAAGTCGTTCCAATACTTCCCCTAATACACCACCAGTTTCACCAGCCTTTACCATGTTAACGTATAAGTCGGTAAAGATTTTTGGATGTTGGTTTAATGCATCGTTAAATGTTGCCCCGTGTTCAACATCATACTTGACCTGGGAAACGATACGGTTTAATTCCGGGTTTGTAATCTGTTCTAATGTCACCTCTAAAGCACGGGGTAGGGCAACATGAGCATTCAATAAGGCTGCTAACTGATAGGTAAAAAACTCAACTTCAGACGCTTTTATTTTCTTCGACCCAATACTAAATAATCGTTTTGCTTTAGATTCGAGTGCTTCACCTTCCTCCACAATCTGTGTCGGCCAGTACCCCATCTGTCGCAATTGCGCTTTCAACTCCGCTGTTGAGTCTGCTTCTAAAGTGTTATTGACTGTTGCACCACTGTGAGTGATAGCTTCGTATTGATATCTTGGCATGGTTTTTCTCTATAGAAAATGTTCTGTATTCATTATACATTATGTTAGACACACCTACACAATAAGTCTGTCCGTGGTTATCTAATCAACAGCACTCTGGTCAGAAGTATCCTGATTATCTTCATTAAAATCAAAAACATCTTCTTGCGTAAGTCGTAGGATTTCGTCAATAGTTGTCATCCCTTTAGTGACCTTTTGCCATCCATCTTCGCGTAAACTTCTCATACCTAATTTCACGGCAAGTCGACGCAGTTCGCTGGTAGATACATGTTGAAGTGTCATATCTCGCAATTCTTCATTCATAAAAATCACTTCAAAGATACCAATTCTACCTCTATAACCTCTACCACGACATTCTTTACAACCACCCACTTTTGCCCGAGGAATTTCCAGATCAGTTGACATATTAACACCGTTATTACTGAAAAGCCCAGTAAGATCCTTTTCAGTCGGTTGATACATTTCGCAACAAGTTTTGCAAACACGACGTGCTAAACGTTGTGCAATTATACCTTCAACTGTGGACGAAACCAGATACGGTTCCACATTCATATCAATAAGACGCGTGATAGCACCAGGGGCATCATTTGTATGTAATGTACTAAACACAAGGTGACCAGTAAGTGATGTATGAATTGCCATTTCTGCTGTCTCATAGTCACGAATCTCACCAACCAGTACCTTATCTGGGTCTTGACGAAGAATATGTCGTAAACCATCGGCAAATGAAAACTGAATATCTGGATTAACTTGAATCTGGTTTATCCCTTCCAATTCATATTCAACAGGGTCTTCAAGTGTAATAATTTTGACTTCCGGTGTGTTGATCTCTTTTAAACAAGCATAAAGTGTTGTAGTTTTACCACTACCTGTAGGGCCTGTTGCGAGGATTATACCGTGTGGTCTGTGAATCATCCGTTCGAAGAGTTCAAAGTTATCATCAGTAAGACCGAGTTCTGTTAATCCGAATTCAATCGATTGGCGATCAAGAATACGTAACACAACACTTTCACTATGTTGTGTAGCAACAGTAGGTACAGTAGATACACGTAAATCAATCTGACGTCCACCTCGTAAACTCGCAATTTCTTTATTGATTTTTCCATCTTGTGGACGACGACGTTCTGCTACGTCCATCCCCGCCATAATTTTGATACGCGATGTAATCGCTGACTGAAGATATGCAGGAGGTTGTTCTTGGTCTTCTAAAACACCATCAACCCGAAATCGGATTTTTAACTCTTCCGGATAAGGTTCAATGTGGATATCACTCGCACCCGCTCGAACAGCATCAATAATCATTTGGTCAACAGCATTGACAACAGTCGGATCTTCGCTAAGATCCTTTTCGTCTATGCCGAAGTCTTCAATTCTTTCACGTTCAATTGTTGCAGCTGCACCGACTGGCCCCTTTATACCTGCACTGAGAAGAGACGCAGCATCTTTACCATAACATCGAACAATGGCATCTGAAATCTCATCTTCGTCAGCAAGCAGGAGATTGATCTCACATTCAGTGACAAATTGGATTTCGTCAATCAACATAACATCTTGAACATCTGCTACTGCTACTGTAAGTACATTCCCTTCAAGCCGCACCGGGACAATCTTGTTTCGATTCGCGAAACTCGGAGGAACTTTCTCGAGAGCTTCCTTATCGGGATTGATATCTAACAATTGAATTATAGGTGTTGCGGATTCACGTCCTTTTTTAGCAAGTTCAAGTACTTGTTCCGATACGTATGCGGAGATAATCGATTCCTCAGTCTCACCCGCCTTTTCAATTTCAGTCAATATTTCCCGATAACTCTGTGATTCCGATTCAGGATCTTCACCAGGTTCAATAGGTTTATTCACCCAACCTTCAAGAATTTTTTCATGTATTTGATGATATTCCTGGTCTGTTAGCAAATTTGCTTCTCGCAATACTTCAACGAGGGATTTTTTGGCTGGCACACCGTACATAGTAAATTGTTCCTTATTGATTCTCAGATAATCAGTGCTTTATGACGCAGCATTACCTATTTGGTTTAAATTCAACCACTCATAACACCTTCTGTTTAATGTTAGTTTAACCAATGTAAATAATCTTATCGCCACGGATGTGGTTTGCACAAAGAAAAGTAATATCATGCGGGAATGAATACCCATTTGGGTAATTAATCATCACTATTCAACCAACGACGTTGAAGGTCAAATTATGGTCAGTTTTTCACAAACTTGTCGTTTAAGACGATAAATCATGTAAAAAAGTTTAAAATCACACTAAAAGGCTTCCCCATTTACTAACAATTGATTAGTCAATTAACGGACACCACTACGATATGTATCCATTTACTAAAACATTACGTATAATATATGTTTGTGAATTTCTAACTGTGATTTATATCTCATACTGTATTTTGTCTATTAGACTGGAATGTGGTGTGTATGTTCGGAATATTGGAAAATTGTTGTGAAAACCGCATTTTAGAAGGTTTTTTCAAGTAATTATATAAATATTTCATTTTTTTTAAACATTTTGCTTGACAAAACGTTATAGTATATTGTATTATTAATCTTTGGCAGATTTTTTACCAATTTTATACAAGGAGAGGAGACGAATGGAAACCGAGTATTTCGGTGAAACAGAAAATATTAATAGTGTTGATACATTTATAGATGATGTGTATCCCTCGGAAGAAACGGAATATGCGAATGACTACAAAGGTAGTGACAGAAGTGCTTTAACAAGTTGGTTAAGGAGTGTTGCAGGACATCGTTTATTATCTCGTGAGGAAGAAGTAGAATTAGCAAAACGGATTGAGGCTGGTGATACATCAGCGCGTGACGAACTTGTTCAGGCTAATTTACGTCTTGTCATTTCTATCGCAGTCAAGTATCAAGGGAACAAAGTACCGCTCGAAGATTTGATTCAGGAAGGAAATATCGGGTTAATTAAAGCAGCAGGAAAGTTTGATTATCGAAAAGGCTTTAAGTTCAGTACTTACGCAATCTGGTGGATTAAACAATCGATTATGCGAACACTTGATAACTTTGCACGATCTATTAGGCTACCTGCTTATATCGTTGCGAAAATGAATAAGTTTGACGCAACGTATGCTGCACTTTGTCAAGAACTTCAACGTGAACCGACACGTGCTGAAATCGCTGAAGCACTTGACCTAACTGTACAACAAGTTGAGGAAATACTAACGTTTAATGCAGATACCATTTCAATGGATTTGCCGTTGGGAGATGAACGATCATCCCGTTCAGCGGCAACATTGGGTGATTTAATTGAAGATCCAGCCACCGCTTCTCAAGATGGGGCAATTGAACAGTTGATCACACACGATTTGGTTGAACAATTTCTCAGCAAACTTTCAGAACGCGAGCAACAAGTTCTAAAAATGCGTTTTGGTCTTGAAGATGGTGAGCGCAAAACACTCCGTGAAATCGGAGATGCACTTGACGTTACCCGTGAACGTATCCGACAATTAGAAATCTATGCAATTTCTCAGTTAAGCAACCTTTACAACGAAATGGGTGAATTTCGTACAGAATATACGGCTGATCAAACAGCTGCATGATATGAATCACTAAAGGCACTTATGAAGAATTTGTTCAAAAAAATCGCTGGATCTGAAACCTCTTTAATTGAGGTGACGGAAACTGCCCAAGAAAAAATTCAGAATGTTATTGATGCTGAAGATGTGGAAGTGGAAGGACTGCGGATTAGTATTGAAGGACGTAGTGCTTCTGCTTTCCAATATAGTCTCGGTTTGGCTACAGAAGCTGAAGAAGGTGACATCGTCCTTGACTTGGGAACTTTTAAGGTACTGGTGGATTCCAAAAGTGCTGATGACCTTAAAGGAGCAGTGATTGACTACGTTGAAGACCTCAATTCAAGTGGTTTTAAAATTGACAATCCCAATACACCAACATGGGACAATCCGAAAGCACAAAAGATTCAGGAACTCATTGACGAGAGGATTAACCCTGCTGTTGCAGCACACGGCGGGCAAATTGAACTTCTAAACGTTGAAGATGATGCTATCTATATCCACATGGGTGGTGGGTGTCAAGGGTGCGGCATGGCAAATGTCACACTCAAACACGGTATTGAAGCAATGATTCAAGAGGTGTTCCCAGAAATAAAGCAGGTTATTGACACAACAGACCATGCATCTGGTACTAACCCTTACTATACACAAGGAAAAGGATAATAAACAAATTTTGTTGATTTCTGAGTTTTTTTAGCTTAATAAGTATAATTGAATTTGAGAAGGTTGGCTGAAGTAACAGTGCTTTAGTCAACTTTTTTAATTTGTGCACCTGTATTGTTCGCGGATGTAATAAAGCACGTGCCACCATTTGGTAAAGTCGATAGGAACATTTCTGTTTTCCGTTTCAACTCCGTAATATCCTCACTCACTGCACATATCGCTGGTCCCCAACTACTCACACCCGCACCTAATGCCCCGTTGTTTTGCATAAATTCAAGAGTTTGCTTTAGTTCAGCACCTTGGGCATCAATTTCCACTTTTTTCCATCCTATAGTTTGTAATTGGTTTAAGGCATCACCAAAACTGAACATATTCTTTTCCAGGAGTGCTGGTAACATTTGTAACAGTAGAATGTGTGACAACTTCGGAGCAATAGTTGGTGGTTGAGGACACAGCGTCCGAAAGAGATTCAGTTCCTGATCCCCATAGATGCGCGAGCAATTTGGCATTGCAATTAGGAGTTGCCAATTTGGAAAAGCGTGTTGAAATAAAATCGGGGGTGGTGCTATATCGTCTGCCGCAGAGGACGGGAGAAAGGAGGATTTCTGTTCGGGATATTGATGCCCACCGTCTACAATAAATCCACCAGTGTCAAACGCTGCAACACCGATACCTGATGTGCCACCGCGTCCCACAGTATTAGCAAGTTCCAAAATGCTTAACTTCAGATCGTATAGTACGTTTACTGCAGAGGCGATACCGAGTGATAACTGTGTTCCAGAACCAAATCCGCTATGGGTAGGGATTTCTGAGATAAATCTAAGTTTAATTCCTGGAAACTTATAGGCAGATTGAAGTCGGGCAACGATTGTACACGTCCGTTCATGATACGCATCCGACTCAACATGTATTTCTGTTGACGGTTGTGCTACGATTTGAAAATTTGGTTCAGTAATCGCTAAGCCAAACCCGCCATCAATACGTCCGAGTTGTCCATTAAGGTCTATCAGAGATAAATGAAGTCGTGCGGGGGTGGTAATTCTGACTTCTCTGATAGTATTGCTATTCTCGCCTTTCATCACGCTCAATGAGACCATCCCGAATGTGTAGAACACGTTGTGCATGTTCCGCTACTTCCGGTTCATGCGTAACCATGATTATCGTATTACCTTCCTCATTAAGTCGGTCAAAAATAGCCAAAATTTCGGCTCCGGAACGTGTATCTAAGTTACCGGTAGGTTCATCAGCGAAAAGGAGTGATGGTTTATTCACAAGTGCGCGCGCAATCGCAACACGTTGAACTTGTCCCCCAGATAATTCCGTAGATTTGTGGTCAACCCGGTCTGCTAATCCAACCGCTTCCAATGATTCAAAGGCTCTACGTTTACGTTCCTTTCTACCCAATCCAGAATAGATAAGTGGAAGTTCAACATTGTGCAAAGCACTTGTTCGCGGTAGAAGGTTAAAGGATTGAAACACAAAACCGATCTTCTTATTTCGGATGTCCGCTAACCGGTTATCCGAAAGTTGACCTACCTCTTCACCTTCAAGATAGTACTCACCATCTGTTGGAGTCGCAAGGCAACCTAAAATATCCATCATCGTTGATTTACCGGAACCAGAGGGACCCATAATTGCAATGAACTCTCCCGACTCAACAGTGAAACTCACACCGCGTAAAGCATGAACCTGCACATCACCCATCTCGTAGATTTTTGTTATATCTTTTACATCTATTAACATAATTATTTATTCCTATTAATTCAACACAGATTTCAAGTGTTCAACTCAGCTACTGGGAATAGGTTTCATTTCTATTGAACCTAACCACGATGAATTTTATTTATCCTTGATTTCTTCGCCTTTGGTCAATTCCATCATTGAAGGAACAAAAACTCGGTCACCTTCCTTAAGTCCGCTGACTATTTCAAAATGCGTGTTGTTACGTCTACCAACTTTTATAAGCGTTTTAACACCTTTTTCACCGTTCTTTTTCGGTGGTTCCCCAGTATCCAATTTGACAAAATGCTGACGTTCACTCTGAATTTCTGCCTCAATACCTGTCAATCGATTGTTTTCTGAAATTACGAGTGCAATTTCTGTTGGACCAGGACGCATACCTTTCGGTGTTTCGTCAAACAAAATTTCAAGGTTTCTGCGGGTTTCCGTAGGGGATATTTTAGATACCTGACCATCAAACTGTTTCCCAATAAGGTTCTGCACTTTTAACTTTTGCCCTTGCTGGAACTGACCGAGGACATCCGAATTTAACGTGGCTTTGACAGTAAACACCTCCGGACTTAACACTGCTGCAATCGGAATCTGAAGAATATCTGGTTTTTCAAAGACAATAATATCTACATCTGCAGACATTCCAGGTAACAGTTGAAATTCATCATCCGGTATATCTACCTCTATTTCAACCTCAAAGGTAATCACAGAACCACCACCTTGACCTCTGGGTGTAGAACTTGGAGAAATTTTACTCACTCTACCATTGAACACTTTTTGACGGAAACTATCAACACGGATTTCTACACGTTGTCCTTCATTTATCCTACCGATTTCAACCTGATTAATTTGTGTTCTGACAATCATTTGTGATAGATCTGCTATACGCATTATTGCCTCACCGCGGGAGAATGCAGAACGTCCTGAAGTGATAATCTCACCCTCTTCCACAGAGATACGGGTAATGGTGCCTGACATTGGGGCAGTCACCGTTGTCCATTCGAACCTTTCCTGTTGCGATTTTAAACGACTTTCAGCTTGATATAGGTTTGCTTGAGCACTTACTTTCGAATGTTTTGTCAGGTCCTTCTCTTCTTCGGTCGTTTCTTCAGTTTGTTTCAATCTCGCACGTGAATTCTCTAAATCCGCTAACAGCTGCTTTTCCTGTGCATTTTGTGATTCTATTACTGTTTGAACATTCTTTTTATTTAAAGCAAGTGTCGCTTGTCTGCTTTGTATCGCTTCCTTCATTGCATTAATCGTCTCATCTTGGGATTTTATCGTTTCTTGTTGGGATTCAACCTGTTTTTGTGCCGTCTCGTATTGTGACCTATTTAATACGAGCTGTCTTTGGGATTCCTCTAATGCCTGCTGTGAAATTAATTCCTTATCAAATAATTCTTTGTTTCGTTCATGCTCGGATTCAGTTGTCTCAAGTGTGATTTTAGCTGATTGTACGTTTACCTTGTTTCGGTCAAGTGTTAGTTTAGCCTGTGTTAATGCGATTTCTTCTTTTTTGAGTGAGATGTTATCACGGTTTAACAAGTTTTGTGTTGTTGCAACTAATGTTTCCGCCTCAGTGATACGTTGCTGCCTATTTGCTGCAAATGAGATCAGATATGCTTCAGATTTTGCAACAGCATTTTTCGCCTGAAGCAGGTCACTTGTTTCACGTTTTTCAGCAATTTGAATACGCAGTTCTGCTTGTTTAAATTCAGCTTGCCGTGCGTCCCGATTAGCCTCTGCCTGCTTCATGTCTTCAATAATCTGTTCATCGTCAATTTTGAGAAGCTTTTCACCTTCTTGAACAGGATCTGCTTCCTGAACGAATATGTCTATTATTTCACCTTCAACATTTGACCTAACGTCCACTTCAATCAGTGAACGCAGGGTACCGGATTCTCTAACTTTCACGAGAAATTGTCCACGCCGAACAACCTCTCGCTTATCTTCTTCATCATTCTTCTTCGCCCCAAAGTTGATTTGTGTTGCACCTATTAACCCTACCACGACGACAACTATAGCGATAGAACTGATAATAAACCACTTTTTACCTATTTTCATGGTTACTGTAGGACTCCCATAGCATCTAATAACCGCGCACGCGCGATTTTGTAATCATAAAAAGCATTGACTTGATTTGTTAAGGCTTGGGCATAACTTGTTTGTGCATCAAGGACTTCAAGCAGAATCGCTTTACCGACCTTATAACGACCTTGAATGACATCTAAACTCAGTTGTGCGTTCACTACCTGCGTATTAGAGATTTCGACTGCTGTTTCACTACGTTTCAAATTTAGATAACTTTGACGGACTCCAAGAGCAACATTTCTCTCCAAGTCGCTGGCATTCTCACGCGCCTGTTCTAACTGCATATTACGTTCCTTGATGCGATTACCCAAAACACCCCCATCAAATAAGGTGAAATTGAGTGATGCACCTACGCTCCAACTACGATAATCAGAAAAATTTTGACGGTCGCGAAGATAATCATCAAGGAATACATTATAGTTCGCGTTTGCACTCAATCGAGGCCAACGCTGCAATTTTGAAAGCGTTAAACTCCATTCCTGTTGTTTTACTTGTGCTTCAGTTTCCTTAAATTCTGGTCGGTTATCAAGAGCCGTCTGGATCGCTTCTTCAACAGTAATTTCTATTTTTTCAATAGTACCACGCTCCAGATACTGTTGGAAGGATTCGTCTACCGCAACGGTTATTAATAATCCCGGGTCTAATCCCATAAGACGTGGTAAAGTAGCTTGTGAAATTTGTAATGCATTACGGTTATTTAGCAATGATAGCTCATTGTTCGCTTGACGCACTCTCGCCGTTGCGATATCAGCAGGAATAAGTACACCAGCTTCCTTTAATGCAATGGTTTGGTCAGTGTTTTCTATTGAACGTGCTAACACATCTTCGCTAACTTTGACAAGTTCAGTATCTTTTAGGAGATTGTAGTAGCCTTGGGTTACCTGTAGAATTAAATTTTGTTTGATACCTTCATTTCTGTTAGTTGTTGCTATCAATCCTTCTTTTGATTGCGCAAAACTTACCTCACGTTGTCCATTATCCCAAATGGTATATTGTCCTGTCAATCCTAAATCGTAATTCTGTTGTTCAAAACCAAAATCAAGTCGGTCATTAAAACGGTATTGTCCAGATGAGGAAATACTCGGAAAATAACCTGCACGCGCATTTTTAACACGTAACTCCTGTATAGCAAGACTCAACCGGGCATTTCGCATAGATGTTGCATTTTCCAAACCCAACTGAATACACTGTTCAAGTGTCAACGGTTGAGTCAGATCAATTTCCTCTGGTTCTTGGGCACAGACACTTAGGATTGTCAATGTTTGAATTGTGATCAGAATTAACGTTAACCCTATTTTCCATCGAAGCATTAGCATCTCCTTAAACAACTTAAAACTATTACTACGGAAGATTGTATTGGTAAGTGATATGTATCTTTTTAGCCAGACAAAAATTAAGTTCAAAAGTTCAGAACATATTGATAAAGTGTATTACAATTTTGACGCATAATAAGTAGTAAAGTTTAGTTATTATACCCGTAAGTTACCATATATGTAGTACAAACATTTACAGTTAATTTCATAAATCGTTTACTTTGGTCTCATGCAGAAATTATATCTACATCGTAGGAGCGAGGTCTCCTCCCCACATTTTCAGATACAGTCTCGTAGGTCGGATCGGGCAAAGCGATCTCCGACATGTATTCTGAAACAAAATGCCGCATCTCTCGCGCCTTCTGTGATTTGTGCTTTGCTGTAAATACATAGGTTTTTGTTCCTTCTAAAAACGTACCAAAAAAGGCTGTTTTTCGTTTCTTGGTACGTTTTGCTTTTTGGGGTTATGTCAGTCTGGGACTGGTGTTATAGGGTGGTACGATTTTTTTTGAGAATTTCATTTTGGTACGTTTTTTATCTGCTTGGTTATGGTCGTTTTTTGGGCGGATGTTTTTTGGGTAACGGGTGTCGGTTTTTGTTGATAATGTAGGTTGTGTGCGCCTTTTGTTTTCATAGTGATAGTATTATAACAGGTGTCGGGAGGGATGGAAGAGGTTGTGGTGTTTGGAACAATATGTTTCATGTATGTTTTATGTATGTTTCAGTTTTTTGGTTTTTTGTGGGCGGTATCGTTTGTTGTCAGAATCGCTGAAGGCACTGAAGACGCGGAAAGGTTTTGGGTTTTTAGGGTGTTTGCAAGGGATGAGAGTGCCTGTTAGATAAGGGTTTTCAGTGTCTTCAGTGCCTTCCGTGCTTTCAGTGATTCTGACAGAAAAATCGACAATTGAATGCTTCTACAAAGTCCACTTAAACGTTGGTAATAATTCTCAGACGTGCTATAATTCCCGTATATTATAGCACTATTACTAAAGGAAAGTTACGATGAATGAAACCTCAATAGAACTACTGAAATCACTGACGCAAGCAGATGGAATTCCCGGTTATGAGTCGGAAGTACGAGAAGTATTTCGTGATGCTGTTTCCGATGTTGGACCTATAGATACTGATAAGTTAGGAGGTATTTTTTGCACGCGCGCTGGTAGTGCGGAAAATCCACGAATCCTACTTGATTCACATTTAGACGAAATTGGGTTTGTGGTACAAAATGTCACAGATAACGGGTTTGTTAAGTTTCTTCCTCTCGGTGGATGGTGGGGACATACACTCTTAGCACAACGTGTCAATATTACAACGAAGGTTGGTAAAATTCCGGGTGTAATCGGTTCAACACCGCCTCATTTATTATCAGGATCACGTGATAAAGTATTAGAAATAAAAGACCTTTTTATAGATGTGGGTGCCGAGAACGAAGAACAAGCAGTGGAGGAATATGGTATTCTACCCGGATGTCCGATTGCCCCTTACGGTCCGTTTATGCGGTTGAAAAATGAAAAGTTACTTACAGCGAAAGCATTTGATAACCGAGTCGGTGTTGCCCTTGTCATTGAAGCACTCTTAAGGCTTGAAGACCATCCGAACACCGTTATCGGTGCAGGAAGTGTACAAGAAGAGATCGGATTGCGAGGTGCAAGAACAATGGTTGCAAGTGTGGAACCTGATCTCGCTATTGTCCTTGAAGGACCTCCTGGTGATGATACTCCAGGATTAAGTGTTGGAAATTCACAAGGTAAACTCGGTAGTGGCGTACAAATTCGGATTATAGATTCTTCAATGATTGTCAATCCAAAATTAGCTGACTATGTAATTGAGACAGCAAAGAAACATGAAATCCCGTATCAACTGGGTGTCCGTCAATCTGGTGGGACAGATGGCGGTGCAATACATCAATTTGGTAGAGGTGTTCCATCTGTTGTTCTCGGTGTGCCGTCACGCTATATCCATAGTCATGTCTCAATCATCAACATTGACGACTACAATGCAGCTTTGGATTTGACGATGCATCTTGTTCGTGAAATTGACTCCTCTGTTGTGGAAAGTTTTTTGTATGGTTAGGATGACGTATAATTTGTTGCTTGTGGGGAGGATAAACAGTGGTAAATTTACCTAAAGTCTCATTTTGTAATCATGAAATTAGTAAGTTGTTGATCGGAGATAATCCAATTTACGGTTATTCTCACTTTAATAAATTGCTTTCACAACATCAACAGGAGTTTCATACACCGGAACAGGTTGTAGCTACCCTCAAACGTGCTGAGGAAGTTGGAATCAATGGTTGGCAGAACAGCGTAACAGAACGTTCAATGTCTGACCTACAGCTTTACCGAGATGCGGGTGGCACGATGCACTGGTTTTGCCTCAGTTGGGGTTTTGTATGGTACGAGGAACCGGACACGGTTTTTGAAGATGCAAAACATAATCCTTTTGGTATGGCACCGCACGGTGGTGGTGTAGGACAACGGTGTCTACGGGAAAACAGACTTGATCACTTACAAGATATACTCAAACGAATACGCGACACGGGTAATCTTGTAGGGTTATCTGTGCATGATCCAAAACTTTTACATATTGCTGAAGATGAAGCGTGGGATATAGACTACTATATGACAGCACTCTATAATCTACATGGTGGAAGTCAAAAGTTTACTGAAAAATTTGGCTACGCGCCTTTAGGTGAAATCTATGCACGCGAAGACCGAGATGAAATGTGTAAAGCAATCCAACGCACTGAGAAACCTTGTCTTATCTTCAAAGTACTCGCAGCAGGTCGGACAATAGGAAGTACACAACAAATTCATGAAGAGTTAAAATTCGCTATAGAAAACTCAAAACCGAATGATGTACTATTACTCGGTATGTATCAACAATTTGGTGATCAAATTGGGGAGAATGCTCAATTGGTCAGTGAACTTTGTGCAGAATTAGGATAAGTCGTCCATAATTCATTTTTGGTGAATTATAGAAATAATTAGACAGTTAACCTATAGGAGCGATCTCTGAATCGCGACCCAACACTGCGGTAGTCGGGAATCGGAGTTCCCTCCTACAATCCATCAGTGTATAATTTATTTTGAAAGCTACCATACAACATGGAGACTGAAAATGGAGATGCGGAGATGTGGGAAATCAGGCATTGAGATTTCACCAGTGGGTATCGGTTGTTGGTCTTATGGTGGAGGTGATTACTGGGGACCGCAGTCACAATCGGATGTTACCACAGTAGCACACGCTGCAATGGATGCAGGTATCAACTTCTTTGATACGGCAGAAGGATACAATCATGGACGAAGTGAATCAGCATTGGGTCTTGCTCTTAAAGGCAGACGACACAAAGCAGTCATTGGAACGAAAATCAGCACACCGGATCCTTCAAGGATACGTGAACGTTGTGAAGCCAGTTTGGAACGTTTACAAACAGATTATATTGACATTTACATGGTTCATTGGCCCCACGATGAATTTCCTATTGATGAGAGTATGGCTGAGTTAACGAAACTCAAGGAGGACGGACTTATTCGTGCTATCGGTGTGAGTAACTTCGGTATATCACAACTAACAGCAGCACTTAATACAGGAACAGAACTTGCTGTAAATCAACTCTGTTATAACCTTCTATCCCGTGCAATAGAGATTGAACTTCTTCCGTTGTGCCAGAAGAATAACATCGGTATATTAGGATATATGCCACTCCTACAGGGAATATTGACAGGCAAATATAAATCCGCATCAGAAATACCGCCGACGCATTCTCGTTTCCGACATTTTCGCGATGATCGTCCAATGGCAAATCATGGTGAAAAGGGTGCTGAGGAAGAGGTGTTTAAGACTTTAGAAAGTATCAGAGAAATAGCTGAGGGTGAACAAATACCGATGAGTCGTCTTGCAATTGCTTGGACGATGGCAAGATCCGGGATTACATGTATGTTGGTAGGCACACGAAATGTAGACGAATTGACTGAAAACCTGCATGCTATTAAATACACACCTTCAAAAGATGTACTTAAACGTCTTGATATATTGACTGCTCCTCTATTAGAAAAAATGGGAGCGAATCCTGATTATTTCACAGGAAAGCGGATACGCTAATTTCTACAAAAATCATGCATACAAAGCATACCACAAGAGAGGATAAATTTATGTCAGAACATACCGGTATCAGATTTAACAAAGATCTTGGCAAACCTTTATCATCTGCAGCATCTGACCTGACGACAACAAACGCTGATGGCAAACCTGTTATTCCATTGACCCAGGAACAGAAATATCTATTTGACAAAAATGGATGGCTCTTAATACCCGGAGTGTTGACGGAATCTGAGATTGAAGAGATGCGAGATTTCTGTTACAGGTTAAAAAACGAACCCGACACGATCCTAATACCACATCATCGGTCTACTTACGGCGGTCCTTTAGAAGCACTAACAGATCATCCTATAGTTGTTGCATTTGCAAATGAATTTCTGGCATCACCCTATTTATCATCGGAGACGTGCTACGGGTTTCGCATGGAGACAAGCTTCCTGTTTTTACGTTCTACCTCTGACGATAAACCCAAGGGATTCGCTCCACACAACGGAAATGGTATGTTTCGGATGCCAGGGGATTGCCATCAATACCAATGTCTACCCGGACAAGCGTATAGTGGGTTGACGCGCGTTGTTTGGGAACTCAATCCTGTCGGTAAAGAGGATGGTGGAACGTTGTTTATTACAGGTAGTCATAAGGCTGCCTACACTGCACCAGAGGTAGTCCGGAAACAGGAATGGGAGTTTTGGGACACTTATTCTTGTCCTGCGGGATCAGTTATATTTTTCACTGAAGCGATTACACACAGTGGACAACCATGGAAGAATTCTGATACAGATCGAGTTGCGATTTTCAACGGATACAACTCCGTTGACAAACGGTGGAAAATCTCACTACCCCCTCAAGCATTACTTGAAAGCATGCCACCTAAACGTCAAACACTATTCCGAGATGCCTATGTTAGTGGAAACGTAACAGGAAGAGCGTTTAAGATGTCGTTGTAAATCTCATGCTCATTTCAACGAGGAACATATATGACACCGAAACAACGTTATCTATTTGATGTAACAGGCTATCTTCACTTGAAAAATGTGATTACTGGAGATGCCTTAGCAGAGGCATCTGAAGCAGTTGATAGATACATCACGACACCACCTGATGAGTTGCCACCCGGTTTTGAACAACGTGGACTTCATCAACACGGATTCGCTTTTGACAAGTCGCTTGAATGTTTGACGATGCATCCTGCACTATGGACTATCATCAAGGAATTGACAGACAATCAACCCAGATTTGGCAGAGGTTCACTCAAGCATGATAAGCATGATCTGTGGAAGACCGGAGAAAATGCACATGTCAATCCGGGTGGACTGCACTGTGCGCGTGATGACTACGGATGGTATAGCACTCGATATGAAGCACACAACGGACGTATCTACTGTGATAACTTCGTCTGCTTTCCCTATTTTACGGATGTCTATCCGGGTGATGGTGGTCTCATTGTTATTCCCGGTTCGCATAAGAGTGAATTTGATCGTCCAAAGCAGCTACTGACTCTTGACGAATCGGATGGTATTGATCCGATTGAAGATCCTGTTTTTGTGAACATCACACCAAAGGCAGGCGATATTGTGATAATTTCGGAGCTGCTAACACATGGGGTGCTGCGGTGGAAACCGAAGGATCGAGACAGACGGTTTCTTGTCATGCGGTATTTTCCACAATATGCTGGTAAACATAGCTTACCAGAGCCTATTATTGATAGGTTATCACCTGAGACGCTGGAATTGATAGCATCCGAACCTTATGGACATATCAAGGAAATTGTAAAACAGGACGAGGTTACTTTGACGGTTTAGATGTAGTTTGTAGACGTTTTAGTTCCTCTTGAAGTCGGGCAACTTCTGCCTCAGCTGTCTCAGCTCTTTCCTCTGCTGATGAAGTTGAGGTATATCGTGAGTTATGTGAAATTGTTGATGAGTGGATAGAAATCGCAAAGCAAGAAAATGAACTACTTCCACCACCAACTATCAAATGGAACATTGAAAAGTTGGTAAGTTCCGCTTAACTAAAATGCCCTTTCCCTATGCGTGTATGTAAGTGGAATTTCTAACAAGAAAACGCGTGCGATTACGCATTACTGACAACCTTAATCCGATTTTGTGCGCGGGCAAGAGCTGCCTCAGCACGGGGACGATTCAGGTCGGGGGAATCTTCAGCGAGTTGTTCTTTGGCACGTTCAAAGGCACTTTCAGCACGCGCAACGTCAATATCCGATGCCCATTCCGCTGTTTCAACTAATACAGTGACACCAGTGCGGAGCACTTCAAATACTCCACCACTTGTTGCCATGGATTGCTGAGAATCTGCTGATTCGTTGATACGGATTTCACCAACATCTAATGCTGTAAGAAAAGGGATGTGACCATATAGAATCTGGAAGTTGCCTTCCACGCCTGGTGCTTGGACGCTGGTCACATCGCCTTCATATATCAGTTTTTCCGGTGACCGAATTTCAAGGTGAAAACTTCTGCTCTGCATAAGATTGAGTCTCTTTCTGAAAGCCGATTGCTGTTAACTGACAGCCAATACCTAATCTGCTGCTTCTTCTAATTCTGTTTCTTTCGTTTGCTCAAATGCTTCATCAATAGTGCCGATATAACGTAGCGACTGTTCAGGTAACTCATCACAATCTCCGTTAAGAATGGCTTGACAGCCTTGCACGGTATCCTCAATCTTCACATACTTACCTGGGGTTCCAGTGAAACGTTCAGCAACAAACATCGGTTGTGTGAGGAACATCTCTATCTTCCGTGCCCTATTGACAACCAACTTTTGATCATCTGACAATTCGTCTACACCGAGAATTGCGATAATATCTTGCAGGTCACCATATTCCTGTAACACTTGTTTAACTCTAAACGCAGTCTGATAATGTTCTTCTCCGATAATCTCTGCTGTCAGAATTCGCGAACTTGAAGTGAGAGGATCCACTGCTGGGAATCTCCCTTTCTGAACGATACTTCGTTCCAATCGAGTTACAGCATCAAGGTGTGCGAAAACAGAAACCACAGCAGGATCAGTATAGTCATCAGCAGGAACATAGACTGCTTGGAATGAAGTAATTGACCCGTGTTGGGTTGAGGTAATACGTTCCTGCAGTTCACCCATTTCTGTTGCAAGTGTTGGCTGATATCCAACAGCAGAAGGCATACGACCAAGCAGAGCTGATACTTCACCGCCTGCCAATGTGAAACGGAACACGTTGTCAATAAAGATAAGAACGTCTTGTCCTTGCTGGTCACGGAAGTATTCTGCCATAGACAAACCTGCAAGTCCAACACGAAGACGCGCACCAGGCGGTTCATTCATCTGTCCGAACACCATCGCTGTCTTGTCAATAACACCGTAATCATCAAGTTCAAGCCAGAACTGATTGCCTTCGCGTGTCCGTTCACCAACACCACAGAAGACGGAATAACCACCGTGCTGTGTTGCGATGTTATATATCAACTCAGCGACCAAAACTGTTTTTCCGACACCAGCACCACCGAAGAATCCGACCTTTCCACCCCGAACAACAGGTTGGATCAAATCAATAACTTTGATACCAGTTTCTAACATCTCGGTGACTGTGGTAAGTTCCGCTTGAGGTGGCGGGGGTCTGTGAATAGAATACCGTTCGTCCTCACCGACATCACCTCTTTCATCAATGGGTTGACCTGTTACATCAAAAACGCGTCCGAGCACAGCATCACCTACTGGAACGGTGATGGGACCACCTGTATCTGTTGCAAGTGTACCACGGACTAATCCATCGGTTGTATCCATAGCGACTGCACGCACCCGATTTTCACCTAAGTGCTGTTGTACCTCAAGCACTAACTCGCTTCCATCGTAACGTTGAACTTTAACAGCGTTTAGGATATCTGGCAATGTGCCTTCCGAAAAATCTATGTCTACCCGTGCGCCGACTACTTCTAATATTTTTCCTTGGTTCATGAGAGATTCCTTTTGATTGGTTACGGCACGCAGTACGCACCTACTACCTTTAACCTTCTAACGCGGCTGCGCCACTGACTATTTCGGAAATTTCTGTTGTAATCTGTGTCTGACGTGCTCTGTTGCGTTGTAGGACTAATTCATCAATGAGTTCTTTTGCCTTTTGTGTAGCATTTTCCATCGCTGCCATTCGCGCTGCTTGTTCCGCTGCATTTGAGTCTAAAAGCACTTTCCACATCTGCATATTTAAATCTTTATGGAGTAACATTTCAAATAACTCCACCTGTCCCGGTTCGTAAATATAGTCAAGGAATAAAGAATCCCCTTCTGGTTCTATCGGTTCTAAAGGCAACAACTGTTCTACAAGCACCGTCTGAAGAATAGCAGATTTGAAGTTGTTATATATAACCTCAACCTTGTCAATCGTTTTGTCAACATAGAGGTGTTCAAACTCTTGGACAACATCAACAGCAGTCTGAAATTCAAGTTGGCGGAAGATATTGATATAAGAGTCCGTTATGTCGTATCCACGTCTGTCAAAATGCTCTTGAGTCCGTCTACCTATACAGATAAGTGTTACATCTGCACCAGTTTCTTCGTAGTGCTGAATCCGTTCAGTTGTGGTGCGTATGACATTACTATTGAAACTACCACATAACCCGCGGTCTCCCGAAACAGAGATGATACAGACATGTTTGACTTCACGCTCTTCAAGTAGGGGATGTGTTAATGCCTCTTCCTCAACGTTCATCTGTGAAATGAGATGACCGAGAATAGTATTGAGTTTTTCTGCATAAGGACGCGTTGCAGTGATATTCTCTTGGGCACGTCGGAGTCGTGCTGCCGCAACGACTCGCATCGCATCTGTAACTTGCTCAATATTCTTAATGCTGGTGATACGCCGCCGAATTTCTCGTAACGTAGCCATTGTTATTCACCTTCAGTTGGTGCTGCCTCGGTCTCTGTCTGTTCTTCCTCTGTGGAGGAATCTTCGGATGACACCGCTTCTATTTGTGCTGATGGTGTCTCACTCCAATTTTCCATGAATGCCTTTACAGCAGCATGCATAGTTTCAAGCAATTCATCACCTAACAAACCGGTTTCTGCGATTTCTGCAAGGAGTTCTGCATGATTCCTGTCAAGGTATTGCAAGAATTCAGACTCAAATCTCGCCACTTCCGATTCAGGTACTTCATCTAAATAGCCATTTGTTCCACAGAAGATTGAAGCGACTTCCCGCTCAACAGGCATCGGTTCATATTGTGGTTGTTTCAGCAATTCCACGAGACGTGTCCCTCGTGTAAGAAGAGATTGTGTTAACTCATCCAAATCAGACCCAAATTGTGCGAAAGCAGCAACTTCTCTGAAACTTGCAAGATCAAGTTTTAGGGTTCCAGCAACTTCATCCGATTTCATCGCCTTAACCTGTGCATCCCCTCCCACACGCGACACAGATGTACCGACATCTATTGCAGGTCTAACACCTTGGTTAAACAGATCCGTAGTCAAATATATCTGTCCATCGGTAATAGAGATAACATTCGTTGGGATATATGTCGTCAAATCACCTTCAAAAATTTCAATAATCGGCAATGCAGTGAGAGAGCCACCACCCAATTCATCACTGAGTTTTGCTGCGCGTTCCAACAAACGTGAGTGTAGATAGAACACATCACCCGGATATGCCTCACGACCAGGAGGTCTACGTGAAAGCAAGGACATCTGTCTGTATGCCCAAGCATGTTTCGTCAAGTCATCGTAGACGATAAGCGCGTGTTTGCCGTTATGACAGAAGTATTCTGCCATTGATGTGCCAGAGTAAGGAGCGAGATATTGTAGTGGAGATGGTGCACTTGCTGGAGCAGAAACAATGGTTGTGTATTCCAGTGCATTATGTTCACGAAGCGTATTCGCAACTTGCGCCAACGTTGAACCTTTTTGACCGATAGCAACATAGATACAATAAACATCTGTATTCTTTTGACTGAGTATAGCGTCTATTGCAATTGCAGTTTTTCCTGTTCGTCGGTCACCGATGATGAGTTCTCGTTGTCCTCTACCAATTGGTGTTAAACTGTCAATGGCTTTTAAGCCGGTATAAAGTGGTTCACTGACGGGTTGACGTTGAACGATACCTAACCCTTTCTGTTCCACGGGGAGTCTATGTTCAGTTTGGATATCTCCCAATCCATCAATAGGTTGTCCGAGTGCATCAACGATTCGTCCGAGGAGTGCTTCACCTACTGGAACTTCCGGGAGTCTACCAGTGCGTTTGACAGTGTCGCCTTCATGTATAAGTTGGTCTTCTCCGAACAGCACACAACCGACGTTGTCTTCTTCAAGGTTGAAAGCGATTCCATAAATATCGTTCGGGAATTCAATCATTTCACTTGCCATCGCGTTAGCAAGTCCATGAACCCGCGCGATACCATCGCCTACCTCCAGCACAGTACCGGAGTCATAGACATCCACGTCCTGTTCAAATTGTTGGAGTTGTTGTTTAAGGATATTTGATATTTCGTCCGGACGGACTTCTCTTGCCATATTTTCAATCCTCTATGGGTTCGCAATTGTCTTCATTCAGTTGAGAAACTTGTGAATTACGTGGAATTTACTACAATATGTACAGCTGATTACCCTTTTGCAAGTTGTCGTTTCAAACGTTGTAGTTGTGTAGCGACGCTTGCATCAAAAACGGTGTCGCCTAACTGCACTATAAACCCACCTTGAATCCGTTCATCAGTTTCAGTTTCCAACCGCACCTGTTTTCCCGAATATGCACTTAATTGCTGTACAAGCCTTTGCTCTTGGTCTTGTGTTATCGCTACTGCTGTTGTTACTTTTGCGACAATCCTACCAGCTGCCTCATCAACGATCTCTGAAAATACATCCATTATTGCCACAAGATAACGTTCGCGCTGCTTTTGTGCAAGAAGTTTGAAGAAATTAAGTGTCAAAGGATGCATCCCATCTGAAAAAAGTTGCTGAAATGTGTCGCTTTTGATTTGCGGGGATAGCAAAGGTGAGCTGATAAATTGTTTCAACTCCTCTGACTGTTCAATCAACGCTTGCATCTTTTCAATATCAGCAATGATAGATTCTAATGCATTCTGTTCAACAGCCGCTTCGTATAAGGCACGAGCATAAGGTTTTGCGACCCGAATGTCTCTCATTGTTCGTTTTCACCTATAAATAATAACGATCCAAAAGTAACTTGAAAGCTTTACTGAGGCGGATCCGTTGACAATCTGCTGATGGATGCATCAATGATATTGTGGTGTCTCTCTGGGTTGAGTTCTGCACTTATGATTTTCCCGGCTGCATCAATTGCGAGTTCAGCAACAACACCGCGCAGTTCAGAAATAGCATCATCTTTTTCACGCTGAATCTCAGCACGTGCTCTTGCAATTTCATCTGCAGCTTCTTGCCGTGCTTGATCAACAATTTGCTGTCGTTCTGTATTACCCTGATCAATAGCAGCTTGGATCTTGGCTTGCGACTCATTTTCAATATCGCCTAAACGTTGCCGTGTTTCAGCAGTCAGACGATCCAATTCTTCTCTGTCAGTTTTGAGTTGTTCTATCTGCGTAGTGATTTCGTTGCGACGTTCCTCTAAGAGTCCACCGACTTTACCGAAAACGAATATCCATAAAACAAGAAGCACAATAAGAAAACCGAGTACCTGTACCAGAATGGTTTTTGGATCAATACCGAGGTCCGACAATAATCCACCACCAGCAGGAGCCTCAGCGGCGAATACACTTGTTACACAGACACCTATTAGAATAAGACAACATGTATATAATTTTTTCATAAACGGTCTCTACATAGTAAACATGTAATACGTAGTAGGAAATAGTCAATCCACACAAATAACGTGTAATGTGTTGATACCCCAACATGTTGGGGCAGTAACTGTTTAGATACCCAACATGTTAGAGTCAAGTATTTATTAATGTTACTTTATTCAAGGGATGCGTTGTCATCACTTGCTGGTGCTTCGCGCGCAGCTTCTATTGCTTCTTGTACATCAATTGTGTCTGGATTTACATCAACACCGGGGAGTTTTGGAAGCAAAAGAAAGAACATGAGCAACGCATAGATTACGAGTGATTCAATGAGAGCCAAACCAATAATCATCGCGGTTTGAATTTTCGCTGCTGATTCTGGTTGACGGGCAATCCCTTCCAGAGCGGTACTTGTAGCGGCACCTTGTGCTCTTGAAGCAAAAATAACAGCGATCGGCAATCCTAAAGTTACGCCAAACGCTAACACTGCTAAGTAAATCATGAAATGTCCTCCTTGGACAAAAATGGACAAGATAACACTTGTCAAATATAAGAGTTAATGATGCGCTTCATGCGCTTCGTCATGGTGCTCTATAAACAGCACTATATATATAGTTGTTAAGAGTGTGAAAACGAACGCTTGTAGAAGTCCCCCAAACATAGCAAAAAACATCATCGGCACTTGAACCGGAATCGGTAGGAAAAAAGACCCAACGGAGATAATGCCAAGTCCTGTAAGTTGAATAACAACTGATTTTTCTCCAAAGATATTCCCAAATAGACGGATAGCAAGTGACCCTGCACGTGATAACTGCGCAACTACCTCAATAGGGAACATTAAAAATCCTAACCACGTAGGATTCCCAATCAAATGTTTCAGATAGCCTCCGAACCCATTTTCTTTTATGGCGATAATCTGGACACCGATTACAGCGGTTAATCCGAGAGCAAGTGTTGTATTTAAATCTGCTGTTGGGGCTTGAAAACCTGGGATGAGTCCAATATAGTTTAGTGAGAGTATGAAGATAAAAAATGAACCTACAAAAGGCAGATATTTTTTGCCGTCTTCCCCCAAGATACCACCGAAGAAATCCGTTATTCCACCAACAAATACTTCTAATAACGTCTGTCCATTTCCTTCAGGAATCCGCTTCAATTTGCGGGTTGCAAAAAAGAAAAATATAGTTAATAAAAGAACTACAAATAACGTGTTGGGGATTAAGTCTGGTTGATGCCATACACCGGGTTCAGGAATTATATTATTTGGTAATAACTGTGATATAGGAGAGAACCACGAACGGTAACCGTAGTGTTGTATAGGGGTTTTACCATGTTCATCCGCGTGAGATTCATCTGCATAAGTATCTGCTTCTGCGAATGTGCCAGCCATTGCTATAAAAGAGAGAGCAACGACCAAGCAAATAAACGAAATTTTTTTCATCTTGTATTGTTGACTTTTTAGATGTGGGTTATATTCTTCACCTATGTATATTTTAAGGTTGTTCAGGATCTTTATTTCTAAGAATTGTTATCATCAAACCGACTGCTTTAATGATAATAGCAACTTGTACTAAAACTATTCCTCCACCGAATGCATATATATTCAACCACTTCATTTGAAACAAAAAATAGAGGAGTACACCGAGTATTGTATATTTTCCGAGTGCGATAAATCCAAGCAAATACTTCGTTTTCTGTGTTTTCCCTGGTCGCAACAGTCTGCGTATCACGAATTCAATCGACCAAAACATACTCAGACCAATAGCACTACCGATTAAAAAACTTGGAAGTGTAGCACGTTTGATGACTAACAACACTACAGCAATTGCAACTGTAAGGAAGATTGTTACGACATAAACGTGACGAATAAATCGGTCACCAAATTCAAGCGTGGGACCCATTTAAATAGGTGACTCCTTTGTCAAAACAACAACGAATCAATGTTGATTCTCGATAGTTTCAAGGGTTGTTTTCTTCAGTTTCTTGATCTTGCTGTGCAGCGTCTCGTTTCTGTTTTTCCATACGTTCCAGTTGCCGGTTCCACCGTGCTACTGAACGGAACATTTCAATGAAACCTGCAGCGGTTCCAATCGCAAAACCAATATACGACCCGATATCAGCGTTGCCTAATTTACCTCCAATCCACTTACCACCGAAAAAACCGATAACAATAGCGAGCGCAAGTGTTATACCTATTGAGGCGAGGTCAAACATTCCAACATTTTCACGGTTGAATTGGTCTAACCGACGTTTAAACATTGCGGTTACTCCCGTAAATGAAAATGATATGAGGACATGTTCCACCTTAAGCAACAGTATATATTATACTATATGATTTATGTTAATGCAAAAATATTGGGATTTATTCAAGTTAAGTTTGTATCAATATTACAACGACATAAAAACATGCAAGATAAAGAAACTTACTGCTATCGCAGTGTTAGGACATCAAGGATAAATAACGGATTTCCGTATCCTACTATTTTAATTGTATAATAGGATATCATTCGTGTTCCTATGAACATCATTTTGCCTGAATTAAAACCTGAATTAAAACAGCCCAATGCGCTTCAGTCGGAGTAGTTAATGTAAGATTATCGGTTAGGGTCATTTCCTTTTTCTTTGTCCATCTACTATGTCGTATATTTAGCCATCTGATAGTTACTGTTTTTACATCTGTCTTATCAAAAGCACTCAAATCAAGATCAACTGAACCACCTTTTGGAAAATAGACAGCATATTCCTTACCCGGATTTGCGAAGACATAAGCTTCATTCTCTTCTCTATTAGAGAGCAGATCATTGTTTGGTTCACACATAAACACATCTATTTCGTCTGTGAGCATACGCATACCCTTTAGGCTCGCTTGTGCTGTCTTCCCCAAGCCAAGTCCGTTAGGTGGACGATGGAACCGTGCGGATGCAAAACCTCCGAAGATATTTCGCCAGAACCTTGCTAACCCATCTTGTGTTTTACCATATTTTCCGGTATCTGCACCGTATATCTTAACATTATTGATAGGACGTATCGGTGAAAGTTCTGCTCTATATCTCTGTGCATTGTCCCAATGTGTCTGGCGTTTCTGTGTATTATTCTGTGATATATCACAAAACGAATATATTTCCGGATGATCCTTTGTATTTTGATGTTGACTATGATCTATTTCCCACGGGTTCCACATCTCAGTCGTTTCAACACCACGTCCGAACTCGGCTGATCGATTCTTGATGTAAGTTGACCAATATTCACCCCAGGCAGGTGTAACTGCCGTCTCGTTGTCCATACAGTAGAGGATGTGTCCATAAGGTAACGTCTCAGAAAGAAGCTTATCCACATATTTTTCTTGATATTTTAAAACAATTTCCTGATTGCGCTTTTTGGGGGCTGACCAGAAGAAGTTATTTTCTGCTGCAGAAGGATGACTCTTAACAACAGTAGGCAACCCTGTTTCTTCAACTGAACTCATAGCGAGTACGAACTAAACATCGTTGAAAGTCACTCGTAAGTTTATCATTGAATATGCCAAATACCGAAACCCTAAACGGGTTTCTTTGAGTTTATCGTAGCTAATGGCAAGTTTCCTGTAAGTATCTTGCCA
>JAJEAG010000069.1 GCA_022824265.1 Candidatus Poribacteria bacterium | reverse complement strand
CATAGGTAACTAACTAATGTCAAGTAAATATTTACAATTTTTGTGTTTTTTTGAAATTTATTCACTTTTTATTGTATTGTGGTTAGGAAATTGGATTATAGGTGTGTATTTAGGGTTTCCTTTACTGTCGGAGGTTGCTTGTTCGCTCAGACATACAAGATTGTATGTGAGAATACGGGCGAGGAGACCTCGCCCCTACGGAATGTAATACAAATTCTAATAAATAAAATCACATTTTGTGACTTTAATTCAAATTCTAATGTAAGAGGCGCAATGAATTGCGCGACTACGAACGCGTTTTTTGTTCATGTGAAGTTATTATTTAGAAATGGTATGATGTCCGAGGCGCAATGAATTGCGCGACTACGAACGCATCTCGTCCTTACATAGTATGCCTGCTGCTTGTGTGTAGGTCTTGTTGAGTTAGAATTTGGTTATAGAGGGAGAGGTAGGCATCGGCAATGTTTTTCCAATTGTAGCGTTCGTTGCGTTTAAGTTTTTCAACACTTGCGTTGCCCATCTTAATGCGTGCTTCACCTGCGTTGATTAGTTTTATGATGCATTCTGCAAGTGTGTCAACATCGCCAGGGTCAAAGAGTGCGCCGTTAAAGTTATGTTCCACCAGTTCATCAATGCCTTCAACACGGCTTGCAACAATGGGTAAACCTGTGCCCATTGCCTCTAAGACAACAAGTGGCATGCCTTCTGATAATGAAGGTAAAATGAAGATGTCAGCATCACGATACTTTTGCGGTAAATTGGGATACTGAACCGCGCCAGCAAAACGGATATGTGAACGCACATTGAGATTATCTGCTAAACCTACTAACTCATCTCCATAAGGTCCGTCACCGACAATTTCTATCTCAAAGTTATGCTCGGTTTTGTCAATAATCTGCGGCAGCGCACGAATGAGAAACTGGAAACCTTTGCGAGGAATGAGTCTACCAATTGAGAGGCATCGGACAACTTTAGGATTCGGTTCGCGTTGGACCGGTTCAAAACTATCTGGGTCGAACCCATCAGGAATGATGTCAATTTTGACATCTGCATCTGTTTCGCGTGCAAGGTCGCGTAAGCCATCGCTACAGGATACAACTGCTGCAGCATTGTCCCATATTGCTCGGATAATAGGCTTTAACAGCATGTATAGCCAACGGTAGTAGGGTGGATCTGGATCGGGACGAGGGACGTCTCTTCCGCCTAAAAAAACTACATACGGAACTTTCTTGAATTTCTGGAGAAGGAATGCACCTCCACCCGCTGGAATACCGAAAAAGACCTGAACGATGTCGGGTTTGAATTGATTTGCGAATTTTAACCCATAGATGCTGGAACTGATTGCATAAGTCAACATCTCGTGGACAGCACATACATTTGGATTTTTACGCATTGTTGGTATACGATGGACATGAATACCATCTACTTCCTCTCTCTTAGCACAGTCTTGGAATTGTGATGTAATGAGATGCACCTCATGTCCAGCTACTGCGAAATGTTTGCCCAGATAATAACTTACCCAACCACCGCCGCCGCCGATTGGTGGGAACTCGTGGTTGAACATCAATATCTTTCGTTTATGAGATGCCAATTAATTACCCGTGCCTTTTGGGGAGTGATTTTCGGCTAACTGAACGGCGAATGCAATCATTGCCTCAGCAATATCGATTCCTGAGACAGCTTGGAGTTCCTCAAATCCGGGTGAAGGGTTAACTTCAAGGATGACTGGTCCGTTTTTTGTTTGAAGTAGATCCACACCTGCGATATTTAATTGTAGTGCATCAGTTGCTGCAGTTGCAATTTGTTTATATTCTTCTGTTATCGTTATCGCTTCTCCGTTTGCACCTTGGTGTATGTTTGCTCGGAATTCTCCATTGACAGCACGTCTTTTCATTGCTGCTATTACCTTCCCACCAACGACAAGTATACGGATGTCAACCCCAGCGGCTTCGGCAATAAAGGATTGAATTATATAATCTCTATGCATGTCACAAAGTGCATCTACGGTAGAGGTGAGTGATGTAGGTGTATCTAACAACATAACTCCCATGCCGTGCGTGCCGTAAAATGGTTTTAGAATAAATGGGTATTCTCCTATTTCATGTGTGATATCCTCTAAATATGTTGCGGACCCGACAGTGAGACTGGGTGGAATAGGCAACCCGTGTTGTGCGAGGATGCGTAGGGAACGGAACTTATGGCGTGCATCTGCAATTGCATGCGCTGAGTTCACTACTGGAATTCCGAGCCATTCATATTGGTTGACTACTTCTCCACCATATCTTGCTGTTGCACTTGAGAGCCGTGGGATAACGACATCACAATTATCTGCTGGTTTTCCGTGATATGTGATCTGATTTCCGTTTCCACCGATTTGTAGGTAAAAACCGAATGGGTCATAGACAATAGCAGTGTGCCCTGCTTTTTCGGCTGCTTCAACAAGGCTACGGGTTGAGTGGTTATCGGGTCCACGGGAAAGGATGGCGATTTTCATGGCTTGTTCGCAAACTAGCCTCAAGCTGGATATGCAAATTCCTGTATCTGATTCCTAATATGGAAAGAGGGAATACTACTTTGATCTACGTCTTCAATTTCCGAGTCAACACGAGTAATTTCCTCCTCTTGTGGATCCGACCAAATTTCAATGGAAATGTTCTCATTTTGGGCATCATCCGTGTTCTGTTCTATTACAGGACTAGGGGCTTTGAACGCAAACTCAGCGTTGTTTTCCTCTTGTTGAATCTGTTTTGCTAGCGTCTCAACATCAGATACATCTATCCATTGATACCGGTCTTCGGTATAATTCCCCGTTCCTGCTTCAAACTGGTGAATAAAACGAATCATTCCAATAGGACCAAGTTTTTCAACTAACGCTTTACAACCGAGTTCTAAAATCTGCTCGTCAGTCATCATTAGGATATTCATATTAAATTACCTCCAGTTACGTAGGTGCTTTTTAACCATGTAGTTGGATTTTCGACTCGGACACAAAGATGCGATTGTATGCATTTTGCCTTATCAATCACTAAATCATCTGTTGTTAGGAAAATATCTGCCTTACCGCTTTCAGCGCAAGCAATATGTAATGCATCAGGTTCTTTAAACCCTAACACTTCAAATTGTTTACCTCTCAAGATTTCAGTTTTACCAACGGATATGTAATCAGTCTGAGGTATAGAATTTAGAAGAGCATTTACCAAAGATAATTTTCTTAAATCAGAAATTCGATTGATTTCATACCTTAAAATCGCACTGTTAATCCATTGCCATTCACTGTTTTGGAAATGGGAAATGATTTGCATAATAACTTTTGTTTCACGCTGAATCCTATTTTGCACCTGATCATCAAAAGGGCGACACACACAACAACTATCAAGATAAATTCTATAGGTATTTATGGTCGTTTTCACGAGTCTTGCCCTGAATTCCCTTTCGACTTATGTAGAACCACCTTTCTTCAATATTGAAGTAAAGTAACTCTTATAGTTATATGGTACACTCAATTGTATGGTGGATTATTCCGAATATTGTTTTTGCATAAGCACAATATACAATTGAATAATCTACTATTTGCTACCTTAGCAATGATGCGACATTCTCTGGCAAATTGACACCGTTTTTCTGTTCAAAATCTTCAACATTTTCATAACTGTGATGAAACTGACTGACAATATCTATCCCCATGTTTTCGGCTACAGTTAAGTCTACGACAGCATTTTCCCAATCTTTTGTATGTAACCAAGCAATACCGCGATTGCAGTAAGCATTAGCATCTTCTGGATTGAGTTCTAGAACTTTGTTGTAATCTATTATCGCTCTATCAATCTCACCTTTTGCAAAGAGAACATTGCCTCGATTGAAATAGGTCGCTGCATAATCAGGGTTGATTTTTATAGCGTTATTGTAATCTTTGATTGCTTTGTCAATCTCACCTTTAAGTAAATAAGCATTGCCACGGTTGTAATAGATTCCAGCATAATTGGGGTCGAGTTTTAGTGCTGTATTACAGTCTTCAATGGTTTTATCAACCTCACCTTTTATTAGGAACACTGTACTTCTATTGTAATAAGCATAAACAAAGCATGGATCCAATTCTATCCCTCTGTTAAAATCTCTGAGAGCAAGGTCGTATTCACCTTTGATACGATAAGCTTTTCCTCTGTTATAAAACGCTTGAGAAAAATTAGATTTCAATTCTATTGCCTTGTTAAAATCTTCAATAGCCTTATCAATTTCCCTTTTAACACCATAAACGTCACCACGACTGTTATAGGCACTAGCATAACTGGGATTGAGATTTATTGCTATGCTTATGTCGTCAATAGCTTTGTCAAACTCACCTTTTTCACGGTAAGCCCTTCCTCGATTGCAATATGCTTCGGGCAATTCAGGATTAAGTTCT
>JAJEAG010000078.1 GCA_022824265.1 Candidatus Poribacteria bacterium | reverse complement strand
ACGACACATGAATAAATTGTCCAATTTTCTGCTTGACTCTGAAAACTCTGAATCTTTAGAATGAAAGTAGTGTAAATATCATCATATAAAAAGGATTGATTTCTGGCACACAACACTATTCATTAATCGAACTCACGTTAGTTTATCAATGTGATTGAATAACATTTGATAAAGAGATGTTGAGGTGCTATACTACAGTCTATATATCCACAAGTGGAAGAAGCAGTATTGTATGGTTCTCGTGCAAGAGGGGGCTACAAAAACGGTTCAGATATTGACCTGACACTACAAGGTGACGATACACTGACACATATAGTACTCTCCAAGATCGCAATTGACATTGACGATCTGCTGCTGCCGTATACTATTGATCTATCTATCTTTAATAAAATTAATAACGCAGATCTACTTATTCAAATTAAACATGCTGGTATAACATTTTATAAGAAACAAGTCGATGCAAAAATTTAAAATCGCAGAACAATCATATATTTCAAGGTTGCTGATAGGTACAGCGGGGTATCCGAATTTTCATATCATGACTAAGGCGATTGAAACCAGCGGCGCGGAAATTGCCACAGTATCTATGCGACGCGTAAAATTTACGGATACATCAGGTGAAAACTTATTTGCACTTCTACGTGAACGGAATATAACAATATTACCAAATACTGCAGGATGTTTTACAGCAAAGGATGCGATTCTGACAGCACAACTTGCTCGCGAGGCACTTGAAACTTCCCTCATTAAACTGGAAGTTATCGGTGATGAACAGACCCTATTTCCTGATGTTGAGCAACTCCTTAGTGCAGCTGTAACTTTGGTAAAGGATGGATTTACTGTCCTACCCTATTGTAATGACGATCCGATAACGTGTAAGAAGTTGGAAGATCTCGGTTGTGCTGCAGTGATGCCTTTAGGTGCTCCAATAGGATCAGGGATGGGTATTCGCAACCCATATAATATACAGATTATCCGCGACAGTGTGAAAGTCCCGCTGATTGTTGATGCTGGCGTTGGAACGGCTTCTGATGCTGCGATAGCGATGGAATTAGGGTGTGATGCAGTTCTTCTTAACACTGCCGTTGCTAAGGCACACCGTCCCGTGTTGATGGCTGAAGCAATGAAGAAAGCAATTGAGGCGGGTAGAGCAGCATATTTAGCAGGTCGTATTCCTCGTAAACTTTATGCAACTGCTTCAAGTCCACAAGATGATATGATAGAGTAGTGTTTAGAATGCAACGGTTATATTATATACAATTTGTTTTTTATCAATGAGAGCAAAATATACTCAATATTTTAATGGAAATTGGAGTTAAAATTGAATATAACAAAACTCTCTTCTTGTTTATATATATGTATAATTGGTTTACTATTCGTTGGACACTTGCAACCAACTCATGCGCAATCGGATAGTGAATTTGAACCGGACCTATTTCAACTTGAACCCATACCTCCTAAACCGGAATCTGATCCTGCCAAACTGACTATAAATTCATATATCAACAACACATACAACAATCACATTGAACTCGGTTTGAGCGTTGACCCTTATACGAGCAGCCTTGCTGGGAAGGAGAGTCCGCAACTTAAAGGGTTAATCAACAGTATTGGTTTAGATTTGACAGGGGAACTCCCGATAGTCAATAACATACTCCGATTAAAACTACAGTATGCACCACAATATGAAAACTACATAGGAGAATCAGGAAATCTCAATGAATTTGATAAGTTTAGTGATGTTATGTCAACTGAACTGAGTTATCGTCCATTTTCAAATTTACCTGAATTTGTTGCTTCACATCAGTTTCACAGACTTGTTCGCACACTGGATGTTTATAACAACACAGAACGTCAGTTGGGTTTACGTTTTGGTCGTATTTTAGAATACAACATCAGAATCCACCGATTTGATGATACAAACCAACTTCGAGAAGATTTTTTGCTGATCGGTTCCACGAATCATAAGGTAACAACTCGTCTTCAATTTGGATTGCTGAAACAGATGTTAGGTAAAGTGGAATATTCATTAGAAAACAGCATCTATCAAACAAATTTGAACAACTTAATATTAGGCGTTACTGGACTGGATATCGGGGAAAGTCGAATAGATTTGCGACATTTTGGTGCTGTAAAATTATTACAAACAGTTTCAGATTACTTCGTATTTCAAGAGGAACTAAACCTTTATCTTAATCGTTCAAATGTAGATTTCTATAAATTCGCAAGTGCTGAAGCAGCGTTGAATACATTTATTAAGTTTGACACAGGACAATGGATCCGTTTCCGATTTTCTCATGTTTGGTTAGAATTTGATAACCGTCAGATACGGGACGAGACTGGTCGTATTCAAGATGGAGCTGATAACAGAAGTGATACACAATATGGATTTTCAGCACAGGTTAATTGGAGGTTCACACCAAAAACAACATTGCAAGGGGAGTATCAATTCACGCAAAATAACACCAACGAATTAGACCCGATACTCAATTTTCTGAATTACAATCATAGTATCTTCAGTGTTTCGTTGCGTGAAAAATTTTAACTGCAAAATCCTATGTGGTAGTACTTCTAATTATGGTGAACTCCGTAAATAAAGGAACTTATGTTCTGTAGGAGCGATCTCCGAATCGTGACGAAACTCACTGATAGTCGGGAATCGGAGTTCCCTCCTACATCACTAAATGTCACATTAATTATAAAGTTCACCATAATAAGGGATAAACGACTCAACTGTGTGCTAAACCAGTTATGACATAAGAGGATTTCGATTGAAAAAGTGGGAAACTATATGACATTAGCACAGGTTAAATCTTTAGTTGAATCTCGCGGGATAGAGTTCTTTCTCTGCTCATTTGTAGAGATGAGTGGGGCACCGAAGGCAAAGGTTATTCCAGCAACGCACCTTGATGATATGGCAATAGAAGGGGCAGGTTTTGGTGGTTTTGCAGCAGGAAATATAGGACAGGGACCACATGACCCAGAGATGGCAAGCATCCCTGACTTTAATTCCGTTACTATTGTACCTTGGCGGGAGAACTTAGCCTGGGTTGCGGGAGATATGTATGTTGAAGGAGAATCCTGGCACTATTGTCCACGAACCATTTTGCGGCGACAATTAGAAAAAGCTAAACAGAAAGGATATGTCTTTAACGTTGGTATTGAGGCAGAATTCATGTTATTGGAGAAGAATGAAGACGGTCAATATGCGCCATGGGATTCGCTTGATACTTTGGATAAACCTTGCTATGACTTAAAGGCACTATACCGTAATCTTGATATGATGACGGGTCTGATAAAATATATGCAAGAATTGGAATGGGAACCTTATGCAAATGACCATGAAGATGGAACCTGTCAATATGAAGTCAACTGGACATATTCCGATGCACTCACCACTGCAGACCGACATACTTTTTTCAAATGGATGGTCAAAACGCTTGCAGAAGAACAAGGGTTATTAGCAACGTTTATGCCGAAACCCTTTACTAACCTGACAGGTAATGGGGCACATTTTCACATGAGTCTCTGGGATGAGGATAATCAGACGAACTTATTTATTGATGAGAACGATAGGAATGGCATATCACAACTTGCATATTGGTTTACTGGAGGCATTCTCAAACATGCGAAAGCGGTTACAGCGGTAACGAATCCGCTTGTGAATAGTTATAAACGTTTGGTTCGTAGAGCACCACGTTCTGGTGCATCCTGGGCCCCGGTTTATGTGACTTATGGTGCAAACAATAGAACGCAGATGATTCGGATTCCTGCACCAGGACGGATAGAGAACCGATTAGGTGATGGCGCAGCAAACCCATATCTTGCCGCAACTGTTCTACTTGCTGCTGGTCTTGATGGTATTGAAAATCAGATTGACCCCGGTGAACAAAATGTTGATAACCTTTACGAAATCCCCGAAGATGAACTGAATCGTAGAGGCATTGACTCCCTTCCTTCTACGCTTAGCGAAGCCGTTGATGCTCTTGAAGCAGATGATGTAATCAAAGACTCGTTGGGGCTGGAGTATGCTGACTATTATATTCAGGTTAAACGTGAGGAATGGCGTAATTATCATTTGAGTGTCAGTCAGTGGGAAAAAGAAAAGTATTTGGCGGTTTATTGATTGGCGTAGTACATAATACATTGAAGACTTTATGATTTGTAATAGGATGGAGTTCAATCCCGTTAAATCACTAAACTGCTTTCAATTACTAAAATTGTATCGCTTTGACATTTTAGTTTCCGAGTGGTATACTGCTTTCTATTGAACATAAGTGTCCAGAATTATAATTCAGGGAAAAGGACTTGAAATGCATCTGACACTCAAACAAGCAAGTAAGTGGGCATCAGATTATCTAAATAAAAACGTAACAACTGCAAATATATCCTATTTGATTCAATATGGTCACATTGAATCCGTTCTTGAAAAAGGATCAACGCTAATTCCCTTGGATAGTCTGAAAAAATATTACAGTCAGAGCAATAGAGAAAAACGTTGGAAAGATGAACTTGGTAATGACCTAAATTGGGCACTATCTTTTGAAAAGATTAAAGAAGCGGAAACAACAAAACACGTCCATCGACTTCATCCTTACAAAGGCAAATTTATTCCCCAATTAGTTGAATATTTCTTAGGACCGCATACGGATGATTTTAAGCAGGATACTTATTTCCAACCTGACGATATTTTACTTGATCCATTTTGTGGTAGTGGAACGACTTTAGTACAAGCTAACGAACTCGGCATGCATGCAATCGGTATTGATATTTCAGCTTTTAATGCTTTCATGAGCAATGCTAAGGTGAAAAAATTCAACTTTGTTCGTCTGTATGAGAAAAGTCAAGAAATAACTGCTTCACTTAGTAGTTTAGTTTCTACTTCAGGTATTATGGAATTTGAATCTAAACTTGCTAACTCACTAACAGAATTCAATAATCAGTATTTTCCAGTATCATTTAAACGTCAAGTCAGAATGGGGAAAGTTGATCAGAAAAAGTACGGTGCTGAGAAAGAAACGGCATTTTTAGATACCTACCAACAACTCGTTGCTGAATACAAAATTGACCTTCAAATGCCACCTGATTCTAAACGTTTTATGAAACAGTGGTATCTTCCTGGAGTAAGAGCAGAAATAGATTTTGTCTACAACAGAATTCGCAAAGTTGAGGATATATCCACGCAACATGCCTTGATGCTAATATTAAGCAGGACTATTCGTTCTTGCAGAGCCACAACACACGCAGACTTAGGAACACTTCGTAAACCGGTAACAACTACTTACTATTGCAGAAAACATGGAAAAATCTGTAAACCACTCTTTTCGATTTTAGGTTGGTGGAACAGATATAGCAAGGATAGCATAGATCGATGGATTGAGTTCAGTAAGATAAAGTCGGATACCTTTCAACAATGCCTCACTGGTGATTCACGGACAATTGATATTTTCGCGATGTTGAGACAGACAGAGCCACAATTCACAGAGATTGCAGAGAAACAAAAGATTAAAGGTATCTTTACCAGTCCGCCCTATGTAGGACTTATTAACTATCACGAACAACATGCTTATGCTTACGATCTCTTTGGCTTTAAAAGATTAGATGAATTAGAAATAGGACCGCTGTTCAGAGGAAAAGGACGAGAAGCGAGAGAATCGTATGTTCACGGTGTAGCTGAAGTTTTTAAAAACTGTAAGCGGTTTTTGGCTGACGATTACGATGTCTTTATTGTGGCAAATGATAAGTTCGATATGTATCCGACTATTGCTGAAATAGCAGGAATGAATATCGTAAATCAGCATAAGCGACCTGTTTTGAATCGGACTGAAAAGAATCGGGAAACAGCGTATTCCGAGACGATATTTCACATGAAAGAGACACGTAAGAAATTAAAATCTATCTTATATACTTTTTTGTAGGCGTTTTTTAAGCGCGCTATCAATTACGCGTAAATAACACGGAGGATAATAATGTCACAAATCAAATCAGTATTATTATGGGAAAATCAACGACGGTATGTACGTGAGGCGATAGATGCTGGCACTCTCAAAGGTGCAATCATACCCACGGGCAGTACAGAACAACATAACGAACACTTAGCGATGTATCACGACACACAAAGTGCTGTGTATGTTTCTAAATTAGCAGCAGAAAAGTTGTTTCCACAGGTTATAGTTACAACGCCTTTGGCGATTGGTGTGTCGGAACACTGGATGGATCACAAGGGCACACTCACGCTTCGTGCGGAAGTTTTCGGTGAGGTGTTATACGATGTCGCGGATAGTATGCGGCGACACGGTGTTGAGAACATCCTGATCGTAAACGGTCATGCAGGAAATGCTGGTCCAGTACATCAGCGGTTAGATGGTTTCCGAGAGAAACTTGGTATCAACATTGCCTTTCACTCATATTGGGAAGCATATACGAGTGAGTTAGTTCAGGAGCAGATGGAGTCTGGGGTTTGTCCGGGACATGCTGCTGAATTTGAAACAGCCTTTGCTCTTGCAGCTTTTGCAGAAAACGTTGATTGGAACGGTGTGGATTACGACAGTGCAAAACTCACCATTTCAAATGAAGGACAAGCAAAATCTGACCGTGAATATCACCATCAAGCCAAACTCGCTACGACAGAAAAAGGACAAGTGATGATTGATGTCGCTGTAGATTGGGTCGCAGAAAAAATGCAGGAGATGCTTTAATAGTTATTAGTTTGCAGTTATCAGTTGTCAGTTTAGAGGATCGCTTATTGAACCAGAGAGTTCTTTAACTGACTACTGATAACTGACATTTTTTTAATGTCCTTCAAGTGCTTTGCGAAGTCCATCACCATGTTCGCGCCACCATCCATAGAGTATGGAAATGTCTGTACCGATACAGAAATGTCGTACTCCCATATCAAGGAAACGTTTCGCTCCATCTGCACTTCCAATTTCAGCACGCGGTGGGACACCCATTTTTATAGCAGTTTCAAATACTTTTCGTTCCGTCTCCTGTATTTTAGTAGATCCACGTTGTCCAACCATTCCAATACTCATAGAATAATCCGAACCGCCCCACTGGATCATGTCAACACCTTCAACAGATAATACCTCTTCAAGGTTATCAACCGTTCCCTTTTTTTCAATCATAATGACAACGACAACATCCCGCAGTGCTTGAACATATTCGGTTCCGCCTCCGTATCCCATATAAGCGAACCTTCGTGTTGCAACGCCATAACTTCCACCATCTTCCGGTGTATCAGCACGTGTAGTTCGAACACACTCCTTCACATCTTCCACGTTTTGGCAATCTGCATAAAGCACACTCTGAAAGCCTGAACCGATTGCACGTTGTGCAATGAAACCGCGCGGTTCTTGATCTACTTTAATCATTGTTGAGATATTGTGGAGTTCAGCCGCCCTGCACAAATTATCCAAGTCGTGTAAGTCAAATGGACCATATTCACCTACAAATTCTACGTAATCATACAGTCCAGTGTGTCCAATTGCCTCAACGATGGAGGGCCAAGTGGTATGGATGTGTGTCCCAACGGTCGGTTTGTCAGAATTGAGTAATTCTCTAAAGGTGTTGTTTCTCATATATTTTCCTTTTCAGTATCGGTTAAATCAACCGGCGATTGTTATACTGTTGCATCTAAATATGTTTATGTTAACAAGAAACCACACTTTTTTCAATGTAAAATTACGTTTGCTTATGGTCATATTATTTGATAAACTGATATTGTATCGCGACTATATCATGAGGGAGGATTCACATGGAGCACTTAATCAAATTACCTACAAATTTCACAGAATATCTAAAAATTGAAAATGCTGACCTACGTTTTTCTGAGGCAACCGAAGTTGCCAATCGTATTACAGAGGCAGATGTCCAAATCTATCCAAACATGGATCATGCTGCCATTTTCTGTGATCCACCTCATATCGTCGCTGACGGTTTGAAGCAACTCGGGTATGTGAATGGGTGGGATGCGCGGTGTTATCCATCCCCTGTTGACGGTTGTGACTATATTAACGTATCTGCACAGTTGACATCAGATAGTCCAGCACATAATGATGGATGGTTTGACTATGTTGCGGTTGTACATCCTGTTGATAAGGCTGCACTTGAACACATGCTCGGACAAGGGTATGGAAATCCGTTTATCCATCATTTGACTTGGGGTCTTGTTCCACCAGCGCGTTCATCAGATGACGATTTTGAGTATGCAAGTATTGTTGTGCCGTATATGGTTGAAAAGCGAGAGATTATCGGAAATGCAATTGGTGATGAACCGGGAACTTTAATAGTAGCATTACCAGAGAATGTCATGCAAAATCCAAAATTTGAAGATGCACTTCCTGAATGGATTGGTGACCTTGACACAGAAGAATATCAGGTTGAATCGATGCAGGGTGGTGGTTTCCTTATTCAATTCTTTGTGTTGACAGGTGGCAGGATTGAGGTGGCTTTGCGCACAGATACGACCCAAACATTCAACCCGAAAAGTGTCCATAAGATTTCTGAAGATGAGATCAGTGCTGTGCAGGGAGAATAGTATTTTCCGAAACAGAACATACTAACCGTCGTTTTCGTCCGAAGCGATCAACTCATAAACGCAGCAGCCATTCTCACAAAACATATCAGCATTTTGCTTTCAGGTATTAAAATTTGCAATTTTCGCATATACATAGTATAATACTAAAACAGATTGACTTAGATGTTCAAAACCTTTTTAATCCCATCCGGAGAGGTGGAAAAAGGATGGTCCGCTACATACGGATACAGTATGGTTGCACTCGCAGTTCCTGTTTAGAAAAAAAGTGCTACAAATTTCATAAGCATATACATAAGGTTTTCTTTATAATCTGTTTCTGTTGCAATATAACATATATACATTGTTCCTTCTCACTCATAAGTGAGAGGGTTTTTTTATGGTCAAATTAGCATTACAGCAATAATTCAATATTCAAACATAAATGGTAATAGCATCATGAAAATGCATGAAAAAGCACAAGTCATGAACGCGGAAGAGATCCGCCGCGCTTTGGTTAGAATCGCTCACGAAATATTAGAACGAAATCATCAACATATTGAAAAAATGGTCCTCGTCGGCATAAAAAGTCGAGGGGATACCCTTGCTTACCGTATTGCTGAAAACTTAGAACGGATTGAAAATGTAAGTATCCCTGTAGGAGCAATTGATGTAACACTCTATCGTGATGACATCAATCTCCATGAATCACAAATACAGGTTAGCAGTACCGACATTCCATTTGAGGTTACAGGAAAAAGGGTTATATTAGTAGATGAAGTGTTGTATACAGGTCGCACCACTCGCGCAGCAATGGATGCAGTCATGGATTTTGGTCGTCCCGCAGCAATTCAACTGGCAGCATTGGTGGATAGAGGACACCGTGAACTTCCGATTTCTGCTGATTATATCGGAAAAAATGTGCCTACTTCTCGTAAAGAATTCATTAGAGTCCAATTAGTTGAAGAACACGGAATTGATTCAGCGATGATTTACGAACGAGATCAAGAATAAGTAAATCAAGGTGTCAGGGATATATAATGAACAGTGTACTTATCCACAATGGACGTATCATTGATCCAGCAAACAACGTTGATGAAGTAGGAGATATTTTCATCGTTGATGGCAAAATTGCTAAGGTAGGTGGTAATCATTCGGAAAATGCAGACCACGTGATTGATGCTACTGATTTGACTGTCACACCTGGATTAATTGACATGCACGTCCATCTGCGGGAACCGGGATTTGAACATAAGGAGACTATTGCTACAGGGACAGCGGCTGCAGCTGTTGGTGGTTTTACTTCTGTAGTTTGCATGGCAAATACATCACCAGTTACAGATTCACCCGACAAGGTTAAACGTATATATGAGATAGCAAATAGTAAATCCGTATCATCAAATGTGTATACTGTCGGCAGCATAACAAAAGACCTTGTGGGTGAAAAATTAACTGATATTCGTGGCATGCTTTCTGCAGGGGCAGTAGGTATCAGCGATGATGGTGTTACCGTGATGAATTCCGCGTTGATGTATGAGGCACTATCCTTAAGTGCAGAACTTGATTTTCCAGTAATGGTACACTGTGAAGAGCATAATCTGAACGCAGGCGCAGTAATGAATCTTGGTGAGACATCACGTAAATTAGACCTTGTGGGTAGCCCAAATGCCGCAGAGGATATTATCGTTGCTCGTGACATCATGCTGGCAGAATTAACAGGTGGACATGTGCATATACTACATGTCAGCACAACTGGAGCCGTTGAATTAGTGCAATGGGGTAAACAACGCGGTGTTAACGTAACAGCAGAAGCCTGTCCTCACCATTGGATTCTGACTGACACAGAGGTAGAAAAACAGGGTACTAACGCTAAAATGCATCCACCACTTCGGACTCAGAAAGACATTGACGCTGTTCTGGAAGGCTTGTGTGATGGCACTATAGACGCAATTGCTACAGATCACGCACCACATACCCCATCTGAAAAAGCACTTGGGATGAAAGACGCACCTAACGGGATTATCGGTCTTGAGACATGTGTTCCACTTGTTATGACTTACTTGGTTGAAGCTGGACATTTAACCTTAACTGAGGCAATTGCTAAATTGACCAATATTCCTGCAGGAATTGTAGGAATTGATCGTGGTACACTTTCCATCGGTGCTGTAGCCGACATAACAATCATTGATACTCATAAAACTGCAAAAGTTGACATAGAAAAATCGCGTTCAAAAAGTCGAAATTCACCCTTTGATGGTTGGCAGCTAAAGGGATGGTCTGTGATGACGTTCCGAGAGGGAGTTCAGATTCAACGGACTAATGCAAATGGGACAAGTAGCGGATAGAACCATTCATACAAGAGGATAATATGAAAGCAATTCTCGCATTGTCGGATGGCACAGTTTTTGAAGGACAACAGTTTGGCGCGACAGGTGAAACTGTCGGTGAAGTTGTGTTTAATACCAGTATGACTGGCTATCAGGAAGTCTTAACTGATCCGTCATATAAAGGACAGATAGTAACAATGACCTATCCGTTAATTGGCAACTACGGCTGTAATGAAGCGGATATAGAGTCTATTGGTCCCCAAGTAGAAGGTTTTGTTGTGCGTGAATACAGCGCGTATCATAGCAACTGGCGATCCAAATGGAGTTTGGACACCTATTTATCCGAAAACGGTATCATCGGTATTCAGAATATAGACACGCGCGCACTTACCCGTCGCCTTCGTGTACACGGTGTTATGAATGGATGTCTCGCGACCGAAGATGCTGATGGAAATATTGACGTTGCAAGCCTTGTCGCAAAAGCACAATCTTGGCACGGTTTAGTTGGATGGGACCTTGTGCAACGGGTTACCTGCCCGAACCCTTATGCTTGGAATCAACATCCATCCAGTTCAACTGATGACTTTTCAACAGATCAAATTCCGTCAGAAAATGGAAAATACCGCGTAGTGGCGATGGACTTCGGCATCAAATACAACATCTTACGGCAACTCACTGAACACGGTTGTGAGGTACAAGTAGTTCCAGCAAAAACCACTGCTGAAGAAATCCTCGCAGCAGAACCTGATGGCGTATTCCTATCAAATGGACCAGGTGACCCAGAACCGCTCGATTATGCGATAAAAACTGTACAAGAATTACTTGGTAAAAAACCGGTTTTCGGTATATGTTTGGGACATCAACTGATGGGACTTGCACTCGGTGGGAAAACATACAAACTCAAGTTTGGACATCGTGGTGCAAACCAACCTGTAAAACATTTTGAAACCGATCAAGTTGAGATAACATCCCAAAACCACGGTTTTTGTGTTGATATTGATTCAATGCCAAATACTGTCGATATAACACATATCAACTTAAATGATGACACACTTGAAGGTATACAGCATCGTGAATATCCAGCATTTTCAGTCCAATATCATCCAGAAGCATCTCCTGGACCGCATGATGCAAGTTATCTGTTTTCACGATTTACACAGATGATGGAAAAGTAACGTTCACATTCAAGACATACGTTAAAATTATATATTCTAACCTTTAATCTAAGAACGAATGTAAACTGTAGAAAATAAAAATGCCAAAAAGAACAGACATAGAAAAAATACTAATTATAGGTTCGGGAGCGATTATAATCGGTCAGGCATGTGAATTTGATTACTCCGGAACACAGGCTTGTAAAGCCCTCAAAGAGGAGGGTTATCAGATTGTTCTGGTAAATAGCAATCCTGCCACAATTATGACCGATCCCGATTTTGCTGATCGCACCTATGTTGAACCAATTACTGCAGATACGGTAGAACTTGTTATAGAGAAGGAACGACCCCATGCGTTGCTACCAACATTAGGTGGACAAACCGCACTGAACGTATCTGTTGAACTTGCTGAATCGGGTGTGCTTGAGAAATACAATGTAGAATTGATTGGTGCAAAACTGCCAGCAATACAAAAAGCAGAAGACAGAGCACTGTTCAAACAAGCAATGGAAAAAATCGGTTTAGCAGTTCCTAAAAGCGGCATTGCACATACATTGGCAGAAGCCATAGCGTTAATTGATGAAATCGGTTTTCCAGCGATTATCCGTCCAGCATTTACACTTGGAGGCACTGGTGGAGGTATTGCATATAACATTGAAGAATACCAAAAAATGGTGTCAACAGGTCTCTCTTTAAGCCCCATCAGCGAATTGCTGATTGAAGAATCTGTCATTGGTTGGAAAGAATTTGAATTAGAGGTAATGCGCGATGGGGCAGATAACGTTGTAATTATCTGTTCCATTGAAAACGTAGACCCGATGGGTGTTCATACGGGTGATAGTATTACTGTTGCTCCTATTCAAACATTAACAGATAAAGAATATCAGTTAATGCGGGATTCTGCGATAAAAATCATCCGCGAAATAGGGGTTGACACGGGTGGGTCAAACATCCAATTTGCTGTTGATCCAAAGACTGGAAAACAGGTCGTTATTGAAATGAACCCGCGTGTTTCTCGAAGTTCTGCACTTGCTTCAAAAGCAACCGGATTTCCAATTGCTAAAATTGCGGCGAAGTTGGCAGTCGGTTATAATCTTGATGAGATTCCGAACGACATTACTGCAGAAACACCTGCCTGCTTTGAACCGACGATTGACTACGTTGTTGTGAAAATACCGAGATGGGCATTTGAAAAGTTTCAAGGTACCGATGAAACCCTTACAACACAGATGAAATCAGTTGGAGAGGCAATGTCAATCGGTGGAACATTTAAAGAAGCATTGCAGAAAGGGCTACGATCATTAGAAACTGGTTGGTCAGGTTATGATAACCACCCCCTTGAAGAGATTCCGCTTTCTGAACTTTCAAGTAAATTAACGATTCCAAACGTTGAACGCATTTTCTACATAAAATCTGCCCTTAAACGTGGAATGAGTATTGATGACATCTATTCATATACACATATTGATCCATTCTTCTTATATAATATGCAAGAAATAGTAGACTTTGAAAAGAGTATAAACATCCCACAGACACGTCCTTTTTTAGAAAACGGAAATCATACTGATACAGAATTTGCCTCTCTAATGCGTCAAGCAAAACAGTTAGGATTTTCTGATCGACAGCTTTCAGACCTCTACGATGTACCAGAAACTCAGGTTAGAGAAACACGAAAAAACCTCGGTCTTGAACCAACATACAAAACTGTTGATACCTGTGCAGCAGAATTTGAAGCAGAAACACCTTACTATTATTCAACTTGTTCAAGCGAAGATGAAGTGCGTCCAACCGATAAAGAGAAAATTATGATTCTTGGAGGTGGACCGAACCGTATTGGACAGGGAATTGAATTTGATTATTGCTGTGTCCATGCCGCAATGGCTCTCAAAACCGATGGATATGAAACCATCATGGTAAATAGTAATCCAGAAACAGTAAGCACAGATTATGACACCTCTGACCGTCTCTATTTTGAACCGTTGACCTGTGAAGATGTGTTGAATATTTACGACAAAGAGAAACCGATCGGTGTTATCGTTCAATTCGGAGGACAGACCCCTCTGAATCTTGCCATGTCACTTAAAGAAGCAGGCGTTCCAATAATTGGCACAAGTCCGGAGGACATTGCCCGTTCAGAAAATCGTCAACTATTCAAAGAAGTTTTAGACGAAATTGGACTTATGCAACCGCCAAACAGCACCGCAACATCAAGTGAAGAAGCCATACCTATCGCATCATCTCTTGGGTATCCTGTGATAGTCCGTCCCTCCTTTGTACTTGGGGGACGTGCAATGCAGATTGTTTATGACGAGAAACCCTTACAAGAATATATGGATACTGCTGTCAAAGCCTCTCCTGAACACCCTGTACTGATCGACAAATACCTTGAGGAAGCAATTGAAGTGGATGTAGATGCTATTTCTGATGGACACTTAACTGTCATAGGTGGTATCATGGAGCATATTGAAGAGGCGGGAGTTCATTCTGGTGATAGTGATTGTGTTCTCCCACCATATACATTAGTTGATGACCAAATTGACCAACTCAAGGAATATACTTACGCGCTTGCAAAGGCACTTAATGTCCGTGGTTTGATGAACGTTCAATATGCTATTAAAAATGAGGAAATATATGTGTTAGAAGTGAATCCTCGGGCATCTCGGACTGTGCCGTTTGTAAGTAAAGCAATAGGTGTGCCTTTGGCAAAGTTGGCAGCAAGGGTTATGGCTGGTAAGACGCTTGATACACTTGGGTTTACAACAGAAATTGAACCAACTTATTTCAGTGTTAAAGCTCCAGTTTTTCCATTTAACCGTTTTCCCGGCGCGAATTCACGCTTAGGTCCTGAAATGAAATCTACCGGTGAAGTAATGGGAATTGATAACGATGTTTCTCGAGCATTTGCCAAGGCACAAAAAGCATGTGGATATACATTACCTCTCAAGGGAAATGCTTTTATTAGTGTGAGAAATAAGGACAAACGTTCAGTCATCTTTATAGCAAAAAAACTAACCGATATGGGATTTAAACTCATTGCCACACACGGTACGGCAAAAGTTCTCCTTCGTAACGGAATGGATGTTCAACTTGTATATAGCATTGGCAAGGGGCGACCAACAATCCATGATTATATCAAAAACCATGCAGTTGATCTGATTATCAATACACCAACTGGTGATATACACCGATCAAATGAGTTACTTATCCGTCAGATGGCGATAGAACATGACATTCCAATTTTCTCAACTATTCCAGGTGCAGCCGCAGCAGTAAACGCAATTGATGCACTTCAACGTGGTGAAATATCAGTTACACCACTTCAAGATTATCACAAGTAAAGGTAAAATCATGTCAAACGGTACAACTCAGAGAAATACGCGATGGGTTCAAGCCCTTGATAGAATTCTTCAAGTTCTAAACTTAGATGAAGATCATCCAATCAGAATTTTGAAAATTGAAGATGGTCGGGAAGTTATTGTCGTACAGCCGAATGCCTTCACAGTTTCACGTATTTATGCGTCTGGTCGTCCAGATGGTGCACGTCCACACGGTTTGGATTCATACTATGATTATTATTTAGGTATATTAGAAAAATATGAGGAAGAAAACGGAAGTAAGGATGGTTTTGAATTGACAGAAGAGGAATGGGACACTTTGTTTGAGGAATCTTTTCACAGATACACTCGGTATCTACTGTTTGCTGGTATAAAGAGGTGGCATGATGTTTGTCGTGATACAGATACAAATTTATCGGTAACCGATCTGGCTCGTGAATTCGCCCCATCAGAAATAGCTTGGAGAAGTTATCAATATAAAGGTTATATGATTATGATGAACAGCATTGCTAAAGCAGAATTGAGTTTGCAGGAGGATGATCCTATCACTGCCCTACAACACATTGATATAGGTATCCAACTAATTGGAGAATTTTGTGGGGAATGTTTACGTGAGGAACAAGGTGAAGCTGAAAATATAACCCGTGAAAGGTATTTAAATAATTTAATTGAATTTCGATCAGATTTGGTATCCATTGATTCCGACGATAATGAAAACAATGATAGCGAAGAAACCAGTGAAGAAGATGATGACAGAGATCTGTTAGCGGAATTAGAAGAGTTGTTAAACGATGTTGATAGTCCTAACATAAACAGAGAGTAGGTGAACACTCAATTCAATCATTTTAGGATACGATTGTTTGAATTGTTTGTCCATCCTACTCATTAATTTAAACTAAGGGTGGAACTATAGATGTCAGTTCTTTCTATCACACGTTATGTTTCCCATTCTTCGTCGATCGTTTGACTTGGCGCGCTCAACAGCACTCCTCCCAAAAACAGTACTGCAATTCCTCTTATCATAATATGCCAATAGAGATCTACCGTAGGTATAAATGTAAACAGAAAGGCAATTGCTGATAGTATTAACAGATATGCAGAGGCGGTATTTCCCCATTTACGGATCGAAATACCATAACATAATGCCGCAACTGAAAATGAAAATGCTGCAATCATCATTAGCGCATCACCCCATTCACTCCAGACCTTATCGAAATTCTGCCCAAAATCCTGTGTAGCAGTATCCCGTAACATTTCATTTACATACTTCAATGGTGCAGATTGGGAGCAGTGTGCAATCAATTCTAATAAAATCCAAAGTCCAGCGAATCCAACACCTAAAAGCGTACCAGTTTTCACTTCCTTTACAAGTAGAGCAGTTAAGGCAATAACCGTAGGTACTACCAAAATAAGCATTACAATGCTGATACCATGCATCACATCTGGTTGACTATCGGATCTAAAAAGAAACCAGATACTTATGAATACCATAAGAATGCCGCTGAGAATTGCAGATATACCTCCGAAAGAATATAGACTTTTTGAATCATCAACCATATACATAACCCCCTTTATGTTTCCCTATGTAATTGAATGATATCTCCAGAATGTAGGTTAATAAATAAGTAGTATAAATATTCAAATGTCAAAACCAATTACTCTTATATTATTCCAAAATAACAAATTGATAAAATATGTAATATACAGATAAATGTATAATGATTAAGTATACACATATTGAGATTCTATGTCAACAAAAACCTATTACCTATAATCTGAAAACCTTGAGCATGCTCAAATACTATTTAATTTTGATTGATTGTAAGTGTGTCTGTCTGTTGCTTAGTTCTATTATAATTCATCATAGATTGAATGTTAACATTCTTATTGACGTAAATAAGAATCATCAGGTATACTTTATAGTAAGAATGAATGTGTATGTTTCAAATTTTGTTTTGACAAAAACATTACAGTCAAAATTGTTCCGTTAGGTATGCAGCCAATTGCAGCAACTTAATTCTATTATCCAAATATTAAAATACACTAAAAGATAATCTGATATGAGTATTGATAAGAATGTCTTGATAGTAGATTCAGATTCTCGACAACGAGAAGTTATCTGTCAAACACTTAATGGAGAAGGTCTGAATCTAATTGTTACCAGTAATATGTATCAAGCCTTTCATTTAATAGAACAACAGACGATTAATATCCTAATCGCGCCATTGAAAGCCGAAAGGATAGATGGATTAGTCCTGTTAGAAGCTGCAATTAAACACCATCCTGATGTGGGTATCATTTTTATCACTGCCCCTAATGTATTAGAGACTGACATCGGTATCAAAGCAATGTTGGCACATGATGGAACATTTTTTGTCTACAGACCACTTAATCCCGTTCATTTGAAAGCACTCCTTCATAAGACACTACAAAATCAACAACTAACCTTTGAAAACCGAAAATTACGGTCGCAAATTGATGAAAAGGAAGGGCTATGCAGACTTACGGGTAAATCTCCACAACTCATTCAGATCCGTGAGATGATTACCCAAATTGCACCGACAAAAGCTACAGTGATGATATACGGGGCACGCGGTACAGGTAAAGAACTTGTCGCACGTGCTATTCACCATAGGAGTTTGCGACAAGGTAATTTAATTGCATTTAATTGTGCTACATTAAATGAGAATTTAGCTGAATCCGAACTATTTGGACATGAACGCGGGGCATTCAGTGGTGCTTATTATCAGCGGAAAGGAAGATTTGAACTGTCTCATGGAGGCACACTATTCCTTGATGAAGTCTCGCAATTAAGTCTATCAAATCAAGCCCGTCTTTTGCGTGTTCTTGAAGAACGTGAATTTGAACGAGTTGGAGGGGATAAGACTATTCAAGTGAACGTGCGGATTATATGTGCTACGAACCACGACTTAGAAGCCGCCTGTAGAAACGGTGAATTTCTGCATGATCTCTATGACCGCCTGAACGTTGTTTCCATTAACCTACCAACATTACAGGAACGGATTGAAGATATTCCGCTATTGATTAAAGATTTTCTTGAAGAATTTTGTATAGAGAATGGCAAAACATTGAGAAAACTTACACCGGAAGCGGTTCGAACGTTGATGAAATACAACTGGCCAGGAAATGTTAGGGAGTTGAAAAACTGTATTGAAGGTCTTGTAGTCATGTCAACACAAGAGACTTTACAACTGACAGACCTACCAGAACGCATTCTGAAGTCAAATGAAGATATGGGTCCTAATATTCCCTCTGCCCCAACCCTCCATACGACCGATTCATCTGGTAATGGCGGTTCACACATTAACGTTGAAATTGGTATGTCGCTTGAAGAGATAAACCGTGAAGTCCTACGTGCTACCCTTGAATATACCGATTACAATAAAGCAAAAGCTGCACAAATACTCGATATTAGTAGACGGACAATTCAACGTAAATCAAAAGAATATGGGTTGTGTGAAGAATAATTACAGATTCTGCGACATCAGTTTTTTCATATTAGCATAAGACCGTTTGTAATACTCAATTTCTTCCAACTTTGAAGCAGCCGCTTCGTCAATTATGAATGTTGTTTTAGGATGCATCTGTAAAATTGATGCAGGCACCATAGCAGTAATCGGACCTTCTACTGCCTTTGCTATAGCCCCTGATTTAGCATCACCACTTGCTAAGAGTAAACATCGCTTCGCATCCATAATAGTCCCTATTCCCATTGTAATTGCCATTTCTGGCACAGCGTTAATTTGACCATCAAAATGCATAGCGTTTGCCTTAAGAGTACTTGAGGAAAGCGTCTTTATTCGGGTGCGAGAGGAGAGTGAAGAACCTGCTTCATTAAACCCGATATGTCCATCGGTACCGATTCCCAAAACCTGAATATCTATTCCACCAGCACTTACAATTGCTTCCTCATAAGAAATACAGAATTTTTCATAATTATCTGTAGTATTTTGTGGAATATGTTGATTTTCAGTTGGAATATTGACATATTCGAAAAAGTGCTCTGACATGAATGTGTGGTAACTTTGTGGATGTTCAATAGGAATACCGATGTATTCGTCTAAATTAAAAGTAGTGACTTTGGAAAAGTCAAGATTCTCCTCTCTATGCATTTTGACGAGTGCTTTGTAAAGTCCTATCGGAGTACTTCCTGTAGCTAAACCTAATACGAGGTTTGGTTTCTTAAGGAGAGCATCGCGAATTATTTCTGATGCAATCACAGTGAGTTGGTTAGGTGTCGGTTGAATAATAACTTCCATATCAAATAGAGCTTTTAGACTTCACCAGCAATAATTCTACTCATATCTTCGCTAATCTGATGTACAGTGCCTTCTGGATCATCAGCACCAACCGGTAGTTCTGCTGTCATGTAATCGTCATATCCTATATCATTAAGAGAAGTCATCACAGCATTCCAATCAATTGTACAATCTTCAATCAGATATGTAAATCGGTGTTCATTGGCATTGAAGCCCTTCACATGCACCTTGGAAATACGTGATCCGAGTGATCGAATCCAGTGTTGTGGAAAGCCATAAGCAACGATATTCCCTACATCAAAATATGCTGTCACTGCATCGCTCTCTAATTCATCAATATACCGTGAGAATTCAATAGGACTTAGCAGAAATTTATTCCAAACATTTTCTATGGCAATGGTAAGTCCTTTTTCTTTCGCAGTTGGAATCAATCTTCGAATTTCTTCTTGAGACCTTTGGTAAGCATCTTCATAAGTGGTCTTATGATTGACGACAGCTGCAACAAGTAACACTGCATCAGCACCAATTGTTTCTGCAGTTGCAAGGGAATCAAGCATAGCATTATGACACACATCACGCACTGCAGGATCGGCATCTGAAAGCGGGTGTGACCAGTGTTTTCCATTCATCACGCTACATAATTCTATACCACAATCTGTTGCAAGTTGTTTTATTTCTACACGTTCCGTCCCGCTTCCTAATGTTCCTATTTCCACACCATCAAAACCCGCTTTTTTTGCTAACTGAAAACGTTCTTCTGTTGAAGCACCGGGCAGTGATCCGATACAAATTCCTTTTTTCATTTTGTTCCTCTATGACTGACTTTGTTCTGTTGTAACTAATACAATTAAATAAAAAGAGCAGATAGTTATTTTACAGTAAATATTTTATATGTCAAGAAAAAAGATAATGTGATCTGAGGTATTCAATTGTCGATTTTACTGTCTGAATCGCTAAAGGCGTGGGTTAATTATCTGAATTGTGATGGACGTAGGATTCTGATAACAACATCTGCATCCACGCAATTCGTACCAATGTTTCAGCCCCAGCGGGCGAAAGGTATATAGCACCTGAAAACTAACAACTAAAAACCAAACCCACATTAAACATATTGGATATATATTGTTCCACCTCCTTGATAACTTACCCACCACAATCCACTACCCGTTAAACTATAACATCATTTCGAAATGATATAACATAATTAACGGCAACATCAGATATGAGAAAAAACGCAATTTCCATGAAAAACGCTTTCAGCGTATTCAGCGTATTCAGTGATTCAGACATACAAACAACTTATACAACAACAGGAGCATTAGCATAACCATGAAAGACCAGAATACCCAAACCCAGAACGAAAATCAGGATAAATCCCGTGTTGAACAAATGTTAGAAAAAATGGAAAACTTACTTATCAATTTGTTGAAAGCACAAAATGAAATATGGACACACATAAAGAACGGTGTTATAGATGCTAAACAAGCCGCAGATCTAACCCCATTTATAAATAACACTGAGAGAATCATTAACCAATGTAACACGTTCATGAGGCGTTACAACATTGAGACACAAGGATACGACTCCAGTGTCCGCATGTCAGACAAGAATTCAAAGCAGCAACAACAAGCATCCCAAACCGATCAAGAACCGCAGGAATTCTCACACCTACATTCAGATATGGAAGAGATCCAAAAAGCACTCCCACCACCCAAAAAAGAGGAAAATGAGGATAAAGTAAATGATGAGGATAGTGATGAAACGAAAGAAAAGAAAGTGATAACCAGACCAGCACCCAATATCATCACACCGTCCAAAACCCGACCACCCATCATCACATACAATCCCAACGGTTTCCAACCGTATGGACAGATGCGTGACCTATTCAAATCCCACGAACCCATCAAAATCGCAAGTGGCACTTATGACGCAGGCAAAACCTATAGCTGCGTCGCATACATAGACATGTTAGCAAGACAATATCCCGGTGCAAGACTCACATTCATTCACCGCTATCTCAACAGAGTCTATCGTAACGTCATCCCAACCTACGAAAAGTATCTTGGTTTTAAACCTTCAACCTATAAATCTCAGAATCCCACG